>NZ_JBFAPI010000010.1:0-94963 GCF_040676615.1 Asanoa sp. NPDC049573
CACCCGCTTCGCGAAACGCGCCGCGATCTACCGGGCCAGCCTGCTGCTGATAGCCACCATCATCTGGCTCTCATGATCGGCAGGACACGCCCTAGTCGCCAGCCATCCGCACCGACGCGAGGAACCGGTCGCCGCGGTCCTAGAGGATGGCGCCTGCCTCGGCGACCTGCCGCGCGATGGCCTGGGCGCCGCTGGCCTCGGCGAGGTCGGCGGCGGAGTGGTCGGAGCGCAGCGTGCTCGCGCGGCTGGCGTTGGGCGTGCGCTTCGATGCCAGCGCCCTGATCTGGCACGTGGCGGGCATCCTCCCGCTGGCCGTCGTCCACCACGGGCTCGCCCGAAACAGCGATCGGAGGTAGCGAGCATGGCAACGGTCAGTGTCGACGCCGTGGTCGACGTCCCCGCACAGCGGGTCTGGGACGCCATCGCCGACGTCGGTGCCGTGCACCGGCGGCTGTTGCCCGGCCGGGTGGCCGACGCACGCATCGAGGGCGACGTGCGCATCCTGACCATGCCGGACGGCACGGTGGTCCGCGAACTCATCCTCGCCGTCGACCACAGCCTGCGCCGGATGGCCTACACGGTGACCGACGGGCAACGCCTGCCGCTGACCTACCACCACGCGGCGTTCCAGGTCTTCGCCGAGGGCGACCGCAGCCGGGTCGTGTGGGTCACCGACGTTCTCCCACACGACATGGCCGACCTGGTCCGGCCCCGTGTCCAGCGGGGGATCGCGGAGCTCAAAGCGGTCCTGGAAAGCGGACGGTAGCGTTCAGGCGACCGGCGGGCGGCAACGGACCAGCTCGACCGGGCCCTCGACGCGGACCGTGCCGGCGGCGTGCGGTACCAGCACGGTCATGCCCTTGCGCAGGGCCAGCGACTCGTCGGTGCCCCAGGCCAGCCGGCCCTCTCCGGAAAGCACCACGGCGATCGAGAAACCGGGCTCCCAAGTGGACGGTCCATCGTGGTGGACGGCACGGAAGAAGGCATCGCCGTACGCCGGGAAGATTCGTGAATCGTCGATCCGCCCGCAGAGTTCGTTGAGGGTGTCGGCCGGCACCGCCTGGTGGCGCACGCACGGCAGGGCCGCGTCGAAGCCGATGCCGAGGTGGCCGTCGCGGGGGCCGTCGATCGCGAAACCGTCATACTCCAGCAGCAGCGACAGGTCGGCGGCCTGCTGGAGTTCGAGCAGCAGGATGCCGGCGCCGATCGCGTGCGCGTAGCCGGCCGGCACGAAGACCGTGTCGCCGGCGGCCACCTCGACCGCGTGCAGCGCGCCCAGCATCGCTTCCCGGTCCTGGCGGGCCACCCAGCCGGCCAGGGTCGCCGGCTCGACGTCTTCGCGGAAGCCGAGGTGCACCTTGGCGCCCGGTTCCGCGTCCAGGATGATCCACGACTCGGTCTTGCCGTTGCGGCAACCCAGGTGCGACTGGGCGAACGCGTCATCCGGGTGTACGTGCACCGGCAGCCGCTCGCCCGCGTCGAGCAGCTTGACCAGCAGGGCCGGGTCGGCGCCGAAGCGCGCGACGTGCTCGGCGCCCAGCCAACGCACCGGATCGTCGGCGATCGCGGCGCGCAGGAAGCGGCCGTCGTCGAGGACGGTCAGCCCGAGCGAGTCGAAGCCCGCGACCGTGGTGGTCGACCCCACCCAGTCTTCCGGCGTGTGGTCACCGGCGGGCGCGCTCCCGCGGAACGCCGCGATCCGGTCGCCGCCGAGGTAGAACCGGTCGGCCGGCTGATTGGCGGGAAGCACGATGACGGTCATGGGTTTCTCCTCCGAGCGAGAGCGGCGGCGACGTGATCATTGGCGGGGTGGTCCCGCGGCGTCAAGGTGGTCCCGCACGAGCCGGACCTGGTCGGCGGGTGCGGCGGCGGCGGAAACCGCGAGGTGGGGGACCGTCGGCGGGGCCAGGTCGACCCGGTCCAGGAAGGCGGCGAGATCGGCGAGCTTGGCGCGGTCGCGCGCGGCCGACCGGCCGCTCATCCGCTCGCGCAGCAGGTCCGGTGTCGCCCGTAGCCAGACAAGCGTCGTCTTACCGCCGAAAGCCGCGAACCGGTCGGCGACGCGGCGCAGGGCGAGCGGATCACGGCGTTCGGCGGTGAACGGCGCGACCAGCACGACCGGGTTGCCGATCGCGAGGTTGTCGGCGGCGGCGTCGAACAGCGTCTCGTAGCGAGCGGCCCGGGTGGACAGAGCCAGCCGCGGATCATCGAGATCGTCGGTGCCGAGCAAGCCGGCGACCACCGCGGTCAGCGGCCTGGTGAGCACGTCCTGATCGAACAGAGCTGCGTTGAGCGATCGCGCGACGGCGCGGGCGAGCACGGTCTTGCCGCTCGCCGGCGGCCCGGTAACGAGCACGGCGGGCAGGTTGACCAAATTGGTCACCTCCGTCCTGACGGAACGTGACTGCTGCGTCACTCTCCATGTAGTACGGCCCGTTCCGGGAAACGATCCTGTTACGAAACGTCCCTGAAAACTCTTCGTCATCTTGACAGTCATGAAGCACCGTGCACATAGTTCGAGCACCGCTGTGACATCGATTACCTCGTCTCGTGACAACGATTACCTGATGAGTCGAAGAGGGGACCGGTCAGTGCTGATCGCGACGCCCAACCTGTGTCTGGATCGGACACAGCTCGTCCCGGAGCTGGTGCTCGGTGGGGTGATGCGCGCCCGGTCGGTGGAGGTCACGGCCGGCGGCAAGGGTGTCAACATCGCCCGCGTCGCCCGGGCACACCGTCAGCGCGCGACCGTCGTCGGCCTGGTCGCCGACCGCGACCGGGAACGCCTGTTGCGGCTGCTCGCCGAGGAGGGCGCCGACGTCGTCGACGTGCCGATGCCCGGCGACACCCGCAACGCGATCATCGTGATCGAACAGCCCGGCGGCCGCACCACCATCGTCAACGAGCCCGGTTCCACCATCGACGCCGCCATCTGGAAGCGCTACCGCGACGCGATCGCGGCCAGCCTGCCCGGCCACCGCACGTTGGCCTGCTCGGGCAGCCTGCCGCCGGGCGCGCCGGAAGACGGCTACGGACAGTTGGTGCGCCTGGCCCACGAGGCCGGCGTGATCGCCGTCGTCGACACCGCGCCGGCCGCCCTGCGCGCGTCCCTGGCCAGCGGTCCCGACCTGGTCAAGCCCAACCTGCAAGAGGCCGAGGCGGCCATCTCCGGCACCTCCGGCCTGGTGCTCCTCGACGCCGACAGCGACGTGCGCGAGCGGGCCATGGCGGCCGCGACCACCCTGTGCGAGTTGGGCGCCCACAACGCCGCGGTCACCGCGGGCGCGCACGGTGTCGCGCTCGCCGAAGGCACGAGCCGGGTCCGCTGGTTCCCGGCGATCAAGGTCGAGGTGGTCAGCGCCGTCGGCGCCGGCGACTCCTTCCTTGGCGGCGTGCTGCTCGAGATCGAAGCCGCCGGCGCAGCGTCGGACAATGCCGCAGGCGCAGGCAGCGCCGGCGGCGGTGGCGCGAGCCGCGCCGAGAGCGGTGGCGCGGGCAGCGCCGCGGGTTCCGGCACCGGGGGAGCGGGGAAAGCCGGCGGCACCGTCGACTGGGCGGCCGCCATACTGCGCGGGTCCGCCACCGCCAGCGCGTCCTGCGAGCAACTCCGGGCCGGCGGCGTCGACCCGGACCGGGCCGCCGAATTGCTGGCGCAACTGCGCAAGCTGGGCACCCAGCCATGAAGCGGCCCCGGGCCCGGCTTCGCGACGTCGCGGAGGCCGCACAGACCAGCACCAAGACCGCGTCCCGGGTGATCAACGGCGACGAACGGGTCTCGGCGGCCACCCGGGCGCGGGTCGAGCAGGCGGTCGTCGAACTCGGCTACCGGCCCGACCCGCTCGCGCGGTCGCTGCGGCTGGGCCAGGACGAGACCATCGGCGTGGTGGTCGACGAGGTCGGCGACCCGTTCTTCGCCAGCGTCATCGGCGAGATCGAGCGGATGGCCCTCGACCGCGGTGTCTCGGTCATCATCGCCAGCACCCGCCGGCGGGCCGAGCGCGAGCGCATCGTGCTCGACGGCCTGTTCCAACGGCGGGTCGCCGGGCTCATCATCGCGTCCATTTCAGACGATCACGCGTACCTGCGTACCTCCAGCTGCCCTTTGGTCTTCATCGACCGTGCCGCCGAAGACCTGGCGGCCGACGCGGTGGTGGTCGACGACCGCGGGGGTGCCCGGATGGCCGTCGAGCACCTGATGCGGCACGGCCACCGGCGGATCGCCTACATCGGCGACCGGCTGAGCACCGCGACCGCGCGCTACCGGCTGGCCGGTTATCGGGACGCGATCGAGGCCGCCGGCATCGCGTTCGACGACGACCTGGTCGCCCAGGTCGAGCCGGCCAAGGGCGACGCCGGCGTGGCGGTCGAGGCGCTGCTGCGGATGACCGACCCGCCGACCGCCGTGTTCAGCGCCAACACCCGCTGCTCGCTGGGCTCGCTGCCGACGATCCACCGGCTGCGCCGCACCGACCTCGGCTTCATCTCGTTCGGCGACTTCGCCATGGCCGACACGCTGACCCCGGCGATCACCATCGTCGACCACTCGCCCGAGGCGATCGGCCGGCTCGCGGCGGAGCGGCTGTTCAGCCGGCTGGCCGGCGACGAGCCGCCGGTCGAGACCATCCTGGCGCCGCTGCGGGTGGTGCCCCGCGGCAGCGGCGAGTTGGCACCGGAGGTGACCGCATGACCGAAGTCGTCGCCGGTGTCGACCTCGGCACCACCGTCACCAAGGCCGTGCTCACCCGCCCGGACGGCAGCACCGTCGCCTTCGCCCGCAACCCGACCACCTGGACCCAGACGCCCGACGGCCGGCTGGAGACCACCGGCGCGGCGCTCGTGGCCGACGTGCTGCGCACGCTCGAAGACGCGGTCGGCCAGGTCGAGGGAGACGTTCAGGTGGCCGGCATCGGCATCGCCGGCCTGGCCGAGAGCGGCACGATCCTCGACGCGTACGGCCGGGAAACCTCACCGGTCATCGCCTGGTTCGACGAGCGCGGCGCAGCCGAACTCAAAGGGCAGGGAAACCAGTTCGTCGCCGACTTCCCGCGCCGCACGGGCCTGCCGGTCGGTTCACAGTGGAGTCTGCCCAAGCTGCTCTGGATGCGCGGCGCCGGCATCGGGCTCGACAAGACGTCGCGCTGGCTCAACATGCCGGAGTTCGTCGCCTACGTGCTGACCGGCGAACGGATCAGCGAACCCTCCCTGGCCTCCCGCACCGGGCTGCTCGACCAGGCCACCGGCCAGCCGTGGACCGAGGCCCTTGACCGGATCGGCGTCGGCCCGGAGTTCCTGCCCGAGACCAGGCCGGCTGGCCAGCCGGCCGGCCTGGTCCGGAGAGGCATCGGCATCCCGGCACTCGAGGGCGCCGCCGTCACCGTCGCCGGCCACGACCACCCGGTCGCCGCGATCGGCGCCGGCGCCACCGGCCCGGCCGACCTGTTCGACTCGTGTGGCACCGCCGAGGTGCTGCTCCGCTCGGTGCCCCGCATCCTCACCGACGACGAGCGGGCCACCCTGGTCGGCCTCGGTATCGACGCCGGCCGGCACGTGCTGCCCGACCACGCGGTGCTGATCGGGGGAATGCGCTCGGGCCTGGTGATGCGCCGGGTGCTCGCGCTGGTCGGCGCCGACGGCCCGAAGCGCCGCGACGACCTCGACCGGCGCTGGCAGCCCGACGCCCCTGTGGGTGACGCGCTGACCGTGGTCGGCGCAGCGATGCACGACAACGACGTGACCCTCCGGATCCGCGACGGCGCCAGCCCCGACCTGCTCTGGGCGGCCACGCTCAAGCACCTCGGCGAACAGACCGCGGCGCTGCTGGCCGCGGTCAACTCGGTCGTCGGCGAGCACCGCACGGCGGTCGCGGCCGGCGGCTGGACCCGGATGGCGAGCGTGCGGCGGGCCAAGGCGGCGGTGATACCCCGGCTGCGGATCTCCGAACTGGAGCAACCGGGCGCGCGGGGTGCCGCGATGTTCGGCGCCTGCGCCGCGTACGACATCCCACTGGACAAGGTGACTCGGCAGTTCCTCGACACGGTTGACCGGGCGGACGTCACCGCCGTCGCGACCGCAGCGAGCACACGAAAGGACAACGCATGACGGAGCGAGATACAGGTCTGAGCGCGATCGCGGACGCCAACGGCATCTTCTCGATCGTCGCGATGGACCAGCGCAACACGCTGCGCCGGATGTTCGCCGCGGTCGGCCAGGACCCCAGCGAAGGCGACATGCACCAGGCGAAGATCGACGTCGCCGCGGCGCTCACCCCGCTGGCCAGCGCCATCCTGCTCGACCCGACCTACGGCGTGCCCTCGGTGACCGAGGCCGGCGCCCGGGCGGCGTCCTGCGGACTGCTGGTCGCGGCCGAGCCGGCCGACCGCGGCAACTACAACGGCGAGCCGCGGACCCACCGCGACCCGAAGCAGGACGCGGCCTGGGTCAAGGCCCAGGGCGGCGACGCGGTCAAGTTCCTCGTCCAGCTTCGCCCGGGCCGCCCGGTCGGTGACGGCCCGGACATCTCGGCCGAGGTGCTCGACATCGTCCGTGAGGTGGCCGCCGACTGCAAGGCGGTCGGCATCCCGTCGGTGGTGGAGAACCTCATCTACGCGCTGCCCGGCGAGGAGTTGACCGCGCAGCAGCGCGAGGACCTGATCGTCGAGGCGGCGGTGCGGATCGCCGACACCGGCGTCGACCTGGTGAAGATCGAATACCCGGGCTCACCGCGCGGGTGCCGGCGGGTCGCCGAGACGGTCAAGGCTCCGTGGGCGGTGCTCTCCGCGGGCGTCGGCTTCGACGAGTTCCAGAACGTGCTGCGGGTCTCGTGCGACGAGGGTGGCGCGTCCGGGTTCATCGCCGGGCGGTCCATCTGGAAGGAAGCGATCGGCCTTTCCGGGCCGGCACGGCAGGAGTTCCTGGACACCGTGGCGCGCCAGCGGTTGCAGACCTGCCTCGACACGGTGGCGGGGCGGGCACGGCCCTTCACGGAGGCGGTGAACTAGCCATGACAGCGGTACTCGAAGCGCGCGGGATCACCAAGCATTACGGCCACGTCGAGGCGCTGACCAACGCCAACTTCGACGTACAGGCCGGCGAGGTGGTCGCCCTCATCGGTGACAACGGCGCCGGGAAGAGCACCCTGGTGCGGATCCTGTCCGGGGCGGAGAGCGCCGACGCGGGCGAGATCCTTTTCGACGGCAAGCCGGTGCAGCTCACCTCGCCGACCGACGCCCGTGAACTCGGCATGGAGACCGTGTTCCAGGACCTCGCGCTGGCACCGCACCTCTCGCCGGTGCAGAACATGTACCTGGGCCGCGAGGTGATGCGCAAGGGCCTGCTCGGCAAGCTCGGCTTCATGGACGGCAAGGCGATGCGCGACGGCAGCCGCAGCGCGTTCGACCGGCTCGGCGCCACCGTCCGCGACCTGGGGGGCACCGTCGGCGGGATGTCGGGCGGCCAGCGCCAGGGCATCGCCGTCGCCCGGGCCGCCGCCTGGGCCCAGAAAGTCATCTTCCTCGACGAGCCGACGGCCGCGCTGGGCGTGGTGCAGACCCAGAACGTGCTCGAACTCGTCCGCCGCGTCAGCGGCGAGGGGATCGGGGTGGTGTTCATCAGCCACTCGATGCCGCACGTCATGGAGGTCGCCGACCGCATCCAGGTGATGTGGCGGGGCCGCCGGGTCGCGACCTACAACAAGGCGGACACCTCGATGGAGCAGTTGGTGTCCGCGATGACCGGTGCCGTGGCACAGGAGGCGTCATGAGCGAGCGAAGCGAGCGCAGCCGGCTCAGTGACCGGTTGTCGTGCCCCGCCGACCGAAGGGAGGCAGCGGCATGACCACCACGCAGACGGCGCCCGCGGCGTCCACCGAGGACGCACCGGCCGGCCGGCTCAGCCGGATCTCCCGCCTGCAGGCGCTGCAGATCCTGATCCTGCTGGTCGTCACGGTCGCGGTGTTCACCGCGCTGCGCCCGGACACGTTCCTGACCGGGTTCAACATCCGCGGCATCGTGCAGAACACGGCCATCTACGCCGTACTCGGCGTCGGTATGACCTTCGTGATCATCACCGGCGGAATCGACCTGTCGGTCGGCAGCGTGCTGGTGTTCAGTGGCGTGGTCGCCGACAAGATCATGGTCGCGTTCGGCGGCCAGGGCTGGGGCACGGTCCTCGTCGGACTCGTCGCCGCCCTCGTCTCCGGGCTGGCCTGGGGCCTGCTCAACGGGTTCCTGGTGGCCAAGGCGAAAGTGCCGCCGCTGGTGGTGACGCTCGGATCGCTGAGTGCCGCGCTGGGCTTCGCGCAGATCATGACGAAGGGTCTCGACCTGCGTGACGCGCCGCAGACGCTGGTCAACGACATCGGCTTCGGCAACATCGTCGGCCAGGTGCCGACGATCGCGGTGATCTCCGCGGTCGTGGTGATCTTCGGCATCGTGCTCCTGCACCGCACCCGGTTCGGCCTCTACACCTACGCCATCGGTTCCAACGCCGAGGCCGGCCGCCGGGCCGGTGTCAAGGTCGAGCGACACCTCATCAAGGTGTACGCGTTCGCGGGGCTGCTGGCCGGCTTCGCCGGCCTGCTCAACCTCGGCTTCTTCCAGTCCACGACGATCGGCGGCCAGTCCAACACGCCGCTGAACGTCATCGCCGGCGTCGCCATCGGCGGCACCAGCCTGTTCGGTGGCATTGGTTCCGTGTTCGGCACCGTCATCGGACTGTTCATCCCGATCGTGCTGCAGAACGGCTTCATCCAGACCGGCGTGCAGCCGTTCTGGCAGCAGGTCGTCGTCGGCGCGGTGCTCGTCGCCGTCGTCTACGTCGACCAGCTCCGCCGTGCAGCCGCGATTAGAGGCACGAAAACACGCCTGCCATTCCTGTCCCGTGCAGGAAGCGCATCGAGAAAGGGATCAGCATGAAGCGCAAGTCAACCGCCATAGTCGCCGCGTTGGCCGCCGTCGCGCTCGGCGCGGCCGCCTGTGGCTCCGACAGCGACGGCGGCGGCTCCACCGCCGGCGGCGCGAAGTCCGGCAACTACAAGCTGGCGTTCGTCCAGGGCGTCGCGGGCGACGCGTTCTACATCACGATGGAATGCGGCATCAAGGAGGAGGCGGCCAAGGAAGGCGCCACCGTCACGACCCAGGGTGCGCAGAAGTTCGACCCGACCCTGCAGACCCCGGTGTTGCAGTCGGTCATCGCGTCCAAGCCCGACGCGATCCTGATCGCTCCGACCGACGTCTCGGCCATGCAGCAGCCGATCGCACAGGCCAAGGCCCAGGGCATCAAGATCGTGCTGGTCGACACCACGCTCAACGACCCGTCGGTCGCGGTGTCGGCGATCTCGTCCGACAACAGCGCGGGTGGCAAGGCCGCGTTCGAGGCCATCCAGAAGCTCGCGCCCAACGGCGGCAAGGTGCTCGGCGTCGGCGTGCAGCCCGGCATCAGCACCACCGACGCCCGCGACAAGGGCTTCGGTGACGCCGCCAAGGCCGACCCGAAGTTCACCTACCTGGGCGTGCAGTACTCGCAGAACGACCCGGCCAAGGCCGCCTCGATCGTGAGTGCCGCACTGCAGAAGGACCCCGACATCGTGGGCATCTTCGCGTCGAACCTCTTCTCGGCGCAGGGCTCGGCGACCGGTATCCGCCAGGCCGGCAAGCAGGGCAAGGTCAACGTGGTCGGCTTCGACGCCGGACCGGAGCAGATCAAGGCGCTCCAGGACGGCACCGT
Source organism: Asanoa sp. NPDC049573 (assembly GCF_040676615.1). Taxonomy (NCBI): domain Bacteria; kingdom Bacillati; phylum Actinomycetota; class Actinomycetes; order Micromonosporales; family Micromonosporaceae; genus Asanoa; species Asanoa sp. NPDC049573. The sequence goes on from NZ_JBFAPI010000010.1 coordinate 9,724, forward strand.
GCAGGCACTGATCGCGCAGCAGCCGGGCGACATCGGCGTACGGGGCGTGCAGCAGGCGATCAAGGCCCTCAAGGGCGAGCCCAACGAGGCCAACATCCAGACCGGCTCGACCATCATCACCAAGGACAACCTGACCAGCGCCGAGGGCCAGGCCGCCGCCTACAAGGCGAGCTGCTGACCCTGTTCCGGCACGGCGGCCCGGCACCCCTCACCAGGAGTGCCGGGCCGCTTCGGATAGATCAAAAATAGGTCGCGTGGCTACGGTCCCCGCGTGATGAAACAGCTGAGCCGTGCCTTCGCGGTGCTGCTGCTGGCGGTGACCGGCCTGGTGCTGGTCGGCGGCCCGGCACAGGCGGCGCCCTACACCTATCACCACGTGACGCCGGGCTCCGGCGGCACCTACTACATCGTCAACGACATGTCGCGGAAGTGCATCGACATCCGCGACTGGAACTTCCACAACGGCGCCGTCGTGCAGCAGTACAGCTGCTTCGACACCAACAACCAGAAGTTCGAGCTGGAGAACATCGGCCGGGTCAACGGCGTGACGGCCTGGCGGATCAAGCCGATGTTCCTGCTCTACCAGAACCCGGACAAGTGCCTGGACGTGCTCGACGGCCGGTTCGAGAACGGCCAGCGGATCCAGACCTGGGACTGCAGCCCGGGTTGGCAGCAGATGTTCGAGTTCGTGCAGGGGGCCAACGGTCTCTACCAGATGCGGCCCGTCTACGACCACAAGTGCGTCGACGTGCCGGCCGCCGACCGCTACGACCTGACCGAGCTGCGGCAGTGGGACTGTTTCGGTCCGGAGTTCCCGTACACGAACCAGTGGTGGTTCTTCGCCTTCTGATGCATGCTCCACCTCGTGGAGCTCGAGTTCCGGCTGGACCGGCGCGGCGACACCGTGGTGCTGATCTTCCACGGTGGACACATGCGCGCCGGTCTTCCGCTGGGCGAGGAGGTTTTCGCGGCGGCCGGCTGCACCGTGCTGGTGCCGTCCCGCCCCGGCTACGGCGGCACGCCGCTGTCCACGGCACCGCACTTCTGCGACGCGGTCCGGGAGTTGTGTGCGGATCTCGGCGTCGACCGCGTCGCAGCGGCCGTCGGCATCTCCGGCGGCGGGCCCACGGCCGCGACAATGGCGGCGCGCCACCCCTCGCTGGTCGACCGCTTGATCATGATCAGTGCCGTCAGCTTTCTGCCCTATCCGGACCCGGTGACCCGACTCGGTGCGTACGTCGTCTTCAATGGCGCGACCGAGCGGCTCACCTGGGCCGGCGTGCGCGCCCTCATGCGGCTGGCGCCCGAGGCCGGCCTGCGGCTGATGCTGCGGGGCCTGTCCACGCTCCCGGTCGGGACGGTCATGGCGGCGTTGAGCGACGACGACCGTGCCATGCTGCTGCACCTGTTCTCCCACATGCGTTCGGGTCGCGGATTCGTCAGCGACCTGCGCCCTACTCCCGACGTCACCGCCGGCATCGACCAGCCCACCCTGGTGATAGCCACCCGCACCGACCGCGGCGTCCCGTTCGCGCACGCCGAGTCTCTCGCCAACACCATCCGCCACGCCTCGCTCGTGGAAAGCCAGGCGCACACGCATCTCGTCTGGCTCGGTACCGACTGGCCGTCCATCGCCGACCGCATCCGCACGTTCTTGGACGCGTACGCGTGAACCGACCTCGGCCTACGCCGGGTCCGGCCTACCATGAAGATTCATAAACCTGGCGTGCTGGCTGGCTTTCGGCGCCGGCCCAGGATGACGTTCCCCGACGTGCCGTGGATCAAGCCGCTGGCGCGCGGCATGCCACGTCCACGCGAGAGGAGCCCGAGTTGTCCAGGAAAAACCACGAGGTCCGGCCGTTCACCGTCGAGATCCCCGAGGCGGACCTCGCCGACCTCCGTAGCCGCATCGCCAACACCCGCTGGTCCGAGTGTGAGCCTGTCGACGACGCGTCGCAGGGTGTCCAGCAAGACACTATGCAGGCTCTCGCCCGCTACTGGGGCGGCGACTACGACTGGCGGCGGGTCGAGCAGCGGCTCAACTCGTTCCCCCAATTCCTGACCAGCATCGATGACCTCGACATTCACTTCATCCACGTGCGGTCCAAGCATGACGACGCGCTTCCGCTGATTCTCACCCACGGGTGGCCGGGTTCCGTCGTCGAGATGCTGATGGCGATCGGACCGCTCACCGATCCGGAGACCTACGGCGGCCGCGCCGAAGACGCCTTCCACGTGGTGATCCCGTCGATGCCGGGGTACGGGTTCTCCGAGCGCCCGGACACCATCGGCTGGGACCCCGGCCACATCGCCCGGGCCTGGACTGTGTTGATGAAGCGGTTGGGCTATTCGCGGTTCGCGGCACAGGGGGGCGACTGGGGCGCGATCGTCACCGACCTGATGGGCGTGCAGGCCCCAGAAGGGCTGCTCGGCATCCACTCCAACATGCCCGGCACCGTCCCGGCCGCCGTCTCCAAGGTGATCGCGTCCAATGTGCTCGGTGCCGGCGATCCGCGGCCGACCGACCTGTCGGAGGACGAGAGCCGCGCCTTCGACCAGCTCATGTTCATGTTCACCAAGGGCATCGGGTACGCCGTGGAGATGGCCCTGCGCCCGCAGACGCTCTGCGGCCTGGCCGACTCGCCGATCGGCCTCGCGGCTTGGATGCTCGACCACGACGCGCAGAGTTACGACGACATCTCGACCGCGTTCGTGCGGGAGGAGCCGGTCGGCAGCCTCACCCGTGACGAGATCCTCGACAACATCACGCTGACGTGGCTGACCAACACGGGCGTCTCGTCGGCCCGGCTCTACTGGGAGAACAAGCTCGGCTTCTTCGACGCCAAGGGCGTGCGGGTGCCGGCCGCGGTGAGCGTCTTCCCGCACGAGCTCTACCAGGCGCCGAAGTCGTGGACCGAGGCGGCGTACCCGGACCTCATCTATTTCAACGAGGTCGACCTGGGCAACCACTTCGCGGCCTGGCAGCAGCCGGAAATCTTCGTCAGCGAGGTGCGCGACGGCCTGCAGGCGCTGCGCTAGCGGTGTAGACGACGGTCAGGCGCGGGTCGTCGACCCCGCCGTCGACCAGGGCGGCGAGCCGGCCGAGAAACTGCTCGCGCTCGGCCGGGCCGAGTTCGGCCACGTTGGGGAACGTCGACCAGAGCTCGCGGGCCGAGTCGGGGGTCAGTCGCTGCTGCCACTCGATGACGTCGACCGAGACGTCGCCGAACCAGCCGCCCGCTGTCAGCACCGCGCTCCAGCGCTCGGTGTCGAGCACGTGTGAGCGACTGTCGCGATAGCCCGGTTCGGCCGGCATCAGGTCGCGGTAGACCTCGTCGAGCCGGTCGCGGAACGCGGTCGGGCGGTTGACGTCGCCGAACTCGGTCCACCACGCGGCGAGCCAGCCGCCCGGCCGCACCAGCGTGCCGAGCTTCGCGATCCCGGCGACCGGGTCGACCCAGTGGAGTGACGTCGCGGCGACGGCAAGGTCGAACGGACCTGTCAACGGGGCCGTCTCGAAGTCGCCGACCACCACCTCGACCTCGGGATGGTCGGCGGCGAGCAGCGCGGCGAGATTGGCGCCGGGCTCGACGGCGACCACGTTGGCGCCCCGCGCCAGCAGTGGCCCGGTCGCGAGGCCGGCGCCGGCGCCGATCTCGAGCACCCGGACGCCGGGCCGCAATCCACACCGGGCGGTCAGCAGATCGAAGACCGCTTCCGGGTACGCCGGCCGCCCGCGCCGATAGGTGCCCGCCGCCCCGTCGAACGACATCCGGCGTCGACCCCGCTGAGCCTCATCCACCGGGCGAGTCTGCGGTGGCGTTCACCGACCCGGCAAGGGATTTAGCCGACCGACGCCGCCGCAGCCTGGATCGCGTCGATGGTCGCCTGCGGCTTCGAGATCATCGAGACGTGCGAGGCGTCGGCGGTGGTGACCGTGGCACCGGCGCGTTCGGACATGTGGCGCTGCACGTCGGGCGGGATGATCCGGTCCTGCAGGCCGATGACGGACCAACTCGGCACCGACTTCCAGGCCGGCGGGCCGGACGGGATGTTGTTGGCGCTGAGCGTCAGCGGCCGCTGGCCGGCGGCGATCAACCTGCGGTCGGCCTCCGGCAGGTCCTGCGCGAACGAGGCGTGCACCGCGTCGTTGCGCAGGAACGCCTCGACGTCGCCCTGCGGGCCGCCCGGGTAGGGGACCGCGTCGAACACGGTGGTCGGGTCGGGCACCGCGAGCGCCGAACTGGAACCACCGATGATCTGGAAGGTCGTCTCGCCCTCGTCGGGGATGAACGCGTCGACGTAGACCAGGGCCCGCACGTCGCCGCCGCCGGTCGCGGCGTTGGTGATGACGAAGCCGCCGTAGGAGTGGCCGACCAGCACCACCGGCCCGGTCGTGCGACCGGCCAGGAACGAGGCCACGTAGGGCGCGTCGATAGTGACGCCGCGCAGCAGGTTGGTCGGCGCGAAGACGGTGAAGCCCTGCCCCTGCAACGCCGCAGCGACGGCGTTCCAACTGGACGCGTCGGCCCACGCGCCGTGCACGAGGACGATGGTGGGCTTTGCCATGTGTGTCTCCCTCACGCAGGGCAGAATGATCCTCACCGAGAGTAATGGAAGCGGTCGTTTCGCGGGGTGGTTTCGCGCGACGTCGTCGTCTCGACTGACCAACGGCCCGCCACCCCCGGATGGGGATGGCGGGCCGCACCGGGAGGAACGTCAGTCGAACTGGACCCAGTTGAGGTTGACCAGGCCGGTCGTCGGGCCGCCGGGCACGGCGCCGAAGACCAGGTAGAGCTTGTGGGTGCCGGCCGGGTAGCTGACCGGGACCGCGGTGTCGACGAAGGCGCCGTTGCCGGTCGTCGCGTTGAGCGTCGCGGTGGCCACCACCGGGCCCGTGGGTGAGTCGGCCCGCAACTCGACGGTCGCCCGCGGCGTGCCCGCGGTCGTCGCCGATCCGCCCGAGTGCCGCAACGTCACGGTCGACACGCCACCCAGGTTGATCGGGTCGAAGGCGATGTTGTCGCCCACGTCGATGCCGTTGACGTGTTGGCCGCCCCCGGTGTCGCCGGTGTTGGCGACCGTCACGCCGGTCCGCACCTGCGCGAACTCGGCCTGCTGCCGCGGCGTCTGGATGACCGCCTGGCCGACCGTGGTCAGCGGCGGCTGCCCACCGCCACCGAGGTCGGTGTAGGAGGCGCTGATTCCGCCGTACAGGTAGCCACCGGCGTGGTCGGCGCCGTCGGCCGGCGACTGCACCGTGCCGGAGCAGCCCGTGGTCGAACCGTCCGGGTGGCCGTGTGTGTCGTGACCGAGCACGAACGTCACCACCACGCGCGAGCAGTCGACCGGCCCGTCTTCGGGGTCGGAAACCTCGACCGTGTAAGGGATCGAGTCACCCCAGTTGAAGAACGAGCCGGCGATCGGGGTTGTCACCCGCACGGAAGGTGCCGTGTTGCCGACCACGATGACCGTCGTCAGCACGCCGGTCTTGCCGCTCGAGTCGGTCACCGTCAGCTTGGCCACATAGGAGCCGTTCTCGGTGTACGTGAACGAGGGGTTCGGGTCCGCCGAGTCGACGGTGCCGTCGTTGGTGAAGTCCCAGGCGTACGAGATGGACTCGCCCGGGTCCGGGTCGAACGTGCCGGCCGAGGAGAACGCGACGGTCAGTGGCGCCTGCCCCGACGTCGGTGTCGCGGACAGCTTGACCACCGGCGACCGGGTGCCCTTGACATACCGGATGACGGACAGTTGCGCGTCCGGGTTGGCGTTGAAGAAGCCGTCGCCGTACTCCAGGACGTAGAGCGCGCCGTCGGGGCCGAACTCCATCTCCATCGGGTTGTCGAACACCACGCCGGGCAGGAACTGCTCGACGCCGGTCAGGTTCCCCTTGCCGTCGGTGCGCATCATGAAGATCTTGTCCCGGGTGAACTCGCCGAAGACGACCGAGTTGTTGTAGTACTCCGGGAACTTCACGTCCGAGGTGCTGTCCGCCGCGTACTTGTAGATCGGGCCGCCGTGCGGCCCGACGCCACCGGTGCCGATCACTGGCCACTTGAAGTCGCACGGGATCGGCGGGTTCTGCAGGTAGGCGCCGCCGCACGGAGTGCGGGCCTCGTACGTGTACCAGAACTGAGGCTGCTGCACCGCGGGCAGCACCGTCAGGCCGGTGTTGTGCCGCGAGTCGTTGACCGGCGCACCGCAGTTGAACGGCGCCCCGGACGTGCGGGTCGCGAAGTCGTAGTCCACATAGGGCAGACTTGGCGAGACACACAGCGGCCAGCCGTAGTTTCCGGCCGTGTTGGTGCTGAACCACCGGCCGGTGCCCTCCGGCCCGCGCAGCGGGTTGGACACCCGCGAGTCGGGGGAGTAGTCACCGACATACACCCTGCCGGTGCTGTCGACGTCGAACCGGAACGGGTTGCGCAGGCCCATCAGGAAGATCTCCGGACGGGTCTTGTCGGCGGTGTCCTGCGCCTCCGGGAACAGGTTGCCGGCGGGCACGGTGTAGGTGCCGTTGTCCTTCACCCTGATCCGCACGATCTTGCCGCGCAGGTCGTTGGTGTTGGCCGCGGAGCGCCGCGCGTCGTAGCCCGGGCCCTGGCCCGGCGCGTCGTTGATCGGGGCGAAGCCGTCGGAGCCGCCGGCGTTGGTGTCGTCGCCGGTGATCAGGAACAGGTTGCCCTTGCCGTCGAACTTCACCTTGCCCGCGACGTGGCAGCAGATGCCGCGGTCGGTGTCGACCCGGATGATCTGCTGTTCGGTGGCCAGGTCGAGATGCGGGTTGGCGCCGTCGACCAGCTTGAACCGGGAAAGCTGGTTGTAGCCCTTGAACTTGTCCCACGTCGTCGGGTCGGTGCTGGTCGCCGGTGCGTCACCCTCGTTGACGCCCGGCGTGGCCGGGTTGTCGACGGGCGTGTTCAGCGGCGGCGCGTAGTAGACGTAGACCCACTTGTTGGTGGCGAAGTCGGGGTCGATCGCCAGCGTCTGCAGGCCGTCTTCATCGTGCGAGTAGACCGGGATCGTGGTGATCACCGGGCTGGCATTGGTTGCCGGATCGTAGAGCCGGATCTGGCCGCCGCGGGTGTTGTGCAGCACCCGGCCGTCGGGCAGCACGGCCAGCGACATCGGCTCGCCGGGCTCGTCGTTGAGGGTGACCTTCTCGTAGTTGGCCAGCACGGTCGCGCCGCAGTCGCCCTCGACCACGCCGGAGGCCCACTGGATGCCGCCGAGCAGGTGCTTCTTGTAGGCCGCGGCCCGGTAGGTCTCGATCGAGTGGCCGAGACCGGTGTAGAACGACCGCCCGCCCTGGTAGTCCTTGCACCAGGTGATCGGGTGGTCGAAGCCCATCGTGCCGCCGGTGACGCTGTTCTCGTCGACCGTGCCCAGCACGTGTGACTGGCCGCGGACGTTGGCCGTGAAGTTGTACCACTCCTCGGTCAGCGTCAGCGTGCGCGGCACCGTCTCGGTCGCCGGGTGGACCCGGTCGGCGATGTCGACGTTGCCGGCCTCGACGCCGGTCGCAGTGGCCACCTTGGCGCCGACCAGCGCCTGGTAGAACGGCCAGTCTGGCTCGGTCTCGGCCGCCGCGTGCACGCCGACGTAGCCGCCACCGGCCTTGATGTAGGCCTCGAACGCGGCCTGCTGCGCCGCGTTGAGGATGTCGCCGGTGGTGTTGAGGAACACCACGGCGCGGAAGTTGGCCAGGTTCGCGGCGGTGAAGTCGGCCGCGTCCTGCGACGCCGTCACGGTGAAGCCGTTGTCCTTGGCTAGTGCGCGGATGGTCACAACACCGTCCTGGATGGACGGACGACGGACACCGGCGGTCTTGGTGAAGACGAGCACCTTGTAGCTCTTTGGCGCTCGCACCGATGAACGCAGCGCCTTCGGGCCGTTCTCGGCCGCGACAAGCGTCTCCGGGTCCGCGGTGCGGCTGCTGCCGGCCGCGGGGTCGGTGGTGCGGGGGTCCGCCTGCGCGCTGGTGGGCGCCAGCACGAGCGGGATCCCGATGGTCGCCGCGGCCAGCACTGCCAGCCGTCGGCGGAGGTTCGATGGCATTGTTCCTCCGGGGTAGTGGGTTTCCTCGGAGGCCGGGCGCGCGCCGCCGCGCCCGGCCCGTTTCGCGGGTGGAGCCGGAACCGGGTGGTGCGGCGGCTCAGTGGCCGCGCTTGTAGATGGTCAGCTCGCTCATGTTCTGGTAGGACAGCGCGGCGAAGTCCAGCGACTGGCCGGGGTTGGCGGCGCCGCCGGGCGCGTTGTCCTGCTCCCAGTTGGCGTGCCGGTAGTCGGCGTCGCCGATGGTCTCGAAGAACTGCTGGAAGTTGATGTCGCCCTCGCCTAGCGGCACCATCTCGTAGCCGTTGGCCAGGGCGCTGTTGCGGTTGCCGTCCTTGGCGTGGAACAGCGGGAACCGGTCGCCGCGGGAGGCCACGTTGAGGATCGGGTCGAACAGGTCCGTACGCTCGACGCCGCTCTTGTCGATGAACTTCTGGTGCTTGAACCGGGCCACGTAGGCCCAGTAGATGTCGAGCTCGAAGAAGACGTACTTCGGGTCGGCCTTGCCGAAGAAGTATTCGAGCTTGCGCATGCCCGACGAACGGGTCGGCTTGCCGTTGGCGTCCAGCGGGCCCTCGTCGAGCAGGAACCCGTACGCCGCGTCGTGGTTGTGGGTGTAGAGCTTCATCCCCCGCTTGCGCGCCTGCCGGCCGAGCTCGTTCCACACGTCGGCGGCCGCGTCCCAATCCGCGCGGTAGGCGGAGTTGGTCGGGTCGGAGCCGGTGCCGATGTGCTTCATGCCGAGCGTCTCGGAGATGTCGAGCTGCTCGGTGAAGGTGGTCGGGTTGATCGAGGTGTGCGTGCCGTTGGCGACCAGACCGTTGTCCTCGAGGATCTTGCGGATCTCCGCCGGCGTGATCTGCCGGCCGAGGATCGAGGTGTGCTGGGTGTAGCCGGCGAACTCGACCTCCTTGTAGCCGAGCTCGGCCACCCGGGCCAGCACCCGCTCGAAGCCGTACGGCACACCGCTGTCGTCGGGCGCGGCGGTGATCCGGTCGCGCACCGAGTAGAGGATGATGCCGCGCCGGTTCGCCGGGATCAGCTCTTCGGGGTGCAGGCCGCGGTCGCCGATCGCGGGAGCGCTGGTCGACAGCACGGGCAGCCCGGCCGCGCCGATCGCGGCCGCGGCGGCACCGGAGGCCTTCAGGATGTTGCGCCGGGTGAGGCGGCTGCGCGCGGCTGGGTCCAACGGAGTTTCGGTCATCGTCGTCCGTCCTCTCGGCGGCGGGCAGCCGCCAACGTCACGACGGCAGCAAGAGGCCGTCGCGTGGGATGGGTGAATCGATTCAGGCGCGGCCGGCGCGCCCGGGAGGAGAGCTCATCGCTGACAGGGACAGGAACACGCCGCGGTGCCACTCGCGGCAGGCGACCGGCTCTGGGATGACCGGCCGACCCGGGATGTGTCGGGGGTGTTACGGATAGAGAGACGATAATGGCACGCGGGGCCAAAAAGATAGATGGTGATGCGCGGAAAGTTCTGAGAGAATCCTCGGAACTTTTGCACGATCAGCGGAAAGCTTGCCCGTCACCAGCTGTGCAGCGTGCCGTCTTCGAGCCGGTTGACCGGCAGCGCTGCCGGGCGGTAGGGGAACTGGGCGGCCAGCTCCTCGTCGATGTCGACACCGAGCCCGGGCTCCTCCGACGGGTGCAGGTAGCCGTCGGCGAAGTGGTAGTCGTGCGGGAAGACCGCGTCGGTCTCCGCCGTGTGCCGCATGTATTCCTGTAGCCCGAAGTTGGGGATCGAGATATCCAGGTGCAGCGCCGCCGACATGCAGACCGGCGACAGGTCGGTCGCACCGTGCGAGCCGCTGCGCACCTGGTGCAGCGCGGCCAGGTCGAAGATCCGGCGCAGGTGGGTGATGCCGCCGGCGTGCACCACGGTCGCCCGGATGTAGTCGATCAGCTGCTCGGCGATCAGCTGCTGGCAGTCCCAGATCGAGCTGAAGATCTCGCCGATCGCGATCGGCGTCGTGGTGTGCCGGCGGATCAGCCGCAGGCTCTCCTGCAACTCGGCCGGAGTCGGGTCTTCCATCCAGGTCAGCGCGTAGGGTTCGAGGCTCTTGCCGAGCCGGCCGGCCTCGATCGGGGTGAGCCGGTGGTGGACGTCGTGCAGCAACCGCAACTGCGGGCCGAACTCGTCGCGGACCCGGGCGAACACGGCCGGCGTGTGGGTCAGGTAGCGCTCGGTCGACCAGACCGCCTCGCTCGGTATCGCCGCGTCGGCCGGCTCGTAGAACATCTTGTCGCCGCTGACCCCGTAGGTGGTGGCCAGGCCCGGCACGCCGGCCTGCACCCGCACGGCCTTGTAGCCCAGGTCGACGTAGCGGGCCACCTCTGCGAGCACGCCGTCGGTGGTCTCGGCGTTGGCATGCCCGTACACCGTGACGCCCTCCCGGCTGCGACCACCGAGCAGCTGGTAGACCGGCATGCCGGCGGCCTTGCCCTTGATGTCCCAGAGCGCCGTGTCGACCGCCGCGATGGCGGTCATCGTCACCGGGCCGCGCCGCCAGTAGGCGCCCTTGTAGAGGTATTGCCAGGTGTCTTCGATCCGGCTGGCGTCGCGCCCGATCAGCGCCGGGACCACGTGCTCGGTCAGGTAGGCGGCGACCGCGAGTTCGCGCCCGTTGAGGGTGGCGTCGCCGACCCCGGTCAGGCCGTCGTCGGTGACCAGCTTGAGGGTGACGAAGTTGCGGCCGGGGCTGGTCACGATCACCCGCGCGTCGACGATCTTCACGGCTGCTCCCTGTGGTCAACCCACCAGCGTGCGCAGGTAGGCCAGGTTGTCCCGGGTGCGCTCCAGGAGCGGTAGCGCCGTCGAGAAGTCTTCCACGGTCACCCAGTTGTCGTAACCGACGGCCCGCAGCGCAGTGAAGTAGGCCCCAAGGTCGGCCTGGCCGCTCCGCAGCGGTGCCCAGTCCGGCGCCCAGGCGGTCGACCCGTCGGGCCGGGTGCCGACCGGTCGCCAGGCGACGTTCTTCACGTGTACGTGTGCCAGATAGGGACCGAGCAACTCGAACGCGGCCAGATGGTCCTCGTGGCCCTCGATGACCAGGTTGCCGACGTCGTGGATGACCGCGACCCGGCCCGGGTCGAGCCCGTCGACCAGGCGCAGCGCGGCCGACGCGGCCGCGGCGATCGTGCCGTGGTGCAACTCGATCAGCGCCGTGACGCCGTGCGCCGCGGCCCGCTCGGCGACCCAGGTCAGGTCGTCGCGGGTGGCCGCGAACAACTCTGGATAGGGCGCCGTGCCCAGCCGCGGCATGGTGACCCGGACCCGCCCGGCGCCGAGGGTCGCGGTGGCCGCCAGCATCCGCTCGACGCCGGCGCGGTCGCTGCTCGGCACGTAGCCGCCGATGCCCGAGTAGTCCAGGCCCGCCTCGCGGGTGATCCGGGCGATCTCCGGCAGGTTCGCCTCCAGGCCGCGCAACGGCCAGGTCGCCCGGTTGCCGGTCCAGAAGCCCGGCACCGGCGCGTCGTCCTGGTCGGTGACCCGCCACTCGATGCCGTCCCAGCCCTGCGCGGCCAGCTCGGCCGCCGCTTCCTGTGGGGTCCACTGTGGGGTCGAGGCGGTGAACACCGAGAACCTCATCGGGCCACCTCCGCCAGGTCGTCGAAGGCGCCGGCGAGCACCTCGTCGACCGCGACCGGCCGGCCGAGCGCGGCGGAGGCGTAGACGGCGTGCACCACCGCGACCGCGAGCATGCCGTCGCGCAACCCGACACCCGGTGGCCGCCCCCCGTCGATGGCGGCCACCACGTCGTCGTACTGGCGCAGGTGGCCCAGGACGAAGCTGTCCGGCGGTTTCGCCGCACCGCGCAACTCCGCGGCCGGGACAGCGTCGGCGGCGGTCTCCATCCCGGTCGCGTGCAGGTATTCGAGTTGGTCGTCGTGGATGACCGCGGAGCCGGCGGTGCCGTGCACCTGGAGCCGCACGCCGAGGCCGGGATGGCCGGCGGTGGTCGCGTGCAGGGTCGCCAGCGCGCCGGAGGCGAACCGCAGCGTGGCGACCGCGACGTCTTCGACCTCGATCCGGTCGTGGGCCAGCCGGGCGGTGTAGGCGGCGACCTCGACCGGCCTGCCGAGCAGCCAGAGCAGCAGGTCGACGGTGTGCACGCCCTGGTTCATCAGCGCGCCGCCGCCGTCGAGCCGCCGGGTGCCCCGCCAGTCGGCCGAGTCGTAGTAGCTCTGCGCCCGCCACCACGGCACCGTCGCCACCGCCGACGTGAGCTGCCCGAGACCGCCGCCGTGCACGGCCGCCGCGACGGCGACACTGGCCGGGTCGAAGCGGTGCTGGCTGACCACCGACGCGACCAGCCCGCTTTCGGCCAGCTCGTCAGCCCGGTCCGCCAGCCGGCGGGCCGCACCCGGTGACGCGTCCAACGGCTTTTCCACCAGCACGTGTACGCCGGCCGCCAGCGCTTCCTCGGCCTGCGCGGCATGCAGCCCGCTCGGGGTGCACACGGCGACCAGCCGGATCGGGCCGGCGGCGAGAGCGTCGGCGAGAGTCGCGAACGCCGCGGCGCCGGTCTTCGCGGCCAGCGCCTCGCGGGCCGGCGGGTCGGAGTCGACGACGGCGGCCAGCCGGAGGCGGGGATGGCGGGCCACGGCCTCGGCGTGGGCGTCGCCGATGATGCCGGCGCCGACAACGGCCACTGGGATGCTGGTCATCGGGTGTCCACTCCGATCGATTCGGTGAGTGCGGCGAACGCGCGGGCGGCGCGGCCGAACGCGGCCGGGCCGGAGAAGCCGCCGGTCGCGCTCTGCAGTGCGAGGTGCGGTTCGAGCGAGGCGAAGCCGGTGTAGCCGTCGTCGCGCAGCGCGGTCAGCGTCTCGCGCAACTCGCCGTCGCCGTGCCCGGCCGGCACCACCGCGCCGGTGGCCGCGACGGCGTCCTTGACCTGGAGATACTCGAGGTATGGGCGGAGCATGGCATAGCCGTCGGTGAACGGCCGCACGCCGACCTGCACGAAGTTGGCGTTGTCCCACGCCACCCGCAGCGCCGGCGAGCCGACCGACTCGACCAGGTCGCGTACCCGGTCCGGGGTGTCGCCGTAGATCTCCTTCTCGTTCTCGTGCAGCAGCGTGACGCCCTCCCGCTCGGCGACGGTGGCCCACTCCCGCATCCGGCGCAGCACCTCGTCGCGGATGTCGTGCGCGGTGCTGCCGGCGGCGCGATAGAACGAGAACAGCCGGATGTAACGGCAGTCGAGGCGGTGTGCGGCCGCGATCGCCTTGTCCAACCGCGCGCGCTCGCCGGCCGGGTCGTCGGCGATGTCGACCTTCCCGATCGGCGACGCGATCGCGGACACCGCCATGCCACGCTCGGCCAGCAGCGCCGCGATCGTGTCGAGCTGGCCGGCGTCGAGGTCGACGACGTTGACGTCCCACGCGCTGCGCAGCTCGAGGTGCCGGGCGCCGAGAGCGGCCAGCACCGCGAGTTGCACCACCGGGTCCGGGTCGATCTCGTCGCCGAACCCGGACAGGACCCACTGCGTCACCGCACGCCTCCCGTGGTCAGCCCGGCCACCAGATATCGCTGGAACACGAGGTAGAGCGCCACCACCGGCACGGCGCAGACCAGGGCCGCGGCCATCAGCTGGCCGTAGACCGGCAGGGCACCGCCCTCCTGGCTGGCGCCGAAGATCTGCAACTCGACGGCGGCGGTGCGGCTGTCGGGGTTGGTGAGCACCGAGGCGAACAGTACGTCGTTCCAGCCCAGCAGGAAGGCGAACACGCCACTGACGACCAGCCCCGGCCAGCTCAGCGGCGCGATCACCCGGGTCAGCACCCGCCACGGCGAGGCGCCGTCGACCCGGGCCGCCTCGTCGAGCTCCGGCGGCAGCTCGCGCAGGTAGGTGACCATCACCCAGGTGGAGAACGGCAGGGCGAAGGTGAGGTAGGTGACCAGCACCGCCCACCGGGTGCCGATGATGGTGATGCCCAGTGCGGTGGCGGCACTGGCGAACAGCACGAACACCGGGAGCAGCAGCAGCGTGCCGGGAATGCTCTGCAGCGCGAGCAGGCCGCGCAGCACCGCGACGCGGCCGCGGAAGGCATAGCGCACGAGGACGTACGCGGACAGCAGCGCGACGAACGCACTGACGACCGCGACCGCGCCGGCGATCAGCACGCTGTTGACCAGCCCGCGGCCCAGGTTGGTGGTCGACCAGATCCGGGCGTAGTTGTCGATGTGGAACCCGTCGGGCCAGAGCGCGCCCCGGGCCACCGCCAGGTCGGAGCTGACGCTCGCGAGTGCCATGTAGGCCAGCGGGCCGAGCACGATCAGCAGCAGCACGGCCAGCACCACCGTGCGCAGCGGGCCGGGCAGCAGCCGGGCGACTTCCTCGCTGCGCCTCATCGCGAGCTCCGTTCGCGGCCGGTGTCGAGGCGCACGGCGCGCAGGTAGACCGCCATCGGGATGGCCACCAGCACCAGCGAGATCACGGCCATCGCCACGCTCAGGCCGAACTCGAAGTTCTGGAAGCTCTCCACATAGGTCAGCACCGGCAGCACCTCCACGTCGACCGGGCTCGGCACGCCGAACAGCACGAACGGCAGGGTGAAGCTGTTGACGTTGTGCAGGAACGAGATGACCAGCGCGAGCGAGAGCGGCCCGCGCAGCTGGGGCAGCACCACGTGGCGCAGTTTGGCCCACCAGCCGGCGCCGTCGAGCGCGGCCGCCTCGTGCACGCTCGCGTCGACCGACTGCAGGCCGGCCGCGGCCAGCAGGTAGACCAGCGGCCAGCCGGCCCAGAGCTGCACCAGGACCAGCGCCCAGAAGCTGCGCGGCCCGTTGAGCCACAGGCCCTCGGTGCCGAGCACCCGGTTGGCGATGCCGTCCGGCTGGAAGATGATCCGCCAGGTGCTGCCGACCACGAACGCCGGCAGCACGTAGGGCACCAGCAGGATCGAGCGGACCAGCGCGCGGCCGCGGAACCGGTCCTGGGTGGCGATGGCCGCGGCCAGCCCGAGCGGGACGCAGGCCGCCGACACCAGCGCCGAGTAGCCGAGGCTGATGCCGATCGCGTGCACCAGGTGTGAGTCGCGGACCGCCTCGACGTAGTTGTCGAACGCGATGAAGTCGGCGCCGACCCATTCCCGGATCGAGTACTGGTCGAGGTCGAGCAGCGAGATGTAGAGGGCGAGCGCCAACGGTATGGCGATCACCAGGAGGGTGAGCACGCCACCCGGCAGGAACATCCAGAGTGGACGTCCCTGCCGGGTGGCGGGGCGGCGGTCGCTCACTTGGCCTTGTCGAGCGCGCCTTGCGCGGTCGATTGGGCCTGGCCGAGCAGCCCGGTCAGCTTGCCGTCGTCGACCTTGCCGGCGGACAGGTCGGGGATCGACTGCACCACCACGTTGGTCAGCGCGAGCTGCACCTGGCTCCAGCCACCGGTGAACGGCGTGTTGACCGACTTGCCGGCCGACTCGACGATCGCGGCCAACGCCGGGTCACTGCCCAGGGCCTGGGCCGCGGCCTGGTTGGTCGGCAGCTCACCGAACGTCTTGTAGTAACTGGTCTGCGACTCTTCGCTGGTGAGCAGCTTGACCAGGGCCAGCGCGAGGTCCTTGTGCTTGCTGTATTTGGCGACCACGACGTTGTCGCCGGACAGGATGCTGGTCGCCGCGACGCCACCGGGCGGCAGCGAGGTCGCGCCGGGCGGGATCGTGGGCATCACCGCGTACGCGTATTTGCCGGCCACGCTCGACTTGTCGAGGGTCACCTTGGAACTGGCCGAGACCATCGGCAGGAAGGCCGCCTTGCCCTCGCCGAACGCGGCGATCGCCTGGGCGTTCTTCCAGCCCACGGCGGCCGGGTCGACGACCTTGTCGGTGGCCAGCCAGCCGAGGTAGCTCTGGTAGGCGAGCTTGGTGTTGGGGCTGTCCAGCGCGGCCTTGCCGTCCTTGACGACCGGGGCGCCGGCCTGGGTGGTCATCGCCCAGATGAACTTCCACGGGTCGAAGCCGTCGGCGTAGCCGATCGCCAGGCCGTACTTGCCGTCCTTGGTGAGCTGCTTGGCCTGGTCGCGCAGGCCGTCCCAGCTGTCGGCGGGCTTGTCGATGCCGGCCGCGGTCAGCAGGTCCTTGTTGTAGGCCATCACGAACGGGCGGCTGGCGAACGGGATGCCGACCTCGTGCTGCTGGTCGGGGCCGGAGATGCCGAGCGTGGCCGGCAGGAACCGGTCGCGGCCGCCGACCTTGTCCCAGTCTTCCTTCTGCAACTCGACGAACGCGCCGGTGGCGTACGCCGTCGGGGTGAAGGTCGTGCCGAGCGCGTAGACGTCGGGGCCCTGGCCCGCGACGACCGACGTCTGGATCTTCGTCAGTTCGTCGTTGGCCGAGGCGAACGTCTCGAACCGGACGGTGGCACCGGTCTGCTGTTGGAACTTGGACGAGACCTCGGTGAACCACTGCCGTTGCTGCTCGGGGTAGATGTTGTTGACGCCCATGAGCATCGTGAGCGTGACGCCGGAGTTGTCGCCGGTAGCGCCGCCGCCGTCGTCGTCGGAACCGCAGGCGGTGAGCGCCGAACCAAGCAAGAGCGCGCTGACCAGCGCGGCGAGGGTGCGTCTGTGCATCGGGAACTCCTCGGGTACCGCGAAGGAGTGGAACATGGTCGATGTTGTCCGGTGACGCTAGTCAGTGGCAATCCGGCGTGACAACCGTTTGCCATGTGTTGCCATCGGTGGTTGGCTGGCGCCGTGGACGACGGACGGCGGCGGCCGGTGACCATCGCCGACATCGCGGCGGCGACCGGGGTGGCGACCTCGACGGTGTCCCGCGCGCTGTCCCGCCCGGGCCGGGTCAGCGCCGCCACCCGCGAGCGGATCCAGGCCGCGGCCCGCGAACTCGACTACGTGCCACACCCGCCGGCGCGGGCGCTCGCGTCCGGCCGCACCGGCACGGTCGCTCTGGTCGTCTCCGACGTCACCAACCCGTTCTACTTTGGCATGATCCGCGGAACACAGCAGCAGTTGAAGGCCGCCGGTTACGCCCACCTGCTGATCGACACCGAAGACTCGGGCGAGCACGAGATCGAGATGCTGCACACGATGCGCCGCTCGCTTGACGGCGCGATTCTCGGCGCCTCCCGGCTGCCGGCACGGTCGTTGGTCGCGCTGGCCGGCGAGATCCCGCTGGTCACCGTCAACCGCAACGTGCGCGGCGTGCCGTCGGTGGTGATCGACACCCCCGCGGGCATCGCGCAGGCGGTCGAGCACCTGGTCTCGCTCGGCCACCGCGACATCGTCTACGTCTCCGGGCCGCAGCAGTCGTGGTCCAACCAGGCCCGCTGGCAGGCGATGAAGGCCGCGCTCGAGCGGCACAAACTGCGGGCGCAGCGGGTCGGCCCGTTCCCGTCGGGCCGGGGCTCGGGCACGGCGGCCGCCGACGCGGTGCTCAACAGCGGCGCCACCGCCTGCGTGGCGTTCAACGA
Organism: Asanoa sp. NPDC049573; assembly: GCF_040676615.1. Taxonomy (NCBI): domain Bacteria; kingdom Bacillati; phylum Actinomycetota; class Actinomycetes; order Micromonosporales; family Micromonosporaceae; genus Asanoa; species Asanoa sp. NPDC049573. The sequence continues at coordinate 27,215 of NZ_JBFAPI010000010.1, forward strand.
CCTGTTCGCGATCGGCATGCTGACCCGGCTGCGCGAGCGCGGCGTGCAGGTGCCGGCCGATCTGAGCGTGGTCGGCTGCGACGACATCTTCGGCGCCGACTTCAGCAACCCGCCGCTGACCACCCTGACCGCGCCGATCGAGCAGGCCGGCCGGGTCGCGGTGTCAATGCTGCTCTCCGGCCTCGACCACCGGGCACCGGAGCCGCAGCGCCGCGCGGTGGTGCTGCCGACCTACCTGACCGTGCGCGAGTCGACCGGCCCGGCAGACCCGTCGCGGCGGTAGCCGCCGCGCCACTAGGTCTGAGCCAACTCGCGGGCGAACGCGCCGTCCGTCGCGGGGCGGGGACCGGCGATCAGCGAGGGGATCCGGCCGGGGTCGGTGCCCGCCTGACGAACAGGGTGGTCCAGTGGACGGCGGCCACCCGGCCGTCGTGGAGTGGGGTCAGCGAGGTCGGCACGCCGTCGCAGCCCAGTTCCTCACGGCTCCACGAGCCGCCGGGGGAGCGTAGCCAGGCGGCGGCACACTCGCGGGTGCCGCCGGTCTCGTCGGTGTCGCGCGTCTCGCCCGTGCTGCTCACCGCGACCACCGTGCCACCGGGCAGCACCGTCGCCGACGTGAGCATGCGGGCGTCGGTTTCCTCGCGCTGCCAGGACGTGCCGTCGGCGGAGGTGAGCACCAGAGCCGGGCCGCGCACGTCGCCGTTGGCGCCGCCGAGCGCGACGAAACGGCGGCCGTCGTGCACCAGGACCGGCAGTTGCGGGTCGCCGCCGGGGTCGGGCACCGTGCCGCGTCGCCAGGTTCGGCCGCCGTCGGCCGAGAGCCAGCTCAGGATCGTGTAGTGGGCGTCGCGGCGGGCGCTGGTGCCGACGGCGACCAGCCGGCCGTCGGGTGCGGCGGCGACCGCGTCGACACCGGTGCTCCGCGCGCCCGGCGGGGTCGGCAGGTCGACCGCCCGCCACCGCTGCCCGTCGGTCGACAGCCAGGCCAACGGCCGGTCGTTGTGCCGGCCGACCGCGACGTAGCCCTCCTCGGTGGCGGCCAGGGCGAGCGGGCCGACGTGGCTGGCGAACGGGTCTTCGCCCGCGTCGGCGTCGAACTGGGCGACCGTCCGCCACCCACCAGGAGCTCCGTCACCGCGCACGATGGCCGTCTCGTAGGCGTAGGCATCGCCGTGGAAGGTGTGTCGGGTGATGGCGAGATAGCCGCCGCCGTGCGCGGGCACGGCCGACAGGACGCTGTTGCGGTCTTCACCGCCGATGCCATCGCCGCCGGTGAACCGCTGTGGAGTCACCACGGTGGACCGCAGGCAGTCGCCCTCGCCGGCCCAGTAGCCGGTGGACAGCCCGTCGCGCCCGAAGCCCACGTAGCAGCCGTCGGGGTCGGCGACCAACAGCTGCGGGCCGCCCATCCAGTCGTCGTCGACCGCGAACGCGTCGTGCACGACCCGCCAGTCGCCGACCCCGTCGGCGCGATCGGGGCGCCCCCTCGCCGCCCCGTCGCGCACCAGCCAGGCGGCGCCCACCGCCACCGCGAGCACCGCGACTGCGGCACCCACGACGGCACCTGGAGACTTCCGCACCGCGCCAGCCTGCCACGGGGGTGCGATGCCGCTGATGAGTCCGGATACTCAATCGGCGGTGCGTAACCAGGCGGCGGCTCGGCGCAGCAGCGCGGCATGCGCGGGCTCCGCATACGACCGGGTGTCGTGGCCGAGCGCGTCGTAGACGACCCGGCCGCCGCCGACCTCGCGGGCCCAGACCAGCGGGTGGCTCGCGCCGCCCTCGTCGTGGGTGAACAGCGGCGTGATCCCCTCGACCAGGTCGAGGTCGGTGTAGCGCTCGTCGACGACCTCGAAGTCGCCCAACGCGCCGGCGACCGGGTGCGCGTGCCCGGTGCGCTTGATCTTGCTGGGGCCGTGCGGCGGATGGAACGTGCGGCCGTGTTCCCAGGCCGCACCGACCAGAGCACGCCAGGCCGGCTGGCCCGGGAACGCGACCGTCGCGCTGTGCATCGCGAGCAGCCCACCGCCCCCGGCCAGGAAGGCCGCCACGACGGCGGCGAACGCGTCGTCGTCGGGCACCGGTTCGAGCCGGTAGGAGGTCGCGTTGACCACGAGCAGAACAGCGCCGTCGAGCGCTGCTTCGAGGTCTCCGACCGCGGTGACGCTCGTCCCGCCGCCGAGCACGCCGGCCAGCGCCGCGCTCGTTGCCGGCAGGTCGTGCCAGGGGTCGGTGTGCGCGTCGCCATGACCGGTGAAGATGACGGTTCGCGTGTCCATGGCACCTATTCCACACCCGGTGGAGGTCTGAGCGCCGCGCCGGCCAGCAGGACCGCGCAGCCGAAGAGCACGGCGACGGCGGTCAGCGCCCGCAGCACGGTGACCCGGTCGCCGAGCAGGCCGAGCAGTGGGGGACCGGCGAGGAACGCGCAATAGCCGATCGAGGCGACCACGCTGACCCGGCCCGCGGCCGCCGCCGGGTCCTCGGCCGCGGCGCTCATCCCGACCGGGAAGCCGAGCGCCGCGCCCAGGCCCCAGAGCGCCGTGCCGGCCACCGCCAGCGGCAGGGTCGGCGCGAATACGAACAGGGCCGTGCCAGCCAGGCCGGCGAGAGCCAGGGCGCGCAGCGTGGCGGCCCGGCCGTAGCGGTGCAGCAGCCACGGCCCATACCAGCGGCCGATCGTCATGGCGGCCAGGAAGGCGGCGAAGGCGAGGGTGCCCAGTGCCGCCGAGCTGTGGTGGCCGTCGACCGCGGCGATCACGATCCAGTCGTTGCCGGCGCCCTCGGCGAGGGTGAAGGCGAGCACGAACAGTCCGATGAGGAGGGTACGCGGCTCGCGCCACGCGGCGAACCCGGTGCGGGCAGCGGTGGCGCTGCCGTGGATGTCCGGCAGGAAACCGCGGGCGGAGGCGGGCACGCCGACGGCGACGAGCACGGCGACCGCGGTCAGGTGCACGGCGAACGGCACCTGCAGGGCGACCAACGGGGCCCCGGCCAGCGCTCCGGCCACACTGCCGACGGAGAAGCCGGCGTGCAGCCGCGACATGATCGGCCGGTCGAGCCGCCGCTCGAGCACGGTGCCCTGGAGGTTCATCGCGACGTCCCAGGCGCCGGTGGAAAGGCCGAGCACGAACAGGCCGACGACCGCCGGGGCCAGCCCGGCGAGCGCGCCGATCGCCATCGTCGCGAGGCCCGCCGCGAACAGCACCGCGCTGACCGTGACGACGCTCCGGGAGCCGAAACGGGCGACGACCGGGCCGGACAGGACCAGCGCGAGTACGGCCCCGGCGGAGCCGACCAGCAGCAGCAGGCCCAGCCCGGCCGGGCTGAGCTGGAGTTGGTCGCGGATCTGCGGCAGCCGGGCGAACCAACTCGCGAACGCGAACCCGGACGCGCCGAAGCAGGCGAACGTCGCCACCGTTGCCCGGCGCGGCCCAGAGCTCACCCGAGCCGGCCCGCGGCGGCGTCCCACTCGGCGGCGTCACCCCGGGGCGCGTAGGCGCGCAGTTCGTGGGTCTCGCGGACCAACTTGCGCAACGCGGCCAGGCCACCGCGGACGGCACCGGCCGCGCGCGCCTGCACCAGCACGTTGCCGACCGCGGTGGCCTCGACCGGGCCGGCCAGCACCGGCAGGCCGCAGGCGTCGGCGGTGAGCTGGCAGAGCAGGGCGTTGTGGGCACCGCCGCCGACCAGGTGGACGACCCGAACGTCGCGGCCGGACAGCGCGGCGGCGGCCAGGACCGCCCGGCGGTGCGCCAGCGCCAGGCTGTCCATGATGCACCGCACGAGCGCGGGCCGGCTCTCCGGCGCGGGCTGCCCGGTTCGCCGGCACTCCCGCGCGATCCGCGCCGGCATGTCGCCCGGCTGGAGGAACACCGGGTCGTCGGCGTCGACGACGGCGCCGAAGGCGGGCTCGTCCGCCGCGGCTCGTAACAGCGCGTCGAGGTCGGCGTCGCCCCACGCACGGAGGCACTCCTGCAGCAACCAGAGGCCCATCACGTTGCGCAGGTAGCGGATCGTGCCGTCGACCCCACCCTCGTTGGTGAAGTTGGCTCGCCGGCTGTCCTCGGTGAGCACGGGTCCGTCGAGTTCGACCCCGACCAGAGACCAGGTGCCGCAGGAGATGTACGCGAAGTCGGTGCCGTCAGCCGGCACCCCCACGACGGCCGAGGCGGTGTCGTGCGAGCCGACCGCGACCACCTCGGTGGTGTAGGGGAGCCCGGCGTCGGCGCGCACCGGCCCGATCCGGTCGCCGGGCCGCCGCAGTGCGGGGAACAGGCGCGCGGGCAACCCGGCGTCGGCGATCAGGTCCGTCGCCCAGCCGCGAGCGCGGACGTCGTACAACTGGGTGGTGGACGCGTTTGTCTCCTCGGCGCCGATCGAGCCGGTGAGCCAGTAGCCGATCAGGTCCGGGATGAGCAGCAGGTGCCGGGCGGCGGCCAGTTGCGGGCTGCCGGCCGCCGCGGCGAGTTGGTAGAGCGTGTTGAACGGAAGCTGTTGAAGGCCCGTCGTCGCGTAGAGCCGCTCCTCACCGAGTCGCTCGGCGGTCGCCCGCCAGCCGTCGGTGCGGCCGTCGCGATAGTGCACCGGGTTGCCGAGCAGCGCGCCGGCCGCGTCGACCAGGCCGTAGTCGACCGCCCAGGCGTCGACGCCGACGCTGTGCACCGGGCCGGCGGCGCGCAGCCCGTCGAGGATGCCGGCGTAGAGCCCCAGCACGTCCCAGTGCAGCGTGCCGCCGACGCGAACCGGGTTGTTGGGGAACCGGTGCACGGTCGACAGGTCGAGGCGGCCGTCGCCGACCCGGCCGACCACGACGCGGCCGCTGGACGCGCCGAGGTCGACGGCCGCGTAGGCGTTCACCGCAGGAACGCGGCCGGGACGCCGGCGTCGACCGGCACGTGTAGGCCGGTGGTGTGTGACAGGTCGCCGGCGGTCAGTGCGTAGACGGCGTTGGCCACGGTTTCCGGGAGTACTTCGAGTTTGAGGAGGGTGCGGCCGGCGTAGTAGGCGCCGAGGTCTTCTTCTTTGACGCCGTAGACGGCGGCGCGTTTGGCGCCCCAGCCGCCGGCGAAGATGCCGGAGCCGCGGACGACGCCGTCGGGGTTGATGCCGTTGACCCGGATGCCGTGTTCGCCGAGTTCGGCGGCCAGGAGGCGGACCTGGTGGGCCTGGTCGGCTTTGGCCGAGCCGTAGGCGACGTTGTTGGGGCCGGCGAAGACGGAGTTCTTCGAGGAGATGTAGATGATGTCGCCGCCCAGGCCCTGGTCGACGAGCACGCGGGCGGCTTCGCGGGAGACGAGGAAGGAGCCTTTGGCCATGACGTCGTGTTGCAGGTCCCAGTCGGCGTCGGTGGTTTCCAGCAGTGGTTTGGAGATGGACAGGCCGGCGTTGTTGACGACCAGATCGATCCCCCCGTACGCCAGGACAGCCGCGTTGATGGCGGCGGTGATCGCGGCCGCGTCCGTGACGTCGGCGGTGACCGCGATCGCGGTGTCGGTGCCGCCGATCTCGGCCGCGACCTTGGCGGCGGCGGCGCCGTCCCGGTCGGCAACGACGACGCAGGCGCCTTCGGCGGCCAGGCGGTGGGCGATGGCGCGGCCGATGCCGGAGCCGCCGCCGGTCACGAACGCGACCCGGGTGGCCAGCGGTCGCGGTGTCGGCATTCTCCGCAGTTTGGCTTCTTCGAGGTGCCAGTATTCGATGCGGAACTTCTCGGCCTCGTCGATGGGGGTGTAGCGGGAGACGGCCTCGGCGCCGCGCATGACGTTGATGGCGTTGACGTAGAACTCGCCGGCGACCCGGGCGGTCTGTTTGTTGGCGCCGAAGGAGAACATGCCCACGCCCGGCACCAGCACGATCGCCGGGTCGGCGCCGCGCATCGGCGGCGAGTCCGCTGTCGCGTGCCGCTGGTAGTAGGCGCGGTAGTCGTCGCGGTATGCGGCGTGCAGCGTCTTGAGGCGCTCGACGGCCTGATCGAGGGGTGCGTCGGCGGGCAGGTCGAGCACCAGCGGCCGGACCTTGGTGCGCAGGAAATGGTCGGGGCAGGAGGTGCCGAGGCCGGCCAGCCGGGGGTGTTCGGCCCGGGCCAGAAAGTCGAGCACCTCGGGGCTGTCGGTGTAGTGCCCGACCGTCCGCCGGTCGGTTCCGGCCAGGCCGCGGATCACCGGGGCCAGCGCGGCGGCCCGGGCCTGCCGCTCGGGCTCGGGAAGCGGCTCGAAGCCGGGGACGACGGGGCCGAACGGGTCGGGGCGGCCGTGCTCGGCGAGATAGCCGGCCGCGGCCTGGATGATCTCCAGGGCGTTGGCCTCGCACTCGTCGCTGGTCGCACCCCACGCGGTAATGCCGTGACCGCCGAGGATCACGCCGATCGCGGCCGGATTGGCCCGGCGGACAGCGGCGATGTCCAGGCCGAGTTGGAAGCCCGGCCGACGCCAGGGCACCCAGACCACCCGGTCGCCGAAGATCTGCTTGGTCAACGCCGGCCCGTCGGCCGCGGTCGCCAGCGCGATCCCGGAGTCCGGATGCAGGTGGTCGACGTGCGCGGCGTCGACCAGAGCGTGCATCGCCGTGTCGATCGACGGCGCCGCACCACCCCTGCCGTGCAGGCAGAAATCGAACGCGGCGACCATCTCGTCCTCACGCTCCACGCCCGGATAGACCTCGACCAGGCCCCTGAGCCGGTCCAGCCGCAGCACCGCGAGCCCGGCCGCCGTGAGCGTGCCGAGATCACCCCCGGAACCCTTCACCCACAACAACTCCACCTCACGGCCGGTCACCGGGTCGATGTCGCAACCCTTCGCCGAGGTGTTCCCGCCCGCGTAGTTGGTGTTACGCGGGTCGGCGCCGAGCCGGTTCGACCGGCCGATCAGCTCGTCCACAACGGACATCTCGTCAGGCTCCCCATCCGGCGGCTTCGCCGCCCACCCGTGCGGCCCGCACGGTCTCGTAATATCCGGAACGCTTGTAGGCGGCGATCGGATCGGGGTCGAGGCCCTGATCGGCGCGCAGATCGCGCAGCAAGGGGCGGACATCGGTGTGATAGGCGTCCATCAACGCGGCGTTGGCTTCCAGCACATCACCATTCTGCTGTGCTTCGCCCAGCGCGTCCGCATCGACGAGCAACGCTTTCGCTGTCGCTTCCTGGACGTTCATCACCGAGCGGATGACGGCCTGGATCTTCGGTTCGATGTTGTGGCACTGGTCGAGCATGAACGCGATCCCGGCGGCTGGTGCCAGCGCGCCCGCGGACACGATCTCGTGCATGATCCGGAACAGCTGGAACGGGTCGGCCGCACCGACCATCAGGTCATCGTCGGCGTAGAACCGGGAATTGAAGTCGAAACCGCCCAACTTCCCGGCCCGCAGCAGGAACGCGACGATGAACTCGATGTTCGTACCCGGAGCGTGATGCCCGGTGTCGATCACGACCTGGGCCCGATCACCCAGCGACAGGCAGTGGGCGTACGCCGTGCCCCAGTCCGGCACGTCGGTCATGTAGAAGGCCGGCTCGAACAGCTTGTATTCCAGCAGCATCCGCTGCCCTGCGCCGAGCCGCGCGTAGACAGCCGACAACGCCTCGGCGAGCCGGTCCTGCCGCGCCCGGACGCTGTCCTGCCCCGGATAGTTCGTGCCGTCGGAGAACCACAACTTCAGGTCCCGCGACCCCGTCGCGTCCATGATGTCGACACACTCGACCAGGTGCGCCAACGCCTTCGCCCGGACCGCCGGATCGGGATGAGTGACCGAGCCCAACTTGTAGTCGTCGTCCTGAAACACGTTCGCGTTGATCGCGCCGAGGGCGACACCCTTTTCCTTGGCGTAGGCCGCCAGCGCCGCGTAGTCGTCGACCCTGTCCCACGGGATGTGCAACGCCACCGTCGGCGCCACACCCGTGAACCGGTGCACGACCGCCGCGTCAGCGATCTTCTCGTACGGGTCCCGCGGCACACCCTCCTGCGCGAACACCTTGAACCGGGTCCCCGAGTTGCCGAACGCCCACGAGGCGGTCTCGACCCGCTGGTCGCGAAGCGCCGCGAAGAGGCGGCTCCGGGTGGACGGGGCAAGCTCGGTCATGGTTGGTCCTCCGCGCGCGGCTTCGAACATGAAACGTTTCATGCGACGGATCGACGATATCCGTCGTCCTGCGGGGGAGTCAAGGTATGAGACGTTTCAGTGGATCGCGTACGCTGATCGACCATGGCGGCGAGCATCAAAGAGGTCGCGCAGCGGGCCGGCGTGTCGCTCGGCACGGTGAGCAACGTGCTCAACCGCCCCGACATCGTCTCGCCACAGACCCGCACGCGCGTCCTCGAGGCGATCGAAGAGCTCGGCTTCGTCCGCAACGACTCGGCCCGCCAGCTCCGGGCCGGCCGCAGCCGCACCGTGGCGATCGTCGTGCTTGACGTCTCCAACCCGTTCTTCACCGACGTGGTCCGCGGTGCCGAGGCGGTGGTCGAGGGCGCCGGCGGCATGGTGGTGGTGTGCAACAGCGGCGGGGACTCGGCCCGCGAGCACCGGCACCTCGACGTGCTGGAGGAACAGCGGGTCCAGGGCATCCTGGTCACCCCGGTCAGCGACGGCAAGCAGCCCCGCCTCGACCGGATGGCCAAGCGCGGCATCCCGGTGGTGCTGGTCGACCGCGGCGCGGGCCTGGCCAACCAGTGCTCGGTCGCGGTCGACGACGTGCTCGGCGGCCGGATCGCCGCGCAACATCTGGCCGAGCGGGGCCACAAGCGGATCGCGTTCGTCGGCGGCCCGACGAGCCTGCGCCAGGTCGCCGACCGGCTGGCCGGGGCGCAGGCGGCGCTGTCCGAGCAGGGCCTGGCCGCGCCGCTGGTGGTCGAGACGCCGGTGCTGTCGGTCTCCGCGGGCCGCCAGGCCGCCGACGAGGTCGTCGCGTTGCCGGCGGCGCGCCGACCCACCGCGATCTTCTGCGCCAACGACCTGGTCGCCCTCGGGGTGCTGCAGGCGCTGACGGCGCACGGCCTGCGGGTGCCCGACGACATCGCGCTGGTCGGCTACGACGACATCGAGTTCGCGGCCGGCGCCGCCGTGCCCCTGTCGTCGGTGCGTCAGCCCCGCGAGCAGTTGGGCCGCACCGCCGCACAACTGTTGCTGGAGGAATCCACCGACGGAGAGCACCACGAGCACCGGCACGTGGTCTTCCAGCCGGAACTCGCGGTCCGCGAGTCGAGCGCCAAGAAGCGCCGCGGCACCCGCTAGCGTCGCAGCGTGGCCCGGGCGGCGTCGATCTCGTCGTTGAGCCCTTCGTGGGTCTCGAAGTCGTCGGCGCGCGCGATGTCGACACCGCAGTCCCGCTGCCGGGCCCGGACCAGGTCCTCATGGCGGTACGCGGAGACGTAGACGGGGAAGGCGAACGGGTCGAGGCCGCGCTTGCGGAGTATCTCGACCGGGTCGCCGCCGTCGTAGCCGATATGCAGCCAGTCGTCGTAGGGGGAGCGGTCGAAGACGCCGGCCGCGAAGCCTTTCGTCCACTCGGCGAACAGGGCGGCGAGGCTGGGCGCGGCCCGGAGCGGGTTCCAGTCGTCGGGGTCGATCTGATAGCGCCAGACCTCTCCGGCCCGCTCGCCGGCCAGCACGACGGTGAACACGAGGTGGTCGATGAAGAACACCGGCACCTGGTGTCGCCAGGGGAACGGCGTCGCGACCGCGAACGACAGGAAGCTGAGCAGCTCGTCACCGTCGGTCCACGGCAGCATGTGCGCGCCGCAGGGCAACACCCGGTCATAGAGCCACGGCTGGGTGGTGAGCCAGAGGGGTTGCTCCGCGAAGCGGTCGACATCGAACACCCGGCACAACGCCTCGACCGGCAGCCGCCCACCCGGGGCGTCGCCGTCGGTCGTCGGGAGACCCGCGGCCGTCCGCGCCGCCCGATAGCCTTCGACCGCCGCCCGCAGCGCACCCATGTCGTCAAGCACCAGAGATCCTCACTGTTGTCGCGCTAGTCGCGGCGGGCCGAACCGCGCCTGCGGGCCAGATAGAGCGCCGTTTCGACGCACAGGTCGACCCGGTCGCCGAGCGAGTCCTCGACGTCGCGGAACAGCCGCGCGTGCGCGTCGCGGTCGAGCAGCAGGTAGTCGGAGCGCGTGGCCAGCAGCGCGACGTAGTCGGCGGCCGACATCGGGCGGTTCCACCGGTAGAGCCGCTCCGCGAGATCACCGAACTCGGCATGCGCGCCCAACTCGGTGCCCGGCCACGACGTGCGCAGCTCGGCTTCGTCGCTGGGCGTGAAGTTGGGCACGATGTGCGGCGCGTGCCGCCGGTGCGCGGCGAGGACGACCGCCGTCACGTCCGGGTCCGCGGGTCGGTCCATGTTCCAGAACAGGGCGAGCGCCCCGCCCGGCGCCAGCGCGTTCGCGGCCCGTTCCCACCGCCCGGCCGGATCGGTCCAGTGCCAGGCCTGCGCGCTGTAGAGCAGGCCGTATCGCCGGGTCGGCCGGTATTCCTCCAGCGAGGAGGTCACCACCGCCACATCAGGCACCCGGCGGGTCAGCACCGCGGCCATCTTTTCGTCGGGCTCGACCGCGGTGATGGCGACGCCTCGTTGCGCGAACGCCACGGTCGCCTTGCCGGTGCCGGCACCGATCTCGATGGCCGGCGCATCGCCGAGCCGGGCATAGTCGAGCACGTCGTCGACCAGCGCGGGCGGATACCCCGGTCGGATCCGGTCGTACTCGTCGGCCACGTCACCGAAAACCCTGGCACCTGGCTCGTGCACCGTCATGCTCGACACCCTAACCGCGGCCGATGCGGTCGATTCCGGTCAGGTCGGCCGACAGCGACCAGAGGCGCGCGGCGTCGCTGCCGTCCGACGGGTTGCCCGCGGTGGGCCGACAGTCCACACAGTACGCACCGCCGTGCCCGTCGAGATCGGCCGAGGTCGCGGCCCAGACCGCGGTCGCGGCGCCCTGCTCCGCCGTCCGGAACAGGCCCGGAACGGACACACCGGCCGCGTCGATCCAGCCGGCCGCGACCATCTCCTCGACGGTGAGATGGCGCTGCAAGGGCGTCCGGATCCAACCCGGATTCACCGAGTACGCGCGTACGCCGTGCGCCCGGCCGAGCACGTCGAGATGCCGGGCGAACAGGATGTTGGCCAGCTTGGACTGGGCGTACGCGGCCCACTTGTCGTAGCCCTTCGTGAAGTGCACGTCGGCCCAGCGGATGCTCCAGTCCGGGTTGCGGCCCGACGCGACCGCGACCACCCGCGCCGTGCCGGCGGCGGTGAGGGCGGGCCAGAGCAGGTTGGTCAGCGCGTAGTGGCCGAGGTGGTTGACCGCGAACTGGGCCTCCCAGCCCGGCCCCACGAGGGTGTACGGGCAGGCCATGATCCCGGCGTTGGCGATCAGGATGTCGAGGGAAGGGTGGCGGAACCGCTCGGCGAAGGCCCGGATCGAGTCGAGGTCGCCCAGGTCCATCTCGTCGACCTCGGCCCGGGCGATCCCGGCGAGGGCCGAGCGCGCCGCGTCGGGCCGCCGGGCGGGCACGACGACCCTGGCACCGGCGTCGCTGAGCGCGCGGGTCGTCGCGAGACCGACGCCCGAATAGCCGCCGGTGACGACGGCGGTCCGGCCCGCGAGGTCGATGCCCGCGAGCACGTCCGCGGCGGTGCTGAGCATGGTGTGCGTCATGTCGACGCAGGCTAGGACCTATACCGGGATATAGGTCAACGCACTAGGGTCGAAGCCGTGCCGGACAACGGGTTGCGGATCGGCGAGGTCGCGCGGCGCACGGGGTTGAGCGTGCAGACGCTGCGCCTCTACGAGCGCGAGGGGCTGTTGGCCGGAGAGGTGCACCGCGACCGTGCGGGCCGCCGCATCTACACCGACTGGGACGTCGAGTGGCTGACCAACTGCGTCAAGTTCCGGGCTTCCGGAATGCCGCTGGCCACCATCGCCCGGTTGGCCCACCTCGTCCGGGCCGGCACCGGCAACGAGGCCGAGCGCCTCGCCCTGCTCCGCGAACACCAGCGGCGGATCGCCGCGCAGATCGCCCAACTGAACGACAGCCTCGACCTGGTCGACGCCAAGGTGGCCACCTACGAGCGGCACCTGGCCGCGGGAGCCGCGGGCGACCCGTGGCAACAGCTACGCGTAGAGCGCTGACACCCACAGGTGGGTCAGGGTGTCGACCAGCACCTTCCGGTCGTCGAACGGCGGCACCCCGCACGCGGCCAGGTAGTAGAGCCGCTCGCCCGTCCAGGTCAGCGTCGCGGCGAGCGCCGGCACGTCGACACCGTCGAGTCGGGCCGCGACGGCCGGGTCGGCCTGCTGGTCGGCGCAGATCCGGGCGATCGTGGCGTCGGTGAACGTCGCCATCTGGCCCAGCCACAGTTCGCGTAGCTGCGGGTCGGACGCCCAACTCTCCACGATCGCGCGCAGCACGCCCGCGTTTTCCAGCCATAGCCCGGCTCCGGCGTCGATCCCCGCTCGGAGGGTCTCGCGCGGGTCGGCCGTCGCTCGCACCCACGGCTCCGCGGCTTCGTGGCCGGCGCCGACCGCGCGCCGCACCAACTCGGCCAGCACCGCCTGTTTGCCCGCGAAATAGAAGTAGAAGCTCGCCCGGGACACCCCGGCGGCACTGATGATCTCGGCCACGCTGAGCCCGTCGAAGGTGCGCTCGCGGAGCAGTTCGTGTAGCGCGTCGAGGATGCGTTCCCGCAGGCCAGTGCCGTCGGGCTGGGGTAGGTCGCGGCGGGCCGGCACGGCGCCGAGCATATCAGATAAGGCGTCTAGACGACATGACCAGACAGGCTGTATGGTCGAGACATGACACAGATCGCCGTCCACCTCGTGGTGGACGATCCCGACACGGCCGCGACCTGGTATGCCGAGGTGCTGGGCGCCGAGGAGACCGGCCGCGTGCCCCTGCCCGACGGCCGACCGCTCACGGTCGAGTTGCGCATCGGCGACACCGTGCTGGCCGTCGCCGGCCAGTGGCCCGACCGCGGGCTGCGCACGCCAGCCGCGCTGGGCGGCACCCCGGCGGCGTTCCACCTGCCGGTGCCCGACGTCGACACCGCCTACGCGCGGGCTCTGGAAGCAGGGGCGACCGCGTTCGAGGCGCCGCACGACGCCTTCTGGGGCGACCGCACCGCCCAGTTCCTCGACCCGTCCGGGCACCGCTGGGCGATCGACCGCCACCTGCGTGACGTGCCGGCCGACGAGGTGGCCGAGCACGTGGCGGCGATGTTCGCATGAGATACACGACCTTCGGCCGGACCGGCCTGCGGGTTTCCGAACTGGTGCTCGGCGCGATGACGTTCGGCGAGCAGGGCGGCGTGGGCGCGCCGATCGAAGAGTGCCGGCGCATCCTCGACGAATACGCCGAGGCCGGCGGAAACGTCGTCGACACCGCCATCAACTATCGCGGTGGCGCCAGTGAGGAGATCCTGGGCACGCTGCTCGCGGGGCGGCGCGACCGGTTCGTGGTGGGCACGAAATACACGGTGAGTCGTGACCAGGCCGACCCCAACGGCGGCGGCAACCACCGCAAGAATCTCCGCCTGTCACTGGAGACCAGCCTGCGCCGCCTGCGGACCGACCACGTCGACATCTACTGGGTGCACATCTGGGATCGGCACACCCCCGTCGAGGAGACCATGCGGGCGCTCGACGACGCGGTGACCGCGGGCAAGGTCCTCTACGTCGGTGTGTCAGACACGCCGGCCTGGGTGGTCTCCCGGGCCAACACGCTGGCCGAGTGGCGCGGCTGGGCGCCGTTCGCGGGCCTCCAGGTGCCCTACAGCCTGGTCAACCGCGACGCCGAGCGGGAGTTGCTGCCGATGGCCGAGGCGCACGGCATGACCGTGACCGCCTGGAGCCCGCTCGGCGGCGGTGTGCTGTCCGGCAAGTATTCCGCCGGCCCGCCTGCCGCGGCCGCTCGACTGCGCCACGACACGATCAGCGGTCGTGACCTCGCCGTCGCCGCTGTTGTCGGTGAGGTCGCCGCCGAGCTCGGCGTCACGCCGGCCCAGGTGGCCCTGGCCTGGACCCGCCGGCGCGCGGGGGTGTTGCCGATCGTCGGCGCCCGCACCGCCGACCAGGTGCGCGACAACCTGGGCTGCCTCGCGGTCACCTTGCCGCCGGACATGGTGGAGCGCGTGGAGAAGGCGACCGAGTTCAGTCTCGGCTTCCCGGCCGAGTTCATCGCGCAGACCAGCCCCTGGGTCCTCGGCGCCGCCGCGCTCAGCCCTTGATCGCTCCCGACGTCAAGCCGGCGACGATGCGGCGGTTGAAGAACAGGAACATGACCAACGGGGGGATCGTGATCAGCAGGATGTTCATGAAGAGCAGGTTGTATTGCGACGTGAACTGGCTCGAGAAGTTGTAGAGGGTCAGTTGCACGGTGGCGTTCTGGTCGCCGGGCAGGAAGTAGAGCGGGTTGACGAAGTCGTTGAAGACCGTGACCGACTGCACGACTATCACCGTGATCGCGACCGACCGCAGCAGCGGGAAGATGACCCGGAAGAACAGCCGCAACGGTGAGGCTCCGTCGATGATGGCCGCCTCGTCGAGCTCGCGGGGGATCGTCGCGATGAAGGCGCGGAACAGCAGGATCGCGAACGAGATGCCGAATGCCACCTCGACCAGGATCAGCCCTGGCATCGTGCGGAACAGGCCGAGCTTCTCCAGCACCCAGATGGTCGGCACCACCGCGGGCGGGATGATCAGGCCGGACAGCACCAGGAAGTTGACCAGGACGTTCCACCTGCTCTTGCGGCGTTGCAGCACGTAGGCGACCATCGCGGCCAGCACGACCATGATGGCCACGCTGGCCACGGTCAGGATCGTGCTGTTGATGAACGCGATGATGAGCATGTAGTCGCGGGCCTTCACCACGTCGACGAAGTTCTGCACGATCTGGAAGTTGTCGGGCCAGGAGAAGTCGAGCAGCGACGCCTGCTGCCGATCCTTGACCGCCGTCAGCACGATGAACGCGAACGGGATGACGAAGACCACGATGGACAGCAGGATCGCCACTGCGCTGAGCCAGTAGTTGCGCCTGGGGCGCCGGCGGGCCACGACCGGGACAGCGCTCACAGCTCGACCTCCTTGCGGGACAGGAACCAGTAGAGCGGCAGGATGATCGCCGTCACGACGACGAACAGGATGACGTTGCCGGCGGTGGAGAGTCCGTAGAAGCCGGCCTGGTACTGCTTGTAGATCACCGACGCGATCACGTCGGAGGTGAAGCCCGGGCCGCCCCGGGTCATCGCCCAGATCAGGTCGAACGATCGGAGCCCGCCGATCAGCGACAGGATGACCACCGTGACGGTGGCCGGCCGGGCCAGCGGCAGCACGATCTTGAAGAAGCTGGCCGTGTCGCTGGCGCCGTCGACCTTGGCCGCCTCGAAATACTCCTGCGGTATCGAGACGATGCCGGCGATGAAGATGAGCGTGGCCAGCCCGACGCCCTTCCAGACGTCGACCAGCGCCACCGAGAGCAGGGCGAAGTCGGGGTCGGTGAGCCAGCCCGGTCCCTGGATCCCGATCATGCCGAGCGACTCGTTGATCAGACCTTTCTCCGGGTTCATCAAGACGGTGAAGGTCAGGCCGACGCCGATCGTGCTGACCAGCACGGGGAAGAAGACCACCGAGCGCAGGTAGCCGCGGCCGACGATCTGCGAGGTGAGCAGCACGGCGAGCAGCAGGCCGAGCACCACCTTGAGACCGGAGGTGACCACCGCGTAGACCAGGGTGTGTGTCAGGCCGGAGACCAACGCCGGCTCGCGGAAGAAGTTGACGAAGTTGTCGAACCCGATGAAGTGCGAGTCGAAGATGGTCCAGCGGGTCAGGCTGAAATAGAACGACGCGAAGGTCGGGACGAGGAAGAGCACGCCGTAGATCAGCGCGGCGGGCAGGTAGAACCAGGAGGGGTACGGGCTCTTCTTGCGCCGGCGCCAGTCCGGTGCGGCCGAGCCGGTCCCTTCTCCGTGGTGCGCGCGTGGAGCGTGGATCGTCGTCGTCATCCCACGGCCTCTCGTCGCGGACGCCGCGCGGCCTGCGGGAGACCGCGCGGCATCACTGGGTTTACCAGCCCGGCAGGCCGAGTTGCTGTGCCTGCTTCTCGACGTCACGGTCGTAGAGCGCGGCACCGTCGGGCGCCTTGCGGATGCCGGAACCGACCTCCACGCAGATCTGTTCGAGGGACGGGCCCTTCACCGGCGACAGGAACTCGAGCGCCAGGCTGGAGCCGCCCGGCTTGTCGATGTAGGGCTGCATGTCCTTGATCGACTGTGGCACGTCGGCCGGGAGCGTACAACCCTTGACCGCGAACGGGCCGGTCGGCGGCGAGGCCTTGGCCTGCGAGGTGCAGCCGTCGGGGCTCGCGATGAAGGCCAGCAGCTTCTTGGCCGCGTCGAGCTTGGCGCCGGTGGTCGAGGTCGGGATGTAGGCGCCGCCCGGTGTCCAGACGGTCAGGCCGTTGGTCGCGGCGTCGTCGCCGGGCAGCGCGAACAGGCCGACGTCGTTGACCTTGTCAGGGTTGTTGATGGCGATGTTGGCGACCGCGGCGGTCAGCATCGGGTAGTGGGCGCCCTCGCCGAGGGCGATCATCCGCTGGCCGTCTTCGTATTTGGCCGACGCGAAGTCCTTGTTGAGATAGCCGGCGTCGTGCACCTCCTGCAGGTGCTTGAATCCTTCCAGCGCGGCGGGGGAGGTGGCGTACTTGACCTGGTTCTTGGTGTATTTGTCGGCGAAGCCGGGGTCGGCGGCCGAGACGTTGTGGAAGTCGCCGAGCACGAACAACTGCGAGGTCCAGGTCTCCTGGTAGGTCTGGATGACCGGCGCGACCTTGCCGTCAGCCTTGACCTTGGCGTTGTTGGCCATGAACTCGGCCCACGTCTTCGGGATCTGCAGGCCCAGCCGCTCGTAGACCTTGCGGTTGTAGAGCACCGCGCCGCCCATGAAGGTGCCGAACGGCGCGCCGTAGAGCTTGCCGCCGCTGGACACCGTGGTCTTGAAGTTGTCGTCGAGTTGGCCCGCGTAGGGCTGGTCGTCGAGCGCGACCAGGTTCGTCTCGGGCTTGAGGGCCTGGAAGAGCGAACCGGAGTTGTAGAAGAAGACGTCACTCATGTCGCCGGTGGACAGTCGGGTCTTGACGATGTTGTCACCCTCGGTGCCCTGCGGCCGGGTCTCCACCTTGACGGTGATGTCCGGGTTCTTCGCGCCGAAGTCCTTGACGACCTGCTCGGCCGTCTTCACGGTGGCTTCGGCGTTGTCGACCAGGAGCGAGATGGCGGTCTTCCCACCTTCCTCGCTGGAGCCGAGGCTCCCGGCGCTGCACGCGGTGAGCGCGACGGCGCTCAACACGGCGGCCGCGAACGCACCCAGGCGCCGCGGCGGGACGTCGAACATGGCCGTACCTCCAAAGGATTATGAATCGTTTCAGTTAAAGTAACCAGACCTTAACGGGACCATCCACCGCGGTCAACCCCTGCGTGATCAGGGCCTACGCAAACAGCGCGTCGATCCGCGCGCGGAACGCGGCGGCCTGCGGCGCGAGCCCGGCCGGTGCCAGCGCCTCGGCGAGTTCGCTGGCCGGCGCGTCCAGATAGTGCAGCGCCCGGCCGGCGGCGTAGGTGTCGTCGCCGGTCACACCGAGTTCGGCCGCCACCGCGAGCACCGCCGCCCACGTCGCCGGGTGGTCGAGCACGTCACGCACCGTCGGATCCGCCGGAAGTTCCCGATCGCGGGGGTACGGGTCGGCGCAGGCGAACTCGTGGCTTCCGTGTCCAACCTGGACCGGCGCGCTGCCGTCCGGAAGGTGCACGGTCGCCGTCGCGCCCACCGGCACCCGGACCGACAGCGTGAACCGTCCGTCCTGGCGGGCCCAGGCCACCGCGGCCTCGCCATAGGGAGTGAGGTGCCGCGCGTAGGCGGAGGTGAGCACCGGCCCGGGCAACGGATGCACGGTCAGCGAGCGGAAGCCCGGCGCGGCCGGCGCGAGACCGGCAACCCGGCGGTGCAACCAGTCGGCGACGGCGCCGAGCGCGTAGTGGTTGAACGAGGTCATCTCGCCCGGGTTGATCCGCCCGTCCGGCAGCATGCTGTCCCAGCGTTCCCAGACCGTCGTCGCGCCCATCGTCACCGCGTAGAGCCAGGACGGCACGCCCTCCTGCAACAGCAGGCGGTAGGCGACGTCGACCTCGCCGACCGAGGTCAGCGCGTCGGCGATCAGCGGGGTGCCGACGAAGCCGGTGCTGATCCGGAAGCCGGAGGTGCGCACCAGGTCGGCGAGGCGGCGACCGGCACCGGCCCGCTCCGGCTCGCCGGGCAGCAGCGCCCACTCCAGCGCCAGCGCGTAAACGGTCTGCGCGTCGCTGATCACCCGGCCCCCACCGGTGACGTACTCGCGGGCGAACGCCTCCCGGGTCCGCGTGGCCAGGTCGGCGTAGTGCCGGGCGACGTCGTGCTCGCCGAGCACCGCGGCGGCGTTGGCGACCAACTCGGCCGAGTGGGCCAGATGCGCGGTCGCGATGACGTCGGGGTCGGCCTTCGCTGCGGCCGGCTCCTCGGGCGGCGCGCTCGGGTCGAGCCAGTCCCCGAACTGGAACCCGCCGGTCCACAGGCAGTCCTTGCCGGCCAGCCCGGCGATCCGGTCGACCCAGGCCCGCATGCTCGGCAGTTGCGCCCGCAGCACGCCCGCGTCGCCGGTGCGCTGGTAGAGCACCCAGGGCACGACGGTCGCGGCGTCACCCCAGGCGGCCGCCGCCGGCCGCACGGTGTGCAGCACGTCGGGGATCACGAACGGCACCGAGCCGTCGTCGTACTGCTCGGCGGCCAGGTCGGCGAGCCAGTTCGTCAGGAAGCCGGCGGCGTCGAAGAGGAACGTGGCGGTGGGCGCGAAGACCTGGATGTCGCCGGTCCAGCCGAGCCGCTCGTCGCGCTGCGGACAGTCGGTCGGCACCTCCAGGAAGTTGCCCCGGGCGCTCCACACCACGTTGTCGTGGAAGCGGTTGAGCAGCGGATGCGATGACTCGAACCAACCGGTGCGGCGCAGGTCGGTGCCGAGCACGACGGCCTCGACGTCCGCGGGGTCCAGGTTCTCGACGCCGCTGACCTCGGCGTAGCGGAAGCCGTGGAAGGTGAAGACGGGCTCCAGGGTGACCTCGTCGGGCCCGGCGACCACGTACTCGTCGGTGGCCTTCGCGGTCTTGAGCGGGCGCACGCCCAACTCGCCGTCTTCGAGCACCTCGGCGTGCCGGACGGTGACCTCCGCGCCTTCCTCGAGGCCGCGGACCGTCAACCGGACCCAGCCGACCAGGTTCTGCCCGAAGTCCACCAGCGTGCGGCCCGAAGGCGAGGTGCTGACCGTGACCGCCGGCAGCACCTCGGTGACCCGCACCGGCGGGCCCTCCGGCGCGACCAGCCGGCCGAGGTCCTCGTCGAGCACGTCGACCGGGTCGGTGGTCCGGTCGGGTCGGGCCGGGCGGCGCAGGTCGGTGCGCTGGCCGTCGTAGTTGTCGCTGGCCAGGATGTCGGTCTCGCCGGCCGTCCAGGAGCCGTCGGTGGCCAGCGTGTGTGTCCTGCCGTCGGCGGTGGTCACCTCGAGCTGGGCGAGCAGGGCCAGCCGGTCGCCGTAGAGCGCGCGCCCGTCGCGGAAGCCGAGCCGGCCGCGGAACCAGCCGTTGCCCAGGGCGACGTCGAGCACGTTGGCGCCGCTTCGGACCAGATCGGTGACGTCGTACGCGCGGTAGCGCAGCCGGTTGGCATAGCTGGTCCAGCCGGGGGCCAACTCGTCGTCGCCGACCCGCCGGCCGTTGAGCTCGGCCCGGTGCAGGCCGTGGCTGGTGATGAAGAGCCGGGCCCGGGTGACCTCGCCGGGGACGTCGAGCCGGCCGCGCAGCAGCGGCGATGGCGCGTCGGGCCCGCCGAGAGTGCGCGGGCTGACGAACCGCGCGGTCCAGTCGGCGGTCTCGAACAGCCCGCCCTCGGCCAGCGCGGCCGGGCTCCAGTCGGTCCATCCGCCGCCGGTGTCGCGGACCCGGACCCGCACGGCGACCTCCTGCCGGGAGGCGATCGGCGCGGCCGGCCACGGCACCAGGACCTGCTCGGCCGACTCGACCACGAAGCTGGCCGGCGGTCCGCCGTCGACGGTGACCTCCAGCTCGTAGGCGGCGGCCGCGAACTCCGGCGGCGCGTCGGGAATCTGCCAGGAGAGGCGGGGAGTGCTGGTCGGCACGGCGAGCACGCGGCCGGCGTCGGTGCGGTGGGCGAATTTGACGGGTGTGGGGGCGGCGGGGCGGGCCATCGGTGCTCCCAGGGTTGGTGTCATGAATCGATTCAAGGCACCCATCTTCCGCGCGGTCCGTCGGGGCAGTCAAGCCTTTCCTCGCGGGGGTTGACCCGTCGACCGCCGTCCTTCTAGTCTGGCCGGGCGGGCCTTTGAATCCTTTCAAGACGGTCCGCGGCGGAGGCGACGACCTGATGGACTACCGGAAGCTCGCGGAATCGCTCGACCTGCCCGGCAAGGTGCGGCTGCTGACCGGTGCCAGCGTCTTCACGCTCGTGCCGGCACCGCAGATCGGCCTCGGCGAGGTGCGCCTCTCCGACGGGCCGACCGGGGTACGCGGGCTGACCTTCACCGGCGGCCCGGTGGTCGCCCTGCTGCCCAACGCCACCCTGCCCGCCGCCGCCTGGAGTGCGGACACCGCCTACGAGGCGGGCCGGCTGCTCGCCGAGGAGGCGATGGCGCAGGGCATCCACGTCGTGCTCGGCCCGACGATCAACCTGCACCGGTCGCCGCTGGGCGGGCGGCTCTTCGAGGCGTACTCGGAAGACCCGTTGTTGACCGGCAAACTGGCCGCGGCGTATGTGCGCGGCCTGCAGGACTGCGGCGTCGGCGCGTGCCTCAAGCACCTGGTCGCCAACGAGTCGGAGACCGACCGCACCACCGTCGACAGCGTGGTCGACGAGGCGACGCTGCGCGAGCTCTACCTGCTGCCGTTCGAGATCGCCGTGGCGGAAGCGGACGCCTGGTCGGTGATGGCCGCCTACAACGACGTCAACGGCGTGCCCGCGACCGAGCAGGACCACGTCGTCAACGGCATCCTCAAGGGGGAGTGGGGCTATCCGGGCCTGGTGGTGTCGGACTGGTTCGCCACCAAGAGCGCGGCGCCGGCCGCCAACGGCGGCCTCGACCTGGTGATGCCCGGGCCGGTCGGGCCGTGGGGTGACGCCCTGGTCGCCGCCGTCGAGGCCGGCGAGGTCGCCGAGGCCGTCGTCGACGACCACCTGGCCCGGCTGCTCCGCCTGGCCGACCGGGTCGGCGCGCTGGGCGAGCCGCGCACCTGGCCAGCCGCGTTGCCGGCGCCGGACAGCCCGCGACGGCGGGCGCAGTTGACCCGGCTGGCGGCGGCTGGGATGACGGTGCTGACCAACCCCGCCGGGTTGCTGCCGCTGGCCGGCGACGCGCGCGTGGCACTGATCGGCCGGCACGCGGTCGAGACCGTCTGCATGGGCGGCGGCTCGGCCCAGGTCAACCCACCACACCAGGTCAGCATCGCGGAGGCGCTGCCCGGCGCGTCGGTCACCGACGGCGTCGAGGTGCGGACGCGGCCGGTGCCGGCGCGACCGGGTGTGTGGTCCGATGTGGATGGTGTCCGGTTCGTCCTGCGGGACGCCGGCGGCGCCGTGCTCGACGAACGGTTCGCCCGCGACTCCTCGATCGTGGCGGGCTTCGACGACGGGCTGGCCGGCCGGATCGCCACGATCGCTGTGCGGGCCCGGTTCGCCACGGGCGGCGAGATCGAGGTCGGCGCTATCGGGGCCGGCGCATGGCGGTTGCGGGTGGGTGCGCACGACCTGGCCTATGACCTGGCGGTGCCGGCCGGCGGCTTCGGCGCCGAGATCCTGGCGCCACCGGCGCAAACCAGCGTGCTGCGGGTCGAGGCCGGCGACCTGCTGGAGGGCATGGTCACGCTCGACCCGTCCGGCCGCATGGGCGCCGTCGGCCGGTTCGGCATCGTGGCCCGCCCGGCGCCCCGCGACCCCGACGAGGTGATCGCGGCCGCGGTGGCCGCGGCGAGCGCCGCCGACGTGGCCGTGGTCGTGGTCGGCCTCACCGAGGAACAGGAGACGGAGGCGGTCGACAAGCACACCCTGCGCCTGCCCGGCCGCCAGGACGACCTGGTGTCCGCGGTGGCCGCCGCGGCCGGGCGGACGGTGGTCGTGGTGAACGCCGCGACCCCCGTGCTGATGCCGTGGCGCGACGAGGTCGACGCGATCCTCTGGGCCGGCCTGCCCGGCCAGGAAGGCGGGCACGCGGTGGTGGCGGCCCTGACCGGCGAGATCGAGCCGGCGGGCCGTCTGGTCACCAGCTTCCCGGCCGCCGATGGGCAGAGCCCGGCGTGGTCGGTCAGCCCGGTCGACGGCAAGTTGCCCTACACCGAGGGCACCTTCATCGGCTATCGCGGCCACCACGCCGGCCGCGCCCCGGAGCCGGCGTTCTGGTTCGGGCATGGCCTCGGCTACACGACCTGGTCCTACAGCGACGTCCGCTGGTCCGGCGGGGCGGTCTCGGTCACGGTGACCAACACGGGAGAGCGCCCGAGCCGCGAGGTGGTGCAGGTCTACTTCGCACCGGCCGCACCGGAGCAACCCGTCCGCCTGGTCGGCTGGGCCGCGGCGGAGGCGGCACCGGGGCAGGCCGTGCCGGTCACCGTCCACTGCGACGCCCGCCTGTGGCGCCGCTGGGACGGCACCGGCTGGACCACCCTGACCGGCGGCAACCTCCTGGTCGCCCGCGGCCTGGGCGATGTCCGTGCCGCCCTGGCCCTGGCGCCATGACGACGTAGGCCGTGTCCTGACCGGTTAGTCGGGCACGTCGAGGGCCAGGCCGAGCCAGCGGGCCAGGTCGCGGATCTCGGCGTCGACGGCCCGGGTCATCGCCGTCGTGAACGGCACGTCGCGGTGGATCGCGTCGACGCGCAGCACGTGATTCTTCCTGTCGGCGGTGGCGTCGAGCTTGCCGACCAGGCGGTCGCCGTAAAGGATCGGGAGCGCGAAATAGCCCCAGCGGCGGTTGGCCGCCGGCTTGTACATCTCCAGCGTGTAGCCGAACGCGAACAGCTCCACCATCCGCTTGCGGTCGAAGACCAACCGGTCCAACGGCGACAGCAGCGCGGCCCGGCCGGCGAACGGCTGGCCGAGTTGGGCCGGGTCCACCCGCCAGCCGCCGCGGACACCGTCGACGACCGCGGGCTCGCCGGCCTCGCCGACGTCGTTGGGTTCGTTGGGCGTCACGGCGGCCCGGGCCCGGGCGATGCCCAGCGCGCGCAGCCGCCGTTCGTTCCGGATCCGCCGGGCGTCCTCGGCGGGCGTGACGTCGTCGGGGTAGATCCGCGTCGCCAGATCCCAGAGTTGCTCGCGGCCGTCGCGGCCCGCCGCGGCGATCTCGCCGCGCAGCGCCATCGACAGCAGCATCATCGCCCGGTTGCGGTCGTTGTTCCAACCCGACGAGCCCCACGGCACCGCGCACGTGTCGGGCAGCGCCGACTGCGGCAGCGGCCCGTCGACGTCTAGCCGGGCGAGGATCTCGCGCCGGCACGCCTCGTTGGCCCGCACCCACTCCTTGCGCCGCTGGCGCCAGTCGGCGGGGTCGTCGGGCCCGGCCCACTCGGCCATCTCCGCGCGGTAGAGGGCGATGTCTTCGCGGGGCCGGATCATCCCGAGCAGCTCGACGAGCCGGTGATGGTCGAGGGCATCGACCAGCTCGCCCGGGTCGTAGGCGGAACCGAGCCGACTCCACAGCACCAGGTCGGCGTTGGGCGCCACCGCCGAGGTCAGGTCGGCCTGCAGCAGGGTCAGGTGCCGCACGACGTCGTGCATCGACTCGGGACGGGCGCGGTCCAGCAGCTGTGCCCGCACGGCGATCCGCCGCGCGTCGCGCGCGGAGAGCCGGTGCACCGTCACCGCACGAACCTACCGCCGGGAGATGTGGGCCCGCGGACCCGCCGCAGGCCCACATCCCGGTCGCGTTTCTTGTCGAGCTTGCGGATCACGATGGCCCCCATTGCGTCACCCCCTCTCCACTGATG
Source organism: Asanoa sp. NPDC049573 (assembly GCF_040676615.1). Taxonomy (NCBI): domain Bacteria; kingdom Bacillati; phylum Actinomycetota; class Actinomycetes; order Micromonosporales; family Micromonosporaceae; genus Asanoa; species Asanoa sp. NPDC049573. The sequence continues at coordinate 51,276 of NZ_JBFAPI010000010.1, forward strand.
GCGGACGCAGCAGAGCGCGCAGCCGGCCCCCGTGCCGGCGGTGCCAGACCACGCACCACATGGCCCAGTAGGAGGCGGTCACCGCGAGCGCCGCCGCCGCGTCGGCTCGCGCCAGCCAGCCCGCGGCCCGGGTGAGCAGCGTCCAGCCGAAGGCAGCGTCACCGTCACGGTGACGGCGAGGCTCAAGGCGGTGCCGATCACGAGCAGCATGGCGTACGCGCGGACCGCGCGCCGTTCGTTGCCCGGCAGGGCGGCGCTGGGGTCGGCCGCTCGCGGCCGGGAGCCCACCACCGCACGTAGGCGCCGCCGTCGCCGTAAAGGTTGCGGCTGCCGGTCAGGTCCTGCAGCACGAAGTAGAGGTCGGTGCGCATGAACAGCAGGAACTGCGGCACACACCGAGCCCGGCGGCCGCCGGCCAGCGCGTCAGCCAGCGCACGTGCGCCGGCCGGAGCCAGGGTAGCGAGGAGCGCATCGGCGGCGGGCCGGCGAGCACCTCGTCGTCAACCGAAGACACGAAGCCGAGGTCGATCAGCGCTTCGACGAAGCCGGCCACGTCGATGTCGCGGTCGTGCCGGTCGCGGAGTGACGCCCTGCAGCCGCGCCGGGGTGACCGACGGCACGCCGGTCAGCAGCGCGGTGGCCAGGTGTGCGGCCAGGTGCCCGGAGATGCCGGCCGCGGGTGCGATCACCGCGTTGCTGCTGCCGCGGGCGACCGCGTACTCGAAGGTCGGATCCGTGGCCCGGCGCCGGTCGACTCGGTGCGCCACATGCACTCGTAGCAGGCGCCGTCGCCGGGCCGGTAGGCGGACGCGGTCGCGACCGGCCCGTGATAGCCCGCGTCGACCCATGGCACGCCGGCGTCGAGGCAGGCGCGGTTGGCCCAGGACCGGATCTCGCCCGGCCGGTCGGCACACAGCACCAGCAGTCGCAGCCCTTGGCCAGGCCGGCGAGGTCGTCGACACCGGTGATGGCCAGCCGTTCGCCGGTCACGACGATGTCGGGGTTGAGCGCCCGCAGTCGTTCGACGGCCGCGTCCACCTTGGACCGGCCCAGGTCGGCCTCGGTGTAGAGGAGGTGCCGATTGAGGTTCGACACCTCCACCGTGTCACTGTCGACGCAGTGCAGCCGGCCGACGCCGCTCGCGGCCAGCGCGCTGGCGGCCGCACCACCGGTGCCGCCGAGGCCGGCGACCACCATCCGCGCGGCGCGCAGCAGCAGTTGCGGCTCCCACCCGGTCGCGCCCGGCCGCAGGTCGATCCAGCGGTAGAAGAGCCTTCCGCGGGAGTAGCGCTCGCGTTCGCGGTTGCTCAGGACGGCCGAGTCCGGTGCGGCGTCGAGAGCACCGTCGAATGTCACCATTCGGCCATATCGACGGGTCTTGACGAGCGATCAAAGCCCGGCCTACATTGCTGCCTAAATTTAGATCCAAACAAAGGGGTCGAGGGCATGTCGCGGAGCGGGCCGGTCTCACCACGCGGCGATCTCGTGCGCGCCGCGGTGCTCGGTCTGCTCGGCACCCGCGGTGCGTCCTCCCGAGCCGACATCGCGCGGGCTCTCGGGGTCAGCCCGGCCACCGTCACCCAGACCACCAAGGAACTGCTGCAACGCGAACTGATCACCGAGTTGCGGTCGGTGCCCAGCAACGGTGGCCGGCCCGCGACGCTGCTCGGCCTGGTCCGGGCGGCCGGTGGCGCGATCGGCGCCAAGGTCACCGCCGACCACGTCGCCGTCGTGTCCGTCGACCTCGACGGCACCGTCCGGGCCGCCCGGTCCGTGCCGTTCGACCCGTTGCGACCGGCCGCGTTGGAAGCGCTCAGCGGCATCCTCAAGGAGGTCGTCGCCGGCCACGAGGGGCACCTGCTCGGCGTCGGGGTCGGGCTGCCCGGCGCGGTCGACGCCCAAGCGTCTGGGATGGTCGACGCGCCGACCCTTGGCTGGTCACGGGTGCCGGTCGGTCGGCGGCTGCGTGACGCGCTCGGCGTGCCCGTGCTGGTCGACAACGACGTCAACACCCTGGCCGCGGCCCAGATCGTGCACGGCAACGGGCGCGAGCACCGCTCGTTCATGGTGGTCACCATCGGGCTCGGCATCGGTTGCGGCATGGTCAACCAGGGTTCGGTCAGCCGCGGCGCCCATGGCGGCGCCGGCGAGATCGGGCACATCCCGGTGTCCGCCGACGGGCCGCTCTGCGGTTGCGGCAACACCGGCTGCCTGGAGGCCTACATCGGCGAGGCCGGGCTGGTCGCCGCCGCTGCCGAGGCGGGCGCCATCGGGTCGGGCGGCACCATCGCCGACCTGGCCCGGGAAGCCCGCGCCGGAAACCCCGAAGCACGAGCCGTCTACGCGGACGCGGGCCGCCTCCTCGGCCGCACCCTCGCCGGCGTCGTGCACACGGTCGACCCCGAGATGGTGGTGCTGATGGGCGAGGGCGTCCGGGACTGGCAGTTCTGGGAAGCCGGCTTCGAAGAGTCGTTCCGGCGGCGCCTGATGCCGGCCCGGCGCAACATCCGCTACCTGGTCGAGTCGTGGACCGAAGACCAGTGGGCGGTCGGCGCCGCCTGCCTCGTGCTGGCCTCGCCGTTCGACGCCGAAGCCACCGGCGCCCAGGGCGAACTCGTCCGCGCCCGCCTGCAGACCGGCCCGGCGGCCGCCCGATGAAACACAACGGCCCGAAGAAGCTCGGCTGGGTGCTGTTCTTCCTCGCACCCAGCGCGATCCCGTTGCTGCTGTTCACGGTCGTGCCGATGGTCTCCTCGGCCTGGGTCAGCCTGCACAGCTGGAACCTCATCTCGCCGATGAGGTGGGTCGGTCTCGACAACTACACCGACCTGCTGAGCGACCCGACGACCCGCGAAGTCTTCCTGCACACGGTGATCTACTGCGCCGGCTATCTCCCGCTGGTGTTCGCCGGCGGCCTCGGCCTGGCCCTGTTGCTCAACCAGCGGCTGCCCGGCCGGGCGTTCTTTCGCGCCGCCTACTTCCTGCCGGTGGTGACCAGTTGGGTGGTCGTCGCGCTGGTCTGGAAGTGGCTGCTCAACCCGACCAGCGGGCTGGTCAACTCGCTGCTCGGCGCGTTCGGCGCACCCCAGCCGGGCTGGTGGACCGACCCGGCCTGGGCGCTGCCCGCGGTCATCCTCGCCTCGGCCTGGAAGGACCTCGGCTTCGTCATGGTGATCATGTTGGCCGGGCTACAGGCGATACCGCAGGACATCCTGGAGGCCGCGCGCACCGACGGCGCCGGCGCCTGGCAGCGGTTCTGGCGGGTCACCCTGCCGCTGCTGTCACCGTCGACGTTCTTCGTCGTCGTGATCTCGCTGATCAACGGCTTCCAGGTCTTCGACCAGGTGTACGTGATGACCGGCGGCGGCCCGTCCGGGTCGAGCCAGGTGGTCGTCGGCCAGATCTACGACCTCACCTTCCGCTACGGCCGGGCCGGCGAAGCGAGCGCGCTGTCCTGGATCCTGTTCGCCGTCATCCTCGTCATCACCGCGCTCCAGGTGCGCGGCCAACGCCGGTGGGTGCACTATGCGTAGCCGTACCGTGCTGCGTCTGCTGCTCGTGGCTGTGGGCGCGTTCCTCATGCTCGTGCCGTTCCTGTGGACGGTGATCACCTCGATCACGCCGAACGGCAGCCTCGCCGGCGGGCCGACGCTGTTCGTGGAGAACCCGACGCTGGCCGCCTACCGCCAACTGCTCGACGCGTTGCCGATGTGGCGCATCGCGGTCAACTCGCTGTGGATCGCCGCCGCGTCGACGGTGTTCCAACTGGTCACCGGGTCGATGGCGGCCTACGGCTTCGCCCGGCTGGCGTTCCGCGGCAAGGGCATCGTGTTCTCGCTCTACCTCGCCACCCTCATGGTGCCGATGCAGGTCCTGGTCGTGCCGCTGTTCATCGAGATGAAGACGCTCAATCTGCAGGACACCTACATGTCGCTGCTCGCACCGTCGATCGCGTCCGCGTTCGGCGTCTTCCTGCTCCGCCAGGCCGTCGAGTCGGTGCCCCGCGACCTCGACGAGGCCGCCACCATCGACGGCGCCGGCCACCTGCGCATCTTCACCACCATTGTGCTGCCGCTGATCCGGCCCGCGCTGGCCACCGTCGCCGTCTTCGCCTTCATGGGCAGCTGGAACTCGTTCCTCTGGCCACTCGTGGTGATCCGGTCGCCGGAGTTCATGACGCTGCCGCTGGGCCTGGCCACCCTCCAGGGCCAGTTCACCACCGACTGGGACGTGGTGATGGCCGGGTCGGTCTTCTCCGTCGTCCCGATCGCCATCGTCTACCTGCTCGCACAGCGCCACATCATCGCCGGGATCGCACACACCGGCATCAAGTAGTCATCCCCCTCTCCCCGAAACCTCCCGAAAGGAACGTCATGAGGAGCTTCGTCAGACGCGGCGCCGCGCCCCTGATCGCCGGGCTGGTGCTAGCGCTCGCCGCCTGTTCGCAAGGGTCGGCCACCAAGTCGGAGGAGCCGGCCGCCGGCAAGACAACCGTCCGCTACATGAACTTCTCCGCCAACGGCGGGCATGAGAAGGACCTGGCGGCGATCAAGGCCGCCTTCGAGGCGGCCAACCCCGACATCACCGTGCAGATCGAGACCATCCCCTACGACGACTACTTCACCAAACTGCAAACCGCGGTCGCCGGGGGTACGGCGGGGGACGCGTTCGAACTCAACTACGAGAACTTCGTCACCTACACCGCGAACGGCTCGCTGGCCGAGCTGAAGAACGTCGACCCCGCACCGTACAAGGAGTCGCTGCTCGACGCGTTCCGGGCCGACGGCAAGCAGTACGGCCTGCCCGCGTCGTTCTCCAACGTCGTCCTCTACTACAACAAGGACCTGTTCAAGGCCGCCGGCGTCGCACCGCCGACCGCCGACTGGACCTGGGCCGACGAGCAGGCCGCCGCACAGAAGCTGACCAACAAGGGCAAGGGCGTCTGGGGCGACTACCAGCCGATCTCCTTCTTCGAGTTCTACAAGACGCTGGCCCAGGCCGGAGGCGAGTTCCTCGCGCCGGACAAGAAGTCGTCGACCTTCAACTCCGACGCGGGCCGCAAGGCCGCCCAGTTCCTCGTCGGCAAGGCCGGCAAGACGATGCCGACCGAGGCGCAGGGCGCCGGCACCCCGGACTTCGACTCGAAGCTCTTCAAGGACGGCAAGCTGGCGATGTGGCACACCGGCATCTGGTTGTTCAGCGCCAACGCCGACGCGAAGTTCGACTGGGACATCGTGGTCGAGCCCGGTGACGCGAAGAAGGCGTCGGCGATGTTCGCCAACGGCGCCGTCGTCTCCGCCGCCAGCAAGAACCAGGAGGCGGCCCAGAAGTGGGTCACCTTCCTGACCTCCTCCGACGACATGGTCAAGGCCCGGCTCGACTCGAGCTGGGAACTGCCGCCGGTGGCCGACAACAGCAAGGTCACGCCCTACCTGAGCGCGGGCAAGCCGGCCAACCGGCAGGCCGTGTTCGACTCGCTCAACGCCACCGTGCTACCGCCGGTCGTCGAGCGCCAGCAGGAGATGCAGGACGCCGTCACCAAGGAACTGACCGCGGCGGCCGCCGGCCGCAAAGACGTCGCCACCGCCCTCGCCGACGCCCAGAAGGCCGTCGACGCGATCTTGTCCTGAGGAAATGTCATGACCACCGTCGAGCAGCTTGGCGCCCTGGCTGACCACAGCCATGCCGTCATCACCACGCACCAGCACGCCGGCGGCGCCTACCCGGCCTCGCCGACCTTCTCGGCATACCGCGGGTATGCCTGGCTGCGCGACGGTGGTTTCACCGCCGAAGGCGTCTCCCGGTATGGCGACGTCACGTCGGCGAACCGCTTCCACGACTGGGTCGGCCGGGTGCTGGCCGACCGCCGCGGCCAGGTCGACGACCTGTGCGCGCTGCGGTCGGCCGGCGCCACGGTGCCGGTCGACCGGATGCTGCCCACCCGCTTCACGTTCGACGGCAGGAACGGGTCGGACCCGTGGTGGGACTTCCAGACCGACGGCTACGGCACCTGGCTGTGGTCGGTGGTCACCCACGCCGAACGGCACGGCCTCGACCTCGACCGCTGGCGGCCGGGGATCGAGGTCGCCGTCGACTTCCTCACCGCCTTCTGGGACCTGCCCTGCTTCGACTGGTGGGAAGAGCACGACGAGCACCGGCACGTGTCCACCCTCGCGGCGATCCATGGTGGACTCTCCGCCGCCGCCCGCGTCCTCGGCAGCGACCGCGCGGCGGAGGCCGCCGACGCGGCGCGAAGGCTGGCCCTGACCGACGGCGTACGCGACGGGCACCTCACCAAATGGCTCGGCTCCGGCGCCGTCGACGGTTCGCTGCCCGCCTGCGTCGTGCCGTTCGGGCTGGTCGGCGTCGACGACCCGATCGCCACGGCGACGCTCGCCAAGGTCGCCACCGATCTCGACGTCGACGGGGGAGTGCACCGCTTCACCGCCGACGTGTTCTACGGCGGCGGCCAGTGGCTGCTGCTGTCGGCCCTGCTCGGCTGGAACCTGGCCCGGGCCGGCGACCGGGCCGGCGCCCGGCGCCACCTCACCTGGATCGCCGACCACGCCACCGCCGACGGCGAGTTTCCCGAGCAGGTGCCCGACCACCTGCTGCACCCGGCGTCCAGGCAGGAGTGGGTCGACAAGTGGGGACCGGTCGCCACGCCGCTGCTCTGGTCGCACGGCATGTATCTCATCCTCGCCGACGAGTTGGGACTGCTGACGTGATCGTCCACCATCCACATGGGATCGAGCATCCCTACGCCGTTTCGCTCGACCAGCGGGTCCCGGTGCTGCCACTGGCCGGGCAGCCGGTGCTGCTCGGCGTCCAGGCCGATCCGGAGGTCACCGCCGTGACCTGCGAGTGGCAGGGCGAGCGGCTCACCCTCGCACCCCGCCGGGGCAGCGCGGCCGACACGGCCGCCCTCGCCGGCGGTGAGGGCCATCTCGCCGGCGCCCAGGCGGCGTCCCTCGGCGGGGCAGGCGGCTGGGCGGTCGAGTCACCGCCGGTGACCGGCCCGATCGCATACCGGTTCCACGCGACCACGGCCGACGGCGGCATCGAGACGACGGGTTGGTTCACCGTCGCGCCGGCCACCTGGACGCGCACCCTCCCGCCGGGCCTGGCCGCAACCCTGACCGGAGAGCGCGTCGTCGACCACTCCGTCGAGTGGCTGGTCACCGACGACGGCGTGCACCGCGCCCGGTTCGCGCTCGCGCTGCGCCCCGGCGACCACGTCGTCGGGTTCGGCGAGCGCTTCGACCGCCTCGACCAGGCCGGGCAACGGCTCGACGCGGTGGTCTTCGAGCAGTACAAGGCGCAGGGCGCGCACGGCCGCACCTACCTGCCGATGCCGTTCGCGCACGTGGTCGGCGCGGACGGCACCGCATGGGGCTTCCACGTGCGGACCAGCCGGCGCACCTGGTATGACATCGGCCCCGAACGGCTCGTGGTCGAGGTCGCCCTCGGCGGCACCGCCCACGAGCGGGTGGATCTCGGGATCTACGAGGGCACCCCGACCCAGGTCCTCGGCGCGTTCCTCGACGAGGCCGGACGCGCGGAGGAACTGCCCGCCTGGGTGTTCCGGCTCTGGGCCTCCGGCAACGAGTGGAACACCCAGCGGATCGTGCTCGACCGGATGAACCGCCACCGCGACCTCGACATCCCGGTCGGCGCGGTCGTCATCGAGGCGTGGAGCGACGAGGAAGGCATCATGATCGCGCGCGATGCCGTCTACGCACCGCACACCGACGGCGCGCCGTTCAAGGACGCCGATTTCAGCTATCCCGCCGACGGCGCCTGGCCCGACCCGAAGGGCATGGTCGCGGACCTGCACGACCGCGACATCAAGGTGCTGCTCTGGCAGATCCCGTTGTTGAAGACGGCCGAGTCCGAGCCGGGCCTGCACGCGCAGGTGCTCGCCGAAGGTGCGGCGCTCGTCGCCGGCGGGCATGCGGTGCGGGAGGCCGACGGCACGCCCTACCTCAACCGCGGTTGGTGGTTTCCCCGATCGTTGCTGCCGGACCTGTCGACGCAGGAGACCCGCGACTGGTGGACGGCCAAGCGCGCCTATCTCGTACGCGATTGGGATGTCGACGGTTTCAAGACCGACGGCGGCGAACACGCGTGGGGTCACGACCTGCGTTACGGCGACGGCTCGCGCGGCGACGAGGGCAACAACCGCTACCCGGTGCACTACGCCCGGGCGTTCGGCGACCTGCTGCGCGCACACGGCAAGGCGCCGGTCACGTTCTCCCGCAGCGGTTTCACCGGTTCGCAGGCGCACGGCGTGTTCTGGGCCGGCGACGAGGACTCGACCTGGGAAGCGTTCCGCAACTCGGTGACGGCGGGCCTGACCGCTGCCGCGTGCGGCATCGTCTACTGGGGCTGGGATCTCGCGGGTTTCTCCGGCCCGGTGCCCGACGCGGAACTCTACCTGCGCGCGGCGGCCGCGTCCGCGTTCATGCCGATCATGCAGTACCACTCCGAGTTCAACCACCACCAACTCCCGCTGCGTGACCGCACCCCCTGGCACGTCGCCGAGACCACCGGCGACGCACGTGTCGTCCCGGTCTTCCGGCGTCTGGCCAAGCTGCGCGAGCGGCTCGTCGGCTACCTGGCGCGGCAGGCCGCCGTGACGATCGGCACCGACCGGCCGCTGATGCGCCCCCTGTTCTTCGACCACCCCGCCGACCCCGAGGTGTGGGCCCGGCCGCGACAGTGGCTGCTCGGCGACGACCTGCTGGTCAGCCCGGTCACCTCGCCCGGTGCCACGGCGTGGCCGGTCTACCTGCCGCCCGGCGACTGGGTCGACGTCTGGACGGGCCAGCCGTGCGCGGGCGGGGCGACACACAGCCGGGAAACCCCGATCGACGTGATCCCGGTCTACTCCCGCGCGGCCGCCTGGCCCGACCTCGAGGACACCTTCGCCTCGCCGCGGTAGACGACGGTCATCGCGGCGATGCCCAGCACGCTCGCGATCGGTGCGAGGGCGAACCCGGCCCGCAGGTCGCCCGCCGCGAGTTGACCGGCCAACGCGGCGCCGGTCGCGCTGCCGACGGTGAACGCGGTGACAATCCAGGCGAACGCCTCGACGACCGTGCCCGGCGGCGCGAGCCGATCGGTGGTCAGGAAGACCGCGGTCAGCACCGGCGGCAAAGCCACACCGCTGAGCGCGATCAGGACGGCCATGGGGCCGAGCCCAGGCATGATCAGCAACGGCAGGTAGCCGACCAGGAACGCCACCGTGAGCACCGGCAGCCGGGCCGGCCCGCCGGTCCTGGCGCGGGTGTAGAGCAGCCCGCCGGTGAGCGCGCCGACCGCCTGCGCGGCGAGCAGCCAGCCGCTGAGACCGCGGTCGCCGGCCGCCTCGGCGTAGCCGGTGACCGCGACCGGGATGCTGCCGACGGCCGCGCCGAGGCAGCTCACGCCGAGGATCAGCACGACGAACCGCGGCACCCGCAGCGGCCCGGCCCAGTGCCGGGGTGCCGGCGTGCCGCGCCAGACGCGGACCGGTCGCGACAGCGCGAAGACGATCGCGCCGGCGAGTTGGCACGCGGCCGCGGCGACCAGGCCGGCCGGCGGCCCGGCGATCGCGACCGCGGCGAGCGTGACCAGCGGACCGACCACGAAGATCACTTCTTGCAGGGCGATATCCAGCGTGTACGCGGCCGCGACAGCCGGCGGCGGCACCAGCGCCGGCCAGAGCGCCCGCAGGCAGGCCTCCAGCGGCGGTGTGCCGAGGCCGGCGAGTGCCGCGCCGACCACGGTCACGGCCAGGTCGCCCCCACCGGCGGCGACGGCGAGGAACCCCACGGCCGACAAGGCCGACGAGCCGTAGAGCACCGGGGGCTGGCGCCAACGGTCGACGGCGCGGGCGAGCAGCGGCGCGCTGACCGCCATCCCGGCGGTGTAGACGGCGACGACCAGGCCGGCCAGGACCAGGCTGACCGATTCCCGGGCGAACAGCAGGAGCGCCAGCGGCCCGGAGGCCAGCGGCAGCCGGCCGACCTGGCTGGCGGCGAGCAACGTGGGCACCCGCGGCGCGCGCAACACTGAGCGGACGCCGGCGGGCGGTGGCGGGGCGGTGGGCGTGACTGTAGACATAGGACATCGCTCCCGGATGTCGAAGGGACGGACGGACGCGAGAGGGTCCGCGCGTCAGGGAGCGAAGTCGCCGCGCTTGTGGTCGTCGCCGTAGAGCGGCAGGGGCGGCGTGATCCAGCGAGCGAAGGCGGCCGCGCAGATCACGCCGGCATTCTAACCGAAATGGGCTCAGCAGCCGAGCCGGACGCCGGGCCGGTCATCTGTCGCCGGCCGGACGACGAACATCTCGTCGACGCCGCCGAGCCCCGCGATCGGCGAGATGCCGGCACAACTGGGCTCCCTGGTCGTGATCGTCGCCTCGAACGTCTCGGGCAGGTTGTCGGCCGTCATGCTATCCAGGACGTCCGGATAGTCCTTGAATTTCTCCTGCGCGTCGGCCGCCGCTTCCTCGCGGGTCTTGAACCGCACCTCGCCGGTCAGGTCGAGCCGCTCCAGCGCGGTGCGGACCGCCGCCTTCTGGGCCTCGGTGGCGTCGCGCTCCAGGAACACCCTGATCTCGTAGCTGCTCTCGGCGGGCCGGCCGACCGCGAATCCCGTGCCGAAACCCGCCACGAACGTCAGGCCGACCAGCGCGGCCAGACCGAAAGCCGCGACGACGATCTTCGCGACGGACCGCGGCCGGCGCGGCTCCGGCCCGGCTGTGGCCACGGACGTGGGTGCGGCGTCGCCGGACGGCCCATCCGTCGCGGGCGGGAGGCCGGCGGAGGTGGGCTCCGGATCGGGAACGGGCTGACTCACGTTCGCCTTTATACCGGAGCCGGTCGTCCCGGTGTGTCCGGCGAACGCTACCCCGCGAAGCCGTGCAGCGCCTCGAGCACGCCGGCCAGGTGGTTCCCCATCGCGAACAACAGGCCGAGGTTGGCCCGGAGCACTCCACCGCTCACCTCGCGTACGAGGTGAAACTTGTGGTGCTGGTTGTTCCAGTAGATGCCCAGAGACCGGGTGGCCGGCCGACCTGTGACAGGGCCTCGCGAATGGCCGAGGTGACCGCCTCGGGGTTCTCGTCGAGGATGAAATGGCCGCCGCTGATAACCCGGGTCCGCACGGCATCCGCGCGGTCGGCCGGAATGTCGATCAAACTCGGCGGGATGTAGCGGTCGTGGTCGCCGGTGAGGACCAGGGCCGGCGTCTCGAAGCGACGGCGGTGGTCGCGGCGGAGCACCAGCCGGGCGATGTCGCGCACGACGAACGCCGCGTGCATGCGCTGACCCGCGGCGGCGGTTCGGGCGGTCGGTCGGGCGTACACCTCGACGAGGTCGTCGGTCCAGACCGCGGGCCGGCGGGCGTCGCGGCGCAGGAACCAGCCGATGAGGCCGCGCCGCCGTTGCGCCAGCGTGCCGAGGCCGGGCAGCTCGAACAGGGCCGTGACCCACATCCGCCAGACGTTGGGCAGGAGCCGGCGCTGCAGGGGCCAGGGATGCAGTTCGGAGATCGAGACCAGCCGGCGTACGCGGCCCGGAGCGTCGAGCGCGACCCGGAAGGCCAGCCAGGCGCCCCAGTCGTGGCCGACCAGGTCGGCGGTGTCGATGCCCAACGCGTCGAGGAGGGCCACGACGGTGCGCGCCCGTTCGGTCGTCGAATAGCCGTGCCTGGCGGGATCGCTCCAGCCGAAGCCGGGTAGGTCGACGGCGATCACGTGGTGGTCCGGGGCGAGCGCGGTCAGCACGTACCGCCAGGCATACCAATGCTGTGGAAAGCCGTGCAGCAGCACGACCGCCGGCTTGGTGTCCGCACCTGTTTCGGCGACATGCAGGCGGCCGCCGCGCACGGTCACGAAACGGTGCCGAACGTCGGCGACATGGGGCAGGGCATCCATCCGAACCAGCTTCCGATAAAGTCAGGGGCATGACCAACCTGGCACGCGACACCGAGAAGGTCAAGCCCCTGACTAACTCGCGCCCGCTCGGCGATGTCATGCGCGAGGCCCATCGCACCCTGGTGGCGCACCTCGAACGCGCGCTGCGCGAGGCCGGCTACGCCGACGTCAGTGCGGCACACGCCTCGGTGCTGGCAACGGTCGACACCGGCGGCGTGCGTCTCGCGACCCTGGTCGACCGCGGCGGCCGCACCAAGCAGGCCACCGCCGAGTTGGCGGGCCACCTCACCGCGCGCGGCTACCTGCGGTTGCGCCCCGACCCGACCGACGGCCGGGCCAAGCTCTACCTGCCCACGGCCAAGGGCCGCCGGTTGCTGGCCGCATGCGAGGTGGTCGTCGTCGCCTACGAGAAGTGGCTCGACGACGTGCTCGGCCCGGACGGCGTGGCCCAACTGCGGCGCTCGCTGACCGCGATCGTCGAGCACGGCGCATGACGCTGGCCACGCTCGCGCGTCTGCTCGACCGGTCCATGCGGACATGGCCGGAGTCGCGGCGGACGCCCGCACCTTCGACCCGGAGCGGATCGGCAGCCTCGCCGACATCTGAGGCAGCAACGTGACCGGGTCGGGGTTGCCGTCGACGACGGCACCGGCGGTCTGACCATGGCTATCGGGCGCGCGGGCGCCGTGCGGGGCGCCGCCGCCTCGGTCCGGCCCAACGATCCGAGGTGGCACGAGTCCGCCGCGGGCCGGGCGGCCGATGCCGTGGCTCCGTACGAGCGCCCCGACCGCCTGGAGCCGGTGCGGGAACCGGCCCTCACCGCGTCGGCGCAGGGAGCGGCCAGAGCACTCCACATGCTGATGCTTCAGATCAGGCTCGTCCGCTCCTACCCGGAGCGCGCGAGCCGCGTCCAGGTCGCGAGCTGTGCCGGGCCATCGCCGGCGCGGGGGCCGCGATCCGCGCGGCGGGCGCGCGGTCCGAACGGGCTCGCGACGAGGCGTTCGTCGACCTCGCCCGGCGCTGGCACGGCGTCCGGGCCGGCGCCGGGCCCGGATCGATCCCGTCCGGGCCGGTCACCGTCCGCCACGTCAGCTACCCGGCGCCGCACGAGGACGACGGCACCGAGCGCATGGGCGGGCCGCGGTGGTCGCCGCGGCACCCGCCGCCGACCCGGCCGGACCGTGGCGGCTGGCCAGCGAGGATGTCGCCGCGCCAGCGCTGTTCCGGGTGACCCACGCGGCGTTCGGCGGCGTTGCCGACAGTGTCCGCGGTGGTGGCGTGCTGACCATCGGCGGCGGCCTCGTGGTGGGAAGCTAGTCGATTTTGCCGATCGGTTCGCGTTTCTCGGCCTGGAAGACGTCTTCGGTGCGGCCGCGGGCCCAGTAGCCGGAGATCGAGATCGCGTCGCGGGGCACGCCGCGGTCGCGCAGGAGGCCGCGGATCGCCTTGACCGACTCGCGTTCGCCGTGTGCGAAGACCTGCACCGGCTCGGGCCAGGGGCCGTGGTCGACCGCGCGGGCGAGGAACCCGGCGTCGTCGGGGTCCGGGTTGACCAGCCAGTTGACCGTCACCTGCTCGGGGCACTTCAGGTCGACGATGTCGGCGTCGTCGCTGATCTCGATGTAGGCCGCGCCGCAGGCGGTGCCGGGCAGGGCCTCGAGCGCGGCGGAGATCGCGGGGAGCGCGGACAGGTCGCCGGTGAACAGGTGCCAGGCCGTCGCCGGGTCCGGCGCGTAGGCGCCGCCCGGGCCCGACAGCACCAGTTGGTCGCCGGGGGAGGCCCGCATCGCCCACACCGCGGCGATGCCAGTGTCACCGTGCGTTACGAAGTCGATCGCCAGTCGCTTGGCGTCGCGGTCGCACCACCGGACGGTGTAGGTGCGGGTCACCGGCCGCTGGTGCGGCGGCAGGGTGGCGAGGTCGTACGGCGGCTGCAGACCCAGGGCCGGGTCGGCGAACAGCAGCTTCACGTAGGCGTCGGTATGCCCGTTGTCAGCGAAGCCGGCCAGCGAGTCACCCGACAGGATCACCCGTACGAGATGTGGGGTGATCTGTTCCGTCGACTCCACCGTCAACACATGCTGTGCCCGACCTTGCCGCACAGGCGTCGTCATATCGCACCTTCCGCTCGCCTTGTCGACTTAGGCTACCCGCGCTCATCCGACACAACAGCCGGGCGACCGCCGCGGGCCGGGTGACCATCGCCAGGTGGTCGGCGTCCAGCCGGCGCACCCGGTAGCCGCGCCGCGCGGCCTCGTCCGCCGTGGACCGGTATGCGGCGCTCAACTGCAGATAGCGGTGGTCGGCCGCGGCCCACACCGGGCCCGGCGCGGGCAGCACCTCGGAGACGATGCTCCAGGGCAGTTCGGGCAGGTCGCGAAGCACCCTGCGGCAGGCGGCGTCGAGACCGTCGAACGTGAACCAGGTGTCCCAGCTCGGCAGGCGGCCCGACACCGCCGACTCCCGCAGCCACCTCGCCCGCTCCGGCTCCAGCGAACCGATCCAACTGGCGCCCGGATGGGGCAGGCGGGCGTCCAGGAACACGACCTCCCGAGCCCCGACCGCGTCGGCGATGCCCGGCAGGTAGGCGCCGGCCCGGCTGTGGCCGGCGACGACGTCGGCCGGACCCGCGGCGGCCGCCGCCGCGCACACGGCGGTGTGGAACGACGGTGCCTCCAGCAGTGGGCGCAGGTCCAGCACGACCACCCGCCGGCCCGCCGCCGCGAGGTGTGGCGTCAGGACGTCCCACGTCGCCGGGGTGAGCAGTGGACTGTGGACCAGGAGCAGCGTGGCCGCCATGGTGCGCTAACCCGGCCAGACGGCCGCGACCTCGCCGGCCAGGCCGCGGCCCTGCTCGGTCGCGGCCTCGATGGCCGGCTCCCAGCGGGTGGGGTCGAGCACGTTCGGGCCGAGCGCGGCCAGCACCGCCGCGTCGGGTGCCAGGAGCACGACGGTTGACCGTTGCCGCAACGCGTCAATCTCCGCGGCCGGGGCGCCGCGCATCCGCACCGGGGCCAGCGGCGCGAGCACGACGACCCGCGAGGCCTCGGCGGCCAGGTCCGCGTTGGTGCCGGAGCGCACGCCGCCGTCCATGTAGCGCACCCCGTCGATGGTCACGGTCGGGAACACGCACGGCACCGCGCAACTGGCCGCCACGGCCCGGTGCAGCGGCACGTTCGAGTAGCGGGTCCAGGCGACCGGCTCGCCGGACTCCGCCGAGACCGCCGTGACGGTCAGCCGGGCCGGCCAGCCACCGGGCGGCAACCGGCGGGTCAACGACTCGACATAGGGCTCCTCGGCACCGACCTCGGCCTCCAGCGCGAGTTGGCCGACCCGTGCTCGGATCGAAGCAGGATCCCGATGCTCGTCACCGAGCAACGCGAAGACCTGGCTGCCGCGCGCCCAGTCGGGGCTGATCGGCGGGTCGTCGGCGCCCAAGCGGGCCTCGAGCTTCGCGCCGTCGACCGGGTCGATGCCGGAAGCGACGAGCGTGCCGGTGACCGAGCCGGCCGAGGTGCCGACGATCAGGCCGGCGTCGGTGAGGTCGACGCCGGCCTCACGCAGTCCGATGAGGATTCCGAGCTGCCAGGCGATCCCGGTTATGCCGCCGGCGCCGAGCACCAGAGCCGTGTTGACCACGGCACCATCCCTATCACGCAATCGTGAACACGGCGCGCCCGAGCTTCTAGGCTGGTCGGATGGGCGACTTTCCGCGGATGGCCGCCGAGCAGGACCGCATCGAGCCGGCGCCGCGCCGGGTGCGAGGCGTCCTCGGCGGCAAGAAGATCTTCGACACCACCGCAGCGTTGTACGTGTGGGAATGGCCGAACTATCCGCAGTACTACATCCCGGTCGGTGACATCGCGTCCGAGTTTCTCGTCGACGAGCAGCATGAGCAGCGCCTGAGACGGGGAACCGCGCGCCGGCACGGGATGCGGGTGGGCGGCGCCCACCGGCCGGGCAGCGTGCGGATCTTCAGCGACGAGGCACTCGCCGGGTACGCGCGCTTCGACTGGGACGCGTTGGACGCCTGGTACGAGGAGGAAGAGCGGATCTTCGTGCACCCGCGCAACCCGTACGTCCGGGTCGATGCCCTCCGTTCGCGCCGCCATGTCGTGGTCGAACTCGACGGCGTTCTGCTCGCCGACACCCGGACGCCGGTGCTGGTGTTCGAGACCGGGCTGCCGACCCGCTACTACATCGACCGCGGTGACGTGATGTTCGCCAACCTGACGCCGACGCAGACCCGGACGGCGTGCCCGTACAAGGGCGTGACCAGCGACTACTGGTCGTTGGCGGGAGGCGAGGCCGACATCGCGTGGTCCTACACGTTCCCGACCCGCCAGTTGCAGCCGATCACGGATCTGGTCGCGTTCTACAACGAGTTGGTCGACATCCAGCTCGACGGCCGGCCGCTCGAGCGTCCGCGTACCCATTTCGTGCGAACTCACGACTGATCAGCGCTCCGGCACCTGCCGCAGGTTCGCGCTCCATCTGCGAGCCAGCAGGTGGTGGAATAGCGCACATGATCAACGCGATCTTCTTCGACATCGGCGGGACGATCCTCGACGAGTCCCGCGAGTTCGAGACCTGGGCCGACTGGCTGGGCGTACCGCGGCACACGCTGTCAGCGGTCTTCGGCGCCGTGGTCGCCCGGGGTCAGGACTGGCAGGAGACGTTCCGGACCTTCCGCACCGACTTCGACCTGGCGACCGAGCGCGAGCGCCGGGCGGCCGCCGGCCAACCCGAGACGTTCGGCGAAGCCGACCTCTACCCCGACGCCCGCCCGTGCCTGACCGCGTTGAAGGACCAGGGTCTGTTCGTCGGCCTGGCCGGCAACCAGCCCGCGGCGGCCGAACCGCTCCTGCGCGCCCTCGATCTCCCGGTCGACGTGATCGGCACGTCGCAGGGGTGGGGCGTGACGAAGCCGGCGCCGGCCTTCTTCGACCGGGTCGTCCGCGAGGGCGGCGGCGACCCGTCGTCGATCCTCTACGTCGGCGACCGCCCCGACAACGACGTCCGCCCGGCGATCGCGGTGGGCCTGAAGACCTGCCTGATCCGCCGCGGCCCGTGGGGCCACATCCTCGACCTCCCGGCCGTAGCCGCACAGTCGTTGTTCCGCATCGACTCGCTCGACGAACTCCCGACCCTGGTCGCGAAACACAACGCCGCGGGCGGCTAGCCACCGGCGGTTGCCAGCGCGGCCATCGCCAGGGGCCCTGAGCCGTCCCCGCGCCCGACTTAAGGACACGTCTGAGCGGTTGCGACCGTGCCGTCCGGATCGTCACCGGCCTACCCCCGCATCGAGCGGCTGGCTGGCGTGGCGCACTGGCCACTGGCGGATGCGGCCGACACGCGCCCACGAGCAGGCTTTTCGCATGAGGCCCGTCGACCGCGAGGAGGAAGAACGATGAACGCCACTCATCACCGCTATGCCACCGTGCGCGGCCGGCAGATGTTCTACCGCGAGGCCGGCCCGGTCGACGCGCCGGCGATCGTGCTGCTGCACGGCTTTCCGGCGAGCTCCTTCATGTTCCGCGACCTGATCCCCGCGCTCGCCGACGGCTACCACGTCGTCGCGCCCGACCACATCGGCTACGGCTTCTCCGACGCGCCGAGCGTCAAGGAGTTCGACTACACGTTCGACGCGCTCACCGACCACACCGCCGACCTGCTGCGGCAGTTGAACATTTCCCGGTATGCCATCTACGTGCACGACTACGGCGCGCCGATCGGCTGGCGGCTCGCACTGCGTGACCCGGACGCCATCACGGGCATCGTCACGCAGAACGGCAACGCGTACGACGCCGGGTTCGTCGAGGGATTCTGGAAGACCGTCTGGGCCTATCAGCGCGAGCAGACACCGGAGACCGAGGCCGGCATCCGGCAGGCGCTGACCCTGGACATGACGAAATGGCAGTACATCGCCGGCGTACCCGATCCGAGCGTGGTCAGTCCCGACACCTGGAACCACGACTACGCGCTGATCAGCCGGCCCGGAAACGACGAGGCGCAACTCGCGCTGTTCCGCGACTACGCCACGAACGCGCCGCTCTACCCGTCGCTGCACGAGTTCCTGCGCGAGAAGCAGGTGCCGGTCCTGGCCGCATGGGGCCGCAACGACCCGATCTTCGGGCCCGACGGCGCGCGGGCGTTCGCCGACGACGTGCCGGACGCCGACATCGAGTTGCTCGACGGCGGCCACTTCCTCCTGGAGTCCAATGGGGACGAGGTCGCCAAACTGGTGCACGACTTCCTCGACCGGACCCAGACCCGATCCAAGGTGG
This sequence comes from Asanoa sp. NPDC049573, assembly GCF_040676615.1. NCBI lineage: Bacteria > Bacillati > Actinomycetota > Actinomycetes > Micromonosporales > Micromonosporaceae > Asanoa > Asanoa sp. NPDC049573. The sequence goes on from NZ_JBFAPI010000010.1 coordinate 69,486, forward strand.
GACAGCGATGACACATCCGAACTGGGACCAGGTGAAGGCGGACCACGTCGTACGCGCGATGAAGGAATACGACAAGCTCGGCCCGGAAGGCTTCTTCGCCGCGCACGGGTTCGCGCCGACGACGACGTACCAACTGGTTTGGAAGGACCATCAATATCCGCCGAAGGCGATCCTGGGTACGGCCTACGAGTTCGCCACCGGCCAACGGCTCGCGTCGCCCGATTTCGAAGGCGGCCGCAGCGGTGCGGTGAAGGTGCTCGGCCAACTGGGCTTCGACGTCGAACACAAGTGAGGTGGCAACGGTGACAGCCAACGTTGTGCTCGTGCACGGCGCCTGGGCCGACGGCTCGAGCTGGACCAAGGTGATCGACGGCCTACGCGTCAACGGCGTGCTGGCGGTCGCCGCCCCGCTGCCGCTGACGTCGTTGCCGGACGACGTCGCGGCCCTGCACCGCACGCTCGAACACGTCGAGGGCCCGGTCGTGCTGGTGGGGCACGCGTACGCCGGCGCGGTCATCTCCTCGACGAGTGACCAGAACGTCGCGGCCCTGGTCTACGTGGCCGCGCTGGCCCCGGACGAGGGCGAGACGGTGGCCGACGTGTTCAACCGCGCGGACCACCACCCGGACGCACCGAAGATCGGCCCCGACAGCCACGGCCTGATCTGGTTGCCGGAGGAGGCGTTCGCCAAGGCCTTCGCGCAACACGCGACGGAGGCCGAGCAGGCGGTGCTGGCCGCGACGCAACGCCCGATCGCGGCCGAGTCGATCGGCGTCCAACTGATGCGCCCGGCGTGGAAGGACCGGCCGAGCTGGTTCCTGGTCGCCGAGGAAGACCGCATGATTCCCGCGGAGACGCAACAGTTCATGGCCAAGCGGATGGGCGCCCGCGTGCACACCGCGCCGGTCGACCACGTCCCGATGGTCACCGCACCGGCCACGGTCATCGACATCGTCATGGAAGCGGTCCGCGAGGTCGGCTGAGCGGCCGATCGCGCCGCGCGGTTAACACCGGCGGTTCAGGGGAACAGTCAAGCGAATGACCATATGGGAGTACGCCCGCCTGGACTACCGTGCGACCGGAGACTACGGCGCGGACCGCTTCATGGACTGGGCGGCGACGTTCCATCACCCCGGCGGAGCCGAGCGGTGGGGCACCGACGGGCGTTTCAACGACCTCATCCACCTGAATCGGGCCGGGGCGCAAGGCTGGCAGGCCTACCACCGTGCGGCCCTGCACGTGCACAACGAGCCACACCGCCTGTTCGCCGTGGCCTACTCGCTACGCCGCCCCGTCGCGTAGCCGCCCGACCACTAAACCGAACAAGAGCCCGGCTTCGCGGGACTAGCCCGAGATCGTCAGGCCGGCGATTTTGTCCTCGTCGAGGAGAAGGTCGATCTCGACGATGCGTCCGTCGACCACCGTGAAGCCGACGACCGCGACGAGATCGGCACCCGCGCGGGCGATGACGCCGGCCGCGCCGTTGACCACCGCGGGGTGGCAGTGCGTCGCGAACCTCGGCCCGTGTGTCGAGGTGTGCCGGGCCACCTCGGTCGCCCCGCGCAGGTGGGCCGGCGCGAGCCAGGTCCGCGAACCCGTGTCGGCCCTGAACACCACGTCGGGGTCCAGCAGCTTGATCAGCTCCTCGAACTCGCCCGCGCGCGCCGCCGCCAGGAACGCGCCGACCACCCGCCGCTGCGTCGGGAGGTCCGCATCGGGCTGGGTTCCCGCACCGCGTACCCGGCGCCGGGCCCGGCTGGCGAGCTGCCGGGTCGCCTCGGGCGTGCGGCCGACGATCGGACCGATCTCGTCGAACGGCACGGCGAACATGTCGTGCAGCACGAACGCCAGCCGCTCGGCCGGCGTCAGGCTCTCCAGCACGACCAGCAGCGCGACACCGACCGCGTCGGCCAGCAGGACCGACTGCTCCGGCTCGAACGAACCATAGGTGCTGACCACCGGCTCGGGCAGCCAGGACCCGGTGAGGCTTTCCCGGCGCGACTGCCGGGCCCGCAGCATGTCGATGCACACCCGGCCGACCAGTGTGGTCAACCAGCCGCCGATGTTGGTGATCGTGCGGCTGTCGGCGCGGGTGGTGCGCAGCCAGGCATCCTGGAGCGCGTCGTCGGCTTCGGTCAGCGAGCCCAGCATCCGGTAGGCGACCGCCCTCAGGTGCGGCCGGTTGGCCTCGAACTGCTCGGCGAACCACGTCCCGTCATCCACGCCGGAACGCCTCGCGGCGAAACATCTGAAACAGGGTCGGTGCGCCGGCCGAGGTGTTGACCGCTACGCATCTGCGTACCCATGCGGTGCTGGTGGCCTGGGCGAGCATGCTCGCGGCCAGGTCGATCCGGCTGGTGAAGATCCCGTCGGCCCGGTCCTGCGAAAGGTGGTAATCGCTGACGGCCGCGGCATCGAAGAGCCCGGACGGGCGCATCACCGTCCAGTCCAGGTCGCTGCCGCGCAGGAAGCCCTCCATCCGGCGCATGTCCGCGTACGTCGTCTTCCCGACCGTCGCGGTCACCAACGGCTGCAGCACCTGATTGAGCAGGAAGCCGCCTTCGGCGTGGTGGCTCGGTTCGGTCGCGCTCGAGCTGACCGCGATCACGCGCTTGACCCCGTGCCGCGACATCGCGGCCGCGATGGTGGCCATGCCCGCGCTGTAGACGGTGATCGGCTTGCGGGTGAACGGCACGCCGAGGGTCGACAGCACGACGTCGGCACCGCGGACCGCCGCGGCGACGGCGGCCCGGTCGAGGACGTCCGCCCCCGAGACGACCAGCCGCTCACCGGCCACCGGGAAGCTGGCCGGGCGCCGGGTCACCGCCACGACCAGATGCCCGGCATCGAGCGCCGCGCGGACCAGCAGCCGGCCGGTGGCCCCGTTCGCGCCGAACACGACCATTCTCATGATGGGCCTCCTTCGGGTACGGGCCGGCGCGTTCGCCGCCGGCCTCGTAGGACCTGTCGGATCCCGAGGCGAGAATGTGACAGTCCGGCACTCAGCGCGGCTGGGCGGCCTTCTCACCTGTGCGGGTGGAAGCGGCCGGCCGCCGCTCGGGCGCGGGCGCCGGCGGCGGCGGAGCTGTCCGCTCCAGGAAGGCTTGGGTCAGCGCCTCGCGGTAAGCGTCGGTGCACATGCTCAGCGCACCTCCTGGATGCGGACCATGTTGCCCGCGGGGTCGCGGAAGGCACAGTCACGAACGCCGTAGGGCTGCTCGGTCGGCTCCTGGATGACCTCGGCGCCGCTGTCGCGTACCCGGCCGAAGGTCTCGTCGAGGGTCTTGCTGGCCAGCAGGATCCAGCCGTAGGTGCCCTTGGCCATCATCTGCGAGATGACCCGGCGCTCGTCGTCGGTGACACCCGGGTCGGCTGCGGGCGGTGCCAGCAGGAGAGACGTGCCGGGCTGCCCGGGCGGGCCGACCGTGATCCAGCGCATCGTGCCCTTGCCCACGTCGTTGCGGACCTCGAAGCCGAGGGCGTCGCGGTAGAAGGCCAGCGAGGCCTCCGGGTCGCTGTGCGGCAGAAAACTCGCGTAAATGCTGACGTCCATGCAGGCCAGCCTAGTTGCGGCTGGCCCGCCGTCGCTTCTCGGATCCTGACCGGGTGGGGCGTCAGCCGAGGTAGTGCTCCCAGGGGCCGGTGATGGCCAAGGTGATACCGGGAAGCTGGATGTTGACGAACAGGACCTTGCCGTCGGGCGAGAAGGTCGGGCCGGTGAACTCGGAGTAGGTCGGCGCGCCGTTGACGGTGCCGTTGCTGAGCATGTTGCGGGCGATCGCGTAGGTCGGGCCGCCCGGCACCGCGCTCAGCACGTGCGACGCGCGCACACCGTCTTCGGCCAGCACGAGCGTGCCCCACGGTGTCACGGTGACGTTGTCGGGCCCGTCGAAGGTCAGGTCGGCGAACCGGGGGAACGGGCCCTCGGCCTCCGCGACGGCCGGGTTGTGCGGGAAGTAGGTGACCAGCGTGATGGTCTGGTCGGCGTAGTCGTAGAACCAGACCATCCCGTCGTGCTTGGTCGCGTCGGCCGGCAGGTCGTTAGCAGCGGTCGCGAAGCTGTTGACGATGTAGCAGCCCTTGCCGTTGGTCCAGACGCCCTCGAACTTCTTGCCCCGGGTGACGGTGCCGTCGGCGAACTGGCGGCGGGTCGGTGTGGCGCGGGCGTCGCGGTCGGTGACCGGGGTCCAGGTCACGGTGAACGGGCGGCCGAGTTGCGCCGAGGTGAGGTAGGCGACGTCGGGGAGGATGCTGCCGTCGTCGAGCCGGATCTGCATCGCCTCGAGCGTGCCGGCGGTGTCGCTGAGCCGGTTGGCCAGGCCCTCGCCGAGGCGGACGTCGCGCGGCGCGGTCCACCGGTAGAACAGGCCGTTGGGGCCGCTGGCGTCCTCCGACAGGTAGACGTGGCCGCGGTTGGGCTCGACGGCCAGCGCCTCGTGCTCGTAGCGGCCGAACGCCTTGATCGGCTTGGGCACCTGGTGCCTGGAGTCGCCGCGCAGCACCTCGAAGACGTAGCCGTGGTCCTGCTGGTAGACGCCGCTCTGGCCGGCCGCCGACCAGGTGGCGCCGGCGTTGAGGAACGTCTCCTCACAGGTCAGCCAGGTGCCCCACGGCGTGACGCCGCCGGCGCAGTTGCGCACCGTGCCGGAGATGCCGACCCATTCGGCGATCCGCCTGCCGGCGCGGTCGGTGGTGATGACCGTGCAGCCGCTCGCGTTCGCCGCACCCGCGTCGTAGACGGTGCCGGGCACGTGCGGTACGCCGTACGTCACCATGTGTGGGGTCAGTTCGTGGTTCTGGATGATCGTGAGCTGGTCGCGGCTCGACCCGACGACGCCGGTGCCGTCGTGGAAGCCCGGTGTCTTGCCCTGGCCGAAGGACAGGTCGGTGACACCCTCACGGGTGACGATCCGGTAAGAGAGGCCGGCGGGCAGCGCCAGGATCCCGTTGGGGTCGTCGGTCAGCGGCGGGAACGGGCGGCCGCCGGACGAGTCGTGCGGGCCGTGCGACGACGAGGTCGCTTCCGGCTCGGCGAGGGTCGGCAGCACCCCGGCGACGCTCAGGCCCACACCGGCGGCGGCACCGCCGCTCAACACCTGTCGACGAGAGATGGTCATGGTCGCTCCTGACGACGGAGGGCACGCGGCCCAGTTCGGAATGATAACCATCTGCGCATATGCTGATCCGGTGAACGGGTTGAAGCAGGTGGCCAGTCGCACGACGCGGCAGCGCACCGAGGTCATCGCGCTGCTCAACGAGGTCAGCGACTTCCTCACGGCACAGCAACTGCACGGCCTGCTGCGCCAGCGCGGTGCCAAGGTGGGGCTGACCACCGTCTACCGCACGCTGCAACTGCTGGTCGACGCGGGCGAGGTCGACGCGACCCGGCTGCCCGACGGCGAGCAGCTCTTCCGCCAGTGTTCCCGGTCCCGTCATCACCACCACCTGGTGTGTCGGATGTGCGGCCGGACCGTCGAGATCGAAGGGCCGGCCATGGAGCGGTGGGCCGAGAAGGTCGCCGACCAGCACGGCTACACCGATGTGGCACACACCCTGGAACTCTTCGGCACCTGTTCCTCCTGCGCCCGCTGACGAGGCCGGCTGGCGACCATGGCAGTCGAGTGGCCCGAAGACCTGCCGGTGCCGGCGACGGCACCGGGGCGACTGCGGACGATCACCGGCACCATCGCCGCCGGGGTCGAGCCGAACTGCCTGCTCATCGGCGGGTTCTTGCTGATCGGCGGTGACCGTGCGCTGCTGGAGCCGGGCGCCCGGGTCACCGTCACCGGACGGGTCGACCATACCGTCGTTTCCACCTGCCAGCAGGGCACGCCGTTCGTCGTCACCCGCGTCGAGCGGGCGTAAGGCGAAGCCCGCCCACATCGCGTGGACGGGCTTCGCCGATGAGCGCTATCCGGTTACGGCACCGATCAGCACGTTGCCGCGGCCGACGACCGCGCCCTCGTCGGTGACGATCCGCAGCTCGCCGAAGAGCTGCCGGCCGGCGGCGGGTGCGGACTGTGCGGTGACCGCACCGGTGATCGACCCCGATCCGCCGTAGGGCAGGTCGATGGCGGTCGCGGGCGCCGAGACCGAGCCCAGCGAGGGGGAGTAGAAGACGTCGCGGTAGTCGTACTCGGTGGTTCCCGCGGGAACGGCGTATCCGACGACCTCGACGTCGTACACCCCGGCGGGCGGGTTGTTGATCGAGACGGACTCCTCCGAGTCGCCGTCGGCGGACTGCCCGACGACCGCCCCGTTGCGCCGGACCGTGAGGTCGAGGTCGGCGCTGAGGTCGCTGGGGTTGCCGATGGCGACGTCGAGACGCGACGCGCCGGCCGGCACCTCGACGTGGTAGGTCTGCACCTCGTTCTCGGCGATGCTCGGCCGCTCGACCAGGGCGCTGCCCAGCGGACCGCCCTGCCCGGACACCGTGACCGGGCCGAAGACGTTCTTCACCGACCAGGTCACCGGCGTGGCCACGCCCGCCGTCACCGACGGCAGGTCGAGCGTCTCCGGTGCGACCGTCACGCCCTGGATGCGGGCGCTGAGCTGGAACGGGTTCTCCAGCGTCGGTGAGGTGCGCCGGGCCTCGACCTCCAGCTCCCACACACCGGGCAGCGGGTTGTCATAGGAACGCTCCTGCGGCTTGCAGGCCGCCGGGTCGGAGAAGTTGGTGTAGCAGGACGGGCTGCCGGTGTCGTCGACCGGCACACCCCACGGGTTGATGGCGATGAACCGGGTCTGCGAACCGGTGGCGATCCCGGACAGGTCGACCTGCAACGACTTCGCGCCTTCCGGCACGCTGACGAAGTAGGAGGTGAAGTTGTTGCGGTCGACCGAGCCGCCGGCCGCGAAGCGGAAGTCCTTCTTCGTCGGCGTGTTGGCGATCACGACGGTGTTGAGGAACTCGAAGTCGACGCCCGCGGTCGCCGGATCGTCGACCCGCATGATCGCGCTGTGCGCACCCTCCCCGCCGCGGGTCTCGACGGTGAACGTCACCGTCTTGTTCAGCGGCAGGATCAGGTTCTTGGGCGCGTTGCGGTAGAACCCGTCGTCACCGACCCAGGTCACCGCGTGCTTGATGTTCCCGGCCGGCCCGGAGGTCCTGGTGATCTTCACCGTGTAGGACTTCTGGTCGTCGGCCCGCTGCCCGCCCTGGCCGACCGCGCACCGGTTGTAGATGCCAGGGCCCTTGTCGGGGGTGGCCAGGAAGTCCGAGATCGGCGTGCAGACCGGCGCGGTCACCTCGTAGGTGCGGGTCTGCAGCGGCCCCTGTGCGAGCACGTCCCAGGCGCCCGGGATGTTGAGCAGACCGTTGCCCTGCGCGTACGCCGGCAGACCGTCGAGGAAGGACGCCGACGACGCGATCGCCCGCCGCAGCGCGGCCGGGGTCACCGCCTGCCCGGTGGCCTTGGCCGCGGAGAGCAGCAGCGCGACGCCACCGGCTGTCTGCGGCGACGCCATCGAGGTGCCGTTGATCATCTGGTAGCCGGGCGGAAGGGGATACCCCGCATCGGGTACGGGAATGCCGGGCTGCCACAACGGCGTCGTCGAGATCGCCGAGCCGGGCGCGGTGACGGTCGGCTTGAACCCGCCGTCTTCGCGGGGACCGCGCGACGAGAAGTTGAACAGCTGGTAGGGGACCCGAGTCACCGAACCGTAGTTGGCCAGCCACGTCTCCTTGCTGACGCCGGCGGCGGCGGTGATGACGTCGCTGGCGACACCGGGGTCGCCGACGGTGTTGACGCCGGGGCCGTCGTTGCCGGCCGAGATGACCAGCTGCACGCCGAAGTCGTTGATCAGCCGGTTGTAGAGCTGGGCGCGGGCGTTGTTGCCGTCGTTGAGGGCCGGCAGGCCGCCGATCGACATGTTGACCACGTCGACATGACGGTTGACGACCAACTCGACCATGCCGTCGCTCAGCGCCGCCGCCGTGCAGCCGCCGCCCCAGGAACAGGCCCGGGCCGACACCAGCTTGGCGCCGGGTGCCTGGCCGTCGAGGTTGTCGTTGCCGAACATGTTGTTGGCCGCGGTGATGCCCGCGACGTGCGAACCGTGCGCGTCTTCGACGATGCCGATGTTGACGAAGTCGGCGACACCCGGCAGCCCGGCCGGCGTGACGTCGACGTCCTCACGGTATTCGACGACGAAGGGCATCTGCTCGCGTACGGCCGTCGCCGGGTTGTCGGTGCCGAAGTGCCCGACCTGGTGGTCCTGCGCGTAGGGCCGCATGGCGCCGCCGTCGTCGCTGAAGTCGCGGTTCTGGTTGACGTCGACCCAGATGTCGTGGCTCACCGGGTCGTAGAGGACCCCGAAGAGGTCGGTGGTGTCGCCGTCGCGGTTGACGTCGCCACCCGGCGCGCTGCCGGCGGTGATGGCCTCGTTGAACCGGTTGATCTTGAAGGCGCCGGCGCGCGGTGCGGTCCACTGCAGACCCTGGTAGGTGAACTGCGGCCCGGCGGCGTCGGTCAGCATGGCGCGCCACGTGCCGTCACCGTCGAACAGCGGGTCGGTGGCGGTGAACCAGTCGGTGATCTTGCGTTCGCCGGTCGAGGTCGTCTGGAGCGCCGGGTTGTCCAGGTCGACGCCCGCGTCCATGATGCCGATCGTGACGCCCCGGCCGTCCCACTCGGGGTGGGCCTGCTTGAAGGCGACCGAACCGGTCTCGCCCGTCGGCATGTAGGGGTTGTCGGCGGGAGTGTCCGCGCCGGGCGCACCGACGGTCGCGGCCTGCGCGGCGATCTTCGCGCGCGCGCCGGTCGGCTCGGGCTCGGGCATCGGGATGACCTCGTTGAGGTCGATCGCCGCGACGCCGGGCAGCTTGGCCGCCTTCAGCACGTTGTTGGTCGGCACGCTGGCCCGGACGTAGCCGACCTTGTCGACCCGCTTCGCCACGGTGCCGCCGAGGCTCTTGAGGGCGCCGGCGACATCGCCCGACTCGCCCTTGTCGGTGGCGACGATCAGCATCACCGTCTTCTCGCCGCGGGCCTTGGCCTGGGCCAGCAGGTCGAGGTCGTGCGAACCGAGCGTATCGGTGGGGCTTTCCTTCAGTGCCTGGGTGCTCGGGCCGGGCTCGGCGTTGGCGGCGGGTAGGCCGACTGCCAACGTCGTGAAGCCGGTCGTCATCGCGGTCGCGAGCAGACCGACGAAGACGCGCCGTGGCCAGTTCTGGGGGTTGGTCACTATCGTTCCTCCGAAGGAGAACGGCCTGCGACGCAGGCGCGTTGGATCGCATCCTTCGCTCGCGAAACGATGGCTGTCACTACCAGTTAACTGGTCGTGACGCTCTCGTGACATTCATGAGTGCACATTGCTTATTGGCTGATAGCCACCATCGCCATCATTGTGGACAAAGCGCCGCCGCGTGCCGGCGATCCGGCATCCCAGGTAGATCAGGAAGGAGATCGTGGTGACGTAGGGGCTGATCGGGATGCTGCTGCCGAGCGAGAGCAGGATGCCGCCGACGACCGAACCCACGGCGAACACGACGCTGAGTGCGGTGACCAACGGCGGGGAAGCGGTGATCCGCATCGCCGCGGCCGCGGGCGTGCACACCACGCTCAGCACCAGCAGCGCGCCGACGATCTGCACCGACATCGCGACCGTCAGCCCCAGCAGGACCATGAAGACCGAGGACAGAGCGGCCACGGGTACGCCGCGCGCGGCAGCCAGTTCCGGGTCGGTGCTGGCGAACGCCAGCGGCCGCCAGACGACGGCCAGCCCGAGCAGCACCACCGCCGAGGTGCCCAGCAGCCAGGACAGCCGCGGCGTGTCGACCGCGACGATCTGACCCGTCAACAGGCCGAACCTGTTGGCGGAACGTCCCTTGTAGAGGGCCAGGAACAGCACGCCCAGGCCGAGGCCGAACGGCATCAGCACGCCGATGATCGAGTTGCGATCGCGGGCCCGGCTGCCCAGCAGGCCCACGACCAGGGCCGCCAGGACCGAGCCGGTCAACGAACCCACCACCACGTTGGCACCGATCAGCAGCGCGCCGGATGCACCGGCGAACGAGAGTTCGCTGATGCTGTGCACCGCGAACGGCATGTCGCGCATCATCACGAAGGTGCTGACCAACCCGCCGACCAGGCCGAGCACGGCGCCGGCCAGGAGCGAGTTGTGCACCAGGGCGAGCAGTTGGCCATAGTCCTCGAAGTTGACGACCTGCCGCCAGATTCCGGGGTCAGACACGGGCGCCGGCCTCGTGCTGGTTGGCCTCCGGGATGCCGGCGACCAGGATCCGGTCGCCAACGGTGACCACCTCGATCGGCGCGCCGTAGAGGTCGGAGAGCGTGGCGGAGGTGAAGACCTCGTCGACCGTGCCGATTCGGAACCGCCCGCCGGCCAGGTAGAGCACCCGGTCGACGTAGGGGAGCACCGGGTTGACCTCGTGGGTCACGAAGACCACGGCGGCTCCCTTCGCACGGCGCTGCCGGTCGACCAGCGCCGTGATCGCGCGCTGGTTGCGCAGGTCGAGCGAGAGCAGCGGCTCGTCACACAGCAGCAGCCGGGGCTCGGCGACCAGCGCCTGCGCGATCCGCACCCGCTGCTGCTCGCCGCCGGAGAGCAGGCCGACGGGCATGTCCGCGAATTCGGCCGCCCCGGCCGCGTCGAGCGCCGCGGCGACCCGGGCGGCCCGGTCGGCGTGCCGGGCAAGGCCCCATCGATGCCCGTCGAGACCGTGGCCGACCATGTCGCGGGCCCGCATCGGGGTCAGCGGCTCGATGCGCCGCTGCTGCGGCACGTAGCCGATGTCGTCGGCGCCGCGGCGGGCCGGGTGGCCGCCCACCCGGACGCTGCCGGCGCTCAACCGCTGCAGGCCCAGCACGGACCGGACCATGCTGGTCTTGCCGGAGCCGTTGGCACCGAGCACGGCGACGAACTCGCCGGGAGCGACCCGCAACGACAGGCCCGACCAGAGTGGCCGCGGCCCGAACGACAGCCCGGCGTCGACGAACTCCAGCACCGGGTCGGGCATCAGCCGAGCGCGCTCTTGATCGCGGCGAGGTTCGCGCCCATCCAGGTCACGTAGTCCTTGCCCGCGGGCAGCGTCTCGGTCACCGGGACCACGCCCACCCGGTTGTCCCTGGCCGCCCGGAGCACCTTCTCGGTCTCGGGGCCGGCCGTCTGCTCGTTGTAGGCCAGCAGCTTGACCTGCTTGCCGGTGAAGAGGCCGAGCGTCTCGTGGAGCACGGCGGCCGGCACGTCGGTGCCCTCCTCGATCGCCTCGCTGAACGCGCCGGGCGTCTTGTTGACCAGGCCGCACGCCTCGAGCAGGTAGAGGGGGACAGGCTCGGTGACGGCCACTGCGTTGCCGCCGCTGTCCGCCCTGATCGACGCCGCGGTGTCCGCAAGGTCCCGCAACTTCTGCTTGAAGACCGCCGCGTTCGTGCTGAACGTGTCGGCGTCGCCGGGATCCGCCGCTGACAGCGCGCCGACGATCCGGTCGGTCAGCGTGCTCACCGTCGGGAGGTCGTACCAGACGTGTTCGTTGAGTTCGGCCCCGCCGGTGGCTTTCCTGCCCGAGATGTCGACGGCGTTGAGCACCGTGGCATCGCTGCCCGCCGCCTCGAGCATCGTGTCGACGAAGTCGTCGTAACCGCCGCCGTTCTCGACCACGACGTCGGCCCGGGAGAGGTCGAGCTGGGTGCGGGTGTTGGCCTCGTAGGAGTGCGGGTCGGCCGCCGGGTCGCTGATGATCGACGTGACCGTCGCCCTGTCGCCGGCGACCTGCCGGACGATGTCGCCGTAGACGTTGGTGGACGCGACCACCGAGACGCCGCCGGCGGCGCTCTCCCGCGCGGCGGCGGGGGCGGCGCCGTCGGCGCCGTGGCCGCACGCCGAGGCGAGCAGCGCTATCGACAACAACGCGGCACCAACGAGACCTGCGCGTTCATGACGCACGCGAGTCGCCACCTTTCGGATTCTTATTGACAATGAATTTCACCACCAGGGCACGCTAACGACGTTGCCTGGCGCGGCACAAGACAAATTGAAAGTGATTTTCATTATGGTTGTCGTATCATGATGTCCGCATATTCACCGGGACATCGGGATCGCGAACTGGGATAATTGCGTCGTAGCGGACCGACCTGATTCGGGGGTGGAGCCATGTCGATCGACACCGACCACCACACGCACGTCGAGGCCCATGAACACATTCACGGCACCGACTGCGGGCACGAGGCGTTCGAACACATCGGCCACATCGACTATCTGCACGACGGCCACCGCCACCACCAGCACGACGGCCACTACGACGAGTGCGCCACCGTGTCGCACGCCGACTCCGAGCCGCACCTGCACCAGCACGGCCAGGACTGCGGCCACATCGGACTGAAGCACGACGGGCACACCGACTATCTGCACGACGGGCACGCGCACACCAAGCACGGCGACCACTACGACGAGTGCCTCGTCAGCGACCACGTCGAGGCGGAGACACACACGCACGTCCACGGCGACGGCTGTGGCCACGCGTCGGTCGCGCACGACGGCCACGTCGACTATCTCCACGAAGACCACCGCCACGCCGCGCACGAGGGCCATTACGACGAGCACTGAGCTCAGATCGCCCCACCCGAGAAACGGCCTCGGTCGACTGTTTCTGCACGGCGTCGAGGGCTACGGTGCAGCCTACTTGAACGTGTTCAAGTTCGGAGGTTGCATGCCCGAGTCCGCATGGCACCCTGCGGTCGCCGTACTCAAGACTGGTTCATCTGGGTCACCCCGTTCACGTTCGCCTACCTGGCGTCCACACCCGAGAGCGGCCCGTCGCACCTGGGGTGGTTCGTCGTCAGCGCCGCCGGCATCTGCCTCGTCGAAGCCGCCACCTGCATCCACAACGAGTTGGTCGACCACCAGGAGGACGCGGCCAACCAGCCACGCCGCCCGTGCTGTGGCGCGTGGCGGTCGCCGGTTACCTCGTCAGCCTCGGCGGTGCGATCGCCACCGGCATCCTTGACACATCTTCTTCGGCCGCGGCTCCTACCTGGGCGTCGTGCCGACGCGCCGGCGCGAGTTGGTGGCCTTCGCGCTCACCGCCTGCCGGGACCAGCGCGGCTACCGGGAACAGGTCGGCAGCATCGATCGCTTTCGCGACGACTACGCGCGCCGGGCGCCGATCCTGGCCGCTTCGCTGGAGAGCGTCGACTCCTTCGACCGGGTGACCGTCGCGCCCGGGTTCCGGATGCGGGCCGACAGCTGGGTCGACGACCAGTGGCGCTGGTCGGCGATGTCGCGCTCACCGTCAACCCCATCACCAGCCAGGGCGTCTCGCTGGCCCTCGAAGACGCGCTGACGCTGGCGGTGGTGGCCGGGCGGGCGCTCCGCCGCAACGACCTCAGCGCGCACGCCCTGCGCCCCTACGAACTCCTGCGGCGGCCGCAGGCGGAGACGATCCACGAGCTGGGCGACATCTCGTTGCGGGCGTTCACCCGCCGCGGCCGGCTGATGACGGCCATGAAGCTGCGGACGCTGCGCCGGCTCGACAACGACCGCGAGTTCCGGACCTACGTGATGGCGTCGTACTGTGGACTGCGCTGGCTGACGCCGAAGCCACTGTCCTTCATGGACGCGGCGCGGATCCTGGGCGTCGCGCCGAGACGGGCCGCGGTGTTCGCGCCCATCCGCGCTCAGGCGGGGTCGGGGAGATAGTCGGCCAGGGTCTTCTTGATGAGGGCGTTGAACGCGTACCCCCAGAAGCGGGTCTTCCGGACGATGTGCGACGTGCCGGCGCCGAGGTCGACGACGGCGGGCTGGGCCATGACGGCGAAGCCGCCCGCGTTGAGCCGGTGCGGGCGCTGGGTGATCGCCACCGCGTTCTGGTCGGCGCTCTCGGCCACCATGACCGGCAGCACGATCACCGCGGACTGGAACCCGCGCCACTGACCCTTGCGCTCCACGGCCAGATTGACGGCCGCGGCGGCGAACTCGCTCAGCACGGTCTGGTCGACGGCGCCGGCCCGCGCGGCGACCAGGAAGACGTGCGCCCGCACCAGGGCCCGCGTCCGGGTCCGATAGCCGATCAGCCCGAGTGGCTCGTGCGTCACCGCACACCCGTCGGCGACCAGCCGGGCCTCGAGGCCCTTCAGATAGCTGTCGGCGTCGATCATGCGGCTGCGAGGGGCTTGAGGCGGGCCTTGAGGAGGCAGAACTCGTTGCCTTCGGGGTCGGTCAGGACGTGCCACGGCTCGTCGCCGGTCTGGCCGATGTCGGCGGGGCGCGCGCCGAGCGCGAGCAGGCGTTCGAGTTCGGCGTCCTGGTCGCGGTCGGTGGCGTTGACGTCGATGTGCAGCCGGGACTTGCCGGGCTCGGGCTCGTCGCTGCGGCTGAGGATGATCGTCGGCTGCGGGCCGCCGAAGCCCGCGCGCGGGCCGATCTCCAGCGAGCCGTCGGATTCGCGGTCGAGCACGACGAAGTCCAGGACCTCGCACCAGAAGCGGGCGAGCAGCTCGGGGTCGCGGCAACTGAGCACGAGCTCACTGATCCGACACGCCATCACCAACCTGCTCTCAACCCGGGGGACCGGCGGCGCCCACCGTATCGAACGTTGGCCAGGACCCCTCAGCCGGCTCACAGCGTCGGCCGATGAGGATGTTCCGCATGGCGGACTGGTTCGGGCAAGCACCCATCGGCGACAACCTGGTCAGGATCTCGGAACCGCGGGTGCATCCCCTGCTGTCGGCCAACCTGTGGTGGCTGCGCGGCACCGACCGTGACATCGTCGTCGACGCGGGGTTGGGCGTGGTGGCCCTGCGGGAAGAGATTCCAGCCCTCTTCGAGCGCGACCCGCTGCTGGTGCTCACCCACTCCCACCTCGACCACGCCGGTGGGGCCCACGAGTTCCGCGAGCGGGCCGCGCACCCCGCCGAGGCCGCCACCCTGGCGGCGGGCCCGCCGGGGAGCCTCTACGGCGCGGAGCTGTACGCGAAACTCGGCATCCCGGACGACGGCGAGCCCGTCCCGGACCTGCTGATCCGCGAACTGCCCCACCCCGGGTACGACCCGCGCGGTTATCGCGTCGAACCGGCACCGCTGACCCGCGTGCTCGCCGACCAGGAGCGGATCGACCTCGGTGGCCGGGTGCTCACCGTCATGCATCTGCCCGGCCACACACCGGGCAGCATGGCCCTGTTCGAGGAGCGCACCGGTGTGCTCTTCTCCGGCGACGTCATCTACGACGACGACCCCATCGACTCGCTGCCGGACTCGTCGATACCCGACTACCGGCGCACCATGGAACGCCTCGCGCGCCTGTCGGTGTCCGTGGTGCATCCGGGCCACGGCCACTCCTTCGACGAGGCGCGCCTCCACGCGCTGGCCACGCGCTACCTGGACCGGGTCCATCCGATCAGCTGATCACCGCTGGGGCTGTCGCGCGTACGTTCATGCGTCGTGTCCAGAGTCCGGTCATCCGGGGCCATCGGGCTCTAGCGGCGTTGTTCGCCTGCGCCGGCCGTGCCGGCGGGAGGAGGCTGGACATGAAGCGTGGTGCCGCGCAGGGGTGCCACCCCGATCTGGTGTGGGAGGAACCATGTACGCGCGTTCTTCCACTTTTGTCGCCGAAACGCCGTCGCTCGACCGTGGTATCGCGTTCGTCAGTGATGACCTGATGGGTGAGATGCTCGCCCTGGACGGGTGTGTCGGATTGTCGCTGTTGGTGGACCGGAGAACCGGGCGCTGCGTCGCGACCTCGTCGTGGCAGAGCCAGGAGAGCATGCGCGCGAGCGGACCGGCGGTGGAGCCGATCCGGGCGCGGCTGCTGTCTGCCTTCGACGGGAGCGACCTGACCAACGAGGAATGGGAAGTCGCGATCATGCACCGCGACCACCGCTCACCCACGGGCGCGCGCGTGCGGGCCTCCTACATGCGCGGTGACCCGTCGCGCGCGGGCCAGGTGACCGAGACCTTCAAGTCCACCCTGCCCGCGATCGAGGGTTTCCCGGGGTTCTGCAGCGCCAGCCTGCTGCTCAACCGGGATTCCGGCCGGAGTGTCTGGAACGTGATCTTCGACAGCGACGACGGGCTGGCACAGACCCGGGAGCGGGCGAACCAGTTGCGCGCCGACGCGGCGGGACGGATGGGGTCGGACATCATCGAGGTGGCCGAGTTCGAACTCGCGTTCGCACACCTGCGGGTGCCGGAACTCGTCTGAGTTCGCCCGCGAGGTGCCACGCGACGTCGGCGATCGCGGCCGGGTCCAATGTGGGCAGTCCGGCTGCTCCGGCCACCGACACGGCGTGCCGGTGGATGTCGCCGCCCTCGACGAGGCCGCCGATGACCAGGGCTCCCGCGTAGACACCGGTCCCGTCGAGGGCCGCGTTGACCGTGAGAGCGTAGGTGCGCAGCGCGGCCCAGGCGACCGCGTTGGCGCCCATGAAGGGTAGCGGCACCACGGCGCCGAGGCCGGTGACGAACAGGAGCGCGCCGCCACCCGCGACCGGATGCCCGGCTCGGCCGAACCGGCGGGCGATGGCCAGGCCCAGACCCGCGACCAGCATTGCCGACATGTGTGCCTCTTCCGTCAGGTTGGACGGCTACCAGCGTCGCCGCGGGTCGGCTCTCACGGAAGAAGGCACGTTCATGTCACGGGGTGGCAGACGGGGGTACGCGCCGGGTCGCGCTCAGCCGATCGCGGCCGGCCGGCTCCCGATGAACGCGTCGGCCAGGCGCGCGATCCCGTACTCGTAGGCCAGGTCGAGGTCGCCGCCCAGGTTGAAGGCGCCGGCCAACTCCATGCTGAGGAATCCGTTGGCCCAGGCGGTGATCGTGCGGGCCGCCTCGAGGGCGTGTTCCGGGCCGGCCAGATCGGCGGCGATCCGGAGCAGGGGAGCGGCCGCGCGGGCGAACGAGGCCTGGTCGGGCCTGGCCGCCTCGGGACCCCAGTCGAAGATCAACCGGTAGCCGACCGGGTGCTCGTGCGCGAACGCCCGGAACGCACGGGCCAGTTCGGTCAGGTCCCGGCGGGGATCGGTGCCGGTCATGATCGCGTCGAGCCGGGCGCCCAGGTCGGTGACGGTGGCCTCGGCGACCAGCCCGATCAGGTCGCCGCGGCTGCGCACTCGCTTGTAGAGCGAGGGCGCCCGCACCCCGACCCGCTCGGCGACGGCCTGCATCGTCAGCCCGGCCATGCCGGCCGACTCCACGATCTCGCGGGCGGCCCCGACGATCTGGGCGAGGGACGTGCGGTCGGGCGTCGGCATCCGATCCTCCATCCGATCGAGACGCGGGTCACGTCGCGATGGCTATTGCCAATAGCCATGATGGCTATGTAACGTAGCTATCGTAGACGACAACAGCTTCCCGTGGAGAGGGCAACTCATGAAGCTCGGACCGCACCTGCACCGCATCGGCAACGACATCGTTGCGGTCTACCTGATCGACACCGACGAGGGCGTCACCCTCATCGATGCCGGTCTGGCCGGCCACTACGGGGAGTTGGTGTCCGAGCTCGCCACCATGGGCAAGTCGCTGGGCGACGTCCGGGGCGTCATCCTCACCCACGGCGACACCGACCACATCGGTTTCGCCGAGCGGCTGCGGCGCGAGCAGCACGTCCCGATCTACGTGCACGCCGCCGACGCCGCCCGCGCCCGCGGTGAGGTCAAGACCAAGCCCAGCTGGGGCAAGGTCAACATCGGCGCGGTGACCCGCTTCTTCTGGTACGCGAGCACCCACGGCGGCCTGCGCACGACCTACCTGACCGACGTCATCGAGATCCACGAGGGACAGGTGCTCGACCTGCCCGGCGCACCGCGGATCATCGGCCTGCCGGGCCACTCGCCGGGCAGCGTCGCGGTCTACTCGGAGATCGCCGACGCGGTCTTCGTCGGCGACGGGCTCACCACCCGCCACGTGTTGACCGGCAAGCAGGGCCCGCAGCCGGCGCCGTTCACCGACGAGCCGCAGGAGGCGATCGCCTCCCTCCGCCGGCTCGACGGCATCAATGCGACCTGGGTGCTGCCCGGCCACGGCACGCCCTGGAACGGCGGCGTCGCCGAGGCGGTCCGCCAGGTCGAAGCGGCCGCCCGCAGCACGCCGTAGGTGGCGCCGAGGTGGTCTGCCAGGTCGAAGCGGCCGTCCGCAGCACGCCGTAGGCAGCGCCTCGGTCATCCCGGGCCGGAAGCCTGCCGCGATAGGGCGCCGCCCACAGCACGCCGTAGGTGGCGCCTCGGTCATCCCGGCCCCGAAGCCCGCCACGACAAGGCGGCTGCCGGAGGCACCCGGGGCCGCGGTCGGTGCTGTTGGATGGATCCATGCCGGCCCCCGTCATCTGGCTCGATCACCGCACGACGGACGGCGTCGCGGAGCGGTCGTTTCGCGTCGCCGGTGTGCCGGGCGTGCTCTGGTTGCCGGCCGCGGCTGCCGTCCCGCCGCCGCTGGTCCTGCTGGGTCACGGCGGCAGCGGGCACAAGCGCAGCACGCGCGTCGTCGACCTCGCCCGCTGGTTCACCACGCGTGCCGGGTTCGCGGCCGTGGCCATCGACGGTCCCTTCCACGGCGATCGGCCGATCTCGACCGCGGGATACCAGGCGCGGATCGTCGACCAGGGTGTCGAGGTCGTCCTCGACCGGATGGCGGCCGACTGGTGCACGACCGTCGATGCCGTCGCGGCCGCGGGGCTCGCCGATCCAATCCGGCTCGGCTACGTCGGTCTGTCCATGGGCACCCGGTTCGGGTTACCCGTCGCCGCGGCGCTGGGGGAGCGGGTCCGGTGCGCGGTGCTGGGCAAGTTCGGTCTGCGGCAGAGGGCGTTGACGCACCCGGGAATGGCCGTGCCGGCGCGGGTCGCCCGCGATGCCCGGCAGATCACCGCACCGGTGCTCTTCCACCTGCAGTGGGACGACGAGATCTTTCCCCGGCAAGGCCAGCTCGACCTGTTCGACCTGTTCGGGTCGGAACAGAAACGGCTCATCGGGTACGCCGGTCCGCACGCGACGACCGAACCCGAGGCCGTCGCCGTCTGGCGGGAGTTCGTCGCGCGGCACCTCGCGGTCGGCGGCTTGTAGGACAGGGAACCGGCCTCCGTCCAGGATATCGGCATTTCTCCGTCGTACCGCATATTTAGCTTGAAAAGCCTCGAACCGGACGGTGATCGTCTTAACTCTGTTTGGTGGCTGGACTCTGTCCTGGCTCCGGGGAGGCGACTCCTCTCCCTCCTGGGAAGTCAACTCGAAGGGAACTCGTCAGGTGAAGCTGCAGCGGAACGGCACGATCGCCTGCCTGGCACTGGCCGCCGCGCTAGTGATGAGCGCGTGCGGAACCGACGGCACCGATTCCTCCGCGACCGTCGCGGGTCGGCCGGCATGGAAGATCAACTGCGCCACCGGCACGCTCAACGCGCAGGGCTCCTCGGCGCAGAAGAACGCCATGGACGAGTGGCGCAAGAACTACCAGCAGCAGTGCAGCGGCTCGACCATCAACTACGAGCCGACCGGGTCGGGTGCCGGTGTCCAGGCGTTCGTCTCGGGCACCGCCGACTTCGCCGGCTCCGACACCGCGTTGACTTCGGCGCAACAGCCGCAGGCCAACGGGCGTTGCGGAGGCAACCCGGCGGTCAACCTCCCGATGGTCGTGGGCCCGATCGCGGTCGCCTACAACCTGTCGGGGGTGGACAACCTCCAACTGTCGCCAGCCACGCTTGCCAAGATCTTCGCCGGCGGCATCACGAAATGGGACGACGACGCCATCAAGGCCGACAACCCGGGCGCGTCGCTGCCGTCGAGCACGATCCAGACCGTGCACCGATCTGACGAATCGGGTACGACCGGCAACTTCAGCGGTTACCTGACCGCGGCCGCCGGATCGGACTGGACCTTCGGCCAGGGTCAGGCGTGGAAGGCGCCGGGCGGCACCGGCTCGAAAGGCTCCGACGGCGTCGCGCAGTCGGTGAAGTCGACCGACGGCTCGATCGGTTACATGGAGCTGTCGTTCGCCGAGAACGCCGGGCTCACCATGGCGAAGATCAAAAATGGTGCCGGCCAGTTCACCGAGCTCACCCCGGAGGCGGCCAGCAAGACCGTCGAGGGCGCCCAGATCACCGGGACCGGCAACGACGTCACACTGAACATCGACTACGCCACGACGGCCCAGGGCGCGTACCCGATCGTTCTGGTCACCTACGAGATCGTCTGCAGCAAGGGCGGCCCGTCGGGCAAGACCGCATTGATCAAGGGCTTCCTGGGCTACACCGCCAGCTCCGAGGGGCAGGGTCTGCTCAACGGCCTGGGATACGCGCCGCTGCCGGGCAACGTGCAGTCGCGGGTGCAGACGTCGGTCAACAACATTGCCTGATCCGCTCGGTCACAGGCAACGGAGCGAATGGATGGCCGACGCGCCGGTGCCACCCGACCCCGGATCCGGCGACATCGGTCCGGGCGGCGGATGGCTGCCACGACGCAAGGGTTTCGGTGCCGAACGCGTGTTCGGCACCATAACCATGCTCGCCGGGACGATGGTCCTGGTGATCATCGTCGCGATCACGGTCTTTCTGATCGCCAAGGCCATCCCGGCCATCAAGGCCGACACCGCCAACTTCATCACCGAGACAGACTGGTTCCCCAACCAGACGCCGCCCGTGTTCGGCATCGCCGCGCTCGCCTGGGGCACCCTCGTCACGTCGGTGATCGCGCTGCTGGTGGCCGTACCCGTGGCGCTGGGAATCGCTCTATATCTTTCGCACTACGCACACCGGCGAATCGCGACCGCGTTCGGGTTTCTCGTCGACCTGCTGGCTGCGGTGCCGAGCGTGGTCTTCGGGCTGTGGGGCTTCGTCGTCTTCATCGAGCCGGTCCGGACGTTCTCGGTCTGGCTCAACAAGTATTTCGGCTGGCTCCCGTTCTTCGGCGGCGACGGCCCGTTCGGCCGCTCGTTCATGCTGGGCGGGTTGGTGCTCGCCATCATGGTGCTGCCGATCGTCACCGCGCTGTCCCGCGAGGTCTTCACCCAGACCCCCACGACCAACGAGGAAGCGGCGCTGTCGCTCGGGGCCACCAGGTGGGAGATGATCCGCACGGCGGTGCTGCCGTACGGCCGAGCGGGCGTGATCGCCGCGGTGATGCTCGGCCTGGGGCGGGCCCTGGGCGAGACGATCGCGCTGGCGCTGACGTTGGGCTTCGTCAACGAGGTCACCGTCAACGTCATCCAGAACGGCGGCAACTCGATCGCGGCGAACATCGCCAACGGGTTCGGCGAGGCCGGTGACGTCGGGCGCGGGGCGCTAATCGCCTCGGGTCTGGTCCTGTTCCTCATCACGCTGGTGGTCAACGTGATCGCGCGCGCGGTCATCTACCGTCGCCGGGGCTTCACGGAATCCGCGGCATGACCCGACGTCCGCGGCCTGGCCCAGGGGGGCGCGACCCGAGGTGGCGACGCGGTCCGCGGATGTTCGTCCTCCTTGGAGGGCCGCATGCCCGAGCGACACGCCCGGTCGTGCTCGTGTGCGCGGCGCGAGGTCATGGCGTGAGCGGGCGTGGTGAGCGGGAAGCGGTCGGTCCGCGGCGGTCCCGGCGCCAACGACCCGGGGACACCGCATGACCGCGCCGGCGGGTGGACCGGGGCAGGATCCTCAGTTGCGGGTGCGCCGGCTTTCGCCGTTCGTGCTCGTCGGCGTTGCCGTCGTTGCGTTCGGGGTGGCGGCGGCGCTCTGCTACGGCGTCGGCATCGGCGGGTGGGTGCTCACCATCGTCATCGGGCTGGTGCTCTACCTCGCGGGGGCCTTCGTCGCCGTCAATCGGGTCGAGGGGCGGCGGGCCGCCCGCAACACCGTCTGGGGGACGCTGATCCAGCTTGCGTTCGTGCTCGCGCTGGTGCCGCTGATCTCGGTGATCTACACCTTGATCTCCAAGGGCACCGAGCGGCTCGACGTCAACTTCTTCACGACGTCGCTGAACAACATCGGGGCCCGCGACCCCGAGGGCGGCGCCGTTCACGCGATCATCGGCACGCTCGAACAGGTCGCGATCGCGGCGGTGATCACGATTCCGCTGGGTGTGCTGGCGGCGATCTACATCGTCGAGTACGGCCGGGGGCGGTTCACCTTCGTCATCCGGTTCTTCGTCGACGTGATGACCGGGATTCCGTCGATCATCGCCGGGCTGTTCATTCTCTCATTCTGGGTGTTGATTATTTCGCCGATCTACAACAACGGGCAGCCGTCGTTTTCCGGATTCGCGGCGGCGCTCGCCCTCAGCGTGTTGATGTTGCCGACGATCGTGCGGTCGACCGAGGAGATGCTGCGCCTGGTGCCGGCGCCGTTGCGGGAGGGGTCGTACGCGCTCGGCGTACCAAAATGGAAAACGATCTTGAAAGTCGTGATCCCGACCGCCCTTCCGGGCATCGTCACCGGGGTCATGTTGGCGATCGCACGTGCCGCGGGGGAGACCGCACCGGTACTTTTGGTGGCAGGCGGCAGCGCCGCCGTGAATATCAACCCGTTCAACAACAACCAGTCGTCGCTGTCGCTTTTCGTGTTCCAGCAAGCCAGCGACGCCTCCAGATTTTCACCGGCACGAGCCTGGACCGCGGCGCTCACTCTGGTCGCCCTGGTGCTCATCCTCACCATTACCGCCAAGCTCGTGGCCGGGCGCAACCGCATCCGCCGTTGATCCGGCAGGAGACTGAAGATGGCAAAACGCGTCGAAGCGACCGGGGTCACCGCCTACTACGGTTCGTTCAAGGCGATCGACAACATCAACCTGACCGTCGACCCGAAGACGGTCACGGCGGTGATCGGCCCGTCGGGCTGCGGCAAATCGACGTTCCTGCGCTCCATCAACCGGTTGCACGAGGTGCTCCCCGGCGCCCGGGTCGAGGGCAGGCTGACGATCGACGACGAGAACATCTACGACAAAGACGTCGACGTCACCGCCGTACGGCGAATGATCGGCATGGTGTTCCAGCGTCCCAATCCGTTCCCGACCATGTCGATCTTCGATAATGCCGTGGCCGGACTGAGGCTCAACGGCATACGCCGCAAGTCGGTCCTCCAGGAAGCGGCCGAGAAGGCGTTGCGCTCGGCGAACCTCTGGGACGAGGTCAAGGACCGGCTCAACAAGCCCGGCGCCGGCCTGTCCGGCGGGCAGCAGCAGCGGCTGTGCATCGCCCGCACGATCGCGGTCGAGCCCCAGGTGGTCTTGATGGACGAACCCTGCTCGGCCCTCGACCCGATCTCGACGCTCGCGATCGAAGACCTGATGTTCAAGCTGAAAGACCGCTACACGATCATCATCGTCACGCACAACATGCAGCAGGCCGCGCGGGTCTCCGACCGCACGGCCTTCTTCTCGATCGAGAAGACCGGGGACCCGGGGCGCCTGATCGAGTACGACAGGACGCAGAAGATCTTCAACAGCCCGGGCGAGAAGAAGACCGAGGACTACATCACCGGCCGCTTCGGCTGAGCCGGGGCGGCCTGCGCGAGAATCGGTGCGTGAAGCAGCGGCTCGATTGGGTGGTGCTGGCCGATGGCACCGCCGTGTCGTACGCCTCGGTCGGTGCCGGTCGGCCCCTGGTTTATGTGATGGGTTGGCTCACGCATCTGCGACTCGGCTGGGAGCTGCCGGCCGAGCGCGCCCTCTACGAGACCCTGGCGCCCGGTTGCCGGCTCGTGCGCTACGACCGTGCCGGGTGCGGGCTGTCGCCGGCCGTGGACCGACCGGCCTCGCTGGAGTTCGAGCTCGAGCAGCTGGCCGCGATCGCCGCGACGGTGGATCAGCCGTTCGACCTGATGGGCACCTCGATGGGCGCCCCGGTCGCGGTCGCGTGGGCGGCGGCGCATCCCGACACGGTGCGGCGTCTGGTGCTCTACGGCGGCTGGACGCGGGGCGAGGAGCTTTCCCCGCCGGGCGTACGCGAGCATGTTCTCGGCCTGGTCGAATCGCACTGGGGCCTGGGCTCCGACGTGCTGACCGACATCTTCGCCCCGGACGCCGACCGGGCGACGCGGGCCGAGCAGGCCCGCTACCAACGCGCGTGCTCGAGCGCCGCGACGGCGCGGGAGCTGCTGGCGTTGAGTTACGCGCTCGACGTGAGCGAGTTCCTGGCCCAGGTGCGGGCGCCCACGCTGGTCGTGCATCGCACCGGCGACCGCGCGGCACCGGTCGCGCAGGCCGAAGCCCTCGCGGCCGGCATCGCCGGCGCCGAGTTGGTTTTGCTGCCCGGCCGGTCGCACCTCCCGTTCGCGGGTGACCGCGACGCGTTGGTGCGCGTGGTGCGCCGGTTCCTCGGGTTGCCCGTCGGGCGGCGGCGGGCCGACGGGTTGACGGCCCGCCAGCGGGAGGTGGCGCAGTTGGTGAGCGAGGGCCGCACGAACCGCGAGATCGCGGCGCGGATGGGCATCGACGAGCGGTCGGCCGAGGGGCACGTCGAGCGGATCCGGCTGCGGCTGGGGTTCCGGTCGCGCGCGCAGATCGCGGCGTGGTTCAGCGAGCGGCGCGACCAGCTCTGAAAGTGGGGTAGTTTCCCGCCTGATTCGCCGGCTCGGTCCGCGCAGAGTGGGTCTCGTGAGCGACAACGAGATGACCCTGACCCGCTTCGAGGTGCACGGCGCACGCGGCCCCTTCAACGCCGCGTTCTTCGGCCTGATGGGGCCGTTCATCGAGCGGCACCTGCGGCCGCACAAGCGCCGCGTGCTCGCCGACCTGCCGCCGACCGTGGTCGAGCTGGGCGCGGGGGTGGGTGCCAACGTTCCCTACCTGCGGCCGGGATCGACGCTGGTCGCGATCGAGCCCAACGTCCCCATGCACCGGCGGCTGCGGGCCGCGGCCGAGCGGCGTGGTGTGCACCTCGACCTTCGCGAGCGCGTCGCCGAGCGCACCGGGCTGGCCGGCCAGAGCGTCGACACGGTGATCTCCTCGCTCGTGCTCTGCACGGTGCGCGATCCCGGCGAGGTGTTGGCCGAGGTGCGGCGCATCCTGCGCCCCGGCGGCACGTTCCGCTTCGTGGAGCATGTCGCGGCCCGGGCCGGCACGCCGACGCGCACCCTCCAGCGGGCGCTGCGGCGGCCGTGGGCGTGGACGTTCGAGGGCTGCTCGTGCGAACGGGACCTGGCCGGTCTGCTGCGGGCGGCCGGGTTCGCCCGGGTCGACATCGAGCCCTTCCGGCTGCACACGCCGTTCGTTCCGTTCAACACGCAGATCGCCGGCATCGCCTACGCCTGAGGGCCCGCCGTCCCTCGCACAGTGAGGACGTAGGTCGCGGTGAGTGCGACGGCCCGGTCCTGGTCGTGGGTGAGGTCCGCGAGGGCACCGGAGGCGGTGCTTCCCGGGATGTCCGCGAGGGCCTGGGTCAGCCGTTGGCGTGCCGACGGCTCGACGGTGCCGCGGGAGAGGCGGTCGACGAGCCGGGCCGCGATGTGGTCCGCCGACGCCGGGTCGCCGGCCAGTTGGCTAGCGAGCTTGCGGCCTGCCGGGCTGCCGGTGTTGGCTAGCGAGCTTGCGGCCTGCCGGGCTGCCGGTGTTGGCTAGCGAGCCTGC
>NZ_JBFAPI010000010.1:95063-119832 GCF_040676615.1 Asanoa sp. NPDC049573
GGCCTGCCGGGCTGCCGGTGTTGGCTAGCGAGCTTGCGGCCTGCCGGGCTGCCGGTGTTGGCTAGCGAGCTTGCGGCCTGCCGGGCTGCCGGTGTTGGCTAGCGAGCTTGCGGCCTGCCGGGCTGCCGGTGTTGGCTAGCGAGCTGCGGCCCGCGGGGCTACCGGCTTGGGGGGCTTGCGGCCGCGGTCGCTGACCGCATCCGTCCGGGTTTGGGCTCGCATGCTGCGCGCCCAAAATCCGAGCTGATCCCACACAGACCATTGCCATCGCCAGCCGGCATCTAAGGGACCAGCCGCCATCCTAGGATGCGTTACGCGGTGTGACCACTGTGGAGACGACCCAAGACGCCGATCGGGGGCACCCCGGGTGGGGCGCCCCCGGGGGCGGGTTAGTTGTCGTCGAGCGGGTCGCGCATGCTGCGCCCACCCACACCGCAGTTCGGGGCCGACCAGAAGCGACTGGGGCGGCCGTCCACGTGGGTGTGGTCGTTGTGGTCCGGGTAGCCGGGTCCGAGGATGCCGGCGAACCCGTGGTTGCGGGCCGCCTGTGCGAACGTGCACAGCGAGAGCGGTCCGGCACCCAGGTCGACCGCGTCACCGTAGAGATGGCGGCTGCTCGTCGCGCCACCCACCGCGGCGTTGCAGGCCTGGCTGCGGAAGCCGCTGGTGACGCGGATCTGCTGGTCGCCCAGGGCGTGCCGCATGGCCTGGAGTTTCCACATCGAGACCAGTGCGTTGGCTCGGGCGGTGGCGGCCGAGACGTTGCCGCCGGCCCAGGTGGTGTTGCAGTTGTTGAGTTCGGCGTAGGAGAAGTTGACCGGTGTGCAGTCGTCGTCCTGCAGCGCGTAGATGCGGTTGAACGTGTTCGGGCCGGCGATGCCGTCCGCCGCCAGGCCGTAGGCCTGCTGGAAGCGGATCACCGCCGAGCGGGTGGCCGGGCCGAAGGCGCCGTCGATGCCGAGCACGGCGCCGGTGCCGGGATAGCCGGCGACCCGGATCTGCAACTGGCGTACGTCTTCGCCGGACATTCCCTGGGAAAGGGTCCGGCCCCAGGTGTAGCAACCGTCGGCCTGTGCGGCGCCGGCGGTGGTGACCAGGGCGACCGCCGTCGACGCGAGGAGCAGCGAAGCGGCGGCGATGGCCCGGGCGAGGATACGGCGCATGCGAGCGCCTCCCGTCAAGTCGGCAAACATTGACGGATGGGAGTATCTCTATGAAAGCTGAACTCGTCAATAATCGCCGGTGAAGAGACGGCGCCCGGAGGAAAGCTTCATCACTTCAGGGGCGGCAGCTTCTGCCGTGCGGTCAGCACGTCGCGGAACAGGTCGCCTTCCGAAGCCAGGCGCTCGAGGATCGTACGCATGGTGAATTTGTCGGGCTTGAGCTTCGGGTCGTCCAGTTCGTCCCAGTGGATCGGCGCCGAGACCGGGCCGTTGGCCGCCGCCCGCGGGCTGTAGGGCGCGACGAGCGTCTTGTTGACCGCGTTCTGCGTGTAGTCGAGCCGGGCCAGGCCTTCGCGCTCGTCCTTCTGCCACTTCCAGCTGACCAGCTCCGGCGCCACCTCGCCGACCGACCGGGACAGCTTCTCGACCCAGGCGCGCACCGTCGCGTACGACGGCCGCCGGGCGATCGGGATCCAGATCTGGATGCCGCGCCGCCCGGTGAGCTTGGCCCGCGACAGCAGCCCGAGATGGTCGAGCGCGTCGCGGTGCAGCCGCGCGAGCATCACCAGGTCGGCCCACTTGGTCGAGGTGCCGGGATCGAGATCGATCAGGGCGTACGTCGGGCGGTCGGGCTTGTCGACCTGCGAGGTCCAGGCGTGCCACTCCAGGGCGCCGAAGTTGGCGGCCCAGATCAGCGCGGCCGGTTCGTCGGCCACCATGTAGGTCACCGTCTCGCCCGGGTTGGCGTCCGGGTTGTCCCATTGCCCGAGCCACTCCGGCGCGTGCGACGGCCGTTCCTTCTGCCAGAAACCCTTCGTGCCGGCGCCGTCGGGATAGCGGTGCAGGTTGAGCGGCCGCCGGGTGAGGTAGGGCAGCACGGTCGGCGCGATCTTCGCGGTGTAGCGCAGGAAGTCGCGCTTGGTGACCGGCTTGCGCCGGCCGCTGCCCGGGAAGAGCACCTTGTCGAGGTTGGTCACCTTCAGGTCGCGGCCGAAGACGTGCCAGGTGCCCTGGGTCTTGAGCTTGTCCAGCGCCGCGATCTCGTCCGGGTCCGCGTCTGTCGCGGCATTCGACTTGATCGGCATGCTGGCGCGCGCGGCCGGCAGGTCCGACCGCCACAAGCGCTCGGGGTCGGCTTTGACCTCGTCGTTGGTACGCCCCGAGAGCACCGAACGCGGATGCTCCTCCGGATCCCAACCGGCTTGGGCGAACTCGTCGCGCTTGTGCAGCAGGATCCAGTCGTCGGCGCGGGTGCGGACGAACACGAACCGGCCGCGCAGCTTCTCGCCGTGCAGGTCGGCATGCAACTCACCGTCGGCTATGGCCTTGGCCGGGTCGTCGGTCTCCTGCGGCTCCCAGGTCCCGGTGTCCCAGACGATCACGTCCCCGCCGCCGTACTCGCCGGACGGGATGACGCCCTCGAAGTCGACGTACTCCATCGGATGATCTTCGACGTGGTAGGCGCCGCGCCGCACGCCCGGCGCCTGGGTCGGGCCCTTTGGCACCGCCCAGCTCACCAGCACCCCGCCCACCTCGAGCCGCACGTCGTAGTGCAGGTTTCGGGCGCGGTGCCGCTGCACGACGAAACGCAGTTCCTTGGTCCGGCGCCGGCTTTTGGCCGTTTTCGTCGCGCCGGACGGTTCGGGGGTCTTGGCGAAGTCGCGCTTGCGCTGGTAGGTGCCCAGCTTCTCCCGGGAGGTCGCCACGGCTAGAGCCGTCGTCGCCAGCGCGGGCCCGCGTTGCGCCCGATCACCCAGGTCATCGCGGCGAGCGCCGCGCAGATCCCGAGCGCCGCGACGCCCGGCCGGTTCCACAGGATCAACAGCAGCGGCGTCAGCGCCAGCACCGCGACGAGGATCAGGATGGGCGCGAGCAGCTTCGACCATTGCGGCCGCCGCGAGCGCATTCGCCTGGCGAAGCGCGGATCCTCCGACGCCAGGTGGCGTTCGATCTCGGCCAAGCGCTGCCGGTCGCTCTGACTGAGCACGGCCATCGCCTCCGTACACACCGTCTCGTCGTGCCGTAAACCCGCCCATACCCAGCCCCGGCCACCTTCATTCCGCCAGATCGGCAACTGGCTTGGGCTGATCATCGCCATGCCGCGGGCCTTGGGAACACGGCATGGCGATAGCCGCGTGGAAAGGCGGCTAGCCCCCGCGATGCGGTGGGTGGCTGCGGCGAGCAGGTGCCGGCCGAGGGGCACGCGCGGTGGCGTGTTCCCGGCGGCCACGATCGCCCCCGCCGGGCCGCTGAACCGCGCGGATAAGGTCGCGGGGTGCCTTCCCTCGCTACTCCCGCGGTGCCGGCCGGCGCCATGGCCGATACCGCGCAGCCCGAGATCGACGCCGGTGAGCTTCGGCTGCGGCCCTGGCGGGCCGACGACCGCGAGGTGGTCCTCGCCGCCTACGCCGACCCGGCCATCCAGCGCTGGCACTGCCGGTCGATGACTCCGCTCGAAGCCGACGCCTGGATCGCCAGTTGGTCCGGGCGATGGTGCGGTGAGAGCGGCGCCGGTTGGGCGATCGAGCGCGCCGGTGCGGTCGCCGGGCAGATCAGCCTGCGCCGGATCGACCTGGCCGACGGGCTGGCCGAGGTGTCCTACTGGGTGCTGCCCGACGCCCGGGGCGCGGGTTTGGCCTGGCGGGCGTTGGGCGCGCTGACCGGCTGGTCGTTCGGGACGCTCGGGCTGCACCGCATCGAGGTCGCCCACTCGACCGCCAACCCGGCCTCGTGCGCCGTGGCCGAGCGGGCCGGGTTCGCCCTGGAGGGCACCAAGCGCGGCGAGGCCAAACACGCCGACGGCTGGCACGACATGCACCTGCACGCCCGCCTGGCCGCCGACTGACGAGGCGACTACCCGTCGGCGCGGGTGTCGGCGGACCGGTCGCGGGCGTAGCGGACCAGGCGCTCCTGCACGACCTGATAAGGCGTGGCGGCCGGTGGTGGACCGCCGTCGCGGACCGACGTCGCCACCGCGACCGCCGCGTCGAGGGCGGCCCGATAGGGGAGCGAACCGGTGCTGACCCGGCGGACACCGAGGTCGGCCAGGTGGGCCAGCGTCAGCTCGGGAATCACCAGCACGTTGACCGGGACCGGCAGGTTGACCGCGAGGTCGCGCAGCTCGGCCGGGGCGGTCACACCCGGGACGAACACGCCGTCGGCGCCGGCCTCCACATAGGTCGCGGCCCGCTCCAGCGTCGCCGACAGGGTGGCGTCCTGGCCCAGCCAGTAGGTGTCGGTGCGGGCGTTGACGTACACGTCGGGATTGCGGGCCTTGATCGCCGTGATCTTGGCGGCGTGTGCCGCCGGGGTGACCAGGCGGCCGGCCGTGCTGTCCTCCACGTTGATGCCGGCCACGCCCAGGCCGGCCACGAAGGACGCGACCTCGTCGGGGTTGTCGGAATAGCCGTCTTCGACGTCGACCGAGACGAACACCGGCAGCGGGGCCAGCGCGTGGGCCAGCGCCCGCGACGCCGCACGGGTGCCGCCGCGGCCGTCGGGTACGCCGCCGGCCGCCGCCACGCCGAAGCTGGTCGTGCCGATCGCGGGGAAGCCCGCCTCGACGAACGCGAGCGCCGAGGCGACGTCCCAGGCGTTGGGCAGCAGCAGGGGGAGCGCGCCGTCGTGCAGCTCACGGAACGTCATGTCGCCTGACGCTACCGGGCCGCGCCGGGTAACGCGGCGGCATTCAGAGCCAGCCACGCTCCCGGGCCCGGGTCAACGCCTCGCCGCGGTTGCGGGCGCCGGTCTTGCCGATCGTCGTCGACAGGTAGTTGCGGACCGTGCTGGTCGACAGGTGCAGCCGGGCCGCGATGTCGGCGATCGTCACGCCGCCGGCCGACGCGGCCAGCACCTCGCGCTCGCGCTCGGTGAGCGGGTTGGGTGCCGCGGTCAACGCCTGCGCGGCCAGCGCCGGGTTGACGACGATCTCCCCGGCCAGCACCCGGCGGATCGCGGCCGCGAGGTCCTCCACCGGGTCGTCCTTCACCAGGAAGGCCCGGGCGCCGGACTCCAGGGCCCGGCGCAGGTAGCCGGGGCGGGCGAAGGTGGTCACCATGAGCACGTGGCAGCCGGGCCGGGCCGCGATCACCGACGGCACCAGGTCGAGGCCGCTGCGCCCGGGCAGTTCGATGTCGAGCAGCACCACGTCGGGCGCGCTCTCGACGACCCGCGCGACGACCTCGTCGCCCCGGGCGACGGTCGCCACCACCGTCAGGTCGTCTTCCAGGTCGAGCAGGGTCGCCAGGGCCGAGCGCATCATGCCCTGGTCCTCGGCGATCAGGATGCGGATGGTCACGGCGACGGCACCTCGGCGGCCAGCCGGAAGCCGGCCGGGGTCGGCGACGCGGTGAGTGAACCGCCCGCCGCTTCCAGCCGTTCCCGCAACCCGCGGAGCCCGCTGCCGGAGCCGACCGGGCCGCCCAGCCCGTCGTCGACGATCTCCACCCGGGCCGTCTCGTCGTCGCGCGACACCGCGATGCGGCAGGTGCTCGCCGACGCGTGCCGCAGCACGTTGGTGGTGCCCTCCCGGACCACCCAGCCGAGCAGCGCGTCGACCTGGCCGCCGAGGTCGGGCGGTGCGGGCGTCACGTCGGCCACCACGTTGCCGGCCGCGAGCGCGGCGCGGGCGTTGGCCAGTTCCTCGCCCAGGCTGACCGCGCGGTAGCCGCTGACCGTCTCGCGTACCTCGGTCAGCGCCTGCCGCCCGATCGCCTCGACGTCGCGGGCGTGCTCGGCGGCGGCCGCCGGATCGCGGTCGACCAGCCGGCGCACCGCCTGTGTCTTGACCACGATCACCGACAGGGTGTGGCCGAGCAGGTCGTGCAGGTCGCGGGAGAAGCGCAGCCGCTCGTCCGCGACGGCGGCCAGCGCGAGCCGTTCCCGGGTCGCGGTCAGCTCGGCGACGACGCCGACCAGGTAGCGGATCAGGAAGGTGGCTACGCCGGCGATGAAGGTGGCGAAGGCGAGGAAGAGCGCCGTGTCCAGGGACCGGTTCTCGACGCCGGCGGCGATCGCGCCGCTGAAGGTGAGCCCGGTGACCACACCGAGCGCCCAGCGCTGGCGGACGGCCAGGGCGGCGGCGATGGCCAGCAGGGGAAAGAGGAACTCCCGGTCGGTGCGCCAGATGACCAGGTAGCCCGTGCACAGCGCGGTGAAGAGGGCGAACGGCCACTCGCCGCCGCGCAGCACGGTCAGGGTGGCCGCGACCCCGAGCGCGACCAGGTAACCGGCCCGGCCCGGCTGGGCGCCGGTGAGCGCGTCGACCAGCGGGGCGACGAGCAGCACCGGTGCCCAGATCAGGCCGAACCAGGGCCCGGGATGGCGGGCGAGCCAGTCCAGCGTTGGCTCCCGCTCGACCGTCATCGCGTCATCGTAGGCGTGGGCCGCTGTGAGCGGACCCAGGTGGTGAACGCCTCGACGGCGTCGATCACGGCCTCGCCGCGCAGCGAGTGGAACATGTCGAACACGTGCTGGGCGCCGGGCAGTTCGGCGTAGGCGACCGGGTTGGCCGACACCGAGCGGAGCCCCGCGACGAACTCGCGGCCGTTGCCCACCGGAACGATCGAGTCCCGCTCGCCGTGGATCACGAAGAACGGCGGCGCGTCCGCGGTGGCGTAGTCCATCGGCGCCGACATGATGGCCGGGTCGTCGTAGTAGCCGCCGTACCAGCCGTAGAACGGGATCGCCGCGGCGATCGTGGTGTCCGCCGATTCGAAGCCCGGCTGGAACTCCGGCGCGTTCGGCGTCAGCGCGCAGATCGCCGACAGGTGGCCGCCCGCCGAGCTGCCGGCCATGAAGATCTGGCTCGGGTCGGCGCCGTACCCGGCCGCGTGCTCCCGGGCCCAGGCGACGACCTTCTTCGCGTCGACCAGGTGGTCCGGCCAGGTCGCCGACGGCCGCAGCCGGTAGTCGGCGCTGATGCACACCCAGCCCTGACCGGCCAGCCGGTGCAGCAGCGGCCGGCCCTCGCGCCGCTTGCTGCCGCTGTAGTAGCCGCCGCCGTGCAGGTAGACCAGCACCGGCCCGCCGGCCGGCCGGGACCGGTGCCGGTAGACGTCGAGCCGGTTGCGGGGGTCGTCGCCGTAGCGCAGGTTGCCGATCCGCTCGATCGCGCGGTTGCCGGGCAGCGGCGCGAGCAGGATCCGGGCGAGCCGGTTGCGGTGCCGGGGCCGCACGCCGATCGCCTGTTCGAGCGCGGCGTCGACCACGCCCGGCGTGGTGGTGGCGCGGGCGACGAGCACGCCGAGCCCGGCCAGGACCAGCACGGCCAGCGCCGCCGCGAGCCAGCCGCCCGGATGGGCCAGGTCGCCCTGGACAAGAGCGAGGAACGACGACGCGATCAGCAGGTACGCGAACAGGAACGGCAGCTCGTTGACGACCAGGCCGAAGAAGAAGCCGGCGTCGCGCAGCGGGCGGGGCCGGCGCGGCGGGGCGAGCGCGAAGAGCACGCCCACGCCCAGGACGGCGATTCCGACGAGATAGCCGAGCGGGACATTCATGACCATGACCTGAAGGTACGGAGAACCGCCGCGCCGCCGGCAGATGGCGATGTCCCGGGTTCGGCAGGACGAATGTCCTACCGCGGCTCCTCGGGAACGACGACGTCGGCGACCGGCGGTGCCGGTTGCCGGGCGTTGAGCACGACGACGAGCGGCCAGATCGACTCGGCGCAGGCCAGGAACCGCTCGGTCAGGCCGATCCGGTCGCCGCGGTTGAACAGTTCGGCCGCGAACCAGAACAGCAGGCCGATCATGAACCCGGTCGCCAGCAGCGAGGCGGTGGGTCGCAGCGACCAGGGCGCGCCCGCGTCCAGCCGGAACGCGAAGGCCGGCCAGACGGCGAGCGCGACGAAGCCCGCGCCGGCCACCAGGCCGTGCATCGCCGACGTGCCGTTCGCCGGTTGCGGGAAGAGCGCGGAGAGCACGGTGACCGACCCGCCGAAGACCATCGCAACCCGCCCCGGCGTCTCGGCCGGCCGCAGCCCGATGCCGGTGCCGACGAAGGACAGGCCGAGGCCGATGAAGCCGAGCACCATGATCCAGCGGTTGGTCGCGCCGAACCCGCTGAGCGAGCTGATCGTGTCGCGGGTCGAGCTGTAGCTGGCGGACTGGCGGGCGGTGGCCAGCACGAGACCACCAAGCAGGAAGACCGGGGCCAGGATCGCCGTGATCACGGCCCACCCGGGCACCGGGCGCACCGCGATAGTTTGGCACGATTCGCGGCTTTCCTGGGGGACATCAGGCGAGTCGGATGATCACCACCGATCGACCAATTGGGACGTTCCTCACATCCCCGGCAAGCTGGGAATCAATAATCAGCTTGGTCGGGCAGGGTCAGGCCACCTCGCTCCATCCCCCAGACGAGGGAGACATGGCAACACTTCTCTACCGCCTCGGCCGCGCCTCGTTCCGGCGCCGCCGGCTGGTCGTCGCCCTCTGGCTGGTCGTGCTCGTCGCCCTCGGCGCGGCCGCGGCCGCGTTCATGAAGCCCACCTCCAGCGATTTCACCATGCCGGGCACCGAGTCCCAGCGGGCGATCGACGCCCTGGCCCGGGAGTTCCCGGCGGCCAGCGGCACGACCGGCACGATCGTGATCGCCGCACCGCCCGGCCGGACGCTGGCTGACCCGGCCGCACACGCCGCCGTCGCCGCCGTCGTGCGGGAGGCCGGCACGCTGCCCGGCGTCGCCGGCGCCCTCGACCCCTTCGCCGCCAAGGCGATCTCGCCGGACGGCCGGCTCGCCCTGATCCAGGTGCAGTTCCTCGGCCAGGACGACGCGGTCACCGACGTGCAACGCGACGCGTACGCGCACACCGGCACCGCCGCCGAGCAGGCCGGGTTGCGGGTCGAGCACGGCGGCGAGGTGATGCACAACGAGCCGGAGATCGGCGGCACCGAGGGCATCGGCGTGCTGATCGCCCTGGTCGTCCTGGTGGTCACGCTCGGCTCGCTGGTCGCCGCAGGCATGACCATGCTGACCGCGCTGATCGGCGTCGGCGCCGGGATGGCCGGGCTGTTCGCGCTCAGCGGTGTCGTCGGGCTGACCAGCACCGCACCGATCCTGGCACTGATGCTGGGATTGGCCGTCGGCATCGACTATTCGCTGTTCATCACGTCCCGCTACCGGCAGCACGTGCGCGGCGGGGTGTCGCCGCCGGACGCGGCCGGGCGGGCACTGGGCACCGCGGGCTCGGCCGTGCTCTTCGCCGGCGGCACGGTCGTCATCGCGCTGGCCGGCCTGGCCCTGGTCGGCATCCCGTTCCTCACCGTGATGGGCCTGGCCGCCGCCGGCACCGTCGCCGTCGCCGTGCTGGTCGCGGTCACCCTGCTGCCGGCGCTGCTCGGCTTCGCCGGCCGGCGGGTGCTGCCCCGCAAGGCGGTCACGCTCGACCGGGTGGTGACCCGCGAGCCCGGCGGTTTCCGCTGGGCCCGCCAGGTGATCCGGCTGCGGGTGCCGCTGCTGATCATCGGTGTGCTCGGCCTGGGCGCGCTGGCCCTGCCGGCCACGACCATGCGGCTCGCCCTGCCCGACGCGAGCACCGCCCCGGTGGGCAGTCAGACGCGGGCGGCCAACGACCTGATCACCGAGGGCTTCGGGCCCGGTTTCACCGGCCGGCTCGCGCTGGTCGTCAGCGGCGACACCGCCGCCGACACGACCGCCGCGGTGGCCGACGTGTCCGGTCGCCTCCAGGGTACGGAGAACCTGCTGGCCGTCACGCCGCCGAACCTGAGCCAGGACGGGCGGACGGCCGTGGTCGGCGTGGTGCCGAAGACGGCGCCCACCGACCCGGCGACCGAGACGCTGGTGCACGACATCCGCGCCCGGGCGCACGGGGTCCAGGGCGCCGACATCGCGCTGACCGGGCAGACCGCGGTGGGCATCGACGTGTCGGCGAAGCTGTCCCGCGCGCTGCCGACGTACCTGCTGCTGGTCGTCGGCTTGTCGGTACTGCTGCTGGCGGTGGTGTTCCGGTCGGTGCTGGTGCCGATCAAGGCGGCGGTGGGCTTCCTGCTCACGGTCGGCGCCACCTTCGGCCTGACGACGCTGGTGTTCCAGGCGGGGCACCTGGCCGGGCTGGTCGGGCTCGACACCGCTGGGCCGCTGGTCAGCTTCCTGCCGATCCTGTTGATCGGCATCCTGTTCGGGCTGGCCATGGACTACGAGGTGTTCCTCGTGTCGCGGATGCGCGAGGACTTCGTGCACGGCGACACGCCGGTGCGCGCGACGGTCAACGGCATGGGCCACGGCGCGCGCGTGGTGACGGCGGCCGCGTTGATCATGACGGCCGTGTTCGCCGGCTTCATCCTGCTCGACGATCCGGTGATCAAGTCGATGGGCTTCGCGCTGGCGGTGGGCGTCGCGATCGACGCGTTCGTGGTGCGCCTGACGCTCGTACCCGCGGTGATGTCGCTGTTGGGCCGGTCCGCGTGGTGGTTGCCGCGCTGGCTCGACCGGATCCTGCCCGACGTGGACCTGGAGGGCGCGAAGTTGCGCCGGCACCTCGACGCGACCGCCCCCGAGCCCGACCTGGCCGAGCTCACGAGTCGTTGAACGCCTCGCGCATCCGGGCGAAGAAGCCGCTCTGTGGTTCGCGCGGTGCGGCCGTGGCCCGGACCTTCCGCAGCCAGTCGCTGAGTTCGTCGGCGGAGGAGACGATGCCCTCGGCGTCCGACTTCTTGGCCCGGTTGCGCAACTCGGGCGTGGTGCGGGCGGTGAAGAAGACCGCCGGCCCGGCGTAGCCGGCGGCCCGCAAGCGGGTGAGGTCGTCGAAGCCGACCTCCCGCCCGTCGCGGCTGA
Source organism: Asanoa sp. NPDC049573 (assembly GCF_040676615.1). NCBI lineage: Bacteria > Bacillati > Actinomycetota > Actinomycetes > Micromonosporales > Micromonosporaceae > Asanoa > Asanoa sp. NPDC049573. The sequence goes on from NZ_JBFAPI010000010.1 coordinate 106,025, forward strand.
TGTCGGAGATGAGCGCGTCGAACCCCATCTGGCCGAGGAACTGGACCGCCTGGTTGGTGGTCATGGCCGGGTAGACGACCGCCCCGCGCGCGGTGAAGTTCCGCGCGAGGTGCTCGTTGCTGCCCGGGTTGTCGTCGACCCAGAGCAGCCGGATGCCGGCGAGATCCTGCCGGCCCCCCGGCGCGGCCGCGCGGATCTCGTCGGCCTTGCGCCGCGCTTCTTCGACGAGGGCGGCGGCTTCGGCCTGGGCCTGGTCGAGGAGAACCGCCGCGACCTCGGCACGCTCCTGGGCGTCGGCAGCGAGGCGCTCGGCGTCGGCGTGGATGCGCTTCGCCTCCCGGCGGGCCTCCTCGACGATCTCGTGGGCGGTCTGCTCGGCGGCCTCGGTGGGAGGCCGTTCGCCGAGGAGGGCGCGGGCCTTGTCGCCGATGGAGGGGAGGTCTTCGGTGGCGATCCGGCGCAGTTCGGCGCGGGCGGCGAGGATCTGCGCCGGCTCGTCGCCGGCCAACCACTCGGCGAGCGTGTCGAGCGCGGCGGCGCGGATGCCCGGCCGTGGGTGGTCGAGCAGGGTGCGCAGATCCGTCGGGATCCGGGCGGGCGTGACCCGCATGCCGGCCGGGTTGCGGGCCAGGATGATGCGACCTTCGGCGGCGAACGACCAGCGTTGCGGCGTCTGGCCGGTGGCGGTCGCGACCACCCGGTCGTGCGCGTAGGCGTAGGCCTCGTCGACCGAGATGAAACCGTCGTTGTCGGTGTCGGCGGCCCCGGTCCGCAACCCGTCGACGAACGCGGCGGTGAAGACCGACCCCTGCGGCGCGTCGGTCAGCGGGTCGCCCTCGAACGAGTACTCGGTCGCGCCGGATGCCGTGAGCACAACGGTGCCGCGCGCCTTGAGCTGCGATTCGAGAGCGGCGTCGTCGTCGCCCTTGGCACCCTGCGCGAACGCGCCGCTGAAGCAGCAGTCGAGCACCACGACCTGCTGCCGGGCCCGGCAGTCGGCCATCCGGTCCATCAACCAGGTCGCCTCGACCCCCGTCGCGACCATCTTCGCCTTGACGGTGTCGGCGGCGGCGAACCAGAGCCGCCGCCGGTTGTCGAGCAGCCCATGGCAGGACAGGTAGACCAGCGCGAGATCGTCACGGCCGCAGGCGGCGGTGAAGTCGGCGATCGCGCCCCGCACGTCGCCTGCGCTCGCGTCGGTCAGTGCCTGGACCTCGAAGCCACCGGCGTCGGCGAGAACGGCTCCCAGCTCGGCCGCGTCGTGGGCGGGGGAGCGCAACTGGCGCAGGGCCTCGTCACGGTATGCGGTGGCGGCGACGATCAGCGCCCGCCGCGGCCCGGCCGGCAACGGAGGCGCCACCCAATGCTGACCGGCCGTCATGCGGATCCGGCGTCGTCGACCACCTGGCCAGGGTAGCGGTTGCCCGGCCGGGTCAAGACGGCCCGAGCTCGTCGGCGGCGGGGGAGCCGCCCAGGGTCATGGTTGAACGCTGTTGACCCGCGCAAGGTAGGTGGCGACCAGCGCCGCGCGTTCCTTGCGACTGAAGGTGCCGCTCAGCTTCTGGCCGTCGATCTCGATCGTGACGTCGGACGGCTGGCGGGACAGCCACGACACCAGGACATTCACGACGCCCTCGACGATGGTGGGTGCGACGCTCACCAGGAGTGCGCCCGCGGCCAGGAGTTCGCCGGCCTTGCTGCCTTCGGGCGCGTCGCCGTCGGTGGGGCGGTCGACCGCGTCGACGTCGAGGTCGAGCAACTCGTCGCGCAGGTCGCCGGTCATCCGGGCCAGCACGTCGTCGTCGACGTCGGCGGTGACGTCGAGCCGGATCCGCAAACTGTCGGTCACCGCAACAGCGTAGCGGTGGAAGGCCACATCCCGGACTCCATCCTCCGGTCGTATTGATGACGGCGAGTAAGCGCACGTACGCCATCAATTGCCTATCAAAGCGGCGCGCAAAACGTGAGGACCGCCACGCAACGTGAAAATCACTTCGGGTCGCGCGGGAGGTTCTGGGACCATCGGTTCGCCTCGATTGGGGCGCATCGATCTGGGGGGATGATCGCGCATGACTACGCAGGCCGCCAACGCGGCTGGGTCGGACAAACTCGACAGCGGTGTGCTGAAAGTAGCCGGCGTGGTGGTGCTCGGCGCCATCATGTCGATTCTCGACATCACCGTCGTGAGCGTCGCGCTGCCGACATTCCAGCGCGAGTTCAACGCCAGCTACGCGACCGTCGCCTGGACGATGACGGCCTACACGCTGGCCCTGGCGACCGTCATCCCGATCACCGGGTGGGCCGCCGATCGGTTCGGCACCAAGCGGCTCTACCTGCTCTCGCTGACGCTGTTCGTCGGCGGCTCGGTGCTGTGCAGCGTGGCCTGGGACATCGGCCCCCTGATCGTCTTCCGCGCCCTGCAGGGCCTCGGCGGCGGCATGCTGATGCCGCTGGGCATGACCATCATGACCCGCGCCGCCGGCCCCGACCGGGTCGGTCGGGTGATGGCCGTGCTCGGTGTGCCGATGCTGCTCGGCCCGATCGGCGGCCCGATCCTCGGCGGCTGGCTGATCGAGGCGGAGAGCTGGCACTGGATCTTCCTGATCAACCTGCCGATCGGCGTCCTCGCGTTCGTGCTCGCGTTGCGGATCCTGCCCAAGGACAAGCCGCAGCCGTCGGAGTCGTTCGACTTCCTCGGCATGCTGCTGCTCTCGCCCGGCCTCGCGCTGTTCCTCTACGGCGTCTCCTCGATCCCCGGTGAGGGCACCGTCGCCGCCGGCAAGGTGCTGATCCCGGCGCTAATCGGCCTGGTGCTGCTGGTCTCGTTCGTGCTGCACGCGCTGCGCAAGGAGCACGCGCTGATCGACCTGGGGCTGTTCAAGAACCGGCACCTGACCGTGTCGACGACGACCCTGAGCATCTTCACGGTCGCGTTCATGGGCGCGATGCTGCTGCTGCCCAGCTACTTCCTGCAGGTACGCGGTGAGACCACCCTGCACGCCGGCCTGCTGATCGCACCGCAGGGCCTCGGCGCGATGCTGACCATGCCGATGGCGGGCCGGCTCACCGACCGGATCGGCCCGGGCAAGCTGGTGCTGCCCGGCATCGTCCTGATCGCCCTCGGCATGTCGGTGTTCACCCAGGTCACCGCCGACTCGTCCTACGTGCTGCTGCTCGGCGCGCTGTTCGTCAGCGGCCTCGGCATGGGTATGACGATGATGCCGATCATGTCGGCGGCGCTCGCGTCGCTGACCCACCAGCAGGTGGCGCGCGGCTCGACGATGATGAACATCATCCAGCAGACCGCCGGCTCGATCGGCACCGCGGTGATGTCGGTGATCCTGACCAACCGGGTGCTCGACAGCCCGGAGGCCACCGCCTACAGCGCGGTCACCCAGGGGCAGGTGCCGGCCGACCAGGTGGCCCCGGCGGTGCTCGACCAGGGCCAGTCGTCGCTGGCCGCCGCGTTCGCGCACACCTACACGATCGCCGTCGTGCTGCTGGCCCTGTGCCTGATCCCGGCGTTCTTCCTGCCGCGCAAGCGGATCGAGAAGGCCCCGGACGCGACGGACGACGCGCTGCCGGTCGCGGTCGGCATGCACTGAGCCCGACCGTTCGGCCCACCGGCCGGCCCGCCTGCAAAGGTGCGGCCGGCCGTTGTCGTTGGCCGGATGACCCCCACGGTCGGTCCGGCCGGACGACGGCGGCCGGCTGAACCCGACCTGACAGCGGCGCCGGATTGCGGCAGGATCGGTCGCCGTGACGGTTGGATGGCTGCGACCTTGGTGGGTGGTCGGCGGCGCGCTCGCGCTGGCCGCGGCTCTCATCGGCGTGTTCGCGCTGCGCGGTGCCGGGTCCGCCTGCGCGGCCGGGCGCGCAACCAGCGGAAAGGCCACCTTCTACACCGACGTCGGCGGCAACTGCTCCTTTCCCACGCCGCCCGCCGACGGGCTGTGGGTCGCGCTCGCGCCGGCCGAATACGACAGCGGCGCCGCGTGCGGCGGCTATCTCGACGTCAAGGGCCCCGACGGCAGCGTCCGGGTCAAGGTCGTCGACCAGTGCCCACCCTGCGAGACCGGGCACATCGACCTGAGCCGCGAGGCGTTCGAGCGGATCGCCGACCCGGTGCTGGGCATCGTCCCGGTCAGCTACACGACCGTGGCCAGCCCGAAGACGCCGGCGATGACGTTCCGGATCAAGGAGGGCGCGTCACAGTACTGGTTCGCCGTCCTGGTCGACAACACCGGCAACGCGCTGAAGAAGGTCGAGGCCAAGGGCCCGGGCGGCAGTTACCGCGCCGCGCACCGCGAGGACTACAACTACTGGCTGATCGACAGCGGGATCGGCTCCGGGCCGTTCAGCATCCGGGTCACCGACGTGCGCGGCCGGTCGGTCACCGCGACCGGCATCACGATGTCACCGGGCAGGACCCAGACTCCCGGTGTACGCCTCGGCGGCGCGGGCGGCGTACCCGAGAAGAAGAAGATCCCGGCGAAGCCGACACCGAGCCCGACCCCGTCGGCGCGCCCGACGCCCTCCGCGAGCGCCGTCGTCGGCAGCGGATCGCCGGAGGCGGTCGCGCTGCCGGCCGCGGGTGGCGACGCCGGCCTCGGCAGCCGCTGCGACTGAGACAATCGGGGCATGGCCCTCCTCGACGACCTGCTGTCCTGTTGGGAACGCCCGGTCGCCGACCGGGCCGACCCGCTGGCCGACTTCGCCGCCGTCTACGCCGACCCGGTCACGGTCAACGGCGTCTCGATGGCGGTGGCCGACCTGGTCGCGCGCGCCCGCATGCTGCAGGGCGCGTTCGCCGGCCTGCGGGCCGACATCGTGCACCGGGTCGAGACCGCGGACACGATCGTGGTCGGGTTCGTCCTGCGCGGCCGGCACGTGGGCACCTACCCGTCGCCGCTCGGCGAGGTCGCGGCGACCGGCCGGGAGGTCGTGGTGCGCACCATCGACATCCTCACCGTCACCGCGGGCCGGGTCAGCGACATCTGGGTCATCTCCGACGACCTCGGCCTGCTCACCCAACTCGGCGCGGTCGGCCGCTGACCCGCGGGCCGCGTTTGTCGATCTCTTTGGATGATCCACTAGCCACCGGCGGCACCTAACATCGGCGCTCGTGAGTGATCCGAGCCCGAGCATGTTCGATGCCGACCCCCCGCCGCGCCGCGGTCTTCTCCGCTGGCGCCGTGGCGGCGACACCGACGGGGACGAGCTGGTCACCGGCCCGTCGATCAACTCGGCGCGGATCGCGCTCGGCGTGCTCGTCGGGATCAGCCTGCTCTGCTGCGGTTTCGCGTTCGTCCACGGTGAGGACGAGATCGTCGACGACCGCCAGCGGCTGGGCTTCTACCTGAGCGCGGGCCAGTGCGTCAACAACGTGAACGCCACCGAAGAGATCGACAACGTGGTGATCGTCGACTGCGCGCAGCCGCACGAGGCCGAGGTGTTCGCGACGCTGAAGCTGCGCGACCGTCGGAGCTATCCCGAACCGGCCGAGCTGGAGGCGGAGATCTCGCCGAAGTGCTTCGAGGCGCTGGAGGCCTACGCGCCCGGCGTCGCCGACGACCCGGCGATAGCGGTCAGCTCCCTGTTCCCCGACCGGCTCGCCTGGGCCACCGGCGACCGCGAGGCCACCTGCCTGGCCGGCGACCGGACCACCCTGCGGAGCGGGTCGCTGCACTGAGCGCCGTCAGCCGGCCGGCGGGTCGAGCACCGGCATGCCCCACGCCGCGCGGAAGGCCGACACGCCTCGCCAGGCCAGTGCCCAGCTGACCGCCATATCGGCTCGGGCCTGGGCCAGCGTGTCGATGCCGTCGGTCTCGACCCGTTCCAGGTCGACCTCGCCCGCGGTGGCGAAGAAGGCGGCGACGGTGGCCAGGTGGTAGACGGACGTGGCGTGGGCGAGCAGCAGGGTGGTGTCGTCGATCTCCTTGGGCGGGGTGCCCAGGTCGGTGAGGTCGTCGAGGCTGCGCTGGTTTGCCCAGTCGGTCAGCGCCATGGTCAGCCGCCAGTCGCCGAGCGCGCGGGCTTCCGTGCGTAGGCCGTGCAACCGCGAGCGCAGCTCGTCGGCACAGACCCGGCGGGCGACCTCGGAGATCAACTGGCCGTCGTCGGCGGCGCGCCGGATCCGGCGGGCGGCGTCGGCGGCGCGCACCGCTCTGACCACGTCGCGAGGCAGGCCGCCGGCGAGCGCGTGCGACAGGGCCACGACGCCCCGCGGCAGGTCGATGACCCGCTTGGCGAGCATCGCCACCGTCGACTCGTAGCGCAGGTGATCGAGCCGCAGCATCTCGTCGAAGGCCGTGTCGAAGACGTCGCGGGTCGGCAGGCCGCGCTGTTCGAAGCCGGCCAGGGCCTCCTCCGAGATGGACACCAGGAAATAGCAACCGGGTACGTGTGCCTCGATGACGGCCTTGACCTCGTTCATGAACCGCACCGCGGCCTCGGGCTGCAGCTTGTCGAGCTCGTCGATGCCGATCACCACGGCGGCGCCGGAGCGGGTCAGCTCACGGACGTACGCGTGGAAGTCTCCGACGATCTCCGGATAGGTGAGCGGCACGCGGGCGAGCGCGGTGCCGCCGGTGACGGTCCGTTCGAGGGCGACCGGCGTCTTCGGCACCGCACCGATCTTGACGGCGTCGCTCCAACCGGTGGTCACGGTCTGCTGGTAGCGGATGCGACGCAACTGTTCGCGGGCCGGGCCGCCGGGCTCGGGCCGCGCCGGCCCGACGGGCGTCGCGCGGCCGCCGGCCGGCAATGCCGTGGCCAGTCCGAAGCTGGTCGCGACCAGCACCGCTGCCCACGCGTACCCGGGCCGCACTGCGACGTTCCAGGCCGCGCCGGCGGTCGCGGCGAGCCCACCGGCGAGCGCGGCGACGGCCCCGGCGGTCAGCCCGGCGTGCAGGGCATGTCGCTGCGCGGGTGGCGGCGCCAGCCGGCGCACGATCCCACGACTCCACGCGGCGGCGAGCGCGACCACGAACAACACCACCGCCAGCCGCCGGTCCGCGGGCGGCGGCCCCTCGACGACCGCCGTGGCGACCAGGAGGGCGGCACTGCAGCCGGCACCGGCGACGGCGGCGTCGGTGAGCGCGCCCGCGTCCGGTATCACCACGGCCACGGCCAAGACGGCAGCGACCGCCACTGCGCCGAGTGCGAGGGACGTGTCGACGCCAGGGACGGCGTCCGTGAGCCAGCCGGCCACGGAGAGGCCGGCGGCCGCGATGGCCAGGACCGTGACCACGTGGGCGGCCCGGGTCTCGACCGATCGGGCGGCGGCACCGGCACGCTCATAGCCAAGGCCGGCCAGGAAGTGGACGCGGGCGAGCCGGTGGCGTAGCACCGCCAGACCGCCGGCGACGGCGGCGACGAGCGCGAGACCGGCGACCATGACGGCGGCGGGCTGCGCGGCCGTCAAGGTGCTTCCCAGCAACACGAGTCCGGCGACGGCCGTCAAGACGCCGGCGAAGGTGATGACGAACGGCGGCACGGCGGGCGGACCCGCCGGCTCGATCGACTCCTGGGCCCTCGGATCGACGCGCAGACAGAGCGAGGCGAACAGGTGCAGGAGGAAGTCCCGCGGCACATATTCGACCGGCGCCGGCACGGCGACCCCGTAGGAGAGGCGATCCTTGCCGAACCAGCGGGGGTTGTCGCACACCGATCGGATCAGCGTCGACTTGCCGACGCCACGGGGCCCGGAGATGCCGATCGCCCCGCCGCCGGTCGCGCCCATCAGCGTGCGGAGCCGGGTGAACGCGTCGGTGGCGAGTTCGTGCTCCGGCGCCGACATCTGCCGCAGCCCAGACGTGTCGGTGGTGTCGAACCGCAACCGGTAGCGGCGCCGCCGGTCCCGCTCCAACTCCTCGTTGATCCACTCCCGGATGGCCGGCAGCACGGCCCGCTCGACCAGCGCCGCGAGCAGCCCGGCCCGCGCATCGTCGAGCCCGAGCACGACGACGCTTTCCGACACGGGTGGGGCGGCCGCCCTCTCGTAGGCCTCCAGCTCCGCTGTCGCCAGGGTGGCCATGCCGGGCCGGAGGGCTCGTAGGTGGTCGATCACCGCCTGGGTGATCGGGCGCCGGCGGTCGGTTCGCCCCTGCGACAGCCGCTCGAGCGCCGTCACGATCTCCGTTCGGCTCAGTGCGGCCGCCACGGCCTCGTCGAACAGCTCGTCGTCCACCCGTGCCTCCGCTCGCGACAGACACCATCGTGGTCGGTCGCGCACACTGCCGGCAAGACTTGCACCCGCCCGTGCTGGCTGGTGAGCTGGGACCATGACGGTCGGTGCGGTGTCGCAGATCCACGTCAGTGTCAGCGATCTCGAGCGGTCGGTACGGTTCTACCGGGACGTGCTCGGCGTGCCGTTCCTGTTCGACGTGCCGGGCCAGTCGATGGCCTTCTTCCAGAGCGGCGACGTCCGCCTCTATCTCGGTGTGCCCGAGTCCGAGGCGTTCGCCAGCAAGGTGACGCTCTACTTCAGCGTCGACGACCTGGCCGCCGAGCGGGAGCGGCTCGTCGAGGAGGGGGTTCGGTTCCTCGACGAGCCGCACGTGGTGCACCGCGACGATCAGGGCGAGCTGTGGATGAGCTTCTTCCGTGACCCCGACGGCCACAACCTCGCCATCACCGAGACGAAGCCGGTCTAGAAGCCGCTCCTCCCGGCGCCGTACTGGTAGAGGGGGTTGCCCGTCGGCGTCGGCGGCTGGCCGGCGTCGATCTGGGCCCGCAACGTCGACCGCTGTGCCGCCGTGGCGCCCAGGTCGTAGGGCAGGTCCCAGGCCTCGGTCGCGTCGGCGGGCACGTCGGTGCCGCCCGGCCGCAACACGTCGCCGAGGCTGCGCGGCAACTGCCAGGGCAGCTTGCCCGTCGGCGCGTAGTCGCCGAAGAGCAGGCTGGCCAGCGCCGGGCCCATCTCCTCACCGCCGCGGTAGGTGACCACGATCGCGCTGGCCTGGTCGTGCCAGTCGGTGATCACGTAGGGGCGGGGCATGACCAGGGCGACCACCACCGGGATGCCCCGGGAGCGGAAGTTCTGGATCAGCGCCACCTGGTCCGGCGGCAGGTAGGGCTGCTCCTTCACCCACTGGGTGGCGTGCGTGTAGGAGCCCTCGCCGACCGCGACGACCGCCAGCTTGGGGGCCGGGGCGTCACCGCTGACCACGTTGACACCGGCCTGCGCGCCCCGGGCCTGGATGGCCTGGAGCATCGTCTGCGACCCGTACTCCTGGTGGAAGTAGCTGGTCCAGATGCAGCACGCGGAGGTGTCGGTGGCCCGCGGACCGGCGACCACGACGGTGTCACCCGCCGAAAGCCGCAGGGGCAGCACCGCACCGTCGTTCTTGAGCAGCGTCATCGCCTCGCGCGAGGCCTGGTTGGCCAGCGCGGTGTAGGCCGGCGTGTGCATCCGGTAGGGACCGTTGGCCGGATCGCCGTAGGGGTTCTCGAAGAGGCCGAGTTGGAACTTGATCCGCAGCACCCGCCGGACGGCGTCGTCGATCCGGGCCGCCGGCACGCCGGCCGTGAAGCTCGCGATCGTGAAGCCGGCCGCGCCCGGGTCGGCGCCGCCCATCACGTCGGAGCCGGCCTTCGCCGCGCCGATCCACGAGCCCGAGGGCAGCCAGTCGGTGGTGATCAGGCCCTGGTAACCCAGATTCTGCCGGAGGTACGCGAGGATCGGCGCGCTGTCGCCCGCACCGGGGCCACCGGGGTCCAACAGGGACGAACCGGCGTACCCGGGCATGATGTTGACCGCGCCGGCCTCCATCGCGGCCCGGAACGGGATCATGTGGTACTTGATCGTGACCCCGTCGTAGACGATCAGCGCCTCGCCGCCGGCGCCCTCACCGGGCCAGTGCTTGACGGTCGCCAGCACCGAGCGAGGGTTGAGCTCGGGGCCACCCTGCAGCCCGGCCACCAGCGCCCGCACCTGCGCGGCGGCGACGGTGGCGTTCTCGCCGTTGCCCTCCTGGATGCGCGGGTAGAGCACCTTGGTGCCGACCTCGGCCAGCGGACCGAGCACCCCGCGGGTGCCGACCTCGAGCTGCTCCCGGCGCTGCATGTCGCCGAGTTTGTAGTCCAGCGCGTAGTCGCGCGCCGCGGCCAGCGCGCTCTGCGTCGGGTAGGTGGTCTGGTAACCGTGGATCGTGTCGCCGGCCGAGACGAACGGGATGCCCAGCCTCGTGCCGGCCGCCGCGAGCAGCGTGTTGTGCAGGTCCTGGGCGCCGGCCGGGCCGAAATGCCAGCCGGAGCGCGGGAACGCCTGCGCGTTGTAGAACATCTGGTAGGCCTTCTCCTCGGCCGTCATCCGGCCCAGCAGGTCGTTGACCCGGGTCTCGACCGGCTGCCGCCAGTCTTCGAACGGCGAGATCGAGCCGTTGCGGTCGAGGTCGCGGGCGCCGGCGACGATGTTGATCCCGTCGGCGACGGTCTCCAGGGTGGGCACGTAGACGCTGAACCGGCGGATGGCCGAGGTGCTGGTCGCGCCCGAGCCGGGCACCGCCACCACGTACCACTTGTAGGTCCACCGGTCGGCCAGGTCCCAGCTCGGCGTGTAGGACGTGCCGGTCGGCTCGGCCACCTTGGTGTAGAGGTCGATGAGGTTGCCGGTGGCGGCGAAGTCGTAGTCGGTCCGGCTCACGTTGATCCAGACCTGGTAGCGGACCGCGCCGCCGACGCCGGCCCAGGACAGGGTCGGGCGTCGGGTGGTGGTGACCATGGCGGCGTCGGCCGGCGCCGTCAGCGCGAACTGGCCGGTGGTCGCCGGCGGCCGGGTCGGGCCGGACAGCAGTGGCGGGGTGCTCGCGCTGGTGTCGACCGTGCCGAAGACCTGGAACTCCCAGAGCGAGTAGCCGTAGCCGGTCGCCCGGGCGGTCCCGTACATCCGGATGAAGCGCCCGGTGCCGGCGACCGCGAGGCGCTCGACGCCGCCGCGCCCGGCGGCCGTCGTGTAGACCGGCGCCCACGAGGTGCCGTCGTTCGAGGTTTCGAGGCGGTAGGCGCTGGCGTACGCGGACTCCCAGTTGAGCACCACCTGGTTGATGGTGGCGACGCCGCCGAAGTCGATGCTCATCCACTGCGGATCGGCGAACTGGCTCGACCAGCGGGTCGTGGTGCGGCCGTCGACGGCGGCGCCGGGCGCGTTGCCACCCTCGAAGGACGACGCGTTGACCGGCCTGAACGCCGAGATCGGGGCGCCGGTCGGTGGCGGTGGGTCGGTCGGGCCACCGCCGCCGCCGATCGTCCCGAAGACCCGGAACTCCCACAGCGAGTAGCCGTAGCCGGTGGTCCGGGCGGTGCCGTACATCCGGACGTAGCGCCCCGAGCCCGACACGGCGACGGTCTGCGTGCCGCCGGTGCCCGTGGTGGTCGAGTAGATCGTGGTCCACGGGCCGGCGGCCGCGGCGGCGACCTGGATCTGGAACGCCCGCGCGGCGGCGGTTTCCCAGACCAGTTCGACCTGGTCGACCGCGGCGGTGCCGCCCAGGTCGACCTGGATCCATTGTGGATCGGTGAAGGCGCTCGACCAGCGGGTGCCGGCGTTGCCGTCGACGGCGGCCGAGGCGGGGGTGCCGGCGTTCTCCGCCGAGGAGGCGGTGGCCGTCTTACCCTGCGAGATCAGCGGGCCGACGGCGGCGGCGGGCGAGGCGACCACGGCGGAGCCGCCGGCGACGAGCAGCGTGAGGATCGTGCCGGCGACGAGCAGTCGGCGGCGGGGTGGTGCGGGCATGTGGCACTCCAATACGGGGACGGACGATTTGGAGAGCGCTCTCCCACAGCCTCGCCGCCGACGGTCACGGAGTCAAGGGCACGAATATTCGCCGTAGTCGAATTGGTTCTTGACAAGCCCGCCCGGCGGGACGAACGTGTCCGCGTGAGAGCGCTCTCTCACACCTGCTTCCGTCCCCGCAGGAGTCGCGATGCCTGTTGCCCTGTCCCGCCGCCGCGCCGCACTCGCCGTGCTCGCCGCGGTCACCCTCATCACCGCGCTGTTCGTCGTGACCACCCGGTCGCGCGCCGACGCCGCCCTCGTCCTGGTCTCCCAGGGCAAGCCGGCCACCGCCTCGTCGACCGAGAACGCCGCTTCGCCGGCGTCCGCCGCGGTCGACGGCAACTCCGGCACCCGCTGGTCGAGCGCGTTCGGCGACCCGCAGTGGATCCAGGTCGACCTCGGCGCCACGACCTCGGTCGGCCAGGTCGTGCTCCAGTGGGAGGCGGCGTACGCGCGCTCCTTCCAGATCCAGGTGGCCGGCGCGGCCGGCGGACCCTGGACGACCATCTACTCGACCACCACGGGTGCCGGCGGCACCCAGACGCTGACCGTGACCGGCACCGGCCGCTACGTGCGGATGTACGGCACCGCCCGCGGCACGGCCTACGGCTACTCGCTGTGGGAGTTCCAGGTCTACGGGCTGATCGACACCGGCGGCACCTGCGCCGGCAACGCCGCCCTCAACCGGCCCGCCGCCGCCTCGTCCGCCGAGAACGCGACGCTGTCGGCCGCGGCCGCCGTCGACGGCAACGGCGCGACCCGGTGGTCGAGCGCCTTCTCGGATCCGCAGTGGCTGCGCGTCGACCTGGGCAGCACCCAGACGCTCTGCCAGGTGGTGCTGCAGTGGGAGCCGGCGTACGCCCGGGCCTTCCAGATCCAGGTCTCGTCGGGGCCGGACGGTCCGTGGACGACCGTCTACTCGACCACCACCGGCACGGGTGGCACGCAGACCCTCGCCGTGTCCGGCTCGGGCCGCTACGTGCGGATGAACGGGACCGCGCGGGCCACCGCGTACGGCTACTCGCTGTGGGAGTTCGTCGTGCGCACCACCGGCGGTGGACCGACGCCCCCACCGACCACGAACCCGCCGCCGACCGGCGGCTTCTGGGGCGACACGTCGTCGATCCCGGCCGCGCAGAACGTGGTCATGGTCAAGATCCTGAACCGGACCAACGGCCGCTACCCGGACAGCCAGGTCTACTGGAGCTACAACGGCCAGGTGCACTCGATCGCCGAGCAGCCGTACTTCGACATGCCGGCCAACACCGCCGGCCGGATGTACTTCTACCTCGGTTCGCCGACCAGCCAGTACAACGACTTCATCGAGTTCACCGTCGGGCCGGCCGTGTTCAACGGCAACACCACCCGGGTCGACGCCTTCGCGGTGAAGCTCGCGATGCGGCTGCACGCCCGCGACGGTTACGACGCCGCCGTCGGTGAGACCGAGGCGACGTTCGCCGAGGACCGGGCGGTGACCTTCCAGCGCTTCGCCGACGCGATGCCGGCCGAGTTCAAGCACCTGGCCGAGATCCAGGCGCCCTACCGGATCCCGGCGCCCGGCAGCTCGCCGCAGTTCCGGGCCGGCGGTCAATACCAGAACTACATGACGGCGTACGCGTCGCAGAACGGCTTGGCGGCCTCGACGTCCGACATCTTCGGCTGCGCGGGCCCGCTGGCCAACAACGCCGGCGGCTGTGCCGCGCTCAACCGGCACGTGGCGCACCTGGCGCAGTCGTCGTGGTCCAACCCGGCGCTGTTCTACCAGGCCCCGCCGGCCAACTACTACGCCAAGTTCTGGCACGACCGGGCGATCGGCGGCAAGGCGTACGGATTCCCCTACGACGACTACGCCGAACAGTCCTCGTTCATCTCGCACGGCAACCCGCAGTGGCTGCTGGTGGCCGTCGGCTGGTGATCGTCCGGGGGGCCCGGGCCCGCCGCCCCCGGCCCGGGGCCCCCCCCCGCGGCGGGGGGAGGAGAGCGCGGCGACGCCCGGGCGCTGCGTGGGGGACACCCGCCCCCCCGCCAC
>NZ_JBFAPI010000010.1:119842-279714 GCF_040676615.1 Asanoa sp. NPDC049573
GACCCGGTCCGCTGCCCGCGGACCGGGTCGCCGGCCCGGCGTTTCGATCAACGATGCCGGGGAAGCCGGGTGTCATGGCTTTCGACGCGCGCTCGACCGCTGCCGAGGTGGTCGCCGGCATCGACCTGAGCGGGCAGCGGGCGGTGATCACCGGGGGCGCCTCCGGCATCGGGCGGGAGACGGCCCGGGCCCTCGCCGCGGCGGGCGCCGAGGTCACCATCGCGGTGCGTGACCCGAAACGGACAGCCGGATTCACCGTGGAGCGGCTCGACCTGGCCGACCTGGACTCGGTGCGCGCGTTCGCCGGCCGCTGGGAAGGCCCGCTGCACATCCTGGTCAACAACGCGGCCGTGACGGGGCCACCGCGGTCGCGCACGGCGCAGGGCTGGGAACTCCAGTTCGGCGCCAACCACCTCGGGCACTTCGCGCTGGCCACGGCCCTGCAACCGGCGATGGTCGCGGCTGACGGTGCGCGCGTCGTCGAGGTCACCTCGGCCGCGCACCTGCGGGCCGACGTCGACTTCGACGACCTCAACTTCGAGCGGCGCGGGTACGACGCGCAGGCCGCCTACGACCAGTCCAAGACGGCCAACGTGCTGTTCGTGGTCGAGGCGGCGCGGCGCTGGGCACACGACGGCGTCACCGCCGACGCGGTCAACCCGGGCCCGGACGGCAAGACTCCCCAGCAGGGCGCCGCCACGTCGGTCTACGTCGCCACCGCGCCGTCGCTGGCCGGGGTGTCGGGGCGCTACTTCGAGGACTGCCACGAAGCCGGCCTGCACCAGCCCGGCGGGACCGGCGGCGTCGCGCCCTACGCGATCGACCCGGCCAACGCGGCCCGGCTGTGGGAGATCTCCGCGGAGGCGGTCGCCGCCGGCTAGCCGTACGCTCCCGGTCATGCACATCGTTCGTTACCGCCGGGACAACGACGACATCGCCCGTGTCGGCGTCCGCACCGACGGGGTGGTCCGGTCACTGCCGGTGCCGTCCGTCGCCGCGTTGTTGGGCGAACGCGTCGCCGACATCCGCGCGCTGGCCGAGTCGCCCGGCGAGGTCGTCGACGACGCCCGCCTGCTCGCTCCGGTCGACGGCGCCACCGAGGTTTGGGCCGCCGGCGTCACCTACCTGCGCTCGCGCCAGGCGCGGATGGAGGAGAGCAGCGAGGCCGACATCTACGGCCGCGTCTACGACGCCGCCCGCCCCGAGCTGTTCTTCAAGTCCGCCGCCTGGCGGGTCGTCGTCGACGGCGAACCGGTCGCGATCCGCGCCGACTCGGGCCTCGACGTGCCCGAGCCGGAACTGGCCATCGTCGTCAACCGGTTCGGCGAGATCGCCGGCTACCTGGTCTGCAACGACATGAGCTCCCGGTCGATCGAGGGCGAAAACCCCCTCTACCTACCCCAGGCCAAGGTGTACGCCGGGGCGTGCGCCCTGTCGGCCGGCATCCGCCCGGCGTGGGAGGTCGACGGCACCGATCTCCCGGTGGCCGTCCGGGTCACCCGCGACGGCGTGACGGTCTGGACCGGCGCCACGTCGACCGCACGCCTCAAGCGACCGTTCGCGGAGCTGGTCGACCATCTCTTCAGGGCCGACAACTTCCCGGCGGGTGCGGTCCTGTCCACCGGCACCGGCCTCGCGCCGGCGATGGACTTCACCCTGCGCGAGGGCGACGTCGTCACCATCACGATCGACGAGGTCGGCGAGTTGACCAACCCGGTCGTCGTCGGCCGCGAGCACTTCACGTTCCTGCGTCCATCTGTTTGACGATCTTTTCCAGGGCGCTGGTCAGGTGGCGCAGCTCGGTCGGGGTGAGGGTGGCCAGGGCGTGGTCGGCGATGCGGCGCCGGGCGTCGGAGATCGGCGCCCGGGCCGCCCGGGCCGACGGCGTGAGGTAGAGCCGGACCAGGCGGCCGTCGCGCGGGTCGGGGCGGCGGTCGAGCAGGCCCGCGGCCTCCATCCGGGCGGCGGTGTTGACCACCGTCGGGGTGGTCACGCCCATCCGGGCGGCCAGTTCACCGGGCGTGAGGCCGTCGTCCTGCCAGAGCACCTCGAGCACCAGGTTCTGCCCGATCCGCACGCCGTGTGGGCGCATCGCGTCGTCGGTCGCCGCGCGCAGCAGCTTCTGCGCCCGGGTGAGCAGCCGGATCACGTCGGTCACCGAGCCAGTCTAAAGGTCGTTTGCCGGCTAACGACCTCGCGGCTATGCTCTTCGTTAGCCGGCTAACGAACCCGGCCCGGGGGGAGAGCGACGATGATTCTGGTTACCGGCGGCCTCGGCTTCATCGGCTCGCACACCGCGAACGCGCTGCGCGACCTCGGCGCCGACGTGCTGCTCGGCCAGCGCCGGGCGGCCCCGCCCGACCAGGCCGGGCCGGTCGTGCGGGTCGACTGCACCGATCCCGCCAGCCTGCTGGCCGTGGGTGAGCGCCACCGGGTGACCGGCGTCGTCCACCTCGCCGCGGCGGCCCTCGGCGCCGGTCCCACCCTCGACAAGCTCTGGGCCGACACCCGCGCGCTGTTCGCCGTGCTGTGGGCGGCCCAGGAGTGGGCGGTGGAGCGGGTCGTGCTGGCCAGCACGATCGGGGTCTACGCCGGGGTTCCCGACGGCGCCCTCCGGGAGGACCTGCCGCTCCCGATGGCCAGTCCGCACGCCATCCCGGCCGCGAAGAAGATCACCGAGGTGGTCGCCGGCGCGCTCGACGGGCTGCCGCTCGTCGCCGCGCGGATCGGCGCGATCTGGGGGCCGCTGGGCCGGACGTCGTCGCCGTTCTTCGGCGCACCGCAACTGATGCACGCCGCCGTGCGCGGTGCGCCGGCGCCGCCGGGCCTGCGCGCCGGCGACGCCGTCGACATGCTCTACGCCAAGGACGCCGGTCGCGCGCTGGCGTTGCTGGCGACCGGCGGCGGGTTGCGGCATCGGACGTACAACGTGGGCAGTGGCCGGCTCACCAGCAACCGCGAGGTGGCCGCGGCGATCGCCCGGGTCGTGCCCGGCGCCGCGGTGGAACTGGCCGAGGGCGACCGGCCCGCCCACGCCGCGGCGCTGGACATCTCGCGGCTGCGGGCCGACACCGCGTTCGCGCCGGGCTACCCCCTCGACGCGGCCGTCGGTGACTACGCGGCCTGGCTCCGCGACCACGAGCGCTAGGTCGTGACCGGGCCGACCTCGGGAAGCCCGTTGTCGCCGGCCGTGGTGGGTGCCAGCCGGGTGACGGCGTCGGGCATCGGGCCGACCATGAACACCTGGGTGAACCCGCCGACCGTGACGCCCGCGAACGACGCGACGGACGGCACCTCCGCCGGCAGCGCGACGACGTGCGAGCCGGCGTCGAGGCCGCCCTCGAAGACACGCGCCGACGCGCTCCTGGGCTCCGGCGGCGTGAACGTGGTGCCCCACCACGCGTCGACCGTGACGGCGGCGGGCGCGTCGAGCGTGACCAGCACCGCGCGCCGGGACTCGTCGTAGCCGAGCCCCTCGACCGGCGCGGCCGAGGTGGCGGCGCGCACCTGGGCGGCGATGAGGCCGGGGATGCCGGCGAGCCCCTGCACGAACGTGACGCCGGGGTTGCGGGCGGAGATGTCGTCGCGCAGTCGCTGCTTGGTGTCGGCCGGCACCATGCCGCCGAAGACGAGCACGTCGAGGTCCGTGACGTCGTAGTCGTCGAGGACGCGGTCGAACTGGTTGGTCGCGTCGGCGACGTAGCCGTCGGCGCGCAGCAGGTCGACGGCCTCGATCAGCACGTTAGGGCTGCGGCCGACCACGAGGACGCGTTCTGGCCTGGTCATGGGTGGTTCTCCTTCGTGTGTGTCGACCGTCGCGAGTGCGACGATCGCGGCGGCCACCGCGAAGGCCGCGCCCGCGCCGAGGGCGTAGCCGAGGCCGGACGTGGTGGCGACGGACGCCGGTGAGCCGGTGGCGAGCAGGTGGTGGGTGCGGGCGGCGCCGGCGGCGGAGAAGATCGCGAGGCCCAGGGCGCCGCCGATCTGCTGCGTCGAGTTGAGGATCGCGGCGGCCAGGCCGGCCCGGCTCGGGCCCACGCCGGCGTTGGCCGCGCTGGTCACCCCGACGAACACCGGCCCGACGCCGAAGGCGACCAGGAGGAGTCCGGGCAGGATGTGCGCCAGATAGCCGCCGCCGGCCGGGACCCGGCTCAGCAGGAACAGGCCGGCCGCCGCGACGAGGGCGCCGACGCAGATCACCGCGCGGCTGCCGACCCGGGCCAACAGCCGGGCGCCGACGCCCGCGCCGACGCCGACGCCGGCGGTGAGCGGGAGATAGGCCGCGCCCGCGGCGATCGCGGAGTAGCCCAGGACGGTCTGCATGTAGAGGGTCAGGAAGTAGAACATCGAGAGCATGCCGGCGAACCCGATCAGTCCGGTCAGGTTGGCCGCGAGCAGCCCCGGCACCCGGAAGATGTCCAGCGGCAGGATCGGGTCGCGTGCGGTGCGTTCGACGAGGACGAACGACGCGAGCAGCGCCGCCGCGCCGGCCAGTTCGAGCCAGGTGCGGGTGGCGGCCCAGCCCTGGTCGGGTGCCTTGACGAGCGCGTACACCAACAGCAATGTCCCGGCGGTGACCACGGCGCTGCCGAGCAGGTCGAAACGGGTGGTGCGCGCGGCCGGCCGGTCGCGCGGCAGCAGGGCCAGGACGGCCGGGATGACCAGCACGCACGCGATCGGGTTGACGAACATGACCCACCGCCAGCCCAGCCCGTCGGTCAACAGGCCACCGGCCAGGATGCCCACGGCCGACGCGAGCCCGGCCACGCCGGCCCAGACGCCCAGTGCCGAGTGCCGGTCCTTCGACGTCGTGAACGTGGTGGTCAGGGTGGACAGCGCGGCGGGCAGCATCAGCGCGGCACCGAGGCCCTGCACCAGCCGGGCGGCGACGAAGACGCCGGTGTTCCCGGCGAAGCCGCCGGCGAGCGAGGAGAGGCCGAGCAGCGCGGTGCCGGCGAGCAGCACGTCCCGGCGGCCCAGCAGGTCGGCGAGCCGGCCGCCGAGCAGCATGAACCCGCCGTAGGTGAGCAGGTAGGCCGAGGGCACCCACTGCAGGCTCTGCACCGAGAAGCCCAGGTCTCTCATGATGTGCGGCAGCGCCACGTTGGTGATCGACGCGTCGACGAAGTCGAGGAACGCCACGGCGCACAGCAGCGCCAGGATCCGCCGGCCATGCCAGACCCGCAGCGTCAAGGATGGGGAAACAGTGGTCACGGCGGCTCCAATGTTGGTCTCGCCAATGTTGGCCTCGCCAACATAGCAAGTGTTGGGGCGACCAACAAACTGTTAGGCTTGCCGGGTGCCAATGCCGCAACACGACCCTGGCCGCACCCCCGCGCGGCTCCAGGGACGGGCGACCTGGCTGGTCAGCCGGGCCCAGGCGCGGTCATCGGGCCTGCTCGGCGCTGCGTTCGAGGCCGCCGGCGGCGGGCTGCGCAGCTACCACTACCGGCTGCTCGCGGCGCTGGAGGAGTGGGGCCCGGTGAGTCAGGCCGAGCTCGGCCGCTCGACCGGGATCGACCGCAGCGACATCACCGCGGCCCTCACCGAGCTGGAGGCGCGCGGGCTGGTCGCGCGGGAGGTCGACCCCGAACACCGGCGCCGCAACATCGTCACGATCACCGCCGACGGCGTCGCGCGGCTGGTCGAGCTGGACACGCTCGTCGACGGCGTCCAGGACGAGTTCCTGGCCCCGCTGACCGCTGCCCAGCGCCGCCAGTTCCTCGACCTGGTGGCCCGACTCAGTCGCTGAGGTCGGCGACCACCGCGGCGTGGTCGGAGGGCCAGACGCCGTCGACCGCGGCCGTTCCGGCGCGGTGCACACCGAGCACCCGGCCCGCGCGGTGCGCGGTCTGCAGCACGTGGATGTAGTCGATCCGGCTGCTCGGCGCGACCCAGGCGGCCGCGTGCGGGTTGGCCCGGTCCCAGGTGAAGCCCGGATCGCCCGGGTCGCCGTAGAGCCAGGCGTCGAGCAGCACCTGGCCGGGCACGGACGGCACGGTCAGCGCGCCGGCGAAACGGCGCATCTCGTCGGAGTCGGGCATCGCGTTGAAGTCACCGATCACCAGCGGCGGGTGCTCGTCGGCCGGCAGGCCGGCCACGTGCCGGGCCAGCCAGTCCAGCTGCGCCGATCGGCCGGCCGAACCGCTCAGCACGCTCAGGTGGAGGGTGACCACCGGGATCGTCGCGTGTGGAGCGTCGACCAGCACGCTGAGCGCCGCGCGGCTGCTGTCGCCGGGCAGGTCGTAGGTCTTCTCCGCGCGGATCGGCCACCGGCTCAGCACCGCGACGCCGTTGCGCAGGTCGGGCCCGCCGTCGACGCGGACCCGCCAGGTCTCCTGGTCGCTGGCCGCGCCGAAGGCCCAGTGCAGCCCGAGCTGGTCGGCCAGCGTGCCGGCCAGGTTCTCGTCGCCGTCGGCCCACACCTCCTGCAGGCCCAGCAGATCGGGTCGCTGCTCGCGCAGCACCGCGAGGATCGCCGCGCGCCGCCGGTCCGGCTCGCCGAACCGCCACCAGAGGTTCCACGTCATCACCCGCACGCCGATCACGTTCGCACATGTCCGACCAGCCGCGCTCGCCCCACCCCCGGCTCCCGCATCGACGGCCGGGTCGGGCAGCAGATCCAAGCCCGGCACAGTGCCCGGCGTTACGATGCGGGACGTGCCAAACAACCCCCGCGCCGGTCAGCCGGCCGAGCCCGGCGACCTGATCGACGTCGACGCCGTCCTCGCCGCCTATCACGACCTGCACCCCGACCCGTCGGTCGCGGCCGAGCGGGTCGCGTTCGGCACCTCGGGCCACCGCGGTGCCAGCCTCAAGAAGGCGTTCAACGACGACCACATCGCCGCGACCAGCCAGGCGATCGTCGAATATCGCGCCGCGCAGGGCACCACCGGTCCGCTGTTCCTCGGCCGGGACACCCACGCGCTCTCCGAGCCGGCCACCCGGACCGCGATCGAGGTGTTCGCCGCCAACGGCGTGACCGTGCTGATCGACAGCCGCGACGGGTTCACCCCGACGCCGGCCGTCTCGCACGCGATCCTCACCTACAACCGGCGCGGGCCGGCCGCCCGCGCCGACGGTGTCGTCGTGACGCCCTCGCACAACCCGCCCGACGACGGCGGCTTCAAATACAACCCGCCGCACGGCGGCCCGGCCGACACCGACGCCACGAGCTGGATCCAGGACCGGGCCAACGAGTTGCTCCGGGACAAGCTGGCCGGCGTACGCCGGATGCCCTACGGCCGGGCCCGGGCGGCCGAGACGACCCAGGAGTTCGACTTCACCGCGTCCTATGTGGATGATCTGCCGTCGGTCGTCGACATGGTGGCGATCCGCGACGCGGGCGTGCGGATCGGCGCCGACCCGCTGGGCGGAGCGAGCGTCGGATACTGGGCCGAGATCGCCGAGAAGCACGGGCTCGACCTGACCGTGGTCAACCCGGCGGTCGACTCGCGGTTCGCGTTCATGACGCTCGACTGGGACGGCAAGATCCGGATGGACTGCTCGTCGCCGTACGCGATGGCGTCGTTGATCGCGAAGCGCGACCAGTACCAGATCGCGACCGGCAACGACGCCGACGCCGACCGGCACGGTGTGGTCACGCCCGACGCCGGCCTGATGAACCCCAACCACTATCTCGCGGTCGCGATCGACTACCTGTTCCGCAACCGCGAGGGCTGGCCGGCGGCCGCCGCGGTCGGCAAGACGCTGGTCTCGTCGTCGCTGATCGACCGGGTCGCCGCCGACCTGGGTCGCCGGCTGCTGGAGGTGCCGGTCGGCTTCAAGTGGTTCGTGCCCGGCCTGCTCGACGGCTCGGTGGGCTTCGGCGGCGAGGAGAGCGCGGGCGCCTCGTTCCTGCGCCGCGACGGTGGCGTGTGGACCACCGACAAGGACGGCATCATCCTCGACCTGCTCGCTTCGGAGATCATCGCGAAGACCGGGCGCACGCCGTCGCAGCACCACGCCGACCTGGTCGCCCGCTTCGGCGACCCGGCCTACGCGCGGGTCGACGCGCCGGCCACCCGTGAGCAGAAGGCGGTGCTCGGCAAGCTGTCGCCGTCGCAGGTGACGGCGACGTCGCTGGCCGGCGAGCCGATCACCGAGATCCTGACCGCGGCACCCGGCAACGGCGCCGCGATCGGCGGCCTCAAGGTGACCACCGAGAACGGCTGGTTCGCCGCCCGCCCGTCGGGCACCGAAGACGTCTACAAGATCTACGCCGAGTCGTTCCGCGGCCCCGACCACCTGGCCCGCATCCAGGAAGAGGCCCGCGGAGTGGTGGGCGCGGCCCTCTCCGGCTAGCTCAGCCGGGCCAGCGTGGCGTCGTCCTCGACGCCCGCGTAGAAGCGGCCGAGGACGGCGCGGAACGCCAACTCGGCCGGCGCCGCGTGGCTGAACAGGGTCATCGACGAGCGCAGCTTCATCGCGTCGACCGGGCCGAAGATCCGCTCCTCGTCGGCCTCGTCGCCCTCGACCAGGGCGGTGGCGCACTCGCGCAGGCGCGGCCCGAGCACCGGGTGGTCGAGGTAGGCGCGCGCCTCGTCGAGCCCGGAGATCGCGTAGGCCTGCGCCATCGAACTGCGGCCCAGGCCGGCGATCTGCGGGAAGATGAACCACATCCAGTGGCCGCGCTTGGCGCCGGCGCGCAACTCGGCCAGCGCCTGGTCGTAGACGCCGTCCTGCGCCTCGACGAAGCGGCCCAGGCGGTAAGGATCGTCAGTCACGACCCCAGCCTCACGACTGGGCGCCACACCGGTCAAGCCGCCGCTCCGTGGCCGCCGCCGGCGAACTCGTGGCGACGGCGCGGATATTCTGGACGGCATCATGGCCTTCACGCTGGTTCCGTTCACCGCGGACCGCGCGGCGCTGGTCGCCGGTTGGGTCCGTTCGGCCGACGAGGCCGACAGGTGGTGCTCGCGCGCCGAGCACCCGTTCCCGCCCGAGGCGGTCGCCTCCTGGTCCACCCAGGACGACGTCGCCGCCTACCTGTTGCTCGACGGCGGCCGGCCGGTCGGCTACGGCGAGGTCTGGTCCGACGACGAGGAAGACGAGGCCGAGGTGGCCCGGCTGCTGGTCGCGCCGGGGGAGCGGGGCCGGGGCGTCGGAAAGGCGCTGGCCACCGCGCTGGCCGGGCGGGCCGGGTTCGACGACGTGTTCCTGCGGGTGCGGCCCGACAACGCGGTCGCGCTGGCCGCCTACCGCGCGGCCGGGTTCGCCGACGTCGCCCCGGAGTTGCAGGACGAATGGAACGCGGGGCAGCCCCGGCCCTACACCTGGCTGCGGTTCACCGGCTAGCGGTCGGCGCCCAGGGCCGCGTCGAGCAGGGCGGCCGCCGTCGCGCGGCCGGTGGCCAGGGCCGCGACCGGGGTGCGGTCCATCCGGGCCGTGATGGCGACGCCGTCGTACACCATATGCAGTTGCTGGCCCAGCGTGGCCGGGTCGGCGGCGCCGGCCTGGGCGGCGAGGTCGACGAAGAGCGCGCGTACCCAGGCCCGGTAGTCGTCGGCCGCGGCGACCGCGGCCGTGCCGCTGCCCGCCTCGGCGGTGGCGGACATGAATGGGCAGCCGCGGTAGTCGGGCGCAGTGAAGCGGGCTCCCTGGATGTCGAAGACGCCGAGGATCTTCTCGCGTGGCGTCGGGTAGGCGACCAGGCCCTCGGTCACCCGCTTCTCGATCGCCGCGTGCCGGCCGCGCAGGTAGGCCCGGATCAGCTCGTCCTTGCTGCCGAAGGTGTTGTAGAGCGAGGCCTTCGCGACGCCGGCGTGCTCGATCACCTTGTCGATGCCGACGACGTGCACGCCGTCGCGGTAGAACAGTTCGTCGGCCGCGGACAACAGCCGCTCGCGGGCCGACGGTCGCGTCGCCATGGGACCCACCGCCTCTCGACCACGTTGTCGCGTCGTCCGCCGGTCATTCATCGTACGGTCAGCCAGCCGTCCGGATCCGCGGCGCCCGGCGACGGAGCAGGCCGGCGCCGGCGAGCGCGGCCAGCACGATCACGGCGACCCCGTACTCCCGGGCGGTGTCGGTCAGGCCGCCGGCGTGCACGACCAGGTAGCCGGCGATCACCGCGGGCACGCCCAGACCGAGGTAGCAGACCACGTACAGCAGGGCCAGCACGCCGGCCCGTTCGTGCGCGGCGACCAGTGGCACCACCATCCGGATCGCGCCCTGGAAGCCGCTGCCGAAGCCGATGCCGGCGACGCCCGTCGCGATCAGGAACGCCACGACCGACCCCGCGGAGATGGCGACCAGTGTGCCGGCCACGCCGACGATCAGGCCGACGATGCCGACGGCGAGCGCGGTGTGCGCCGGTCGCTTGTCGACGGCCAGCACCGTCACCGCGGCGACGGCGGCGAGCACGAACAGGCCGAGGCCGCCGTAGACGGCCGAGGTCGAGCCGGCCAGGCCGCGGACCAGTGCCGGGCCGAGCGAGGCGTAGAAGCCGGCCAGCGCCCAGACCGCGAACAGCGCCGGCGCGGCGATGGCGACCGGGCCGCGGACCTGGCGGGGCAGCCTGACCTCCGGGACCAGCGAGCGCCGGGCGCCGGGCGCGCGGGTGACGGTCTCCGGCATCAACGCGACGCCGACGGCCTGGATGCCGAGCACGACCAGCAGGAACAGGTAGATCAGGTGGGTCGGCGCCGGGAGGAACTGCACGACCAGGGCGGAGAGCAGGGCGCCGCCGCCGGTGCCGACGCCGGGCGCGACCGCGTTCGCGGTGGTGCCGCGGGTGCGGTCGATGTCCAGCATGCCGGCACCGAGCGCGGCCAACGCGGCGCCGGTGGCCAGGCCCTGCACGACCCGGGCGGCGAGCAGTTCGGGTACGCCGCCGGCGAACGCGAAGCCGACCAGGGCGGCCGCCTGCACGAGCAGGGCGACGAGCAGCACCGGGCGGCGGCCGAGGTGGTCCGAGAGGCGACCGAAGGTCAGGAGGGCGAGCAGCACCGCGACCGCGTACACGCCGAAGACGATCGTCGTGGTCATCGGGGAGAAGCCCCATTCGGCCTGGTAGGTCGCGTAGAGCGGCGTCGGCGCGCTGGAGGCGGCCAACAGCGACACGACGATCGACGCGAGCAGGACCAGCGAGCCGGTGCGGCCGAGGCGGAAATGTCCGGTGGTGCCGGAGGGTGTTGCCGGCCGGTCGACGGTGCGGGTGCTCACGGACAACTCCCTGGATAGACCTGTCTGTCTAGTGCGTGGCCAACACTAGACAGACCTGTCTGTCCGGAGCAACGAGAGCCGGGTCACCGCCCGACGGTGCGGCCCTTCAGGTGGCGGCCCATCGCGCGGGCGATCTCCCGGTCGGCGTCACGCCGCGCCAGCACCTGGCGCTTGTCGTAGGACCGCAGGCCCCGGCCGATGCCCAGCTCGACCTTGGCCCAGCCGTTGTCGAAGTAGAGCGCCAGCGGGATCAGGCTCAGGCCCGGCTCGCGGATCTTGTCGAGGATCCGGTCGATCTCGGCCCGGTGCAGGAGCAGCTTGCGGATCCGGCGCGGGCCGTGCGGCGAGAAGCCGTGCAGGCCGTACTCGGCGATGTGCAGGCCGTAGAGATGCAGCTCACCGTCGCGCTCCTGGGCGAACGCGTCGACCAGCGAGGCGTGCCCGAGCCGCAGCGACTTGACCTCGGTGCCCAGCAGCACGAGCCCGGCCTCGTAGGTCTTGAGGATCTCGTATTCGTGCCGGGCGCGCTTGTTGGACGCGATCAGCTTCCGCGGCGTCTCCCGGCTCATGACGGACCAGTCTGCCAGGGGTGTGTCGTCGTCACCGCTGAATAATCAGCGCTCGCGGAACCCGTCGCGCATCCGCCGGAAGAAGCCGCCCTCACGGGGCAGCGCGGGCGCGGCCGGCACGGGCCGGGTCGCGCGGCGGGCCACCGGCTGGTCGTAGTCGGTGTTGGCGATCGTGTCGATCACCTGGGCCTCGGTGAAGTCTTCGGAGCCGGGGATCGCCGGCACGAAGCCGACCAGCATGCCGTCGCGCATCACCTGCGCCTCGAGCCCGGCGGTGCCGTCGGTGTCCCACAGCGCCTCGCGGTCACCGGGTAGGACCACCCGGACGCCGGTCTCGGACCGGCCGGCGCTGGCCTGGGCCATGTGAGCCGGGACACCACGGTCGCGCAACGCGTCGACCACCCGGCGGGCGCGGTTCTCGTCCATGACGTGGAAGGTAGCGCGCGGCGGTGGGAATCGGCTGAACGCCGGCCGGTATGAAGCTGAGAACGCGCTGGGGGCACCTAGAACTTCCAGGCCAGCCAGTCGCGTACGTGGGTCGCGGCGTCGGTGAGCGGCGGCACGAACCAGCCCAGCGCCAACCCGGCGACGGCGGCGCCGATCGTCGCGACCCTGACGACGGTGTCATGCCCGGCGCTCTTCGACCTGCGGACGGCGACGGTCGCCGCGGTCCGCAGCAGCAGGAGCGTGACCACCGTCGTGGCCGCCCACGCGGCCCAGTTGCCGGCGCCGAACCCGCTGTGGCCGAACACCCGGGTCAGCGAGGCCGTCACGAACAGGATCACCACGCACACGGCCGTGATCGCCGCGCGGGCGAGGGCCCGGCGCATGGTCGCCCGTCTCGCCCGCGACCGCCGCGCGGCGTCGCCGCGCGTGGTGAGCGCGATCAGCTGCTTCGCGAACTCGGGTGTTTCCGGTGCGGCCGCGGGGACCTGCTCCCAGCGGACCGCCGGCACCGCCTGGAGGAACCTCTCGACGATGGCCGGCGCGTTCGCGCGGTGCAGACCCGCGAGCACCGCCGGGAGCGTGGCGTGCGGGTAGCGCGCGGCCCTCGTCACGAGCACGTCGACCAGGGCCGGCGACGGGTCGGTGGCCAGGGCGGTGACCAGGTCGATGAGCTCGTGCGACGGGCGGTGCGCGGCTTCGCCGACCATCCGCTCCGCGGCGGCCGCGTGGCCGGCGTCGACGAGGGCGCGGACGAGCCGGCTGACGGTTTCGACCGGCGAGGCCACGGCCATGGTCGCGAGCCGCGCGAGGACCGCCGTCGATCTGGCCGGCCCCGTCACGACGAGGTGCCTTCTCAGCTCGTTGGCCCGCGCCACCGCACCGTCGCCGACCGCGGGCGGCATCAGATCCAGGCGGCGTAGCAGCGTGGCCAGGTCGGCGGGCGACCGGCGCGCGGCCATCTCGAGCATCGGACCGATGTGGTCGGCGTGCGCGGACACCGCCGCGTGGAGGATGTCGTGGATGTCGTCGAGGGTGCGCGACTCGGCCGACCGCAGCACGGCGCCGACCGAGTCGGTGCGCCCGGCGGCGTCGAGGGCCGCGACCAGCGCGGCGACCAGTGGCGGTGGCAACCGCCACCCGGCCCAGTGCAGCACCGTCTCCGCGTCGTCGGCCGCGCCCGCCGCGCGCAACCCCTCGACCAGGTCGACGACCTCGCCGACGGGCAGCCCGTCGACCCAGCCGAGCACCCGGTCGGCGGTCGTGTCGTCGCCGGCGTTCCGCAACGCCGTCACGACGACCGCGACCTGCGCCGCGGGTCGGGCCCGGACGCCGGTGAGGACCGCCGACACCGCCGCCTTGGACGCGCCGGTGAACAGTTCCGCGACCTCGGTGCCGCTGCGTACCTTGCCGAACTCGTGGAGCACCAGCTGGCCGCGCTCGGTCGGGAGCAGCCGGGCCAGCGGGCGGACCTCGGTGACCGGCCTGGTGCGGGCCGCCCAACCGAGGACGGTGGCGACGTCGTCCTCGGGCTGGGCCGGGTCGGCGCACAGCCGCACCACGTCGGTGACCTGGCGGCTGGTGCCGACGGCGGCGAGCAGCACGTCGGCGTCGGCCGGGTGCGGCCCGCCGCGGGCGGCCTCGACAAGCGCGATGATCTCGTCTATCGGCCGGACCGTCGCCGCGATCCGAAGCACATCGCCGGCGCGGTCGGCGAGCCCGCTGGCGCGTACGGCGGCGACGACCGTGACCACGTCACCGACCGGACGCTCGCGCAGCGCCCTCTCCAGCACGGCCTGATCGTCGAAGGCCCGACGGATGGCGCGCAGCGTGGCCAGTTCGGCGGCCGGACCATCGGTCGGCGGCGCCTGGCCGGACGCCCCGACCGGCGCGGGTGCGGGCGTCAGCGCCATGATCTCGGCAGCCTCCGCGACCACCCGGACCGTCGGCTGCGCGGGCACCACGACCGGACGGATCCCGACGGGGCTACGGGCCAGCTCGATCTTCCCGACACCGCCGACGACGGTGTGTGTCGGCGTCTGGTTGGCGCCGACCGCGCGCAGGTAGCCGTTGACGTAGTCGTAGGCCTCGTCGGTGGTGATCACGCCGTCGTTGTCGAGATCGGCCTCGCCGGTGCGCAATCCGTGCACCAGCGCCGTGGTGAACACCGAGCCAGCCAGCGCTCCGCCGTCGACCGGCTCGCCCTCGTAGGAGTATTCGGTGGCCCTCGACGCGGTCAGCACCACATGCCCGCGGCCGCCGCCGTGCAGCGTCTCCACGCCCACCTCGGCCGCGCCCTTGCCGCCTTTCACGAACGCGCCGCTGAAGCAGCAGTCGAGCAGCACGAGCTGGCGGGTGGCGCGGCAGTTCTCCAGCCGTTCGCGCAGCCACGCCGCGCCGATCGCGGTGCTGCCGAGCAGGTTCTTGAGCGTGTCGCCGGCGGCGAACCAGAGCTGGCCGCGGGCGTCGAGCAGCCCGTGGCACGACAGGTAGACCAGCGCGAAGTCGTCGGGCCCGCAGGCGGTCAGGAACCGCTCCACCGCGATCCGCACGTCGCGCTCGGTGCCGTCGAGCACCGGGGTGACGGTGAAACCGCCGATCGCCTGGTCGCCCAGCACCTCGACCAGTTCGGCCGCGTCCTGCGCCGGCGCACGCAGCCGCCGCAGTCCCGCGTCCTGGTAGTCGCTGGTCGCGACCACCAGCGCGAGTCGTCGACCGTCCACAGTCGGCAGGGTAGCGGGTCACCGCGCGATCACGGTCGGCTGCCCGACATCATGGTGCGGTGCTGCCTGACGAACCCGACCTGCCGATCCGCCGCGTGCTGCCCCAGGTGCGCGCGGCCCTCGACGGCCACGGCAGCGCCCTCCTGGTCGCACCACCCGGCACCGGTAAGACCACGCTGGTGCCGCTCGACCTGGCCGGGCACGGGAACGTGCTGGTCGCCGAGCCGCGGCGGCTGGCCACCCGGGCGGCGGCCCGCCGGATGGCCGCGCTGGTCGGCGAGCGGGTGGGCGAGCGGGTCGGGTACGCGGTCCGGGGCGAGCGCCGCACCGGGCCGCTGACCCGGGTGGAGGTGGTGACAACGGGGCTGCTGGTCCGCCGGATGCAGCACGACCCGGCGCTGGACGGGGTCGACACGGTGATCCTCGACGAGTGTCACGAGCGGCACCTCGACTCCGACCTGGCCCTCGCGTTCTGCGTCGACGTGCGCGCCAACCTGCGGCCCGACCTGCGGCTGCTGGCCACCTCCGCGACCGCCGACACGGCCCGGCTCGGCGCGCTGCTCGGCCCGACCGTCGCCGCCGACGACGCGCTGCACCCGGTCGAGGTGGTCTGGGCGCCGCCGCCGAAGGTCGATCCGCCGCACGGGCTGCGGGTCGACCCGCGGCTGCTCGACCACGTCGCCGCCACCACTCGCCGGGCGTTCCGCGAGCGCGACGGCGACATTCTGGTGTTCCTGCCCGGTGCGGGCGAGATCAACCGGGTCGCCGAGCGGCTGCGCGACCTGCCGGTACATCCGTTGCTGGGCCGGCAGGACGCGGCCGAGCAGGACGCCGTGCTGCGCCCCTCCGGCAGCCGCCGGGTGGTGCTGGCCACGGCGGTCGCGGAGAGCAGCCTGACCGTCCCGGGCGTACGGGTCGTGGTCGACGCCGGGCTGGCCCGGGTGCCGCGCACCGACTACGCCCGCGGGCTCGGCGCGCTGGTCACCGTGCCCGTTTCGAAGGCAGCCGCCGAGCAGCGCGCGGGCCGGGCCGGGCGCGAGGGGCCGGGCACCGTCTACCGCTGCTGGTCGGAAGGCGCCCACGACCGCCTGCCGGCCCGCCCCGAGCCGGAGATCGCGGCCGCGGACCTGACCGGCTTCGCGCTCGACCTCGCGATGTGGGGCGCGCCGGGCGGTTCGGGGCTGGCGCTGCCGGATCCGCCGCCGGCCGGCCCGCTGACGGTCGCGACCGAGACGCTACGGGCGCTGGGCGCCGTCGACGATGCCGGCCGGGTCACCGAGCGCGGCCGGCGGCTCGCCGGCGTCGGCACCCACCCGCGGTTGGCCCGGGCGTTGCTCGACGGCGCGCCGGTGGTCGGCGCCGACCGGGCCGCGGAGGTGGTCGCGCTCCTGGACCAGGAGGCCGCGGGGGAGGACCTGGTCGCGGTGTGGCGGCGGGTCCGCGCTGACAATGCCTTCCAGCAGGGGGTACGCCGCCTGCGTGCCGACCTCGGCAGCGTGCGCGCCGGGCGGGGACCGCGGCTGACCGACGACCTCGCGGCCGGGCTGGTGGTCGGGCTGGCCTACCCGGAGCGGCTGGCCCGGGCGCGGGGTGCCGGCTCCACGGCGTACCTGATGAGTGGCGGGACCGCGGCGGAGGTCGCGCCAGGGTCGCCGCTGGCCGGCGCCGAGTGGCTGGCTGTCGCTTCGGCGGACCGACCGCCGGGGCGGGCTTCGGCGCGGGTCCGGGCTGCTGTGATCATCGACGAGGCGACCGCGCGGGAGGCGGGCGCGGCGCTGCTCGCGACCTCGGAGGAGGTCGCCTGGGTCGGCGGCGACGTGGTGGCCCGGCGGGTGGAGCGGCTCGGCGCGGTGCCGCTCGTCGAGCGTCCACTGTCGACATCGTCGCGCGCGCTGGTCGCCGCCGCGCTCCTGGACGGGTTGCGGCGGGAGGGTCTCGGGCTGCTGGCCTGGGGCCGTGGTGCGGTGGCTTTGCGGCAACGGCTGGCGTTCTGTCATCAGGCGCTCGGTTCGCCGTGGCCGGACGTCAGCGACGCCGCGTTGCTCGACGGTGCGGCAGCCTGGCTCGGGCCGGATCTGGCCGCCGCCCGCCGGCGCGCCGACCTGGCTCGGATCGACGTCACCGCGGCGTTGCGGCGGTTGCTGCCCTGGCAGATCGCCGGGCGGCTGGAGCAGGTCGCGCCGGAGCGGGTCGAGGGGCCGGGGGAGCGGCGGCTGCGGGTCGACTACAGCGATCCCGAGGCGCCCGTCGTGGCGTTGAAGGTGCAGGAGGCGTTCGGCTGGCGCGACACGCCGACGGTGGCCGAGGGTCGCGTACCCGTGCTGCTGCATCTGCTTTCGCCGGCCGGCAGGCCGGTGGCGGTGACCCGCGACCTCGCGTCGTTCTGGCGCACGGGCTACCCGCAGGTCCGGGCGGAGCTGCGCGGTCGTTATCCCCGGCACGCCTGGCCGGCCGACCCGACCGGTTGATCGACCCGCCGCGGTGGAGTTTTGTCGGTGGGTGGTGCGAGGATCCTGCTTGTCGTTCTACTGAGGAGGCGCCCCGTGCCGTCTGTCCTGTCGCGACGCGCCCTGACCGGCGTGCTCGCCGCGCTGACCGCGCTCGCGGTCGCTGCGCCGGCAGCTGCTTCGAGTGGCTCGACCGTCGGCTCGTCGGGGCTCGGCGACCCCTATTTCCCGCTGGCCGGCAACGGCGGTTATGACGTCAGGCACTACTCGCTCGACCTCGACTACACCCGCGCCGGCAACCACCTCGACGGCACCGCCGTGATCAGTGCGCGGGCGACGCAGAACCTGAGCCGGTTCGACCTCGACCTGCGCGGTTTCACGATCAGCTCGCTGCGGGTCGACGGCGCCCCGGCCCGGTTCACCCGCGACGGCCAGGAGCTGGTCATCACGCCCAAGCACCAGGTGCGGGCGGGTCGCTCGTTCACGGTGCGGGTCGACTACGCGGGCGAGCCGACCGAGGTGATCGACCCCGACGGCAGCAGCGAGGGCTGGGTGACCACCGAAGACGGCGCGTTCGTGGTCAACGAGCCGCAGGGCTCGCCGGGGTGGTTCCCGGCCAACGACAACCCGCGCGACAAGGCGACCTACGACGTCTCGATCACCGTGCCCGAGGGGATCACCGCGATCGGCAACGGCAGGCTGGTCTCCAAGCGCGACCACAAGGGCCGGACAACCTGGCGCTGGCGCGAAGACTCGCCGATGGCGACCTACCTCGCGACGGCCACCAACGGCGTCTTCGAGCTGCGGGTCAGCAAGGTCGGCCGGATCCCGCTCTACCACGCGGTCGACCCGGCCGAGGTGCCCAAGGGCGCGTTCGACCGGCTCGGCGCCGAGGCCGAGGTGATCACGTTCTTCTCCGGCCTCTACGGCGCCTACCCGTTCAGCAGCGGCGGCGGCATCGTCGACAACGCGCCCGAGGTCGGCTACGCCCTCGAGTCACAGACCAAGTCGCAATACGACCAGACGCCCGACGCGTCGACGGTCGTGCACGAGATCTCCCACCAGTGGTTCGGCGACAGCATCAGCCTGACCTCCTGGCAGGACATCTGGCTCAACGAGGGCTTCGCGGCCTGGTCCGAGTGGATCTACGCCGAGCGGCACGGCGGCGAGACGGCCCAGCAGTCCTTCGACGCGTCGTTCGCCCGTCCGGCCAACGCCTCGTTCTGGCGCCGCCCACCGGCCAACGTCGGCGGCCCGGAGTTCATGTTCGGCAGCGCGGTCTACGACCGCGGCGCCATGACCCTGCAGGCGTTGCGCGTGAAGATCGGCGACCGCGCGTTCTTCGCCCTGCTCCGCGACTGGTACGCCAAGAACCGCGACGGCAACGTCACCACCGCCGACTTCATCCGCCTGGCCGAGAGGCACGGCGGCCAGCAGTTGGACGCCTTCTTCGACACCTGGCTCTACCAGCCGGTCAAGCCGACGACCTGGTGAGCCAGCCGATCCTGGGCGCCACGCTCCCGGTCATCGCGGCGCCGATGTCCGGCGGCGCCGGCACCACCGACCTGGCGATCGCCGCCGGCCGCGCGGGCTCGTTCGGCTTCGTGGCCGCCGGCTACCAGCCCGCGGCGGCGTTCGCGGCCGACATCGCGTCGGTCGCGGCGGCCGGCGTGCCGTTCGGCGTCAACCTGTTCGCGCCCAACCCGGTTCCGGTCGACCCGGCCGCCTACCGCGACTACGCCGTGCTGCTCGCACCGGAGGCGAGCCGCTTCGACGTGCCCCTGCCGGCCACGCCGGTGGAGGACGACGACGACTGGCGGGCGAAGGTCGACGTGCTGCGCGCGCGTCCGGTGCCGCTCATCAGTTTCACCTTCGGCCTGCCACCGGCCGCCGACCTGGCGCTGCTGCGTGCCACGGGCGCGCTGCTCGCCCAGACGGTCACGTCGGTGCCGGAGGCCCGCGCGGCGGCCGAGGCGGGCATCGACGTCCTGGTCGTCCAGGCGGCCGGCGCCGGGGGCCACTCGGGCACCTTCACCCCGGAGCGCTCGCTGTCGGAGGCGCCGCTGCCCGACCTCGTCGCGGCCATCCGGGCGGCCGTCCGCCTGCCCGTCGTCGCGGCGGGTGGGGTCGGCACGGCCGCCGACGTCACCGCGGCGCTGGGCGCGGGCGCGTCGCACGTCGCGGTCGGCACCGCGCTGCTGCGGTCGGCCGAGGCCGGCACCGCGGCGGCACACCGAAGGGCGCTCACCGAACCCCGGCCGACCGTGGTCACCCGCGCCTTCACCGGCCGTCCGGCGCGCGGCCTGCGCAACACGTTCACCGACCGCTACGGCGACGCGGCGCCGCTGGGCTACCCGGCCCTGCACCACCTGACCCGCCCGATCCGCCGCGCCGCGGCGGCCGCCGGCGACCCGGAGCCGATGCACCTGTGGGCCGGCACCGGCTACCGGCACACCACCGACGAGCCGGCGGCCGCCATCCTCACCCGGCTCAGCGCGGGCGCCTGAGGGTTTCCGCATTCGCCCTGGTGGGTAGCTATGCCGGCGATGGATGGCGAGGGCATGCGGCTGCTCAATGACCGCTACCGGCTGGAGCAGCGGATCGCTGTCGGTGGGGTCTCCGAGGTGTGGCGCGGCCACGACGAAACGCTAGGCCGGCCGGTCGCCGTCAAGATCATCGCTTCGGGTTCGCCCGACGACGTGGTGACCGAGGCCCGCTCCGGTGCCGCGCTGGCCCACCCCAACATCGCCGAGGTGTTCGACATCGGCGTCTGGCGGGCGTTCCGCTACATCGTGATGGAGTATGCCGAAGGCGAGACCCTGGCCCAGCACCTGCGCGCGGGCCCACTCGACTGGCGCATCGCGACCCGCGTCTGCGCCGAGGTCGGCGCCGCACTGGCCGCGGCACACCTGACCGGCCTGGTCCACCGCGACGTCAAGCCGGCGAACGTGGTGCTGACCCCCTACGGTGCCAAGGTCCTCGACTTCGGCATCTCGATCATGGCCGGCAGCCACGACCGGCTGCCCGACGGTTCGATCCTGGGCACGCCGGCTTTCATGCCCCCGGAACGCTTCCGCGGCCTCCCGGCCGCTCCGGCCAGCGACGTCTACGCCCTGGGCGTCCTGCTGTTCCTCTGCCTCACCGGCCGGCTGCCGTTCACGCCGCGGTCCGGACCCGACAACCGGATCGCCCCGCCCACGGCCGAGCCGCCCCTCCTGCCCCCGATCAAGGACCTGCCGGCGGAGGTCGCCGAGGTCTGCCTCTCCAGCCTGAGCCCGGACCCGGAGACCCGCCCCAGCAGCTTCGCCGCCGCGGTGCTGCTGGCCGCCGCCGTCGACGCCCGGGTGCAACTGCCGCCGGTAGCACCGCCGCCGCCGGTGGTTAAACCGGAAGACGAGGTGTCGCCCTGGACCCGCGCCGCGGCCGAGGCAGCCACGGGCGTGGCGCCCGAACCCAACGGCGTCGGCCGGCACCGCGCCTGACCTGGCGATCGTTTCGGCTTGAGCCGTGCGGTGGCTGAGGTGGCGAGCTGGGGCGACGTCGTCGTGCGGGGGCTTAGGTGGCGACCCGGAGCGACATCGTCGGCCGGCACCGCGCCAGGCCGGGCGGTCGTATCGGCTCGGACCGGTTGCGGGGGCTGAGGCGGTGAGCCGGCGTGACGTCGTCGGCCGGCACCCGGGTGGCCGCTCGGCTATATCGGTTGGTGACTTGCGCGCGGTTGGCCCAGGATGGGCTGGTGTCCGATCAAGGCGTCACCACTGCCCGCCTGACATTGCGGGAGCCGAGGTCGGAAGACCTGCCCGACCTGTTCGCGCTCTATTCCGATCCACAGGTGTGGGCGCCCGACCCGGTGAGCCGGCAGGACACGATCGCCCAGACCGAGACCATGCTCGCCAACTGGCGGGCCGCCTGGGCGCGCGACGGCCTCGGCATCTGGGCCTGCCACCTCGCCGACGGCACGTTCGTCGGGATCGGTGGCTGCTTCGTCCGCTACGGCGTGGCCTGGAACCTCGCCTTCCGGCTGGTCCCGCGGTTCTGGGGCCAGGGCTTCGCGCAGGAGATCTCCCGCGCGGCGCTGGCCGCGGCGCGTGAGCTGCGGGCGGACCTGCCGGTGACCGCCTACCTGGTGGAGAGCAACGACCGGTCCCGCCGGTCGATCGAGCGCCTCGGCCTCGAGCTGGTCTGGCGCGGTCCCGACGCCGGCAACCCCGACACCTCGGCCGTGCGGCTGCTCTTCAGCGATCGGCCGCTGTCCGCGGCAAGCACGCGGGCGCTGGCCGGCTGAGGCTCATTCCCGCCGGAACACCACGACCAGCACCCGCAACACCAGGACGACGGCGACGATGAGCAGGCCGTAGCCGAGCAGTGGAAAGAGGCCGACCGTGGTGCCGACCCGGGGTCCGTCGCCGGCGCCGAGCAGCACCACCGCTACCACCCCCGCCGCCGATCCGATGACCGTCAGCAGCGCCCGGTGCAGCAGGTCGGTGACCAGCCGGCGGTCCTGGTCGTCGGCGAAGAGCCTGACGTTGACCCGCAGCCGCCCGTGTTCGAGCGCGTCGCCGATCCGGTCGATCCGCCGCGGCAACCGGCGCAGCACCGGCAGCAGCTCCGCCAACTCGTCTTCCAGCGACCCGCGCAGCCGCTCCGGACCGAGCGCCTCGGCGATCCGCCGGCTGCCGACCGCGCGGGCGTGCGCGACCAGGTCGAAGCCGGGCCGGACCAGGCCGAGCGTGCCCTCGAGCGTGGCGAACGCCCGGAACACGGCGGCGACGGCCGGCGGCACCCGCAGCCCGTAGGACGTGAAGGTGCGCAGCAGCGCCGGTACCGCCGCCGCGCCGGCGGTGCTGCCGGGCCCGGCGAAGCGCACGAGCAGGGCACCGATCGCACGCTGCAGCTCGCGCTCGTCGATCTCCTCCGGGCGGTCGACGACCTGCAGCAGGGCGTCGCTGACGGCGACGGAGTCGCCGCGCCCCAGCGCGCCGAGCAGTTGGCCGATGCCGGCCCGGGTCGCCGCGTCGAGCCGACCGACCGAGCCGAGGTCGAGCACGCTGAGGCGGCCGTCGTCGCTCACCAGCACGTTGCCCGGATGCAGGTCCACGTGGAAGATCCCGTGCACCAGCACCTGGTCGAGCATCGTGTCGACCAGGCCCGCCGCGATCTCGGCCCGCCGGTCGTCGCCGAGCCGGTCGAGGGCGGCGGTGGCGGCGCGCAGGGGAGTGCCGTCCATCCGTTCCATCACCAGCACCCGCTCGGAGCTCAGATCGGGGTGCGGCGCCGGCACGCGGACGCCCCGGTTCGGCGAGGTGGCCAGGGCCGCCGCCATCGCCTGGAGGTTGTCGCGCTCCACGGTGAAGTCGATCTCCTCCCGCAGCGCCGCCGCGAAACCCTCGGCCAGTGCGCGCAGCCCCAGCGGACGCCCCCACGACGTGCGTTCCTCGAGCGTGCCCGTCAGCCGGAGCAGGATGTCGACGTCGCGCTCGACCACGGCGGCGATGCCGGGCCGGCGGACCTTGACCACGACCTCGGTGCCGTCGGCCAGCCGGGCGGCATGCACCTGCGCCACCGACGCGGCGGCGAGCGGCTGCCGGTCGAAGGCGGCGAACGCCTCTTCGACCGGCCGGCCGAAGTCGTCGGCGAGCACGGCGGCCACCTCGTCCCACGGCACCGGCGCCGCCTGGTCCTGCAGTGCGGTCAGCTCGTCGGCGATCTCGGCCGGCAGCAGGTCCCGCCGGGTCGACAGGAGCTGGCCGAGCTTGACGAACGTGACGCCGCCCTCATCGAGCGCCGCCCGCAGCGAACGGCCGAGCCGCCGGCGCGCGGCGGCCGACGAAGGCCCGGGCGCCGGCCGGCCACGCAGAAAGCGGCCGAGGCCGTGGCGCAGCGCGATGCGCACGATCGCGGCGTACCGGCGGCTGCGGGCGATCCGCCGGCGCGTGCCGTGCCACAGCTCGAACGGGCCGGGCATCGAGCCGGTCGGCAGCAGCACTTCGAGGACCACCAGCGCCGCCATCGCCAGCAGGGCCGACACGACGATCGACAGGATGCCGAAGAGCAGCACCTCGCCGCCGCTGACGCTGCGCGGGTCCGGTGGCGCGAGCGCACCAAGAATCGGGGCGGCGACGAAGAGGGCCAGCACGCCGGCCAGCAGGGTACGCACGACGCCGACGCGGACACCCAGCAGGCGCCGGATGACCGCGGCGAACAGCAGCACCGTCACGACCATCGTGGGCACGAACAGCAACACGGCGATCGTGGTTTCCACGAACGAGGACGATATCGGGATCCCCGAACGTACGTACGCCCGCGAAAACGTCAGACCGGTGCCGCGGTGCTGCCGCGGACGACGAGGTGCGTCGCCAGCTCGATCCGGGTCGACTCCAGGCGCTCGCCGTTGACGATCCGCAGCAGGGTGCGCGCGGCGGCCACGCCCATCTCGTGCAGCGGCTGCCGCACCGTCGTCATCGGCGGCGCCGTCCACTCGGCGAAGTTGAGGTCGTCGAAGCCGACCACGCTGACGTCGCCCGGGATGGTCAGGCCCGCCCTGCGCACCGCCTCGTAGACGCCGGTCGCCTGCTGGTCACTGCCCGCGAAGATGGCCGTCGGTCGTGCCGGCAGGGCCAACAGCGCCTGGGCACCGCGCAGGCCGCCCTCGTGCATGAAGTTGCCGTAACGGACCAACTGTCGGTCGGCGGGCAGGCCGGCCGACTCCAGCGCGGCCCGGTAGCCGGCGATCCGGGCCCGGGTGCACTGCAACCGCTCCGGGCCCCCGATCGCCCCGATCCGCCGGTGGCCGAGCGTGATCAGGTGCTCGGCCGCCACATAGCCGCCGGCGAAGTTGGTCGCCCCGATCGAGGCCACGTCGGGCGGTGGCTGGCTGACCCCGTCGACCACCACGATGGGCAACCCGCGACGGTCGAGGTCGGCGCGTTGCCGCTCGGTCAACTCCGACAGCACCAGGATCGCGCCCTGTGAACCCCGGGCGAGCGCCGACTCGACCCAGCGCCGGGTCAACGACTGTCGGTTGTGGACTGTGGAGACGACCAGGGCGTGGCCGGCGGCCTCCAGCACCTCCTCGACCCCGGAGAGGATTTCCAGGCCCCAGACGCTGTCGAGGTCGTTGATCACCAGGTCGACGAGGTCGCTGTGGCGGCCGGACCGGCGCACCGCGCGCGGGCGGCGGTAGCCGCGTTCGGCCAGCAACCGCTCGACCCGGCTGCGGGTCGCGGCCGACACGTCGGTGTGTCCGTTGAGCACTTTGGACACCGTGGAGATCGCGACGTTGGCCTCCTTGGCGATCTCCGCCATGGTGGGCCGGCCGGTGGCTGCCATAGTTTCGAAAACCTTCGATACGAGGGGCTGTGTCGGGCACCGTACACCCCTTGTCGGCAGACCGAAACAGCTCTCGAAACTCAAGGCCCGGCGGGGCGCTCCGGGGTGTCGCCGAGCGCGGTCAGCAGGGTGCGCAGCAGGTCGGCCAGTTGCTTCTGCTCGCGCGGCCCGAGTGCGCCGATCAGCCGGGACTCGTTGGCGACGTGATCGGCCATCGCCTGGTCGACGAGGTCGTGACCGGCGCCGGTCAGGGTGATCAGGACGCTGCGCCGGTTGGCCGGATCGGTTTCCCTGCTGACCAGGCCGCGGGCGACCAGGCGGTCGATCCGGTTGGTGATGGCGCCCGAGGTGATCATCGAGGAAGCGGCGAGGTCGCCCGCGGTCAGCCGGTAGGGCGGCCCGGAGCGCAGCAGCGTGGCCAGGATGTCGAACTCCCAGAGCTGCAGGTCGCGTGCCGCGAAGTGGTCGCTCAGCCGCCGTTCCAGCAACCGCGACGCGCGCTGGACGCGGCCGACCACACCCATCGGGCTCGCGTCGAGGTCGGGGCGCTCGGCCCGCCACTGGTCGAGCAACCGGTCGACGTTGTCGGCCATCTCACTCCTCAACGTTGAACTGTTTGACATGAAGATAGCACGCGTGCTTCTCTCTCAACGTCAAAACGTTCAACGTTGAGAGGTCCCGGTGCTGAGGAGTCGATGGTCGGTCACCGGCCTCACCGCGGTCGCGCCCGTGACATGGGGAACCACCTACCTGGTGACGACGCAGTGGTTGCCGCCGGACCGCCCGCTGTTGTCCGGTGTCCTGCGCGCCCTGCCGGCCGGCCTGCTCGCCCTCGCGATCACCCGGCACCTTCCGCACGGTGTCTGGTGGTGGCGCGCGGCCGTCCTCGGCACGCTCAACATCGGGGCGTTCTTCGTGTTGCTGTTCGTCGCCGCGTACCGGCTCCCGGGTGGCGTCGCGGCCACCCTCGCGGCGGCACAACCGCTCGTCGTCGCGGCCCTCGCCCTGCCTCTGCTGGACGAGCGCCCGACCCGGTGGCGGCTCGGCTGCGGCCTGCTGGGCATGCTCGGCATCGCCCTGATGGTCCTGCGTGGACGGATCGGCTTCGACCCGGTGGGCCTCGCCGCCGGCCTCGGCGGCACCACGGTCATGGCCGCCGGCACCGTGCTCGCCAAGCGGTGGGGCCGCCCGGCCGGTGTCGGCCCGGCCGCGTTCGCCGGCTGGCAGCTCACCGCGGGCGGGTTGCTGATCGCGCCGGCCGCGCTGCTCGTCGAGGGCCCGCTACCCAGCCTCGACGGGGCGGCGCTGGCCGGCTACGCGTGGCTGTCGCTCGTCGGGACCGGCCTGGCCTACACGCTGTGGTTCGCCGGGCTGGGCCGGCTCCCGGTCGCCGCCCTGTCGTTCCTTCCCCTGCTGTCACCGGCCGTCGCCGCACTGCTCGGCTGGCTGGCACTCGGGCAGACGCTGACCGGCACCCAGTTCGCCGGCTTCGGCCTGGCCATGATCGCCGTCTGGACCGCCCAATACCCGAGAAAGAGCTGACCACGATGCACATCACCGTTTTCGGTGCCGCCGGCGCCGCCGGCAGCCGGATCGTCGCCGAAGCGCTGCGCCGGGGCCACCGCACCACGGCCGTCGTCCGCGACCCGGCCCGTTTCGCCGACCTACCCGCGGCGGCGACCCACCGGGTCGGCGACGCCGCCGACATCCGCAGCGTGAGCGCACTGAGCGCCGGCCAGGACGTCGTGGTCGCCGCGACCCGTCCGGCGCCGGGCCAGGAACACGAGTTGGCCGTCGTGGCGAGCACGCTCCTGGCCGGGCTCGCCGGCACGGGCGCCCGCCTGGTCGCCGTCGGTGGGGCGGGCAGCCTGACGGTTCCCGGCAGCGACGGCACCCTCGCGGTCGACGACCCGGTGCACGTCCCGCCGGCCTGGCGCGACATCGCCCTCGCCGGCAACGAGCAACTCGCCACCTTCCGCGCGAACGCCGACGTGGACTGGACCTACCTCAGTCCGCCCGCGCTGCTCGAGCCCGGATCCCGAACAGGGCGCTACCGGTCGGGCACCGATGCCCTGCTGCT
Organism: Asanoa sp. NPDC049573; assembly: GCF_040676615.1. Classification (NCBI taxonomy): domain Bacteria; kingdom Bacillati; phylum Actinomycetota; class Actinomycetes; order Micromonosporales; family Micromonosporaceae; genus Asanoa; species Asanoa sp. NPDC049573. The sequence continues at coordinate 146,601 of NZ_JBFAPI010000010.1, forward strand.
CGACGCCGCCGGCGTATCCGCGATCTCCATCGAGGACCTGGCCGTGGCCCTGCTGGACGAGATCGAGCGGCCCCGGCACCGGCGCACGCGGTTCACGGTCGCGGCGGCTCCCGCCTGAGCAGGCTCAGGGCCCGGCGGCGGCCGGCGCCGGCTCCGGTTCGCTGCGCGGTGCCACGGTCGACTTGCGCGCGGCGACCGCCAGGATCACGGCGATCACCGCGAGGGCAATCCCGAACACCGTCCAGTGCGCGACCTCGCCGCTGCTGGCGAACAGCGCGATCACCGCGACGCCGAGGCCGCCGACCGCGACCACCAGGAAGGCGGCGAAGACCAACATCATGATCAGCCGGGTACGCAGCCGCTTGGCCAGACTCGTCGGGTCCTGCGCCAAGCCGTGCCAGAACGCGCCCCGCAACGGGCCGGTCAACCAGCGGGCCGCCCGGTTGCCCAGCGTCAACCCGTCGGGCTCGGCGACCGCGACCATCGCCTCCAGGGTCCGCTGCGCGCCGGTGCGCATCCGGGGCGACGGCGCCGCCGGGTCGCAGGCGTCCAACCGGCCGTGGGTGAGCAGTCGGGTCACCACGCCGGCGAGTTGCACCGCCGTCGTCCGGCCCAGGTCCGAGCGCAGGAACGAGCGGACCAGTTCGCGGTCGTCGCCGGCCACCCGCTGGTGCGCCGCGGCCAGCCGGGCCAGCAGCGCGGCCCCGCCGAGCCCGCCGTAGAAGCGGTCGGCCTCGTCGGCGAGGACCGCCCGCTGCACCGACTCGATCTCGCGGCCGACGTCGGGCCGGTCGTCGAGCACCAGCCGGGTGAGGTGGGCGGCGGCGTCGAGCCGACCCCAGAGCCAGTCGTGCTGTCGGGCGCCCTCGGCCGCGAACGCGCCGAAGTGCCCGACCCGGGTGCCGAACAGCTTGCGGTCGCCGGCGCCGGCGTACTGGCCGAGTTCGCGCAGCGGGCTGTCGACGTCGGGCCCGATCCGGACGAAGTCGAAGGGCGGCGTGTGTACGCGCACCGACGGCACGGCGAACGCCCGCGCCAGCACCTCCGCGGCCAGCGCGCGCTCCACGACGGCCTCGGCGTCGCCGTAGCTCTCCGCCGCGGCGCGGACGATGACCAGCAGGTGCTCGCGGACCCGCAGGTCGACGAAGACGGCGTTGAGCAGCGTGGCCAACTCGGTGTCCGGCGCCGAGGCGGACAGCCGGCCGGCGTCGGCCCGCTCGACGACGGCACCGGAGACCGCCTCCTCGATCGCGAGGATCCGGTTGAGCGCCGTGCTGAGCCCGACGGCCACGTTCGTCGGGTTGGCGAACGTCGGCCCGCCGGGCACGCCGTTGAGCTGGTCGCGCACCTCCCGCAGCATCGCCGTGACGACCTGCTGGGCCGCCGAGATGCCCCATGTCCACAACGGACCGTCCAGCGCGTTGCGCAACCCGGCGCCGGCCGGCGGCAGCCACAGGTTGTCGGTCTGGAGGAGCCCGTCGGCGTCGATCCGCGCCTGCCCGCCGAGGTCGGTGGCCAGCGGCCGGCGGCGCAGCACCCGGCGGACCCGCCAGACACCGTCGACCACCCGGGCCCGCCGGTACTCCGGCACCAGTTCGGCCGCCGTGGCCCGCAGCCGGGGGCCGTCGCCGCCGCGCAGCCGTTCGAAGAGGCGGGCGGCGGGCGACTCCGCGGCCACCGAGAGCCGGTCGTCGAGTTCGTCGACGTCGCTGCGGAAGTCGACCTCGCGGGGCAGGCTCAGTGAACCGGAGATGACCGCGTGCAGCGGCGGGCTGAGCCGGGCGACGTCGTTGGCCGGCACCCCGCCGCCGGCCGCCCGGTGACCGGAACTCGGCACCACGTAGGCCAGGATCCGCCGGTAGGGCCCGGTGACCGGGCGGTGGGCCATCTCCTCGACCACGGGGCCGAACGGAGCGTTGTCGAGCACGCCGCCGTCGACGAGGAACGTCGGGTGCTCGGCGTCGCGGGCTGCGGGCTGCACGCGTACCCCCGCGTCGAGAAGGGGTTGCTCGTATTCCGGCGCGAAGGCGCCGGGGAAGCAGGCGGACGCCCGGGCGGCGGTGACCAGCGCCCGGGTCTGGCGGAAGTCGTTGCGGCACTCCTCGCGCGGCCCGCCGTCGCGGTGGTGCACCTGCCGCGCGCCGTCGGCGACGAACCGGTAGAGGCGGCGGTGGTCTTCGTAATCGAACCGCTGGCCGAGCGCATCGGTGCCGCGCGGCTGCTGGCCGCCCGTCGCGGTCGCGGTGACGAAGAGGGTGACCGGCGTTGCCGGGCGCGGCGCGTCACCGGCGATCGGCGCGATGGCGTCGCCGACCGTCCTGGTGAAGTAGCGGCCGTCGAGCAGGCTGAGCGGGTTGTCGTCGGTCTCGTTGAGCAGCTTGCCGCTGGTCAGCGCGGCGTCGTCGAGCCAGAGCGAACGGAGCCCGTCGGGCAGCGGCTTGCCGGCGGCCACGGCCGAGGCCAGGAGGGTGCCGTTGAGACCGCCGGCGCTCGTACCCGCGATGATGTCGACCGTCACCGTCGCGTTGGCGTCGCCGCACAGGTCGCGCCAGGGCCCCTCTTTGCGGCGCAGCCGGTCGATCTCGTGGGTGACCCCCGCCATCCAGACGGCCAGGCTCACACCGCCGTTGAAGACCAGCGCCAAGCGCAGCTCGGTGGGGTGGGTGGTGGTCGACATTGCCGCTCCCGCTGAGTGTGCCCACGGACTAATCGGGCATTCTTCGCAGAAGTGTACGGGTCGTCAGCCCAGCAGCTCGTCGGGATAGCACCAGCGCCAGGACTCGCCGACCTCGGCCGACTGGATCACCGGATGCCCCGTCGCGTGCGCGTGCTTGGTCGCGTGCCGCGGCTGTGACGAGTCACAGCAGGCGACGTGCCCGCAGGTCAGGCAGACCCGCAGGTGCACGACGGGCTCCTCGGTGGGCAGGTGGTCTTCGCAGGCCGTCGGCCGGCCGACGTCGCGCGCCGGAGCGGCGGCGAGGTGCTCGCACAGCTCCGGCTCGTAGATCGGCAACTGCCCGGACCGGACCAGCTGGCGAAACAGTCGTAAGGGCTTATCGTGCCGTTCGTCGTCGGGCTCGTCGGACCCGCCACGACGGCGCCTCAGCATGGTGTCGCTCCCACAAGGTCAACGTACCGCGCCGGCCCGTCACTCGGCGTTCTGCGCCAACTCGCGCGCGGCGCGTTCGAGCCGCGCGGCGAACGCCGCCGGGTCGACCAGGTGGGCCACCAGCAGCACGGCGTGCCGGGCGGAGACGTCGGCCCTGACCGGCCGCTCGTCGGGGTCGGTCTCGAGCACGCCGAGCGCGCCGGCGAGCAGCATCAGCACCACCTGCGGGTCGACCGCGTCCACCCATTCGGTGGCCTGCTTCACAACACCGGCCAGCGTGTCACGCACGTCGTCGCTGTCGAGCCCGTCGGGATGCCCTTCCTCGAGCGCCTGCCGCACGACGGTGCCGAGCAGCAACCCCACCTGCGCCACGTCGAACCCGGCCAACCGCCCGACCGCGGCCTCGAACGCCGCACGATCCCGCGCGCCCGCCGCGTCGACCGCGTCGACTGCGGCATCGGCGATCGGCCGCGCCACCGCCGGAACCTCACTCCACCGCCCCACGCCTGGACAGTACCGGGCGTTGATCAGCGGGCCGGGCGGCGACCTCAGGCCGGGGTGAAGATCAAGGTGACGTTCTGGCCGCCGAAGCCGAAGGAGTTGCTCAGGACCGGGCCTGGGCGGGTCTTGCGGGTTTCGCCGGCCACCACGTCGAGCGTCACGTCCTTGTCCTTCTCCTCCAGGTTGAGGGTCCGGGGGATCACGCCCTCGGTGGCGGACAGCAGCGCGACCACGCCCTCGACCGCGCCGGCCGCGCCGACCAGGTGGCCGATGCTCGATTTCGGAGCCGTGAGGACCGCGTCGGGGCCGAGCGCCGCCAGGATGGCCGCCGACTCGCCGACGTCGCCGACCACCGTGGACGTGGCATGGCAGTTCACGTGGACGATGTCGGCCGGGGTCAGGTCGGCGTCGGCCAGGGCCTTGCGGATCGCGCGGATCTGGCCCGCGCCGGTCGGGTCGGGACCGGTGATGTGGTAGGCGTCGGCTGTGATGCCGAAACCGGCCAGGCGGCCCAGCACCCGGGCGCCGCGGGCGGCGGCGAAGTCGGCGCGTTCCAGGATCATCGCGGCCGAGCCCTCGCCCAGGACGAAGCCGTCGCGGGCCGTGTCGAACGGGCGGGACGCGGCCTCGGGGTCGTCGTTGCGCCGGCTCAGCGTGCGGGCCTGCGCGAAGCCGGCGATGGTCAGCGGGGTGATCGCCGCCTCGGTGCCGCCGGCGATGACCACGTCGGCCTCGCCGTCGCGGATCAGCCTGGCGCCCAGCGCCAGCGCCTCGGCGCCCGACGCGCACGCCGAGACCGGTGTGAAGACGCCGGCCTTGCCGCCGTATTCGATGCTGATCCAGGCCGCCGGGCCGTTGGGCATCAGCATCGGGACCGTCAGCGGCGAGACCTTGCCCGGGCCGCGGTCTTCGATCACGTCGTCCTGGTCGAGCAGGGTGTTGACGCCGCCGATCCCGGTGCCCATCGCGACCGCCAGGCGCTCGGGCTCGACCTCGGGGGTGCCGGCCGCGGCCCAGGCCTCGCGGGCGGCCACGAAGGCCGCCTGCTCGGCGCGGTCCATCCGGCGGGCCTGCACCCGGGTCAGGGCCTCGGCAGGTGAGACCGCCATCGGTGCGGCGATCTTCGTGGGCAGGTCGTCGGCGAAGGCGAACGCGGCGAAGCGGTCGTCGATGCGGCGGACGCCCGAGCGGCCGGCGAGCATGCCCTGCCACAGGGCGTCGACGTCCCCGCCGAGTGGGGTGGTGGCGCCGAGGCCGGTGATGACGACTTCGGCTGGGGTGGTGGACATGCCATAGTTGTATCGCATACAACTTAGAGATGTCCACCGCACAGCCGCCCAGGCTCCGCGGGCGGCGCACCCGGGCGCTGCTCCTCGACGCCGCCGTCGACCTGTTCGCCGCGCGCGGCTTCGACGGCGTCAACGTGGCCGATATCGCGGCCGCCGCCAAGGCGCACCCGAACCAGGTCACCTACTACTTCGGGTCGAAGGACGCGCTGTTCGTACACGCGGCGTTCCTGATGTTGCTCCGGGACGCGGCCCGGCTCGAGCCGATCGGCCGGCGCCAGCGCACCCCCGCCGCGTTCCGGGCCGCGCTGTCGCGCACCGCGCTGGCGCTGCCGTCGGTGCCGGCGGTGGTCGAGGCGATGTCGATCACCCGCCGGCGGCCGGAGCTGAGGGCGCTGGCCGAGCAGAACCTCACGGTGCTGTTCCGCCAGGCCGAGCACTATCTGACCGGGATCCTGGACCGTCGCGGCTGGGCCATCGACCGGCCGGCCGAGGTGGAGACCCGCACGTTCTGGAGCGCGGTCCTCGGCGCCCGGCTGATCGCCGAGTCCGGCTATCCGGGCACCTCGGCCGACGTCGACGTGGCCGGCGTGCTGACCGTCCACGACGGACGGACCCGGCGCGCCGAGGAGGCCGCGCCGGGTCCGGAAGGCGAGCGTCAGCCCTTGCGGGGCCGGTCGTAGAGGTAGCGCGCCCAGAGGAAGCCGGCGCCGGCGAGCACCACGCACCATCCGATCGACCACCAGGCGGCGTCGCCGATGCCCGAGCCCATCAGCAGGCCGCGCAGGGTCTCGATGATCGGCGTGTAGGGCTGGTGCTCGGCGAACCAGGCCACCCCGGCCGGCATCGACCCGGTCGGCAGGAACGCGCTGGAGATCAGCGGCAGGAACTGCAGGATCAGCGAGAGGCTGTTGGCGCCGGCGACCGTCTTCGTCGCCAGGCCGAACGAGACCGCCAGCCAGGTCAGCGCGAACGTCAGCATCGCGAAGACGCCGAGCGCGGCCAGGTATTCGACCGGGGTGGCCGACGGCCGGAAACCCAGGGCCAGGGCGACGAGCACGACCAGGATGACGCTGAGCAAGGTACGGATGAGGCTGCCGATCACCTGCCCGGTGAGCACCGACATCCGGGCGATCGACATCGTGCGCAACCGGGAGATGATGCCTTCCGTCATGTCCTGGTTGATTTTGATCGCGGTCGCCGCCGTGCCGGTGCCGGCGGCCATCAGGATGATGCCCGGCGTCACGTAGTCGATGTAGCGGCCAGCGCCGGCCGGCAGGAAGTCGGCGCCGAGCGCGTCGCCGAACACGCCGACGAACAGCAGCAGGAAGATCACGGCGGTGCCGATGCCGCTGACGGTCATCATCGGGAACCGCATCGCGTGCTTGAGGTCCCGCCGGAACATCGTCACCGAGTCGAGCATCGTGGTGGTCATCGGGCACCGTCCTTGGTGTATTCGCGCGCGGCGGGTGCGCTGGCGGTCAGGGCGAGGAAGACGTCGTCGAGGTCCGGGGTGTGCACCGAGAGCCCGTCCGGCTCGACCCGTTCGCGGGTCAGGCGGTCGAGCAGGGTGCGCAGCGTGGCCACCCCGCCGTCGCCGGGCACGTCGAGGGTCAGCGCGTCGTCGTCACGGGTGCCGTCGGCGAACCGGGCGGCCGCGTGGTCGAGGCCCTGCGGATCACTGAATTGCAGGCGTACGTGGCCGCCCGGCACCAGCCGCTTGAGCTCGGCCGGGGTGCCCTCGGCGACCAGCACGCCGCCGTTGAGCAGGGCGATCCGGTCGGCGAGGCGATCGGCCTCGTCGAGGGTCTGCGTGGTCAGGAAGATCGTGGTGCCGCCGGCGACCAGGTCGCGGATGCTCTCCCACATGGTGTGCCGGCTGCGCGGGTCGAGGCCCGTGGTCGGCTCGTCGAGGAAGATCACCTTCGGCCGGCCGACCAGCGTCATGGCCAGGTCGAGCCGGCGCCGCATGCCACCGGAGTAGGTGACGGCCATCCGCTTGGCCGCGTCGACCAGGTCGAAGCGTTCGAGCAGTTCGGCGACCCGCCGCCGGCCGGCGGCCTTGCCCAGGTGCAGCAGGTCGGCCATCAGTTGCAGGTTCTCCACGCCGGTGAGCAGGTTGTCCACGGCCGAGAACTGGCCCGTGACCCCGATCGAACGGCGTACGCCGTCGGGGTCCCGGGCCAGGTCGTGTCCGGCCACGGTGACCTGTCCCGCGTCCGGGGCCTGCAGGGTGGTGAGGATCTCGACGGTGGTGGTCTTGCCGGCGCCGTTGGGACCGAGCAGGGAGAACACGGTTCCTTCGGCGACGCGCAGGTCGATGCCGTCGAGCACGGTGTGCTTGCCGTACGCCTTGCGCAGGCCGGACACCTCGATCGCGGTCATGATGATCCTTTCAAGGGCAGCGCTGGTAGCCATGACAGCAGTGCTGCCGCGGCTGGGGCGGGGTGGAACGGGGTGGGGCGGGGCCGTCAGGCCCGGTGGATCACGATGTCGCCGAAGTAGGTGCGGGCGCGCACCTCGACCTTCTCGTCTCCCTCGACCGGGCCGGACGCCCCGCCGAGGCTGTTGCGCACGCTGCCGTTCTTGACGTCGAGGTCGAGCCAGGCGGCGGTGCCGGCCGGGATGCCCACCTCGAGCGAGCCGGCGGCGGTCTCCAGCGAGACCCGGCCGCGCACCGCCTCCAGCACCCGCAGGCTGCCGCAGGCGGTCTTCAGGGTGGCGCCGCCGCGCGCCTGATCGACGGCGATGTCGCCGTTGGCCGAGTTGGCCCGCAGCGCGCCGCCGGCCTCGCCGACCCAGGTCTCGCCGCTGGAGTTCTTCAGCGTCGCGACGCCCTCGACCGCCCCGACGTGCACGCGGCCGGTGCCGGTCGTGACCTCGGCGTCGCCGCTCACCCGGGCGACCGTGATGTCGCCGGCGCCGGTGGTGAGCCGCGCCGGGCCGGTCTGACCCAGCCGGATCTCGCCGAAACCGGTCTTGTAGCGGGTGTCGCCGAGCAAGCCCTCGGCGTGCAGGTCACCGGCGCCGTTGTCGCCGTCGAGCCGGGAGCCCGCGGGCACCGCGATCTCGACCTCGACCCGGCCGTTCTTGGCGCCCAGCCACCGGCTGAAGTTCCTGGGGGTGCGCACCTTGAGTTGGCCGTCGGCGAAGTCGACCTGGGTCTCGTCGGCCAGCTTGGCCGAACTGGCCGACGCGCTGCCCGGCCGGACCTCGACCTCGGTCGTGTCGCGGTCGCTCGCGGTGATGCGCACGTGCCCGCACAGCAGGCTGAGGCTGATGTCGATCGGGCCGGGGGTGTTGAACGTGGGCATGGTGGTCTCCTCGTTTCGCGAGTCGGAGCGGGTCAGCGCACCCAGCCGGTGAACCGCTGGCTTCCGTCGATGCCGATGTGGGTGCTGGCGGTGCGCTGCTGCTGGTCGGTGTCGAGGGCGGCGGCGGCCGCGCGGACGAGCCAGGTGTTGACCGAGACGTGGCCCCGGCCGGCGGCCGCTTCGACGCGGGCCTTGAGGTCGTCGGGGAGGCGCAGGTTGATCCGGGCGGACGTGGCGCCGGCGGTCAGCGTGTCGTCGACCGGTGCGGCCGCCGGCGGCGCCACGGTTGGTGCCGTCGTGGTGCCATCTGGCATCACCGAGACCACGAACTGCGGGTCGCGGCCGCGCAGGCGCACGTCGACGGAGCCGGGTGCCAACTCGCGGGTGATCTCGTCGGCGGCGGCCGAGAGTGCCTCCAGCAGGGCCAGCCGGATGGCCGACTCCAGTGGGGCGGTGAGCCGCTCGGCGAGGGCGCGGGCCTCGTCGCCGCCGGCCTCGGCGGCGACGGCGAGCTCGTCGCGGAGCTTGTCGACGTAGGGCGTCAGGTCCATGGCAGTACTATGACACCACGATGGCACCATGCGCAAGGGCGCATGGTGCCATCGGTCTCGAAAGCCGTCAGTAGCTGGGCAGACTGATTGCGTTCGCCGCCCGGTTGATCGGCTCGACCACCTTGGCCAGCATCCGTTCCTTGCCCGGCAGCCGATTGACCACCGCGAGCATCCGCATCGACACCCGGACCCGGCTGCGGCTGCGCAGCACCATGTGCTTGATGTTGGCCGGGCCGAGGTGCTGGTTGGCGGCGACGAAGGGGCGCATCCGCTCCTCGTAGCGGCGCGGGCCCTCGTCGAGGCCGGCCGCGGCCATCTCGCCGGCCAACACGTAGGCGCCGACCAGCGCGAGGCTGGTGCCCTGGCCGGAGGCGGGGGAGGCGCAGTAGGCGGCGTCGCCGATCAGCGTCACCCGGCCGCGCGACCAGCTGTCGAGCCGCACCTGGCTGATCGTGTCGAAGTAGAGGTCGGGTGCGTCGCCGAGCGCGGCGAGCAGCTTCGGCACCTCCCAACCCTCGGTCGCGTAGGCCGCGCGCAGGAACGCCCGCTGCGCGTCGAGGCCCCGGGGCCGCTCGCCGCCCGGATCGGCGAACAGGAACATCGCCTTGGCGTCGGCCTGGCCGGCGGTGCTGTAGACCAGGGCGGTGCGCCCGGCGCCGACATAGGTCAGCTCCTCGCGGTCGAGGCCCAGGTGGTTGGGCACCGAGCAGATCGCGATGTAGTGGCCGAGGTCGTGCACCCCGGCATCGCCGAACGCGAGCGCGCGGGTGCGCGAGCGCAGCCCGTCAGCGCCGACCACCAGGTCGTAGGACCCGCGCTCGCCGCTGTCGAAGACCACCTCGCTGCCGAGCGAGGCGATGGCGTCGCCGAAGCGGTAGGCGACCCGGTCGGCCGTCAGCTCGTAGAGCATCGTGGCCAGGTCGCCCCGGAGCAGTTCGGCGTCGTCGTGCACCCGGCCGCCGAAGGTGTCGGCGTCCATGCTGGCCACCCGGCGCCCGGTGGCGTCGACGACCGAGCCGGTGCGCACCCCGGTGCGGGCCGCGCGGACCCGCTCGAGCAGGCCCATCCGCTCGACCACGGCGAGGGCCGCACCCCGGATGTCGACCTTGTAGCCGCCGTCGCGCACGCCCGCGGCGCGCTCGACCACCGTCACCTCGGCGCCGTGCTCGGTCAACCACCAGGCCAGCGCCATGCCGGCGATGCCGGCTCCCGAAACGAGGACCTTCGCGTGCTCGATGCGTGTCATGCTGCGATGGTACGCACGTCTTAGACGATTGTGCAAGACGAATGTTCGTCAGCGGCTGACCGTGTTGCGTGCGAGGCTCGCGGGTAGTACCGGGGGAGTTTCCACACTGGAGGTGGTGGCGATGGCGCGCCCGATCTGGACCGGCGTGATCAGCTTCGGACTGGTAGCGGTGCCGGTCCGGATGTATTCGGCGACCCGCGAGCACGAGGTCTCCTTCCACCAGTTCGAGAAGGGCACCAGCGACCGGATCCGTTACCAGCGGGTCAACGAGCGCACCGGGAAAGAGGTCGACTACGCCGACATCGTCAAGGGCGCCGACGTCGGCGGCGGGCAGTACGTGATCCTCGACCAGGACGAGCTCGACGCGGTCGCACCGGGCCGGTCCCGCAGCCTGGAGATCCACGCCTTCGTCGACCTCGACGAGATCGACCCGATCTACTACCAGAAGGCCTACTACCTCGGCCCCGGCGGCGAGGAGTCGAGCCGCACCTACGCGCTGTTGCGCGACGCGATGGCCGACGCCGGCCGGGCCGCGATCGGCACGCTGGTCATGCGGGGCAAGGAATACCTGACCGCGATCCGCGCCGACGGCGACGTCCTGGTGCTGCTGACGATGTTCTTCGCCGACGAGGTGCGCGATCCGGACGACGTCGGCGACGTGCCGGGCAAGATCAAGCTCAAGCCGGCCGAGCTGAGCATGGCGGGGCAGCTCCTCGACTCGATGACCGGGTCGTGGAAGCCGAGTGAATACCGCGACACCTATACCGATCGGGTCAAGGAGCTGATCGAGGCGAAGAAGTCCGGCGAGGAGCTCACCGAGACCGCCGCCGCGCCCGAGGCGACCGGAGTCAGCGACCTGATGGAGGTGCTCCGCCGCAGCGTCGAGGAGGCCAGTTCCCGCCGGAGCGGCCGGGCGGACAAGGCGCCGGCCAAGGAGGCGCCGGCCAAGAAGGCGGGGGCCAATCAGGCCGCCGCGAAGAAGGCACCCGCCAAGAAGGCGGGGGCCGATCAGGGCGCCGCGAAGAAGGCACCGGCCAAGAAGACCGCCGCGAAGAAGGCAGCCGCCAAGCAGGCCGCCGCGAAGAAGGCACCCGCCAGGAAGACCGCCGCGAAGAAGGCGCCGGCCAGGAAGACGGCGACCGGCAAGACGGCCGCCAAGAAGGCCTCGACCTCGGCGAAGAAGACCGGCACGGCCAGGAAGGCGGCGGCGAAGAAGGCCGGCCGGCGGGCCGCCTAGGGTTTCCAGACCCTTGCGGTTGGGCAACGGAGTCCGGCATGACCTGGGTCGACTCGGTGCGCCAGCGCGCCCGCACCACCTTGCGCACCGCCGGCCGCGGCGCGCCGCCGCCCTTCACACCCAACCAAAGCTTGGCGCCGAGCGCCACGCCGGTCGTCCTCGTCGACCAGAAGACCTCGGTCGACGACGGCGTTCCCCGCGGGATCCGGCTCGCCGGGGCCTGGGCCTGGCGGATCGTGCTGCTCGTCGCGGCCGCGTACCTGCTGCTGCGGGTGATCGGTCTGCTCCGGGTGGTGCTGATCCCGGTGGTGGTCGCCATCCTGCTGGCGGCCCTGCTGGAGCCGGCCGCCGGCGGGCTGCGCCAGCGCGGGGTCAACAAGTCACTGGCCGCCGCGTTGGTGCTGATCGGCGGCCTGATCGTGGTCTTCGGCGGGCTCAGCCTGATCGTGCAGACCTTCGTCTCCCAGTTCGACAGCCTCTCCTCCCAGGTCAGCGAGGGCATCGACGAGGTGCAGAAGTGGCTCGCGCAGAGCCCGCTGCACATCTCGCAGAACCAGGTCAGCGACGCGATCGAGCAGACACAGAAGCAGTTCATGGCCAACCGGGGCGGGCTGACCACCGGCGCGCTGAGCACGGCGACCACCATCGGCGAGGTCGTCACCGGCTTCTTCCTCGTGCTGTTCACGCTCTTCTTCTACCTGCGTGACGGCGAGCAGATCTGGACCTTCCTGTGCCGGCTGCTGCCCCGTGGTGCGCGGGTGCCGGTGGCCCGGGCCGGGCACTACTCCTGGCACACCCTGGTGTCCTACGTGCGGGCCACGGTGCTGGTGGCCTTCGTCGACGCGGCCGGCATCGGCATCGGGCTGGCGATCATGCGGATCCCGCTCGCCCTGCCGCTCGCGGCCCTGGTCTTCCTCGGCGCGTTCGTCCCGGTCGTCGGCGCGACCGTCACCGGCGCGGTCGCGGTACTGGTCGCGCTCGTCACCCACGGGCCGATCAGCGCGCTGATCGTGCTCGGCATCGTGATCGGCGTGCAGCAACTCGAAGGGCACGTCCTGCAGCCGCTGATCATGGGTCGGGCCGTCGCGCTGCACCCGCTGTCGGTCATCCTCGCGATCGCCAGCGGCATCGTGGTCGGTGGCATCGTCGGCGGCCTGGTCGCGGTGCCGATCCTGGCGGTCGCCAACACGGCGGTGCGCTATCTGGCGGACCATCCGGCCGGCGAGCCGACGGCCGATCGCGAACCGCCGGGCACCGAGCCGACCGACGACGACGAGGCGGCGGCCGAGGCCGAGGCCGAGCGGCGCGAGGAGCCGGCCGAGCCCGCCCTGCCGACCGCGGAGTCCTCGGTGGACAGCGAACCGGCGCCGCGGCCCCGCTCGGCGGCGGACTGATCAGAGGGCGGCGAGCGCCTCTGCTATCGGGGTCTGGCCGGTGGTCACCTCGAACTGCCGGTGCACGGCGAAACCACCGGTGACCAGGGCGGCGATCACGGCGGCGACGTCGGCCCGCGGGATGCTGGCCCGGGTGACCGTCTCGCCGGCGGTGACCCTGCCGGTGCCGGGCTTGTCGGTGAACCCGTCCGGTCGCATGATCGTCCAGTCCAGGTCCATATCGCGCACGGCACCGTCGGCGGCGCTCTTCGCCTCCAGGTAGACCTCGAAGTCGTCGTCGAGCGATGGGTCGAAGTCGTCCGCGCCGATCGCCGAGAGCAGCACGAACCGGCGGCAGCCGGCCGCCACCGCCGCGTCGGCGAAGAGGATGGCGGCGTCGCGGTCGACCGTGCGCTTGCGGGCCGGGCCGCTGCCCGGGCCGGCACCGGCCGCGAAGACGGCGGCGTCGGCACCGGCGAGGACCAGTGCGACCTCGTCCCGACCCGCCTTCTCCAGGTCGAGCACGACCGGCTCGGCGCCGGAGGCGACGACGTCGTCGGTCTGCTCGGCCTTGCGGAATATCGCCACGGGGGTGTGCCCGGCGTCGGCGAGCTGCCGGTTGAGCAGCCGGGCCACCTGGCCGTGGCCGCCGGCGATCACGATCCTCATACCCGCGACGCTACGCCGGCCCCGGCTGGGCGCGCGCATAGCGGGCCGGTGGCTCGCCGACCACGGCGGTGAAGTCGCGGGTCAGGTGGGCCTGGTCGGCATAGCCGAGGGCGGCGGCCAGCGCGGCGACGTCGAGCCCACCTCCCGCGGACTCCGCCGCCGCGGCCGCCTCGTGCAACCGCCAGCGCCGGATCACCCACTTCGGCCCGACGCCCACGTATTCGGCGAACTGCCGCTGCAGGGTGCGGACGCCGGAGGCGTCGACGAGCTGGTCGACCCGGGTGACCGCGGAGTCCCGCGCCGCCCGCGCGATGACGCGCTCGACGGTCCCGGCCGCCGCGTCGGGCTGGTCCGGCGCGCGCTCGGACAGGAACCGGTCGAGCAGCCCGACGGCGCCGGCCTCGTCGGCGGCCAGCACGGCCTCGGCCAGCCCGCGGCCGTCGGCACCGAACACCGCCTCCACCGGCCGGAAGCGGTCGGTGAGCGTCGACACGGGACCGTCGAGGAACGGCCGGAAGCCGGTCGGCCGGAAGCGTGCCCCGACCACTCGGCCGGTGCTGGTGAGCACCTCGGTGAACCGGCCGCGCGGCACGCCGGTGACCCGGCAGCGGCCGGGCATGAAGGTCACGTTGACCGCGGGGTACGGCAGCACGTGCTGTTCGTGCGGCGGCTGCCCGCGCAGGTCCCAGTGGATGACCCAGTAGTGGGTGACGAACGGGACGAGCCGTTCGCCCGGCGGGTGGGTGGTGAACCGGAACCGCCGATGCGCGATGTCGGCATGCAGGATCCCCGGCATCGCTCCAGGTTATGTCGCGTTTGTTCAAGCCCGGCGGCCGGCCGCGCACCTAGCGTGTCCGGTATGCACCTCGACAGCGTGATCTCAGGCGCCGCCGGCCACACCGCACGGGTGGTCGGCGGCGTGCGTCCGGCCCAGCTCGGCCGCCCGACCCCGTGCGGCGACTGGGACGTGCGCACCCTGGTCAACCACCTGCTCCAGGTGGGCAGCGCGCTGGCGCTGGCCGGCCGGGGCGGGCCGGTGCCGAGCGAGCTGTGGAACGCGGACCTGTTCGGCGACGACTACGCGGCCCGCTTCGACGCCGACCGGGCGCGGGCGGCGGCCGGTTGGGCGACGCCGCCGGCCGCGCCGATCACGCTCGGCACCTACGAGATGCCGCCGGCGGCCGTCGCGTCGATGCTGACCACCGACCTGACCATCCACGGCTGGGACCTGGCCCGTGCGACCGGCCAGGACTACGAGCCGGACCCGACGGCGGTCGACCTGACCGCCCGGTTCATGACCGAGATGGCCGAGCAGGGCCGGGCGATGGGCATCTTCGCGCCACCGGTGCCGGTCGACCCCGGGGCCGGGCCGTTCGCGGCGGTGCTGGCGGTCAGCGGGCGGGATCCGGGCTGGCGGCCTGCGTGAGAGCGCTCTCTCGCGTACTGAGAAGGCATTGACATCTGCCGTTGGGTTTGATGGCCTGCACTGCAACAGAACGCCCCCGCCCGTCCCCGGAGGCATCATGAAACCGCTTTCCCGTCGATGGCGCGCGTCCGCGGCGGTGCTCGCCGTCGCGCTCGTGACCACCGCACTCTCGTTCACCATGCTCGACCCGGCCGGCGCCGCGCCACTGGGCGCCGGCAGCTACGCCACCAGCCGGCCCGCCGGCGGCGCGGCACCGGTCGCCTGCGCCGGCATCTCCGGCAACCCGCGCCTCTACGTCACCGCCAACGCGCCGGCCGGGCCGGTGCCGACCAACGACTGGTGGTCGTCGCTGCTCTACAAGCGTGACAACGTCGGCTGCCAGTTCTCCGCGCCGCTGCACGCCCACCCGATGTCCTTCCAGCCCGCCGCCGACGGCCTCGGCGTCTCCTACACCACGACGGCCACGGTCTCCGGCACACCGACGACCGTGGGGGAGTACCACTATCCGTACAGCCGGGAGTTCACCCTCGGTGTCGCCGGGCTCAGCTCACCCGACGTGAAGGTCGACGGGTGGAGCGACTGGACCGTCTCGCCCTACTGGTCCGGCGCCGGACGCACGCTGCGCACCACCATCGGGCACGGCCTGCCGTTCGTCTACGCCCAGGTGACCGGCGGTGACGCGGTGCTCTCGTTCCCCAGCACACCCGCGGTGTGGGTCAACAGCGGCAACCGGGTCGGCTTCACCATGCGCGGCCACGACTACGTCGCGTTCGCGCCGACCGGCGCGACCTGGACGGTCAGCGGCACCACGATCCGGTCCACACTGGCCGGTCGGGGCTATCTCTCGGTGGCCCTGCTGCCGAGCACCACCTCGACGCCGGCCGCCGAGCGCACCGCCCTGGCCGACAGCTACGCCACCTACGCGCACCGGCACGTCACCGGCACCACGGTCAGTTGGTCGTTCAACCAGGCGACCAGCACCGTCAACGCCACCTACGCGGTCACCACTACGGCCCGCGAGGGCAGCGGCGGCGGCACCGTGCTGGCGCTCTACCCGCACCAGTGGAAGAGCCTGGCCGGCGGGACGCCGATCACACCCACCTATGTCTCGGCCCGCGGACCGATGAAGGCGCTGGTCGGGGTCTCCTCGTTCACCACCGCCATGCGGTTCAACGGTGTCCTGCCCGAGGTGCCGGCCGTCGCCACGTCGACCGGCGCCGACCTGACCACCCTGGGCGGGCTGCTCGACCAGGTGGCGGGCGGCGACCCGCTGGCCGGCGTCGGCAACGACACCTACTGGACGGGCAAGGGCCTCGGCCGGGCAGCGCGGCTCGCCGAGATCGCGGACCAGTTGGGCCGCACCGCGCAGCGCGACCGGATGCTGGCCGCGATCCGCACCCGGCTCACCGACTGGTTCACCGCGTCGACGGGCAAGACCCAGCGCGTTTTCGCGTACGACGCCGCCTGGGGCACGTTGGTCGGCTATCCGGCCTCCTACGGCTCGGACACCGAACTCAACGACCACCACTTCCACTACGGCTACTTCATCGCCGCGGCGGCCACCCTCGCCCGGTTCGACCCGCAGTGGGCGTCGCAGTCCCAGTACGGCGCGATGGTCAACCTGCTGATCCGCGACGCCAACAGCTGGAACCGGGCCGACCCGATGTTCCCGTTCCTGCGCGACTTCGACATCTACGCCGGCCACGACTGGGCCTCCGGGCACGCCGCGTTCGGCGCCGGCAACAACCAGGAGTCGTCGTCGGAGGGGATGAACTTCGCCAACGCCCTGATCCAGTGGGGCATCGCCACCGGCAACACCGCGGTGCGCGACGCCGGCCTGTTCATCTACACCACCCAGGCGCAGGCGATCCAGGAATACTGGTTCGACTCCTCGGACACCAACTATCCGGCGGCGTTCGGGCACAGCGCGGTCGGCATGGTCTGGGGTGACGGCGGCGCCTACGCCACCTGGTTCAGCGGCGAGCCGGAGATGATCCAGGGCATCAACCTGCTGCCGATCACCGGCGGCTCGCTCTACCTCGGCTACCGTCCGTCCTATGTGAACACCAACTGGGACGAGATGGTACGCAACAACGGCGGGCAACCGACCGCCTGGCAGGACGTGTGGTGGTCGTTCCGGGCGCTGGGCGCGGGCTCCGGTGACGCGGCCCTGGCCGCGTTGCGGGCCAACCCGGGCTACGCCCCGGAGGACGGCGAGACCCGGGCGCACACCTTCCACTTCGTGCGCAACGTGGCCGCGCTCGGCACGGTCGACACCACGGTCACCGCCGACACGCCGCTCTACGCGGTGTTCAGCAAGAACGGTGCCCGCACCTACGTGGCGACCAACGTCTCGGCCAACCCGCTGACCGTGCGCTTCTCCGACGGCCGGACGCTCACCGTACCGGCCGGGCGCACGGCCACCACCGGCGCGTTCACCTGGAGTGGCGGCGGTGGGGTGGCGAACCCACCGACGGATCAGCCCACCGACCCGCCGACGAGCAACCCGCCGACGAGCAACCCGCCGGTGGCCTCCAACCGGCTGTTCGTCCGGTCCGCTGGCGCACTGTCCACATCGGCCGGTGCTGGCGCCGCGACGGTCACGCTGCCGGCGGCCAACGGCAACTGGGACGGCACGCCGCACAACCAGGCCACGTTCGCGCTCTGCGGGTTGCGGGGGCAGGTCTCCGGCACGACCGCGTTCAGCCTCCAGGTGGACGCCGGCGGCGCCGTCGGACAGGGCATCCAGGCCCGGGTCTCCTACGACCCGAGCGGCTCCGGCGCGTTCGGCCGGACCGAGACCTACCACTACTTCGCCACCGACCCGGTGTCCGGCACCGAGGTCTACACCCAGGCTGCCGGTTTGCGCGCATCGACCGGCGCGCTCGCGGCGATGACCGGCGGCTGCGTGCGGCTGGAGCTGTGGAACGCGATCGGCAACGCGCCGACGACCGTGCGGGTGGACGCCACGGCGGCGGAGGGGAGGCAGTCGACGCTGACGGTGCCGTTCACCCTGTCGTGAGCGAGTCGGCCGCGGCGCTCGCTAGAGCGCCGCGGCCACCGCCTCGTCGACCGGGATGTCGTCGCGCAGCAACACGACCGCGACCACCGCGTGCAGCGGCATCGGCCCGTAGAGGTGGGGGAACAGGGCCCCGCCGCGGGAGACCTCCCAACGCAGGGCGGCGCCCAGCACGTCGGGGTCGACGGTGAGCATGGTCAGCCCGGTCTGGCCGGCGAACACCCGGGCGGCGGTCTCGACCACCTGGTCGGCGGCGGAGAAATGGATGAACCCGTCACCGCGGTCGAAGTCGGAGCCACCGTAGACCCCGGCCGCTTCGGCGGCCCGCCACTCCGCGGTGGTCAGCAACTTGTAGATCATTGGGCCGAGCCTACCGCCGTGGTCGGCACCCAGAACCGCAGTTTGCCTTTGCGCTCGTCGTCGAGGACGCCGCCGTTGCGTTCGATCACCCGGCGGGAGCCGACGTTGTCGACGTCACAGGTGACCAGCACGGGGTCGATGCCCAGGGCCCGGGCCACCGGCAACGCCGCTGCCAGCATCGCGGTGGCGTGCCCCCGCAACCGGGCGCCCGGCCGCACGTCGTAGCCGATGTGCCCGCCGACCTCGAGCAGGAAGTCGGTGAGCCGGTGCCGGATCGCCAGCCGTCCGAGGTAGGCCTCGCCGTCGACCCACCAGAGCGTGGTCGACGGCACGTGGGTCGGCGGCCGCGGCGACTCCTCCAGCGCCTGGGCGCGCAGCCAGGCGGTGTATTCGGCGAACACCTCGGGGTCGTCCCAGCGGTCGCCCCAGGCTTGGATCTCGGCGCCGATCATCGACCGGTCGTCGGCCGCGCCGCGTCCTTCGGCCTGGAACTCGGTCATCGCCGTCAGGAACGAGCGGCGTACGTCGACGGTGGGTGGCAGCAACTCGGGCACGCCCCTTCCTATCCTGGGCCGGGCCGCGCGCGCACCGGGATTTACGTCACCCGACCCGTTGCAGCGCACGTTCGCGGCGCGCCGCCACCCGCGATCCGGACTCCCGCCGGGCCACCCGGCGGAGCACGGCGGGGGGGAGCAGCAGCCCGGCCACCGCCCACAGCGACAGCACGCCGACCGTCTCCAGGTGCCGCCACGAGTCGCCGAGCTCGACCGTGACCGCGGCGTCCGGGAGCAGGGCCGCGCGCATGCCCAGGCCGAGCCAGTAGAACGGGAACGCCTGCCCGACGGCCTGTAGCCAGCCGGGCAGCGCGGCGATCGGATAGAAGATCCCGGAGACCGCGACCAGGCCGAGGATCGGCAGCGTGAGCAGCCCCTGTGCCCGCGGGCTGCCGAAGACAGCGCCGAGCACGATGCCCAGCGGCAGCGTCGCGGCCAGGGCCAGCGCGAGCAGCCCGGCGACGGCTGGCCAGGTGCCGGCGCCGCCGGTGACCAGGCCGGGCACCAGGAGCGCGGCCGGCACGAGGAAGACGGCCAGGTCGGCGAGCAGGCCGCCGCCGACCAGGATCAGCGTGCCGACCAGGTAGGCCGGCACGCCGTGCGGGGTCGCCTTGGCCCGCAGCAGGGTGCCGTCCTCGCGGTCGGCGGTGAGCTGCTGGCTCAGCGCGACCATGCCGAAGGCGGCGTTCATGCCCAGGATGCTCGGCACCGCCAGCGCGCCGAGCGAGAACGGGCCGAAGTCGCGGCCGCGCAGCAGCAGCACGGCGCCGACCATCAGCAGCGGCCAGAACAGGTGCGCGAACAGCTCGGCGCCGTTGCTGAACGACTGGCGCAGCAGGATCAGGCCGCGCCGCCGGCCGAGGCGCAGCGCGGTCACCGCGGCACCTCGGCCCGCTGGACGAGCGCGAGGTAGGTCTGCTCCAGCGATGCCCGGTACACCTCGAGCTCTTCGACCGCGCTGCCGTGGGCCGCGAACAGCTCGCGCACGAAGCCCGTGGAGTCGGCCGTCGACCGGGTGAACCGCTGGTCGGCGACGCGCCAGCGGACCTCGTCGGCACCGACGATCCGCTTGGACAGGTCGGGCGGCGTCCCGTCGGCGACGACCCGCCCACGGTCGAGGATGACGATCCGGTCGGCCAGCCGCTCGGCCTCGGCCAGGTCGTGGGTGGTGAGCAGGACCGTCGTGCCGAGCCCGGCGACCAGGTCGTGGAACTCGTGCCGGGCGACCGGGTCGAAGCCGGCCGTCGGTTCGTCGAGGAACAGCACGTCGGGCCGGCCGACCACACCGATCGCCACGTCGAGGCGGCGCCGCTGGCCCCCGGAGAGCGTGCGGATCTTCTGGCCGGCCTGCTCGGTCAGGCCCACGGCCGCGAGCAGCCGGTCGACCGGCCAGGGCCGCGGGTAGTAGCCGGCGAGGTGGCCGAGCAACTCGTGGACCCGCCACTTGGCGTGGTCGCGCCACGACTGCAGGACGATCCCGACCCGGGCCCGCCAGGCGTCGTCACCGCGGGTCGGGTCGACGCCGAGCACCTCGACCCGGCCGGCGCCGCGCTCCCGGAAACCCTCGAGGATCTCGATGGTCGTGGTCTTGCCGGCTCCGTTGGGCCCGAGCAGTGCCACCGTCTCGCCGGCGCCGACCCGCAACGTCACGTCGTGCAGCACCTCGGTGGCGTCGTAGCGCATGCACAGGCCCTCGATGTCGATCGCGGTTGTCATACCGGCGGACGCTAGTTTTCCGTTTCCCGGACCGTCAACGCTAAAGTCCTTTGCTGACAACAGATTTCGGCAATCATTGCAATGGCGATGGGAGAGAACGCAACGCCCGTTGCAATGGGCTGCCGGTGAACGCAACGGAGGCCGCGATGCCGGGTGGCAGGCTCACGCACGACGAGCGGGTGCGCATCGCGGCCGGGCTCACCGAGGGCTTCGGCTACGCCGAGATCGCCCGGGACCTCGGGCGGCCGACCTCGACGGTGACCCGCGAGGTGGCCCGCAACGGCGGTGCCCGCGGCTACGCCGCCGACCGGGCACACCGGGCGACCGCGCGCCGGGCCGGGCGCCGTCCTCCGACCGGGCCGGCCGGCGCCGGCCCGGCCGACGCCGAGGCCCGCGAGGCGTTCGTCGAGGAATTCGCGACGATGCTGACCGTCGCCGGCATACCGCGGATGGTGGCCCGGGTGCTGTCCTGCCTCTACACCACCGACTCGGGCAGCTTGACCGCCCGCGACCTGGTCGAGCGGCTGCGGGTCAGCCCGGCGTCGGTGTCCAAAGCGGTCGGCTATCTCGCCGGCCTCGACCTGCTCCGCCGGGAGCGGGCCGGCCGGCGGGAGCGCTACGTCGTCGACGACGATGTCTGGCTGCGGGCCTGGGCCGGCAGTGCGCGGGCCCACCTGGCCTGGGCCGAGGCGGCCGAGCGGGGTGTGGCCGTCTTCGGCCGCGACACCCCGGCCGGGGTGCGACTGGCCGAGATGGCCGGCTTCTTCGCCCGGCTCGGCGACGACATGTCCGGTGGGCCCTCCGACGCCGCCGTCGCCGACGTGCTGACCGTCACTGCGGCGCTGGTGCAGGTGGGCGCGCCGGTGCGCGCCGCGACGCTGGCGGCGGCGCTCGGCTGGGCCGGCGGGCGGGTCGACGCCGCGCTGCACGACGCGGCACGCCGGTCTGACCTGACCGGGCCGGTGTCAGTGCGCCGGGGCCGTGGTGGTGCTTACGCCGCCATCCCCGAACTGACCGAGGCACAACGTGCCAAATTGCCGCAGATTACTCGGTCATCATGACGCTACCCAGCGACTTATAGCCGAACGTGGCATGGTGATCGTCCCATTGGTAGGACATTGTTGATCTCGCACCCAAGGCGGCCGGACAACGAAAGCGAATCATGGCGCACATAGACCAATTCGGGTATGGCTGGATTACTCCGGCATTGAGCTACGCGCTATCGGTGTTGGGATCGGTCCTCGGGCTGATCTGCGCCCAGCGGGCCCGTGAAGCGACCGCCACCGCGCAACGGGCCTGGTGGCTGATGCTCGCTGCCTGGGCGATCGGCGGCACCGCGATCTGGAGCATGCATTTCATGGCGATGCTCGGCTTTTCGGTCACCGGCGCCCCCATTCGTTATGACATCGGGCTCACCGCCGCCAGCGCACTCATCGCGATCGTGATGGTCGGCATCGGCCTCTTCATCGCCGGCCTGGGCCGACCGCTGCTGATCAAGGTAATCATCGGGGGCGTGATCGCCGGCGCCGGGGTCGCGGCGATGCACTACACCGGGATGGCCGCGATGAGGGTCAATGCCGAAATCCACTACGACAGCACGCGAGTGGGCCTGTCGATCGCCATCGCGGTCGTGGCGTCGGCGGTCGCGCTGTGGCTCGCGCTCAACGTCAAGGGCGCCCTCGCGGTTGTCGGTTCGGCCCTGATCATGGGCGTCGCGGTCAACGGCATGCACTTCACCGGCATGTACTCGATGTCGGCGACGCTGCACGAGGAGCACGGCGCGCTGTCCGGTGCGACCGCGTCCAACCTGCTGGTGCCGATCGTCCTCGCCGTGATCCTGGTGGTCATCGGCCTGGTCTACGCGGTGCTGGCCGCGCCCAATGCCGACGACCGCGCGGGCATGGCCTACCTGCAGAACCGGATGGCCGACCGCGACGACAACCCGCCGGCGGCGCCGGCGCCGGCGCCCGACCCGCACGGCCTGGCGGCGCGGTTCCAGAGCCGGCGCTGACGCAATACGGTTGCGCCCATGGAATGGAACTGGGCAGGCAACCATCGTTACGCCGCCGCGCGGCTTTCCCGGCCGGCCTCGGTCGCCGAGGCACAGGAACTGGTCGCCGGCGCCGACCGGGTCCGGCCGCTGGGCACCCGACACTCGTTCAGCGGCATCGCCGACACTCCGGGCCTGCTGCTGTCCACCGCTGACCTGCCCGCCGACCTCACCGTCGACGAGGCTGCGGGGAGCGTCACGGTCGGCGGCGGCGCCCGTTACGGCGACGTCGCGGTGGCCCTCGACGCGCGCGGGTGGGCGCTGGCGACCATGGCGTCGCTGCCGCACATCTCGGTCGCCGGCGCGGTGGCCACCGGCACCCACGGCTCGGGCGACCGCACCGGGTCGCTCGCGGCCGGCGTACGCGCCGTCGAGGTGATCGGCCCCGACGGCACGCTGCGCACCGTGCGCCGAGGCGAGCCTGACTTCGCCGGCAGCGTGGTCGCCCTCGGCGCGCTCGGCGTGGTGACCCGCGTCACCCTCGACGCCGAACCGTCCTATGTGGTGCGCCAGGCGGTCTACCGCGACCTGCCCTGGTCACTGGTCGACACCGACTTCGACGCGCTCACCGGCGCGGCGTACAGCGTGAGCCTGTTCGTCGACTGGGCCGGTGACCGGATCGCCCAGGTCTGGTTGAAGAGCCGCGCCGATCTGCCCGACGAGCTGTTCGGGGTCCGCGCGGCCGACGAGCCCGTGCACATGCTGGCCGGCGCGCCGACCGCCGCCGTCACCGGGCAACAGGGCGTGCCCGGCCCGTGGCACGAACGGCTGCCGCACTTCAGGTTGGCGTTCACGCCGAGCCGTGGTGAGGAACTGCAGAGCGAATACCTGGTGCCCCGTGCGGCGGTGCACGAGGCGTTCGCCGCACTGCGCCCGCTCGGGCCGCGGATCGCGCCGGTGCTGCAGATCTCCGAGATCCGCACGGTCGCCGCCGACGACCTCTGGCTCAGCCCCGCCTACGGCACCGATGTGGTCGGCGTGCACTTCACCTGGGTCAAGGACACCGAGCGGGTGTTCGCGCTGCTGCCCGACATCGAGGCGGCCCTGCTGCCGCTGGGCGCCCGGCCACACTGGGGCAAGTGCTTCGCCACCACCGACGTGGCCGCCAGCTATCCCCGGATGGCCGACTTCCGCGCGCTGCGAGCCCGGGTCGACCCCGCCGGCAAGTTCGGCAACGCCCTCGTCGACGCGCTCGTCGGCTAGCCGCTCACCGCGTGCTGCGCTCGGCCGCCCGGGCCGGTGCGGTCAGGGTGACCTCCAGCCGGCGGGCGGCGTCGAGGTGGTCGGCCGTCCAGATCACCCGGACCGCGGCCGAGGTGGCGTCGCCGTCGTCGCCGTGCAGGTCGCGGCGGACGGCGGCGACGAGCCGGTCGTCGGCCGCCCGGTCGGGCGGGGCGGGCGCGGGTGCCGTCCGGCCGCTGGCGAGGGTCTCGGCCAGGTCGCCGTACCAGCGCTCGATGTCGTGGCTGGTGTGCAGCAGCAACGAGCGCGCGGCGGCGCGGTCCCCGGCGGCGGCGCTGTCGCGCTGCCACAGGTCGAGCACCGCGTCGGCGGTGATCCGCAGCGCGGCCACGCCGTTGACCAGGCTGGTGACCTCGGCGAGCGCCATCGACTTGGCGCCCCGCTCGGTCAGGTAGGTGCGGAACGTGTCGTCCAGCCGGCGCGCGGCCGCCGCGGCCCGCTGTGCCTCGTCCGAGGGCGCGCGCGGCGCGGCGCCGTCGCAACAGGACGCGGCGTATGCGACGGTGGCGTTCAGGTAGCGGGCGCTGTCGGCGTAGGCGTCGGCCAGCGCACGGCGCAGTTCCCTGCGGGCGCCGCGCGGCCAGAGCAGCAGCCCGACCAGGATGCTGATACCGACCCCGATCGTCACGTCCTCGATCCGGATCAGGCCGAGTTGCCAGCCCGCCGGCTGGATGATGTTGAAGAGGATGAGCAGCGCCACGGTGAAGGCGGCCTGCCCGGCCGCGAACGAGATCCGCGCGGGTGCGATGCCGGCCATCAGCACGGCCACCGGCAGCAGCGCCCAGAGCACGGTGAAGTTGGTGCCCACGCCGATCAGGATGACCGCGCCGATCACGAAGCCGGCGACCGTGCCCAGGATCGCGCGGACCGCGCTCTGCCCGGTGGCCAGCGCGTTCGAGCGCAGCACGGCGAGCGCCCCGAAGATCACCCAGAACGAGTGCTGCACGTCGGTGTAGTGCACGACCACGACGGCGGCGGCCACCCCGACCGCGCCGCGCAGGCTGTTGTGCAGCCAGGTGGAGTGCGGCTCGAGGTGGGCCAGCGCGCGCTCGCGGGCCGAGGCGACCGGGCCGGCCAGCCCGCCCGGCTGCTGGCCGAGGATCCGCTGGACCCAGGTGCGCCGCTCGGCCGCCACGCTCAGGTCGACGTTGCGGGCGACCAGGTGAACGGCGTACGCCAGTTCCTGCACGCGGAAGGTCGGCGCCAGCGCGCTGAGGAACTCGCTGACGCGGCCGTTGCCGGTCAGGTCGCGCGGGAGGGTGATGACCGCCTCGCGGGCCATCCGCGCCCGCGCCGCGTCCAGCCGGCCCTGTGCCGCGTGCAGCGGGTCGGCCGGGGCGTCCGGCCGCTCGAGCAGGTTCGCCGCCTCGTCGAGCAGGTCGGCGGTGGCGTCCTTGACCGCGTCGACCGACCCGGCGCCGCCGCTGCGGGCGGCCGGGCGTTCGAGCACGTCGCGAATCCAGGCCAGCTCATCGATCAGGCGGACCCGGGTGCGGGCGGAGGTGGTCAGGCTGGTCGGTCGCGACGGCGCGGCCAGGAACGCCCGGCGCAGGGCGGTGACCGCGGCTGCCGCCCGGCCGTCCAGGGCGGCCACGTCGTCGGCCGAGACGCCGGGCGCGCCGCGCCAGCGGGCCGCGCCGGCATGCAC
Source organism: Asanoa sp. NPDC049573 (assembly GCF_040676615.1). Taxonomy (NCBI): domain Bacteria; kingdom Bacillati; phylum Actinomycetota; class Actinomycetes; order Micromonosporales; family Micromonosporaceae; genus Asanoa; species Asanoa sp. NPDC049573. The sequence goes on from NZ_JBFAPI010000010.1 coordinate 171,902, forward strand.
GGCGGCGGCCAGCGCCCGGCACGAGGCGACCGTCGGCGCCCGCAGCGGGTCGGTCACCGGCGCCGGCCAGAGGAACCGGATCGCCAGCAACGAGGCCCCGGCGGCCAGCGCCCAGCCGGCCAGCCGGGGACCGACGGCCGCCGGGCCGGCCGGCAGCGAGACCGCCAGGATCACCGCCAGCAGCAGCGAGATGCTGGCGCTGGCGAGCACCGAACTGACCACTCCTGAGAACAGGATGGCGAATGCGATCACCAGCACGACCGGGGCGGCCAGGGCGACGGGCGGCGAGATCAGCGTGCCGATCGCGATCAGGGCCGCGCCCGCGACGATCAGGCCCAGCTCCGCCTGGATCCGTTCGCGCATCGGGCCGCCGAACTCGACGAGCAGCAGCAGGCAGAACACGCCGATCACGGCGAACGTGCCGATGGCGACGTTGCCGACCAGGTGCAACCCGACGGCGAACATGGCCGGCGCCACGACACCGGCCCGCGCGCCGCGACGGACGGCTCCGTCCCACCACAGCCGCTTGCAGAAAAGACCCGCCCGTCTCGCCCAGGTAACGGGCCCGGCCATCACCCGGACCCGCTGACCAGGCTCGCCGCGCGCTCGGCGATGGCCAACGTCGGTGCGTGGGTGTTGCCGCTGACGATCGACGGCATGACCGACGCGTCGGCGACCCGCAGGCCCTCGACCGCGTGCACCCGCAGTTCCGGGTCGACGACCGCGTTGCCGTCGATGCCCATCCGGCACGTGCCGACCGGGTGGAAATAGGGCGTGACGGTGTCCCGCACGTACTGCGCCAGCACCGTCGCACTTGCCGCACCCGGGCCCGGGTACTCCTCCTCGTCGCGGACGCCGGCCAGCGCCGGCGCGGCGCCGATCTCGCGGGCCATCCGCAGCCCCGTCACCATCCGGTCGACGTCGCGCTCGTCGTCGAGCAGCGCGGGGTCGATCAGCGGCGGTGCGAAGGGGTCGGGCCCGGACAGGCGCACGGTGCCGCGACTGTCCGGGCGGGTCAGCGCGAACACCACCGAGTAGCCGTCTTCGGTGCCGGGCGCCCAACGCGGGTGGACGGCCTGCTCGACCAGGACCATGTGCAGGTCCGGCGGCGCGCCGGGGTCGGCCCGGGTCAGCACCCGCGGCCTGCGCGCGGCCGCCGGGTTCGGCACGGGTTGCCGTGCGGCGTAGGCCACCTGTGACTTCGGGTGATCGTGCAGGTTGCCGCCCACACCCGGCAGGTCGGCGACGACGGGAAGGCCGACGTCGCGCAGGTGTTCGCCGGGCCCGATGCCGGAGAGCATCAGCAGCCGCGGCGACCCGATCGCACCCGCGGCCAGCAGCACCTCGCGGTCGGCCCGGCTCACGCCGGTATGCCCGTCGACCCGGTAGGCGACGCCCCGGCACGTACCGCCCTCGACCACCAGCCGCACCGCGTCGGCGTCGGTCAGCACGGTCAGGTTGGCGCGATCGGCGGCCGGTGCGAGGTAGGCGTCGGCGGCGCTGAGCGCCGGCCCGGCATCGTCCCAGGCGGCACCCTCGGCATCCGGGCCGTCGGTGTCCGGATTCGGCTGGTGCCCGGCCTGGACCGCCGCCGCGTAGAAGGCCTCGGAAAGTGGATCGGTGGTGACCGCTCGGCCCGCGTCGCTGCCCTGCTCGAAGAACGGAAGCAACGACTCGTAGGTCCACCCCAGCGCGCCCGCGTCGGCCCAGGCGTCGTAACTGGAGGCGTCACCCCGGATGTGCATGAGGCCGTTGGTGCCGCTGGAGCCACCGAGGAGCTTGCCGCGCGGGTACGGCAGTTCCTGCCGGTCGGCGTTGGGCTGGGGCACGGTGGCGTAGTGCCAGTCGACGTCCCTGTCGGCCGGGAACGCGGTGCCGGCCTCCAGCAGGAGCACCCGCACGCCGGCATCCTGCGACAAGCGCGCGGCCAGCACGCAGCCCGCGGTGCCGGCGCCGACCACGATGTAATCGAAAGAGCGCATGGCGATCCTCCCGGGATCGGCCCGTAGCGTCGATGCTAGGCCGGCACCTGGCCGGATTTCTCCGGATTCGCGGAACCCCGGACGGTGGTCCTGGCCCGCGAGGAGGATGCACCGCGCAGCAGCGGCAGCGCGGCCACCTGCACGGCCCCGACCAGCAGCAACACCCCGCGCGGCGGCAACCAGCCGAGGACCGGCCCGGTGGCGGCCGCCCCGAGGGCATAGGCGCCGACCTTGATGCTGGCCGCGGTGGCCACGACCTGGCCGTACCGTCCACTGGGTACCGACTGCTGCCGGACCGCGAGGGTGGCGGCGAGCATCGGCCCGATGGCGACGCCGCCCACGACCGCGATGGCCAGCGCGACGGGGAGGGTGGGCGCGGCCGCCATGCCGGCCAAGGCGATGCCGAGGGTCGCGAGCGCGCCGGCGAGCACCGGCACCGGCTGGTGGCGGACCAGCAGGCGCGCGGAGCCGAGCGCGCCGGCCAGCGAACCGGCGCTCAACGCGGTGAGAAACCATGCACCGTGCGCCGCCGGATGTCCGAAGTGGATGGCGAGCAACGGGAAGGTGACCGGCAGCAGCCCTTGCGCGGCATGCCCGAGGGTGGTGGCCGCGGTGGTCGCGCGCAACGCCGGTGCCCGCCACAGCAGCGCCAGCCCGTCGCGTACGTCGCCGAGCAGAGGCGTCGGGCCCGAACCCGACAGCGATCCCGGGCCCGCGGTGGGACCGGGCATGGGCGCCGTCGCGGCCAGCAGCACGCCGGCGGCGGCGAGCCCCGCCGCGGCGGTCAGCGCGGTTCCGGCGCCGGCCAGGCTGGCGATGGCGGCGACCACCGCGGGCCCGCCCAGCCCGGCGACGTCATAGCTCGCCGCGTCGAGCGCATTGGCCTTCGCCAATCGGGGACCGTCCGGCGCCGCTCCACCGCGGCGGCCGGCGACAGCCACACCACCGCGCCCGGGCCCCGTATCGCGATCGGACAGGCGGGGGACCAGGGCGCTGTAGCCGCCGGTGAGGACGGGGGCGGTGAGGCCGGCCAGGAGGCCGAGGGTGATCAGGAGCCAGCCGGGTGCGCGGCCGGCGAGGAGCAGGATGCCGGCCAGCGCGGCGGCCAGGACAGCCTGGTTCGTCAGGAACAGCCCGCGGGGCCTGCGCAACCGGTCCAGGACCGCGCCGAGGAGGGGGCCCGTGGCCAGGGTTGGCAAGGCGAAGGCGGCCACGACCAGGCCGGCCAGGCGGGGGTCGCCGGTGCGGGACACCACGTGCAGCACCACCGCGACCGCGGCGGCTTCGTCGGCCAGCCGGGAGCCGGTTGCCGCCGCAAGGAGGCGGGTCGTGGCTGTAACGGGTTGCACGTGGGATACCGTAACAGTAATGAGCGGGTTCGGGTTCAGTCGATGGGCGGGCCTTGCCGTGGCGCTGGCCAACACCGCGCCGGGGCAGCGGCACGGTGACCTGCTGACCAGCGCCGACGAGCTGGCGGCCCTGCTGCGGGCGCACGGCGAGCCGGAGCCGGTCGACGTCGAAACCGGGGACCTGGCCGGCGTGCTGGTCGCGCGGGACGCGTTCAACGGCGTGTTCGACCTGGCCGGCGACGAGGCCGCCCTGGCCGAGCGGCTCAACGCGCTGCTCGACCGCGCCGCGCGGCCGCGTCTCGTCGCGCACGCGGGCGTACCCCTGCATCTGCATGTCGACGCGCCCGGGTCGAGCTGGGGTGGCTGGTTCGCCGCATCCGGTGCGATGGGGTTGGCCCTGCTCGTCGCCGAGCACGGCGCCGCCGTGCTCACCCGGTGCGCGGCCGGCGACTGCCGCGACGCGGTGCTGCGCGTCGGATCGGGACCGCCGCGGCGGTTCTGCTCGGCCACCTGCGCCAGCCGGGTCCGCGTCGCGGCGCACCGTCAGGGGCGCAGGGGCAGGCCCGCCGCGGAGTAGATCGCGTCGATCAGCGACATCGTCGCCACCGAGTCGGCGGGCGGGGTCAGGTTGGTGTGGTCGCCGCCGACGGCACGGGCGAAGGCACGAAGCTGGTGTACGTAGGTCGGCTCGCCGTTGAAGCGTTCCTTGCGCCGCCGGCCGTCGACGGTCAGCGCGAAGCGCGACGGAAGCTGCGGCGTCGCGTAGTTGAAGACCGACATCGTGCCGCGGGTGCCGGTGACCTTGGCCGAGATGCTCAGCAGGTCGGACGACCACATCGAGGCCCTGATCCGGCCCGTGCCGCCGCCCGGGAGGGTGAAGTCGGCCGTCATCGCCCGGTCGACCCGCGGGTCGCGGCGCAGCGTCGCGGCCCGGGCCGCGGTGACCGTGGGCTCGCCGGGGCTGAGCATCCGCAGGCAGTGCACGGCGTAACAACCGGCGTCCATCAGCGCGCCGCCGGCCAGGTCGTACTGGTAGCGGATGTCGCCGAACCGGGGGAGCGGGAAGCACATCGAGGTCTCCACCCGCTCGATCGCGCCGAGGTCGCCCTCGCGGACCACGCCGGCCATCCGCCGGGCCAGCGGGTGATAGCGGTAGTGGAAGGCCTCCATCACCACCAGGCCGGTGCCCGCGGCGGCGTCGCGCACCTCGGCCGCCTGCGCGGCGTTGCTGGTGAAGGGCTTCTCGCAGAGTACGTGCTTGCCGGCCGCGACCGCCGCCAGTGTCCACCGTGCGTGGAGGCCGTTGGGCAGCGGCACGTAGACCGCGTCGAGGGTGGGGTCGGCGATCAGGTCCGCGTAGGAGCCGTGCACCGCGGGCACGCCGTGCCGGCGGGCGAAGGTCGCCGCCCGGCCGCGGTCGCGGGCCGCCACCGCGGCGACCTCGACGCCGTCGACCACCCGGGCCGACCGGATCAGCGCTGCCGGCGTGATGCGCGCGGCACCGAGCACTCCGATGCGCACGTCAGTTCTTCGGCCGGGTGTCCACGCGGATCAACCTACCGCCGGGCCGGTGTCCCGGGCGCGGACCGGGCGGGTGGCGATCTTGGCAACGCAGGCCGGGATGCCGGCCAGCTCGGCGTGGTTGCGGGCGCGGTAGGAGCTCGGCGACTCACCCATCAACTCGGTGAACCGCGAACTGAACGAGCCCAGCGACGAACACCCGACGGCCATGCAGACCTCGGTCACCGTCATGTCGCCGCGGCGCAGCAGCGCCGTGGCGCGTTCGATGCGGCGGGTCATCAGATAGGAGTAGGGCGTCTCCCCGAACGCCGTGCGGAAGCTGCGCGAGAAGTGGCCGGGCGACATGAGCGCGTCGCGGGCCAGCGCGGGCACGTCGAGCGGCTCCGTGTATTCGCGGTCCATCCGGTCGCGCGCGCGACGCAGGCGCACGAGGTCAGCGCTGTCCATGCGACCAGCATCGCATGCCACCTGCCACCTCCCGGTTACTGCTTCTTCGTCCGTTTCGACGCGGACCGGGAGCGGGTGCCGACATAGGCCGCCAGGTGCTCGCCGGTCAGCGTGGCCTGGCCGGCGACCAGGTCGGCCGGCGTTCCCTCGAACACGATCCGGCCGCCGTCGTGGCCTGCGCCGGGGCCAAGGTCGATGATCCAGTCGGCGTGTGCCATCACCGCCTGGTGGTGCTCGATGACGATCACCGACTTGCCGGCGTCGACCAGCCGGTCGAGCAGGGCCAGCAGGTGCTCGACGTCGGCCAGGTGCAGGCCGGTGGTCGGCTCGTCGAGGATGTAGACGCCGCCGTCGCTGCCCATGTGGGTGGCCAGCTTGAGCCGCTGCCGTTCGCCGCCGGACAGGGTGGTCAGCGGCTGGCCCAGTCGCAGATAGCCGAGCCCGACGTCGGCCAGCCGGCCGAGGATCGCGTGCGCCGCGGGGATGCGGGCCTCACCGGCGCCGAAGAAGTCGAGAGCCTCGGCCACCGGCATCGCCAGCACCTCGCTGATGTCGCGGCCGCCGAGCCGGTATTCGAGCACCGCGGCCTGGAACCGCTTTCCTTCGCATTCCTCGCAGACGGTGGCCACGCCGGCCATCATCGCCAGGTCAGTGTAGATGACGCCGTTGCCGTTGCAGGTCGGGCAGGCGCCCTCGGAGTTGGCGCTGAACAGCGCCGGCTTCACGCCGTTGGCCTTGGCGAACGCCTTGCGGATCGGCTCGAGCAGGCCGGTGTAGGTGGCCGGGTTGCTGCGTCGCGAGCCGCGGATCGCGCCCTGGTCGACCGAGACCACGCCGTCGCGGCCCGAGACCGAGCCCCGGATCAGCGAACTCTTGCCGGACCCGGCCACACCGGTGACCACGACCAGCACGCCGAGCGGGATGTCGACGTCGACGTCGCGCAGGTTGTTGGTGTTGGCGCCGCGCACCTCGAGGTGACCGGAGGGCGTGCGCACGGCCGGCTTCACCGCGGCCCGGTCGTCGAGGTGCCGGCCGGTGAGCGTGCCGCTCGCACGTAGCCCGTCGACGGTGCCCTCGAAGACCACCTCGCCGCCGCCGGTGCCGGCCAGCGGGCCGAGGTCGACCACGTGGTCGGCGATCGCGATGGCCTCCGGCTTGTGCTCGACGACCAGCACGGTGTTGCCCTTGTCGCGCAGCCGGAGCAACAGGTCGTTCATCCGGGCGATGTCGTGCGGGTGCAGGCCGATCGTGGGCTCGTCGAAGACGTAGGTGACGTCGGTCAGCGCGGAGCCGAGGTGCCGGATCATCTTGGTCCGCTGCGCCTCGCCACCGGAGAGCGTGCCCGACGGCCGGTCCAGCGAGAGGTAGCCGAGCCCGATCTCGACGAACGAGTCGAGCGTCTCGCGGAGCGCCTCCAGCAACGGAGCGACCGACGGCTCGTCGAGGCCCTTGACCCATTCGGCCAGGTCGTTGATCTGCATCGCGCAGGCGTCGGCGATGTTGACCTTGCCGATCTTCGACGACCGGGCCTGCTCGCTGAGCCGGGTGCCGCCGCAGTCGGGACAGGTGGCGAACGTGAACGCCCGCTCGACGAAGGCCCGGATGTGGGGCTGCATCGCCTCGACGTCCTTGGCCAGCATCGACTTCTGGAGCTTCGGGATCAGGCCCTCGTACGTCAGGTTGATGCCGTCGACCTTGATCTTGGTCGGCTCCTTGTGGAGCAGGTCGTTGAGCTCGCGCTTGGTGAACTTCCTGATCGGCTTGTCCATGTCGAAGAAGCCGGAGCCACCGAAGATCCGGCCGTACCAGCCGTCCATGCTGTAGCCGGGAATCGTCAGCGCGCCCTCGCTGAGCGACTTGGTGTCGTCGTAGAGCTGGGTCAGGTCGATGTCGTTGACCGAGCCGCGGCCCTCGCAGCGCGGGCACATGCCGCCCAGGATGCTGAAGCTGCGCCGCTCCTTGGTCGTCACGCCGCCCTTCTCCAGGGTGACCGCGCCGGCGCCACTGATCGAGGCGACGTTGAACGAGAACGCCTGCGCCGAGCCGATGTGCGGCTTGCCGAGCCGGCTGAACAGGATGCGCAGCATCGCGTTGGCGTCGGTGGCCGTGCCGACGGTCGACCGCGGGTCGCTGCCCATCCGCTCCTGGTCGACGATGATCGCGGTGGTCAGCCCGTCGAGCACGTCGACCTCCGGGCGGGCCAGCCTCGGCATGAACCCCTGCACGAAGCTGCTGTAGGTCTCGTTGATCATCCGCTGCGACTCGGCGGCGATCGTGCCGAACACCAGCGAGCTCTTGCCCGAGCCGGAGACCCCGGTGAACACCGTCAGCCGGCGCTTGGGCAGCTCGACACTGACGTCCTTGAGGTTGTTGACCCGCGCGCCGCGTACCCGAATCAGGTCGTGGCTGTCGGCGACGTGCATGATCGTCTTCGCTCCGTCCGTCGAAGGGGGGCCCGCCGCGGCGGACCCCCCGATCTAACCAAAGGGTGGTCAGCGGTCCTGGAGCAGTCCGAGGACGTTGCCGTCGGGGTCCGTCACGGTAGCCACCAGGCGGCCGCCGCCGACGTCCTTCGCGGCGTCCTTGATCTTGGCGCCCGCGGCGACGACCTCGGCGATCTTCGCCTCGATGTCGGCCACGTGCCAGTAGGCGGTCGGCCCGGTCAGGCCCTGCGTCGCGGCGCCGTTCGGGACCAGCCCGATGTGCTGGCCGGCGGCCTCGAAGCCGACGTAGTAGGGAGCGTCGGCGATCGGCGCGACGCCGAGCAGCGCGGAGTAGACCGCCTTGGCGGCGTCGAGATCGGTGACCGGGTGCAGCACGGTCTGGATGCCCTGGGTGCTGGAAGTGTTGTTGTTGTCCATGCCGCCGACGCTACGGGCGACGGCCCGACCAGGGCTTCTCCGAAACTGACCGGCTTCAGGCCCGCAGTTCGGCCAGCGCCGCCGGGGTCAGTTCGCGCGGCTCCGCGCCGGGGGAGACCAGCAGCACCGTACTGGTCGCGGCGCCGGTCAGGGCGGCGGTGAAGCTGCCGTCGGTGAACTGGGCCAGCGGACCGCGCGGCGACGGGCCGACCGCGACCGCGCGGGCGTCCACGTCGGATGCGTGCGCGGCCAGCACCCGGGCCGCCGCGGCGTGGTCGCCGACGCTATGCAGCAACTGCCCGGTCGCGGCGATGCCGTCGCCGGCCAGCCGCTCGAGGTGGGCGGTCAGCGCGGCCCGTGCGGCCCCGACCTCTTCCGGGTCGACGGCCAGTTCCTCGATCACCACGGTCTCCCGCACGTGTACGACCTCCAGTGGGCTGCCGAGCCCGCGGGCGATGCCGGCGGCGGCGTCGACGGTCGCGGCGGCGTCCGGGGTCGCGCCCACCGCGACGATCACCGGGCGGCCGGTTGCGGCCGCGCTCAGCGGTTCGAGGCGGGCGGTGTCGGCCGGCGTGGCCAGGCCGCGCTCGGCCTCGCCGAGCAGTTTGTGGCCGGTGGAGAGCACGAAGATCGCGAGGACGAACGCCACGGCGCCGAGGTAGAACGGGATCGACAGCGACCAGGCGTCGGCGATCTTGCCCGCGACGAACGGCGCCAGGCCTCCGCCGATGAACCGGACGAAGCCGTACGCCGAGGACGCGATCGGCCGCTCGACCGGCGAGACCAGCATGACGGCCTGGGTGGTCAGCGTGTTGTTGATGCCGATGAACGCGCCGCTGACGATCACCGCGATGATCACCGTGGACGGCGTGCCGACGCCGGCGCCGATCACCGTCATCACGATGCCGAGCGCGGCCAGGTTGGCGTAGAGCACCTTGGCGGTGCCGAACCGGCCCTGCAGTCGCGGCGCGAAGAACACGCTGAACAGCGCGACCAGCAGGCCCCAGCCGGTGAAGACCAGGCCGAGCTTGTGCGCGTCGAGTTCCATCGGGTACGGCGCGTACCCGAGCATGGTGAAGAAGCCCCAGTTGTAGAGTAGCGCGGTCAGGCCCATGATGAGCAGCCCCCGGTGCCGCAACGCCTTCAGCGGCGCCGCGAGGCTGGTCTTCCGCGCGGGCCTGGGCAGCGACGGCACGAACGCGATGGTCGCCACCAGCGCGATGAACATCAGCGCGGAGACGCCGAAGAACGGGCCCTTCCAGCTGATGCTGCCCAACTCGCCACCGAGCAGCGGGCCGACCGCGATGCCCAGGCCCAGGGCCGTCTCGTAGAGGATGATCGCGCCCGCGAAGCCGCCGCTGGCGGAGGCGACGATGACGGCGAGGCTGGTCGCGATGAACAGGGCGTTGCCCAGGCCCCAGCCGGCGCGGAAGCCGACGATCCCGCCGATCGAGTCGGACGCCCCGGCCAGCGCGGCGAACACCACGATGATCACCAGGCCGACGACCAGGGTGCGCTTGGCGCCGATCCGGCTCGACACGGCGCCGACCACCAGCATGGCGACCGCGGTCACCACCAGGTAGCTGGTGAACAGCAGCGAGACCTGGCTCGGCGTGGCGTGCAGGTCGTCGGCGAGGGCCGGCAGGATCGGGTCGACGAGCCCGATGCCCATGAACGAGACGACACAGGCGAACGCCACCGCCCAGACAGCCTTGGGCTGCCGGAACGGGCTGGTGGCCGGGCGGGCATGGGAGGTGGACGGCATAGCTGTAACATACAGGTTATTGCCCGCCCTCGACAGTTGCGGGGTGGCGGCGCCGGTCACATGGGGCGGGGGGCCCGGATCGCCGGCGCCTGGTCGAGACCGGAGTCGAGCAGTTGTCGCGCCTCGCGGCGGGCCGGATCACGCATGGGGGGCCGGTCGCCGGACAATCGGCGATCCGACCCTCCATCGTGCGTCGAAACGGTCAGCCCAGGTCGACGGCGACCAGGCGGGCCGCGTCGGCCGCCGCGTCGTCGGTGGCCTCCTGGGCCTTGCGGTCGGCCTCGATGGCGGCCTCGTAGGCGGAGACCTCGCGGTCGACGTCGACGTCCGTCCAGCCGAGCACCCCGCCCATCAGCCGGGCCACGTCGGGTGCGGCCTGTACGCCGCGGGAGAACGTCTCGAAATAGGACCGGGTGCGCCGGGCCAGGACGTCGTCGAGGTGCAGCGCGCCCTCGTGGCTGGCCGCGTAGACCGCCTCCGCGCGGAGGTAGTCGTCGGCGCCCGGCAACGGTTCGGCCAGGGTGCGGTCGCGCTCGATCAGCCGCAGCACCTCGAAGATCAACGAGCCGTAGCGGTTGAGCAGGTGCTCGATCCGGTGCACGTGCAGGCCCCAGGTATCCGCCAACTCGTGCCGCTGGTTCCACAGCGCCTGGTAGCCGTCGGCGCCGACGAGCGGGATGTTCTTGGTCGGCGACTCCGGCACGTTCTCCTGGTCGAGCCCGCGGACCGCCTCGTCGACGGTGTCCTCGGCCATCTTGCGGTAGGTGGTGTACTTACCGCCGGCCACCACGACCATGCCCGGCACCGGCCGGGCGACCATGTGGTCGCGCGACAGCTTGCTGGTGGCCTGGGCCTCGCCGGCGACCAGCGGGCGCAGGCCGACGTAGACGCCCTCGATGTCCGCTTCGGACAGTGGGTTGACCAACACCCTGTTGACGTGCCCGAGCAGATACTCGATGTCGGTCGAGGTGGCCGCCGGCCGCGCCTTGTCGAGGTCCCAGTCGGTGTCGGTGGTGCCGATCAGCCAGTGCCGGCCCCACGGGATCACGAACAGCACGCTCTTCTCGGTGCGCAGGATCAGGCCCGTGTCGAGCTGGATCCGGTCGCGCGGCACGGTGAAGTGCACGCCCTTCGAGGCCCGGACGTGGAACTCACCCCGGGTGTCGGCGAGTTGCTGGGTGTCGTCGGTCCAGACACCGGTCGAGTTGATCACCTGCTTGGCCCGCACCTCATGGGTGGCACCGGTCATCAGGTCTTCGACGAGCGCGCCGACGACCTGGTCGCCCTCGCGCAGATAGTCGACGACCCGCGCGCGGTTGGCCACCAGCGCGCCGTAGCTGGCCGCGGTGCGCACGACGCTCATCGTGTGCCGGGCGTCGTCGACCTGGCCGTCGTAATATTGAACAGCGCCGATCAGCGCCGTCTTCTTGAGCCCCGGCGCCACCTTCAGCGCGCCGCGGCGGGTCAGGTGCCGGTGGTGCGGCACGCCGCGGGCGGTGCCCGAGGTGATCCCCATCGTGTCGTAGAGGATCAGGCCGCTGCCGACGTACGGGCGTTCCCAGAACCGGTGTTTGAGCGGGTAGAGGAACTGCACCGGGTGCACCAGGTGCGGCGCGATCCGTTGCAGGAGCAGCCCGCGCTCCCGCAGCGACTCGGCCACCAGGCCGAACTCGAACTGCTCCAGATAGCGCAACCCGCCGTGCATCAGCTTGCTGGACCGGCTCGACGTGCCGGACGCCCAGTCGCGGGCCTCCACCAGGCCGGTCGACAGGCCTCGGGTGACCGCGTCGAGGGCGCAACCGGCGCCGACGACGCCGCCACCCACGACCAGGATGTCCAGCTCGCGCTCGGCCATCCCGGCCAGGGCCCGGCTGCGTTGTGCTGCGGAAAGGGCCACGGCCTCCACGTCAACCTCCTGCTGTCATGCGGTGGGGCGCCGCATGCGTGACACGCAGGCGACGCCCCGTTTGGATCCTCAGTGGACCTCGAGCCAACCCATGGTCCGCTCGACGGCCTTCTTCCACATCTTGTAACCCTCGGCGCGTTGCGAGTCGTTCCATTCGGGCGTCCAGCGCCGGTCCTCATGCCAGTGCGCCCGCAACTCCTCGACCGAGTTCCAATATTTGACGGCCAGGCCGGCGGCGTACGCGGCACCCAGCGCGGTGGTCTCCGCGACCACCGGCCGGCTCACCGGCACACCGAGGATGTCGGCCTGCATCTGCATCGCCAGGTCGTTGGCGGTGATGCCGCCGTCGACCTTGAGGATGTCGAGCGTGACACCGGAGTCCTTCTGCGCCGCCTCCACCACGTCCTTGGACTGGTAGCAGATCGACTCCAGCGTGGCCCGGGCCAGGTGCGCGGCCGTGTTGAACCGCGACAGGCCGACGATCGCGCCACGCGCGTCGGACTGCCAGTAGGGCGCGAACAGACCGGAGAACGCGGGTACGAAGTAGACACCCCCGTTGTCCTTGACACTGCGCGCCAGGGTCTCGCTCTCCGCGGCGTTGCGGATGATGCCCAGCTGGTCGCGCAGCCACTGCACGGCCGAACCGGTCACCGCGATCGAGCCCTCCAGCGCGTACACCGGGTCCTGGTCGCCGAACTTGTAGCAGACCGTGGTGATCAGGCCGGCCTTCGACCGGACCACCTCGTTGCCGGTGTTGAGCAACAGGAAGTTGCCCGTGCCGTAGGTGTTCTTGGCCTCGCCGACGGCGAAGCAGACCTGGCCGACGGTGGCCGCCTGCTGGTCGCCGAGCGAGGCCGGCAGCGCCACCTCGCCGTGGAACGGACCTCCGGACTTGGTCATTCCGTAGAGGTTCGGGTCCGACGACGGCCGGATCTCCGGCAGCATGGCCCGCGGAATGTTGAAGAACGAGAGCAGCTCGTCATCCCAGTCGAGCGTCTCCAGGTTCATCAGCATCGTCCGGCTGGCGTTGGTGACGTCGGTGATGTGCAGACCGCCGTCGCGCCCGCCGGTGAGGTTCCACAGGACCCACGCGTCGGTGTTGCCGAAGATGGCATCACCGTTCTCCGCGGCCTCGCGGACCCCGTCGACGTTCTCCAGGATCCACTGGATCTTCCCGCCGGAGAAGTAGGTCGCCGGCGGGAGACCGGCCTTGCGGCGGATCACGTCGCCCCGCCCGTCGCGGTCGAGTGCGGCCGCGATCCGGTCGGTACGGGTGTCCTGCCAGACGATCGCGTTGTAGTAGGGCCGCCCGGTTCGGCGGTTCCAGACCACGGTCGTCTCGCGCTGGTTGGTGATGCCCACCGCGGCGAGGTCGCTTGCCGACAGGTTCTGCCGGCCCATCGCCGTGGTGATCACCTCCTGGGTGCGCTGCCAGATCTCCAGCGGGTCGTGCTCGACCCAGCCCGCCTGCGGCAGGATCTGCTCGTGCTCGACCTGGTGGAGGCCGACCTGGCGCCCCTCGTGATCGAAAATCATGAATCGTGTGCTTGTCGTTCCCTGGTCGATAGCGCCTACGTAATCCGCCATCTCAGTCGTTCCTTCCGGGTTCGTGGGTCCGGGTCGCCTACATCGGGTTGGGCGGCCCCGGATCCAGCGGTCCGCTGCCCGGATCTCGCGGATCTCTACCGGTCCCCGGATCGATGCGTCCCGTGCCGGGACCACCACCCGGGTCGGTCCGTCGCCCCTGTGTGGGGTCGATGTAGCCCCGCTCGCCGCGCGGCGTGTCGGTCTGGGCCTGGCCGCTGGCCTCGACCGGAGTCTCGACCTCGCCACCGCGGCCGGCCGGCGGCGCCTCACCCTGCAGGAACGGCAGGACGCGACCGATCAGGACCACGTAGATCAGACCACCGATGAGGCCACCGATGATCGGCGCGGCAATGGGTACCCACCAATAGAGCTGGTTGTACTGATCTCGCCACGCCGTGCCGTATCCGGTGATGTAGGACGCCAATCTTGGCCCGAAGTCACGGGCCGGGTTGATGGCGTAACCGGCGTTGGTGCCCCACGCCATACCGATCGCAACCACGACCAGACCCACGATGAACGGCGTCAGGTTCGACAGCGGCGGGTCGTTCAGCCGGTCGGTCAGCACGAAGATCAGGAACACCAGGATCGCCGTGCCGATGACCTGGTCCAGGAAGCCGCCCCACAGGCTGACCGGCAACGAGCCGTTACCGGGCAGTGTGGAGAACACGATCTGCGTCTTCGCGGTCAGACCCGGGTCGGCGTTGTGCAGCACCGAGTTGTAGGCCCAACGCACCAGCAGCGCACCGCAGAAGGCACCCAACACCTGAGCGAAGATGTAGGGCACGACGCTCTTCCACGGAAACTTCCTGAACGCCGCCAACGCGATCGTGACGGCCGGATTCAGGTGAGCACCGGAGATGCGTGCCGCGGTGTAGACACCGAGCACAACACCGAAACCCCATGCCCACGAGATGCTGTTGTGGTCACCGAGGGCAGAGCCACCGGCTACTACCTGAGCGACCACACCAATACCGAAGAGCAGCAGAATCATCGTGCCCAGGAACTCAGCAATCATCTGGACCACGATGTTCTGTCTGCTGAGAATTCCTCTCATCCCAGCCACAGCTTCTAGCCCCCCAACAGTGCAACGTGGCGAACCGGATGATCGGCAGTCACCGCCAGGAGCGCGCCTGAGTCCCACAAAGGGATGAAGGCCCCAATCAGGGGATAGACACGTAACTAACGGTTATGTCTGAATATTCGGATTCGCCCTCTATCACCGTCAGTCAAGCACGGGACCTCCGATAGGGCTACGGCCACTCGCTTTAAACCCGAGAATTGCTCTTTTTTCATGGCGAGCTGGGGTAGATGCGAGGTCTCGACCGACTTTCCGCGGGCCGTGCGACGGCCCGAGCGGATCACCTATGTCAGGCTAACCCGCACGGCCGCGTGGGGAGTCCGGATCCACCACCATCCACAATGGTTGGTACGTGACGATGCCGGTGATGCGGGGAACGTCCAGTGTGGTCAGGACGTGGGCGTCGGCTGCGGCGCACCGGTGGGCCGCAGCACGGCACAGGCCTCAAGGGCCGCGGCGTCAGGCGTGGCACCGCCTTCGGCGCCGTGGTCGGAGAGGCAGTTGCGGTAGGCGGTGTCCGCGCCGCGGTTGCCGCCACCGCGCCGACCGGGCTCACCAGCGGGCCGGCCGGTCGGCAGCAGCGACGCGCACGCCTCCTGGGCCTTCTGCCACGTCTGCTCGTCGACGCCTTGCGGCCGCATGCCGCCGAATCCGCCACCCGGGAAACCGCGGCCACCGGGCCGGCCGGACGGGAATGTGGTCGGCCGGCCGGAGGGGAAGGCGGTCGGCCGGCCGGAGGGGAAGGCGGTCGGCCGGCCGGAGGGGAAGGCGGTCGGCCGGCCCCACGGAAAGGCCGTCGGCCGGCCGGACGGGAAGGCGGTCGGCCGGCCGGAGGGGAATGCGGTCGGCCGGCCTGAAGGGCGGCCGGACGGCCGGTCGCTCGGGCGGACCGCGAAACCGGCCGGTGCCGAGGGCAGGGTGATGCCCTGCTTACCCAGGCAGTCCCGGTAGGCGGTGAAGCCGGCGCCGCCCGTACCCGATGCGGGTGTGGCACCGCTCGCGTCGCCGGAGCCGCAGCCCGCGACGGCGAACAGGGTGACAGCGGCGGCAGCAAGGACGAAGCCCGGCCGGAGCAAGCGGGTCAACGACGCCTCCTATGGAAGGTGGTCGTGCCGCGAGGGTTCGGGGCCGGCCCCCCGCGGCACGCGCGCCTCATGCAACCGGTGCGACCTCCGGGTCACCTCGGACCAACCTCGGAATCAGCTCAACGCGGCGTGTCGGGTCACGGTCGGGGCGCGATCGGGCGGCCGCGGGTGCGCATCGTCCGAGCCGCCATCGGCGACCCGTCTGAGCAGGTGTAACGGCGCGTCGTGGGCCGCTGCCGGTGTCGCGGCCATCGACGCGCGACAGATCGTCACAGCCTCTTCCTAGCGCGTTCCCAGGCAGTTCCGAGCGTCGGTCCGTAAGAGATACGGTGTGCCAGCGCGACCGACCCGGGTGCTCGTCGTCGACGACGAGCCCAATATCTGTGCCCTGCTCTCCGCCACGCTCCGGCTGGTCGACTTCGACGTGCGGGTCGCGTCCGGGGGGTTCGAAGCGCTGACCGCGGCCGAGGAGTTCACCCCCGACCTCGTCGTGCTCGACGTGATGCTGCCCGACCTCGACGGCTTCCAGGTCGCCCGGCGGCTGCGCGCCGGTGGCGGGCCGGGCGTGCCGGTGTTGTTCCTGACCGCCAAGGACGCCGTCGAAGACCGCATCTCCGGGCTGACCGCCGGCGCCGACGACTACGTCACCAAACCGTTCAGCCTGGAGGAGGTGGTGCTGCGGATCAGGGCGATCCTGCGCCGCGGCAACCCGGCGACCACCGAACAGGGCGTGCTGCGCTACGCCGACCTCGAGATCGACGAGGACGCGCACGAGGTGCGCCGCGCCGGCCGGCTGGTCGAGCTCTCGCCGACGGAGTTCAAGCTCCTGCGCTATCTGCTGGTCAACGCGGGCCGCGTGGTCAGCAAGGCGCAGATCCTCGACCGGGTGTGGAGCTACGACTTCGGCGGCGACGGCCGGATCGTCGAGTCCTACGTCTACTACCTGCGGAAGAAGATCGACTCGCGCGAGCCGGCGCTGATCCACACGGTGCGGGGCGTCGGCTATGCCCTGCGCCTGCCCCGGGACCAGGAATGATCCCACCGGTGTCGCCGCGGCTACGGCGCTGGCGGCACTGGACCCTGCGTGCCCGGTTGGTGGTCGTCGTGGCGGCGCTCAGTGCGCTGGCGTTGCTGGTCGCCAACGCGATCGGCCTGGCGCTGCTGCGCCGCAACCTGACCGACCGGGTCGACGAGCAGCTCGTCATGATGGGCCAGGCCGCGGCCCAGCGCCGGAGTTGGGAGGCGGTGGTGCCGCCACCCAACCCGTCGTTCCCGCGCGGCCAGTTCGACGTCGACCGGGCGGTCGCCCTGGTGCCGCCGGACGGCACCGCGCCGGTGGTGCGCGTTCAGGACGGGGTGTCGCCACCGGCGTTTCCGCCGGTCGCCGTTCTCGCGGCGCGGGCCGGCGGCGACCCGTTCACCGTCGCGGCGGTCGACGGCACCATGTCGTGGCGGCTGCTGGTCGTCGCCCGCGGCGACGGCGGCCTGTTCGTCTCGGGCGTCTCCCTGCGGGCCGTCGACACCACGGCCGACCTGCTCCTCGCGATCGACCTCGCCGTGACGCTGGTGGTGCTGGCGATCCTCGCGATCCTCGCGGCCCTGGTGGTTCGGGTGGGCCTGCGTCCGCTGACCCGGATCGAGGGCACCGCCGCGGCGATCACCGGCGGCGACCTGTCGCGCCGGGTCCGCGACGCCGACCCGCACACCGAGCCCGGCCGGCTCGCCGGCGCCCTGAACGCGATGCTCGACCGGATCCAGGCCGAGGTGTCGGCGCGCACCACCTCCGAGCGGCGGTTGCGGCAGTTCGTCGCGGACGCCTCGCACGAGCTGCGCACGCCGTTGACCTCGATCGGCGGCTTCGCGCAGCTCTACCGGTACGGCCGGATGGGCCCCGGCCCGCAGCTCGACGAGACGATGGCCCGGATCGAGGCCGAGTCGGCCCGGATGGGCCTGCTGGTCGAAGACCTGCTCCAGCTGGCCCGGCTCGACCTGCAGCGGCGCCCCGAGCGGCGGCCGGTCGACCTGCTCGCCATCGCGGCCGACACGATCCGGGACGCGCACGCCCGGCAGCCCGACCGTCCCGTTCAGCTGGCCACCGCCGACGGCCCGCAGGACGCGCCGTTCGAACCGGTGACCGTGCTGGGCGACGACCACGGGCTGCGCCAGGTCGCCACCAACCTCGTCGCCAACGCTCTCCAGCACACGTCGGCGCCGGCGACCGTGACGGTCACGGTCGGCCGCCGCCTGCCGGGCGCCGTCGCGGGGCGGCCCGCCGCGGCCGTCGGGGAGATACCCGCCGACCGGCCGCTCGCCGTGCTGGAGGTTGCCGACACCGGCCCGGGCGTGCCGGCCGAGCACGCGGAGCGGATCTTCGAACGGCTCTACCGCGCCGACCCCAGCCGGAACCGCCGCAGCGGCGGCTCCGGCCTCGGACTGTCCATCGTGGCCGCGATCGTGTCCAGCCACGGCGGTCGGGTCGAGCTCCATGCCGGGCCGGGCACCGGCGCCACGTTCCGGGTGTTGCTGCCCGAGGACGGCCGGGTCGTGAGCTGACCCAAGATCACCCATTCGGGTGACAGCCGTGCCGGATGCCGGCGCGGCCGGTCGCACCGGTGAGTAGGTTGACGGGTGACCGTTGAGGACCGGATCGGCGACGCCGTCAACGTTCTCGTCACGATCGTCGAGGCCGCCGGCGCGGTCATCATCGGCGTGGGCGCGCTGGTCGCCTTCGTGCGGCTGCTGATGGTCGCCGTGCGCAGTCGCGACACGGCCTCGTTCGCGCTCGTCCGGCTCAGCCTCGGCCGCTACCTCGTGCTGGGGTTGGAGTTCCAGCTGGCCGGCGACATCCTGCGCACCGCGATCTCGCCGTCGTTCAGCGACATCGGCCAACTGGCGGCGATCGCGGCGATCCGAACTGCGCTCAACTACTCGTTGCGCCGCGAGATCGACGAGGAACGCCGCCAGCTGGCCGCCGATCGCGGCGGCACGGGCGAGGTGCCGCCGCGGGCATGAGCTTCGGCGATGTGGTCGAGCTGGGAAGCACCCTCGCCGTCGGCATGGGGGTGGTCGTGACGGCGGCGGTGCTGGCCGCGACCCGGCGCCCCCTGGCCGCGCTCGCCGCGTTGCTCGACTTCCTCGTCGCGGCCGGCCTGCTGCACCTGGCCGCCGATCCGACCTACCTGCGTGCCCTCTCGGCCGGCATCGTGCTCGCGATCCGGCACCTGATCAGCTGGACGCTGCGCACCGACAGCCAGGTGCTCGCGCGGCCCCGAGATCCCTAGAGCGCCTTCTTCGCGTCTTCGTAGCTGCCTTCGGGCGCCGTCGCGGCCGGGCTGTAGAAGAGGTTGAGCATCCCGGTCCGGAAGGTCTCCGACTTGGTGAGTGTCAGCGGGAATTTCGTTGGGCGCCTCCACCACGCCGTCGAGCGACATGAACAACTGCTCCACAATCCTCCGCATAACGGCGACCCTGGCGGCGCGGATCTGAAACGATTATGCGGCATTCGGCGGAACTGTCTTACGTGGACACCCGTGCGGTTCGGCCGTTCAAAGCGTGCCTGGAAAGGATATCCGCGATGGTCGGTCGCGCCCTGCTCGCTGTCGTGGCAGCGGCTACCCTGGCGGGTGCCGCCGCCGGGCCGGCCGCTGCGGCCGCCGGCCGGGCGCCGTCGGCGTTCGACTCCGCCGCTGCCCGCTACGACGTGCCCCGTGACCTCTTGCTGTCGCTCGGCTGGGCCCAGTCACGGCTGGACCAGGGCGCGGTCGGGCGCGGGGGCGACTGCGGCGTCATGCAGCTTTCGGTCGGGCGCACCCTGCCGGTGGCCGAGGCGTTGACCGGGCTGTCCCGCGGCGACCTGTGCGGCAGCGAGGCGGCCAACGTGGCCGGCGCCGCCGCGGTGCTGCGCTTCTATTCCGACCGCGACGGCCTTTCCTCGGCGGCCCGATCCGACGTCAACCGGTGGTACGGCCCGGTGGCCCGGTTCGCCGGACCGGTCGACGACTCGATCGCCCGGCTGTTCGCCGACACGGTCTACGACCAGTTGGCCGCCGGGTTCGCCGGGCCGGCGCGGGTCGCGGCCCGGCCGGTGGCACCGGAGCGCGGCCGGTTCGAAGACGTGCCGGCCTGGGGGACCGCGTCCGAGCGCAGTCCCGACCACCCGCCGGCCGTCTGGGCGCCGGCGCACAAGGACAACTACGAGGTCGCCAACCGGGAGAAGAGCGGGCCGATCGACTTCGTGGTCATCCACGTGACGCAGGGCTCGTACGCCGGGACGATCGCCTGGTTCAAGAACCCGGAATCGGAGGTGAGCGCCCACTACACCTTCCGGTCGTCGGACGGCGCGGTCACCCAGTCGGTGCGGGAGAAGGACATCGGCTGGCACGCCGCCAACAAGGACTACAACGCGCGCTCGATCGGCATCGAGCACGAGGGTTTCATCGAAAACCCGGCCTGGTTCACCGACGCGATGTATCGGTCGTCGGCGGCGTTGACCCGGATCCTGACCCGGGAGTACGGGATTCCGCGTGACCGCAAGCACATCATCGGCCACGGCGAGGTGCCGACGGCCGACCACACCGACCCGGGACCCTACTGGAACTGGACCTACTACCTCGAATTGGTCAACGGGAACTTCCTGAAGGGCACGGGCATCGTCGACACGCCGACCGGCCGGCTCAACGTGCGCGGCGGGCCGGGGACCGGCAGCCCGGTTGTCGGCTCGGTGGCCGACGGCACGAAGGTGACCATCTTCTGCCAGCGCGCCGGCAGCAAGGTGACCGGCACGTTCGGGACCAGCACGGTCTGGAACCGGATCGGCATGGACCGGTGGG
This sequence comes from Asanoa sp. NPDC049573, assembly GCF_040676615.1. Classification (NCBI taxonomy): domain Bacteria; kingdom Bacillati; phylum Actinomycetota; class Actinomycetes; order Micromonosporales; family Micromonosporaceae; genus Asanoa; species Asanoa sp. NPDC049573. The sequence continues at coordinate 192,312 of NZ_JBFAPI010000010.1, forward strand.
TGTCGTCCACCTATCTGCGCACCAGCCAGCCGGGGTTCATTCCCCGCGTGCCGCGTTGCTGAAGGAAACATTCACTTGCAGCTCGCCTCGCGGTCTTTCTTTACATCGAAGTTCATCACAGTGTACGGTTCGGCCATCGCCCTGACTGCGAAGGGATTTCGCGATGGTCCTTCGTCTGATGCTGTCTGTCGTGCTGGCCGCCGCTGCTCCCTTGGTTCCCGCGGACCCCGCGCCGACGGCGGTCTTCGGAGCCGCGGCCGCGCGTTACGACGTACCCCGTGATCTGCTCCTGTCCGTGGGTTATGCGCAGTCGCGACTCGACCAGACTGCCAGCGGGCAGGTGGGTGCCCACGGGATCATGCAGTTGACCGATGCGGCAACGCTGCCGTCGGCGGCGGCGTTGACCGGGTTGCCGCAACGCGAGTTGCGCACCGGGCTCGCGGCCAACGTGTCGGGTGCGGCGGCGGTGTTGCGCTCCTACGCCGACGCCGAGGGGCTCTCCGCGGTGGCCCGATCCGATGTCAACCGCTGGTTCGGGGCGGTCGCCCGGTTCTCCGGTGCGGCGGACCCGGCGGTGGCGCGGTTGTTCGCCGACACCGTGTTCGCTCAGCTCGCGTCAGGATTCGCCGCCGGCCCGTTCGACGTGCCGGGCCGCCCGGTGGCGCCGGACCGCGGCAAGCTCGCGGCGGTGCCCGCCTGGGGCAGTGGCGACGTCGGCATCATGAGCGCCGACTACGGCCCCGCCGTGTGGGCGCCGGCCGACCCCGGCAACTACACGGTGTCGAACAGGACGACCAGCTATCCCGTCAACTACGTGGTCATCCACATGACGCAGGGTTCGTACGCCGGCAGCATCAGTTGGTTCCAGAACCCGGCGTCGAACGTCAGCGCGCACTACATCTTCCGGTCGTCGGACGGCGCGGTGACGCAGGCGGTGCGGGAGAAGGACATCGCCTATCACGCGGGCAACTGGGACTACAACACGCGTTCGATCGGCATCGAGCACGAGGGGTTCGTCGACAACCCCGCCTGGTTCACCGACGCGATGTATCGAGCGTCGGCGGCGTTGACGCGCAACCTGACGACGAAGTACGGAATCCCGCGCGACCGGGCGCACATCATCGGCCACCGCGAGGTGCCGGGCGCGACGCACACCGACCCGGGCCCCAACTGGAACTGGACCTACTACATGCAACTCGTCAACGGTGTCACCGGAACCGGCAGCGGCACGGTCGACACGGCGTCGACCAACCTGAACGTCCGCGGTGGGCCCGGCACCGGGTTCGCGGTGGTCGGCACGGTCGCCGATGGCGCCGCCGTGACGGTGTGGTGCCAGGCGGCCGGCACGACGGTGACCGGCACGTTCGGCACGAGCAACGTGTGGAACCGGATCGGCACCGGGCGTTGGGTCTCCGACACCTATGTGCGCACGGGGTACAACGGGTTCATCCCGGGCGTGCCGCGCTGCTGACGGGCTCTGCCGGACCGCCTTGGTCGAAGCCGGCTTCAGAGCCGGGAGACCTGGTAGTGGCTGATCAGCCAACCGCGGTCGGTCCGTCGGGTGACGACGCTGAGGGAGACGGTCAGGGTCGGCCGGTCGGTGAAGGCGAAGTCGACGGCGAGGTAACCGAGGACCAGATCCTGGGCGAGACGGCGGGTCTCGCGAATCTCGTACGCCGCGGTCATGCCCATGGGTTGTCCGTCGTAGTAGACGGCGACGTCGTCGGGCCCGACGGTGTAGGGATGCAGGCCCTGGAAGATGGCGTCGTCGGTGAAGCAGGCCGCGACGCCGGGTGGGTCGTGGGCGTCGACGGCGGCTTTCCAGCGGTCGAGGACGCTGCGCAGGATCGCCTCCTCCGTGGCGCCCGGCCGCCCGGGGTCACTCGGGTGCGGCGTCAGTGGCGTCACCGTGTCGTTGCGCCAGACGCGCAACGGCATCGAGGCGAGGACGGTTTCGAGGTGGTCGGCGTCGTCGGCGCTGAAGAGCCCCCAGCTGCGCCACTCGCCGGGCCGCAACGGCGGTCGCCACAGCCGCACGAGGTTGCCCTGCGCGGTCAACACGGCCGAGCGCGCGGCTTCCCGGGCGCGCATCTCGGCGACCGCGTCGTCCGAGGTGCCCGGCGGCACCGTCGTCACCATGTCCACAAGGAACTCCACGGCTCTTCACCTTACGGAGGAAACGGGACTTTCCGCGCCTCAACGCCGTGGTGACCGTCAGGATGGAGCCATGACGACGACGGAGTTCCTCGCCTCGACGACATTCGAGGTGCCCGGCTACCGGACCGAGCGCACGCTGGGTATCGCCTGGGGCATCATCGTCCGGAGCGTCGGCGTGGTCCGCGGCGTGACCGGCGGCCTGAAGGCGTTGCGGCAGGGCGAGGTCCCCGAATACACGTCGGTGGTCGACGCGGCACGGCACACCGCCTTCGAACGGCTGATCGCCCACGCCCACGAACTGGGCGGCAACGCGGTGGTCGGCGTCAGGTTCGATTCGTCCGACATCGGCAACGGCTTGTCCGAGATCGTGGCCTACGGCACGGCCGCGGTCGTCGTCGCCCCGTAACCGTCGGCGTCGGGCCGATCTCGGGGCTCGCGACCGGCAGTGATCAAAAAGGCCTGCGCGTAGCAGCCGCCTGCGGCTGCGGGCCCGGCCTTGCCAACGATCTTTGGCGGCCGTGCCTTTGGGTGTTGGCCTTGGCGGTCTGGCCTGCGGTGTTGGGAGGGTTGGGTGCGCGGTCTGGGGCGTTGCTGCGCGGTTCGCGGCAGGTTGCGGCCGCGCTCCGCGGTACTGGCCGGAGTTGGGTGTGCGGTTCGCGGGTGGGTGAGGTTTGGGTTCGCGCTCTGCGGGGTTGGGCGGGCTGTGCGCGCTCCGCGGTGTTCGCTGGGTTGGGTCCGCAGTCCGCGCCAGCCGCGATAGGCGAGCAGCACCTGCAGCAGCCGGGCCGCGGTGCCGGAAATGCCGGCGGGTGCGCGGTTGCCGGCGAACCAGGCGAAGGGCGGCGGTCACGGGCTCTGGGCGCAGGTGCGGGTGTCAGACAGGTTTGAAAACTGGCCGGCAGAGTCAGCAGGCAGCATGAGGCCGGCCGGGGTCAGCCGGCGCCGGGATGCCGGCCAAGCGCGGTTCAGTCGCGATGCGCTGCCGGCGTTCGAGTTTGTGCCCTTCCGGTCTCCCCGCCCGCCTGGCGTTTTCATGATCAGCTAGCATTTCGGCCGTTCATGTATCCCTATATTTAGGAGCGGGCATGCGGCGCGGTATCGCGACGTTGATCATGGTTTCGGTTGTCGCACTGGGCGCCGCGGCGTGCGGTTCGTCCGGCGACGACGCCGGTTCCGCGAGCGCCGCCGGTGGTGCGTCCGCGTCGGCGGCGGCCGGCGGGGCGTCGGACGCTACCGCTACGGCCTGCAAGGAAGCTATCGCGGCCAGCGAGGCCGGTGCCAAGGACTTCGGCAGCGGCATCGACGAGATGCAGAAGATGGTGCTCAGCATCACCGCGGACAGCGACGACGCGGAGCTCGAGGCCAAGGGCACCGAGCTGGAGAACAAGATGCGCGCCAGCTTGAAGACGTGGTCGGACAAGCTCACCGCCCTTGCCGGCCAGGACCTCGACGCCGACGTGAAGACCGCCCTCACCGACGCGGCCACCACGGTCACGAAGATCAACGACCCGAACGACGACTCCGACGCCGCAGCGGCCCGCACCGCCCTGACCGGCGTCGCAGACAAGATCAAAGCCGCCTGCGCGTAGTTTCGCTCTTTCGCGGCCGTCCTGGAAACGGGGCGGCCGCGAGTCTTTTGCGGGGTCGGGCCTCACCGACGGCGGGCTGGCCTTCCGGCCGAGCGCACCACCGGCGTGCCGACTGGGCCTCATGCTCAGCCGACGAGCCGACGAGCCGACGAGCCGACGAGCCGGCGCGCCGACGCGCCGACGCGCCGACGAGCCAAGCCGACGTGGCGACGTGGCGAGCGAGCCGATGTGCCGAGCGAGCCGACCAGCCGAGCCGACGTGTCGAGCGAGCCGACGGGCCGAGCGAGCCGACGTGTCGGGCGAGCCGAGCCGACGTGCCGAGCGAGCCGACCAGCCTAGGACGTGGCGAGCGTGGCGACGTGTCGAGCGAGCCGACCAGGCGAGCCGACGTGTCGAGCGAGCCGACCAGCCTAGGACGTGGCGAGCGTGGCGATCTGTCGAGCGAGCCGACCAGCCGAGCCGACGTGTAGCGCGAGCCGACCAGGCGAGCCGACGTGTCGAGCGAGCCGACGAGCGAGCTAGCCGACGTGCCGACGCGGTGCAGCGAGGGCGATCGGGTCGGCCTTGGCGGACCCGGTTCGCCGCCCACCCCACATCTCGAGCCATCTGGGTCACGGTCAGTAGCTGGCGCGCAGGCGTCGGTTGCTGCGAGCTCACGCACCCCGGGATCGGCACGGAAAGCCCGCGCGGCCCAGGGACCGGCGCCGACCGGGCGTGCTCCCCAAGACCACCCGCCGCGCACGTTGATGAATTCGTGGCGACGCGGCGGTGACGGCCGGCTGGCCTGGCCAGCACGCCGGGCGGCATCGTCGCACATCACCCTACGCAGGTGGTTTGACCAGGTCAGGGTCGTGGCGTTCGCCACCTGAGCGGGTCGCCGATCTTCAAGATCAGTTATGTTTTGCCCGTTTGGCTGTCCCAGTATTTAGGAGCGGTTATGCGGCGCGGTATCGCCACGGTGTTCGTTCTCGGGGTTGTCGGCCTCGGTGCCGTCGCCTGTGGGACGGGGGGCGAACCGGCCGGCTCTCTGCCCAGCAGTGACCCGCAGGGCATCGCGGGGGACGCCCAATCCGTCGCTACCGCCAACGCCTGCAAGGAAGCCATTGCTGACAGTGAGGCCCGGCAGCAGGAGCTTGCGGACTCCCTCGACAAGTTGGCCCGCGCCAACGGGGCCGACGAGGCCGCGCCCGTCGAGAAGGCCGTCGACGACACGATGCGTTGGTGGGCCTACCAACTGACGCTGCTCTCACGGCAGGACATCGACAGCATCGTCAAGACGACCCTGACCGATGCGGCCGGCACCATCTCCAAGCTCAACGATCCGAAGACCAAAACCACGCTGCGTCAGGCGATGCCCACCCTCGAGAGCATCCCGACCACGCTCAAGAACGTGTGCCTCTAGACCCGAACGTCAGGGCCAGCCGCCCGAGATGGGCATCCCGACCACGCTCAAGAACGTGTGCCTCTAGACCCGAACGTCAGGGCCAGCCGCCCGAGATGGGCCCAGTCCAACGCCGGGCGGGCGGCGCGCACTCCCGGGCGGTGGCGCGGCACGCGTACCCGCAGCGCGCCGGGCCGGATCTCGCACCGCAACGGCGTCGGCAGCAGCAGCGCCTCGCCGTCGACGCCGACCGGGACGGGCGACCCGCCGGCCTCGATGACCGCCGACCGGGCGGCCAGCACCATGACCGACTCGGAGCGGCGCCCCCGCAGCATCCGGACAGCGTCAGCGGTCGAGTCGACGGTCAGCGCGATCACGCCCAGCCGCCCGCGGTCCAACCGGGGGCGATGACCCAGACCCGCGAAATCATCCACAGTGTACGGGTTGTTGCTCACCAGAATCGCCTGCGGTGCGCGGCACACCGTCGCGCCGACCCGCAGGGACAGCGTCGGCCCGGTCTGCTGTGCGAGCAGGTCGGGCAGCAGTGCGAGCGCCGTGCGGGCCTTGTCCGCCCGGTAGGCGTCGCTCTGCACGATCGACGCGTACACCCCGAACGACGCGTTGTTGACAAATGTCCGGTCGCCGATCCGGCCCAGGTCGACCCGCACCTCCACGCCGTCGGTGAGGGCGTCCAGGCAGCTGGCCGGGTCGTCGCGGTCCAGGCCGAGGTCGAGCGCGAAGTGGTTGCGGGTACCGGCCGAGATGACCAGGAACGGCAGGTCGTGCTCGGCCGCCACGCCGGCGACGATGGCCTGCGTGCCGTCACCGCCCGCCACGCCGAGCAGGTCGGCGCCGCGACGGACCGCGTCCTGCGCCAGGGCGGCCACGTCCGTTGTGCCGCTGGTGTCGAGCAGCGCGACCTCGGCGCCCAGCCGGCGGGCGCGGGCCACCAGGTCGAAGCGCCCGACCTTGCCGCCGCCCGAGCGCGGATTCATGATCAGGAAAGGGTGACCGGGCGGCGGGGTGACGGTCTCGCGCGGTGCGAGCGCCGCCTGGGTCAGGGCGCGGCGGCCGGCGGCGCCGGCGAGCACGAGCAGGCCGGCCGACACCGCGGCGACCCAGACCAGGTGGTGCAGCGCGAACACCAGCAGCACCGCCACCGGCGCGGCCAGCAACAGGACCGCGGCCAGCCAGCGGAGCAGGCCGGAGTGCGCCACGAACCACCAGATCGCGGCCGCGGTCGCGACCAGGCAGACGGCCGCGATCACCAGCATCGAGACGCTGCCCCGCAACCCCGCGACCAGCACCGGCACCACGAAGGCGGCGGCAACCGCGAGCAACGCCGCCCGGGCCAACCAGCGGTGCGCCAGCGACGACCCCGACCGAGCCGGGGCCGTCGACTGCGTGACCATATCGTCCAATTTTACGCCGACTCACCCGAAGCGGGGCACGCTTCCCTCAGCGCGGACACGCCTCATTGCGTGCCTCGGTGAGAGGCGGGGATGTACGAGCACGCGCTATCGGTCTGTCGGTTGCCGGCCTTGTCGAACGGAAATGTCCGTCCATCTCGGGCGGTCCGGCCTCGGCGTCGACTGCCGGTCGCCCTACCCGCGGCGTCGTCGACCACGAGCAGCGTCCAGGCGTCGTGGATGTGCGGCGGCAGGCGTGCGCCACCGCCTCGGCCGCGCCGCCGCTGGGCCACCACTCCGAGCGCCACGAAGCGATCGGCCAATGTGTCCGGCATGGCGTCACTCTCGGTGGTGACCGGTTGCAGCCGCTGTTAACGCTCACAAGGGGACCGCTATGCCGTGGGCACGCAGCGTCACGTTTCCCTCCGAAACGGCGCCCGAAAAGTATGCGCGACGCGGCTTCCGGCGCGTTCTTCCGCCCTGGGGTGGGAGCGTGCCACCTGCGTCGTCCTTGTTACGAGACCGTGACCGCCGGATGACGGTAGGAGGGGTTGACGCTGTCGTTGTTAGCGCTAACACTGTGGCTCGTTGTGATCCGCGAAACGTTGATGGCATCAAACCCCCGGAGGGGAGACAGCTTGTGAACAGACGACTTCTGGCCGCTCTGGGCGCCGCGGCGGTGGCGCTGAGCCTCGCGGCCTGCAGCGGTGAGGGCGCGGGCAGCGGCACCGACACCGCGTCGCAGGCCCCGGCCGACCTGACGATCGGCGTGTCCATGCCGACGCAGACCTCGGAGCGGTGGATCGCCGACGGCAAGTCGGTCAAGGAGAAGCTCGAGGCCAAGGGATACAAGGTCGACCTGCAATACGCGGGCGACGACATCCCGACCCAGTCGCAGCAGGTCGACCAGATGATCACCCAGGGCGCCGACGCCCTGATCATCGCGGCCATCGACGGCACGGCCCTGAGTGGCCAGCTCCAGGCCGCCGCCGACAAGAAGATCCCGGTCATCTCCTACGACCGGCTGATCCGCGACAGCCCCAACGTCGACTTCTACGTCAGCTTCGACAACTACAAGGTCGGCGTCGCGCAGGCCACCGCGCTGCTGGTCGGCCTCGGGCTGCAGAACAAGGACGGTTCGAAGGGCAGCAAGACCGGGCCGTTCAACGTGGAGTTGTTCGCCGGCTCGCTCGACGACAACAACACCCGGTTCTTCTTCAACGGCGCGATGGACACGCTCAAGCCGTTCATCGACAGCAAGGCCATCGTGGTCAAGTCGAAGCAGACCGGCGTCGAGCAGATCGCGATTCTGCGCTGGCAGCAGGAGACCGCGCAGAAGCGGATGGAAGACCTGCTGACCTCCAGCTACAACGACGGCGCCAAGGTCGACGGCGTGCTCTCGCCCTACGACGGCATCTCCCGCGGCATCATCACCGCGCTGCAGAACGCCGGCTACGGCAACGCCGCGAAGCCGATGGCGGTCGTCACCGGCCAGGACGCGGAGATCGCGTCGGTCAAGCTGATCAACGACGGCGTGCAGAACTCGACCATCTTCAAGGACACCCGGCTGCTGGCCGACCAGGCCGCCATCGCCGCCGAGGCGTTCCTGAAGAAGCAGACGCCGGAGGCCAACGACACCAAGTCGTACAACAACGGTGTGAAGGTCGTCCCTTCGTACCTGCTGCCGATCGAGACCGTCTACAAGGATGACATCCAGAAGGTCCTCATCGACTCGCAGTACTACACGGCCGACGAGGTCAAGGCCGGCCAGGCCAAGTGACCGACCGGCAGGCCCGGTGACCATGCGGTCACCGGGCCTGCCGCCCGCACGCACGCAGAAGGAGGACGGATGACGGACGTGCTGCTGGAGATGCGCGACATCACCAAGACTTTCCCCGGTGTGAAGGCGCTCGAAGACGTCTCGATCACCGTCCGCCGTGGCGAGATCCACGCGATCTGCGGCGAGAACGGCGCGGGCAAGTCCACCCTGATGAAGGTGCTCTCGGGCGTCTACCCGACCGGGTCCTACGACGGCGAGATCGTCTTCGACGGCAAGCCGGTGCACTTCAACGGCATCCGCGACAGCGAGGCCGAGGGCATCGTGATCATCCACCAGGAGCTGGCCCTGGTGCCCTACCTCTCGGTCGCCGAGAACATCTTCCTCGGCAATGAGCGGCGTGGCCCCGGCGGCCTGATCGACTGGAACCGGACCAACGCCGAAGCGGCCTCGTTGCTCAAGTCCGTCGGCCTCGACGAGAACCCCGTCTCGCCGGTGATCCAGCTCGGCGTCGGCAAGCAGCAGTTGGTCGAGATCGCCAAGGCGCTGTCCAAAGAGGTCAAGCTGCTGATCCTCGACGAGCCGACGGCGGCGCTCAACGACATCGACTCGGCGCACCTGCTCGACCTGCTGCGCCGGCTGCGCGACCGGGGCATCACCTGCATCATGATCTCGCACAAGCTCAACGAGATCACCGCGATCGCCGACTCGACCACCGTGATCCGCGACGGCCGCACGGTCGAGACCCTCGACATGAGCTCCGCCGAGTCGACGCAGGCCCGGATCATCCGCGGCATGGTCGGTCGTGACATCGAGAGCTTCTACCCCGACCGGGAAGCGACGCCGGGCGAGGAGGTCTTCCGGATCGAAGACTGGACCGCCTGGCACCCGACCCAGGACCGCAAGGTCGTCGACGGCGCCAACCTGAGCGTGCGCGCCGGCGAGGTGGTCGGCATCGCCGGCCTGATGGGCGCCGGCCGCACGGAGCTGGCGATGAGCGTGTTCGGCCGCTCCTACGGTCGCGACATCAGTGGCCGGATCTTCATGCACGGCAAGGAGGTACGCGCCCGCACGGTCGCCGAGGCGATCAGGAACGGCATCGCGTACGCCACCGAGGACCGCAAGCGCTACGGGCTCAACCTGATCGCCGACGTGTGCCGCAACATCTCGGCCGCCGCGCTCGGGAAGCTGTCGCGCAGCGGTTGGGTCAACGGCAACGAAGAGATCAAGATCGCTGAGCAGAGCCGGCGCGACCTCAACATCAAGACGACCAGCGTGATGGCCACCGTCGGCAAGCTCTCCGGTGGCAACCAGCAGAAGGTCGTCCTGTCGAAGTGGTTGTTCACCGACCCCGACGTGCTGATCCTCGACGAGCCGACCCGGGGCATCGACGTCGGTGCCAAGTTCGAGATCTACACGATCATCAACCGGCTCGTGGCGCAGGGCAAGGCGGTCGTCGTCATCTCCTCGGAGCTGCCCGAACTGCTCGGCATGTGCGACCGCATCTACACCCTCTCGGCCGGCCGCATCACCGGTGAACTCCCGGTGCGCGAGGCCACTCAGGAAAACCTCATGGCGCTCATGACCAAGGAGAAGGAGCTCGCCGGATGACCAGCACCAAGCCCCCCGAGACGCGGGAGTCCGGCAGCGCCCCCGCCGTCGCGCTGCACACGGGCACCAGCGACCCGCGTACGCTGATCATGCGCAACCTGCGGCAGAGCGGTATCTACGTCGCGTTCGTCGTGATCGTCGGGCTCTTCGCGATCCTCACCGACGGCGTCTCGCTGAGCCCGGGCAACATCACCAACATCCTGCTGCAGTACTCGTACATCCTCGTTCTGGCCATCGGCATGGTCATCCTGATCATCGGTGGCCACATCGACCTGTCGGTCGGCTCGGTGGTGGCGTTGACCGGCGCGGTCTCCGCGGTGCTGGTCATCCAGCAGGGGATGCCGTGGTGGGTCGGCGTGGTCGCGGCGATCGTGGTCGGTCTCGCGGTCGGCGCCTGGCACGGCTTCTGGGTCGCCTACATCGGCATGCCGGCGTTCATCGTGACGCTGGCCGGCATGCTGCTCTTCCGCGGTCTGACCCTGCAGGTGCTCGACAACATCTCGCTCTCACCGTTCCCCGCCGGATACCAGAAGGTCGCCAACGGCTTCCTCAACGGCCTGCTCGGCGGCCAGGGCTACGACGCGTTCACCCTGATCATCGGTGCGGTCGCGGTCGCCGGCATCGCGGTCAGTAGCTACCGCACCCGCACGGCCCGGGTCCGCTACGAGCAGTCGGTCGAGTCGTTCCCGCTGTTCGTGCTGCGGATCCTGCTCATCGGCGCGGTCATCATGTATTTCGCCTGGCAGCTCGCCCACGCCCGCGGCCTGCCGATCGTGTTGATCATCCTGGCCGTCCTGGTGATCGCCTACGGCATGGTCACCCGTCGCACGGTTTTCGGGCGTCAGGTGTACGCCATCGGCGGCAACCTCTCGGCCGCCCAGCTCTCCGGCGTGAAGGTCAAGACGGTCAACTTCTGGATGTTCGTCAACATGGGCTTCCTGGCCGGTGTCGCGGGCGTCATCTACTCGTCGCGCTCCAACGGCGCGCAGCCGGCCGCCGGCAACATGTTCGAGCTCGACGCGATCGCGGCCGCCTTCATCGGCGGCGCGGCCGTGGCCGGCGGCGTGGGCACCGTGGTCGGCGCGATGGTCGGTGGTCTGATCATGGCTGTGATGAGCAACGGCATGCAGCTGATGGGCGTCGACCAGTCGATCCAGTCGGTGGTCAAGGGTCTGGTCCTGCTGTTCGCGGTCGCGTTCGACATCTACAACAAGCGCCGCGTCGGCGCCAACCGCTGAACAGACCCATGGACGTACCCACCGCGGACGCCACGCCGACCCGGCCGCTGGCCATGTCGGACGTCGCCGCCCGCGCGGGCGTGTCGCACCAGACCGTGTCGCGGGTGATCAACCGCCATCCCAACGTGGCGGTGGCCACCCGGGCACGGGTCCTGGCCGCCATCGAGGAGCTCGGCTACCGACCCAACGGGCCGGCCCGCGCGCTGGCCACCGGTTCGACCCGGACCATCGGTCTGGCCACCGCCAACATCAGCCAGTACGGCCCGGCGCAGACCATGGTCGGGCTCGAGCACGCGGCCCGGGAGGCTGGCTATTTCCTCAGCGTCTCGGTGCTCGATGACACCAGCGCGCGCACCCTGACCGAGGCGATCGACCGGCTGGCGGCCCAGTCGCTGGACGCGATCATCGCGCTGGGCACCCATGACGAGGCCGTCCGCGCCCTGCGTCAGGTGCACACCGCGGTCCCGCTGATCGCCGTGTTGGCGGGCGCCGACGGCCACGACCCGGCGGTCTGGGTCGACCAGGAGGCCGGCGCCGCGTTGGCCACCCGGCACCTGCTCGAGCTCGGCCACCGCACCGTCCATCACGTGGCCGGGCCGGCCGGATTCGTCGAGGCGGCAGCGCGGGCCAGCAGCTGGCGGGCCGAGCTGGAGGCGGTCGGCGCGCCGCTGCCGTCCGTGCTGCGCGGCGACTGGGGGCCGGCCTCCGGGCACGCCGCCGGCCGCGAACTCGTCGCCCGCCGGCGTGGCGGTGAGCCGGTCACCGCGGTCTTCGTGGCCAACGACCAGATGGCCTTCGGGCTGCTCAACGCGTTCCACGAGGCCGGGCTGCGGGTGCCCGACGACGTCAGCGTCGTGGGGTTCGACAACGTCCCGGAGGCGCCCTACTCGATCCCGCCGCTGACCACGGTCCGGCAGGACTTCGCCGAGCTGGGGCGGCGCGGCGTGCAGCTCGTGCTCGGGCTGCTGGGTGGTGAACAGGCGCGGCCGCGACCGGTCGCGCCGCAGTTGTTGGTGCGGGCGACGACCGCACCGCCGGCTCGCGGCCGGGGCCGCGGGGAAGGTTGATGACAGGCATGGCAGACGCATACGTCGTCGGGGTCGACTTCGGCACCCTCTCGGGCCGGGCGGTGGTCGTGCGGGTCGCGGACGGCGCCGAGCTGGCCAGCGCGGTGCACCCCTATCAGCACGCCGTCATCGAGCAGCGGTTGCCGTCGACCGGCGCGCCGCTGCCACCGGACTGGGCATTGCAGATGCCGGCCGACTGGGTCGACGTGCTGCGCACCGCCGTCCCCGAGGCGGTCGCGGCCAGCGGGGTCGACCCGGCCGACGTCGTCGGCATCGGCACCGACTTCACCGCCTGCACCGTGCTGCCCACCACCGTGGACGGCACGCCGCTGTGCGAGCTCGACGCGTTCCGGGACCGGCCGCACGCGTACCCCAAACTCTGGAAGCACCATTCCGCGCAGCCGCATGCCGACCGGATCAACGCCCTCGCCGCGGAGCGTGGCGAGGCCTGGTTGGCCCGCTACGGCGGCAGGATCTCCAGCGAGTGGGAGTTCGCCAAGGCGCTGCAACTGCTGGAGGAGGACCCCGAGGTCTACGCCGCGACCGACCGCTGGGTCGAGGCGGCCGACTGGATCGTCTGGCAGCTCTGCGGCCGTTACCTGCGCAACGCCTGCACCGCCGGTTACAAGGGGATCTACCAGGACGGCGGCTACCCGTCGCCGGACTACCTGGCCGCGCTCAACCCGGCCTTCCGCGACTTCGTGACCGACAAGCTGGAGCACGAGATCGGCCAGCTCGGCGCACTCGCGGGTGGGCTGAGCGCGCAGGCGGCCGCGTGGACCGGCCTGCCCGAGGGCATCGCCGTCTGTGTGGGCAATGTGGACGCCCACGTCACCGCGCCGGCCGCACAGGCGACGGAGCCCGGGCAGATGCTGATGGTGATGGGCACCTCGACGTGCCACGTGATGAACAGCGACTCGCTGGGCGAGGTCCCCGGTATGTGCGGGGTCGTCGACGGCGGGATCGTGCCGGGGCTCTACGGCTACGAGGCCGGGCAGAGCGGCGTCGGCGACATCTTCGCCTGGCACGTCGACAACTTCGTACCCGCGTCCTATGTGGAGAACGCGACCGCGCGTGGCGTCGGGGTGCACGATTATTTGACGTCGCTCGCGGCCGAGCAGGAGGTCGGCGCCCACGGCCTGGTCGCGCTCGACTGGCACGGCGGCAACCGCTCGGTGCTGGTCGACCACGAGCTCTCCGGCGTGCTGGTCGGCGCCACCCTGGCCACCCGGGCCGAAGACGTCTACCGGGCGCTGCTGGAGGCGACCGCGTTCGGCACCCGCACGATCGTCGAGGCGTTCGAGACCAACGGCGTCCCGGTGACCGAGTTGGTGGTCGCCGGCGGCCTGTTGCGCAACGCGTTCCTGATGCAGCTGTACGCCGACGTCTGCCGGCGGCCGCTGTCGGTGATCGGTTCCGAGCAGGGCCCGGCGCTCGGCTCCGCGATCCACGCCGCGGTGGCCGCGGGCGCCTACTCCGACATCCACGCGGCGGCGCGGGCGATGGGCAAGGTGCACCGCGCGGTGTACGTGCCGGACGAGGAACGAGCCGCCGCCTACGACGCGCTCTACGCGGAATACCAGCGGTTGCACGACTATTTCGGCCGGGGCGCGAACGACGTGCTGCACCGGCTCCGGGCCGTCCGCCGCACCGCGCTCTCGAAGGGGGACCACGCATGACCGCACCATCCCAGGCCACCCGCGCCGAGCGCGGCCTGCACCGGGACCAGCGCGCGCGGGTGGCCGAGCTGCACGGCGAACTCGTCCGCTACGCGCTGGTCGCCTGGACCAGCGGCAACGTCTCCGAGCGGGTGCCCGGCGAGGACCTGTTCGTGATCAAGGGCAGCGGCGTTCCCTACGACGGGCTCGACTGGGCCGGCATCACCGTGTGCGACCTGCACGGCAACGTCGTCGACGGGGTACGCGCACCGTCCAGCGACACCGCCGCGCACGCCTACGTCTACCGGCACCTGCCGGCGGTCAACGGCGTCGTGCACACGCACAGCCCGTACGCGACGGCCTGGTCCGCCCGTGGCGAGGCGATCCCGTGCGTGATCACGGCGATGGCCGACGAGTTCGGCGGCCCGATCCCGGTCGGCCCGTTCGCGCTCATCGGCGACGACTCGATCGGCCAGGGCATCGTCGCCACGCTGACCGGGCAGCGCTCGCCGGCCGTGCTGATGCGCAACCACGGCGTCTTCACCATCGGCGACAGCGCCCGCGCTGCGGTGAAGGCGGCCGTGATGTGCGAAGACGTGGCCCGCACCGTGCACCTGGCGCGGCAACTCGGCGAGCCCCTCCCGATCGACCAGGCCGCGATCGACTCCCTCTACGAGCGGTACCAGAACGTCTACGGGCAGCGTTGAAAGGAAACATCGTGATCGACGACCCCTTTGCCGGCAAAGAAGTGTGGTTCCTGACCGGCAGCCAGGGCCTGTACGGCGAAGACACCCTCCGCCAGGTCGCCGAGCAGTCGCAGCGGGTGGCGGCCGCCATCGACGCGTCCGGTGAGGTGCCGGTCCGGGTCGTCTGGCAGCCGGTGCTGACCAGTTCCGACGCGATCCGCGAGCTGATCGGCCGGGCCAACGAGTCGCCGGCGTGCGTCGGGGTGATCACCTGGATGCACACGTTCTCCCCGGCCAAGATGTGGATCGCCGGTCTCGACGCGCTACGCCGCCCGCTGCTGCACCTGCACACCCAGGCCGACGCCGCCCTGCCGTGGGCGACGATCGACATGGACTTCATGAACCTCAACCAGGCCGCGCACGGCGACCGCGAGTTCGGCTTCGTGCTGACCCGGCTGCGGGTCCCGCGCACGACCGTCGCCGGCCACGTGAGCGACCCGGCGGTGGCCGCCCGGATCGGCTCGTGGACCCGGGCCGCGGCCGGCGTGGCCGAGGCCGGCGCGCTGCGCCTGGCCCGCTTCGGCGACAACATGCGCGACGTCGCGGTGACCGAGGGCGACAAGGTCGAGGCCCAACTGCGGGTAGGGGTCTCGGTCAGCACCTGGGGCGTCAACGACCTGGTCTCCGTTGTGGACGGTGCCGACGACGCCGCGGTCGACGCGCTCGTCGCCGAATACCTCGATCTCTATGAGCTGGCGCCCGACCTGCGCCCGGGCGGTGACCGGCACGGCAGCGTCCGCTACCAGGCCCGGGTCGAGGCCGGCCTGCGGGAGTTCCTGTCGAAGGGCTCGTTCGGCGCGTTCACCACCAACTTCGAAGACCTCGGCGGCCTGCGCCAGCTCCCCGGCCTGGCCGTGCAGCGGCTGATGGCGGCCGGCTACGGCTTCGGGGGAGAGGGCGACTGGAAGACGGCGGCCCTGCTCCGGGTGCTCAAGGTGGTCGGCGCCGGCCGCCCGGGCGGCACCTCGTTCATGGAGGACTACACCTACCACCTGGCGCCCGGCACCCCGAAGGTGCTCGGCGCCCACATGCTCGAGGTCTGCCCGTCGATCGCCGGCGACCGCCCCCGGGTCGAGGTGCACCCGCTGTCGATCGGCGGCCGCGAGGACCCGGCCCGGCTGGTCTTCACCGCGGCCACCGGGCCCGGTGTCGTGGTCGGCTGGGCCGACCTGGGCGACCGCTTCCGCTGGGTGGCCAACGACATCGACCTGGTCGAGCCCGACGAGCCGCTGCCCAACCTGCCGGTCGCCCGGGCCGTCTGGACCCCGCGCCCGGACTTCTCGACGGCGACGGAGAGCTGGCTCACCGCCGGTGGCCCGCACCACACGGTTCTCTCGACGGCGGTGACCACCGAGGAGATCGGCATCCTGGCCGACCACCTGGGCATCGAGCTGGTCCAGATCGACGCCGGCACCACCCGCCGCGGCCTGGCGAAGGAACTGCGCTGGAGCGCCGCCTACTACCGGCTCACACAGGGGTTGTGAGGCCCTCCTGAGGACAGGACAACTCGGTCGGCGGTTGACCTACGGTCAGAGCCAGCCCTCGTCGCGGGCGCGGATCAGCGCCTTTGTGCGCCCGTCGACACCAAGCCGCGCGTAAAGCCCGGCAAGCAGGCGGAACATCATCCGCTCCGAGTAACCCGCCTCCTGCGCGAGGCGGGGCACCGTCGTGCCGTCGGCGAGCTTCCGCAACCAGTGGATCTCGTCGGCGGTGATCGGACGGCTGGCGGACTCGGCGGTCAGGCCGGCGACGAGCGACCGCAACACATCGAGCGGCACCAGGCTCCGGCCGTCCAGGGTGGCGCGTAGGACATCCGCGACCGCCGCCGGCGTGGCGTCCCTGTCCAGGACGCCCGCTGCGCCGGCGGCGACCGCCCGGACGACCTCGGCCAGGCCGGGTACGTCGATCACGCCGACCACGAGCGCGTCAGCGCGCACGGTGCGCAGCGCGGCCAGCAAACCCCAGTCGGCTTCCTCGGTCAGGCCAAGGAAGACCAGCGGCTCGCCCGGGCGACGGGCCCACTCCAGCAGATCGGTCGGGACCTCCGCGGGACCGCCGTGTTCGCTCAGGGTGACGGCGAGGCCGCGCGCGTACATCGGCAGGCGGTCGACCACGGCGACCCGTAGCGTCATCCGGTCCTCCCCGCCGATGGACTACGCGGACCGTCATGGTCACCCCCGCGTGACGCGCCCGGTTCGCCGACACCCCGCCAGGTCCTGGCATGGCGCTGACACGTTACGGAAGGTCCGCGCAGGATCATGCCACTCGATAGGTCATGGACCGGCAATGGCTGCATTTCGTACGTTTGCTAACACGCAACGCCACCAGACGGATGGT
The DNA here is from genome assembly GCF_040676615.1 of Asanoa sp. NPDC049573. Lineage (NCBI taxonomy): Bacteria > Bacillati > Actinomycetota > Actinomycetes > Micromonosporales > Micromonosporaceae > Asanoa > Asanoa sp. NPDC049573. The sequence continues at coordinate 209,282 of NZ_JBFAPI010000010.1, forward strand.
GGAGGTCAGCGATGGCGCCGGTCCGGGTGAGATCGAAGAAGCGCAAAGGGGATGACGGAAACGATTTCCTGGGCTGGCTCTTGCTGATTGTCGTGATCATCGCCGCCATCAGCGCGCTCGTGCCGCAACTCGGGAGATGACCATGGTCAACAGCAACTACGGACATGGTCGGGTTCGGGTACGTGCGCAGTCGGACGCTCCCGGCCCGCAACTCGCCGTCAACCCCGACGCGGCTTCGCTCGGTGTCGGGGACGTGGTGGTGCCGAACTACGCCGACCTCACCGCACAGGCCGACCATCCGCCCGGCGTGATCCTCCAGATCGCCGCGGGCCTGGCGACCGTGCGCTGGGCGCCGGGCGACCGGACGACGCAGGTCCCGCGCGAACACCTCACCAAGCGATGAGCTGGCGTCGGCCTAGTCGCCGTCTGCCGCTCGCGTCGCCACCTCGAGCGTCGTGCGGTCGGTGACCGGCTCGAACAACGCGAGTTGCGCCGTGCTGCGGCGACGTGCTCCCTTGACCGGCGCGATCCGGCGGGCGGCCGCGTACATGTCGATCGCACGCGGCAGCCGGTAGGCCTCGCCGCAGAGTTCCAACCCCGTGAAGGCCAGCCCCGCTGCGTCATACACGGAGTATTCCCGGGGTGCCCGGTCCAGCCGCAGCCACGCCTCGGTGCAGGCGGCATGGAAGGCGGTCGTGGCCCGCCTGAGGTCGCCGAGACGGAAGTGGACGACGCCCTCGACCGTCCGGGCGGCCAACGCCATGAGCCCGGGCGGTTGCTGGGCGGCGGTCTCGATGGCGGCTGCGGCGTTCGCCACCTGACCGTCGAGCAGGTAGGCAAGAGCCAAGGTGACGTTGGCGTTGCGGGACAGCGCTTGATGCCCGGTCCGGATGGCGATCTCGGCCGCCTCGACAGCGCAGGGTAGGGCGTTGTCGATCTTCTTGCTGTCGCAGTGCAGCGCGGCCAGCCCGTCGAGGAGCCGCCCTGTCAGCAGCAGGTCGCCGGCGTTCCGCGCGACATCCAGGCCGTCTTCCAGCACCTTCAGTGCGTGACCCGTGCCGAGTTGTCCGAGCAGCCAGCCCTCGTTGAGGCACAACAGGGCAGTCACTTCCGCCAGTCCGTCGTCACCGACCGTTGGCAACCACCGCCGGACCTGGCTGAACTCGCGGCCGGCGCCGGCGAAGTCGCCCATCCGGGCGAGGCACGCCCCGCGCCCGATGCGCGCCATGGCGGCCTCGTAATGCATCGTCTTTGTCCGGCACTTGCGGGCGCTCTCGTCGTACAGCGCGGCCGCCGACACCAGATCGCCGTTATCCTGCTGAAGGTCGGCGAGTTGGATGCCGAACCTGATCCGGTCGTTGGGCGCCTTCGCTATCCACGGATCGGACAGCACCTCGTGCAGGCGGGCGGTCCATCGGCCTGTGTGGTCCGCCTCGCCGGACAGTGCGGAGACCAGGTAGGACATGTTCGTTGCGCGTGACCGGGTGCGCTTCTCTATCTTCGCATCGACCTCCTCGCGCCATCGGATCAGCACGCCGCTCTGGCCCCAGCGGGTCAGGTAGTCGTCGTCGATCGACTCCATGAGCTCGACCGCGACGGCGTAGTCGCCTGCCGCGATGAGCAGCTCGATCTGGTTGAGGTGCGGCTGGAGGTCGTCAGGTCCGCGCACGTCCAGCGCCTGGCCCAGCAACGCGTAATAGTCGGCCGCCCGCCGGCGCAACACGGGCAGTGCGAACACAGGCTCGACGCTCCGCCAGTCGTCGGCTCGGCCAGCCGGAATGGCCTCCAGCACGCACCGCGCGTCGGGGTTGGGCGGCAGGAAGTAGCGGTCGCCGTCGCGCCGGACGAGGTGGCGGACGGCGAGGGTCTCGAGCACCGGTGCGCTGTCCAGGCCTGGCACGTACGGGGCGAGAAGGTGATCCACCGCCGCGGGCCGCACCGGACGGCCATACACCGCGAGCGCCTGGATGACCCGGCGATCCGTGCGTCCGAGCCGTGCCAGCACCGCGTCGATGAGCAGCGGGAACGGCTCCCGCATACCGTCGTCGCGCCGCGCGGCGATCTCCTGGAACATGCCGGCCAGGGTGAGGTCCGGGTCGGACCGCAGCAGACAGTAGGTCAATTCGAGGAAGCGGGGGTTGCCGTCGCTGATGACACCGAGGAGGTCGAGATCCTTCTCGGGCATGTCACCGATGACCAGCAGCCGGTCCGCGTCGAGCTCCGTCAGGAATGGCACGGTGTGTGGCGTGGGCAGGCCGCTGAGGTCGCACACCTCGACCCGGTCGCCGAACGTGCGGCGGAGCGCGGCCGCGCGGTCGCGTCCGACAACCATCAGGATGCGGACCTGATGTCCTGGTCGCGTCACCAACTCGGTCACGATGGCGCGCAGGTCACGGTCGCGTACCTGGCCACGCTCGTCGAGGATGCCGTCGGCGTCGTCGATCGCCACGATGGCCGGTGTCTGGTCGAGCGCGCGTAACACCGCGTCCAGCCGGTCCCGCCAGGGCAACTTCTGGCGCAGCACGCGGCGCACGTTGATGTGGTCAGGCGCCAGCCGGGCCAGATCGTCGAGGAACGCCGCCGCGGACACCTGCCTGTATCCGCGCACGGCGAGGTAGACGAAGCCGGCAGCTGGCGCGGTGAACTGCTGGTCCGCGAGCTTGCGCCGATATTCGCGGAGGAAGGCCGTCTTACCGGTGCCGCCGTCGCCGGTGATCAGGCCCAGTCGGACGGCCGGTCGGTGCAGCGCCTCGTCCAGTGCCGTCATCGCCGGAATCCGGTCCTGAAACTCGATCTCCGGCAGGTCGGGCATCTCGTTGACGAACTCGATGGCGGCGTGGCGTCGGACCGGGCTGTCCTGGCCACCCTCGCGCTGCCAGTCGGCGCGGACCCGTTGGTGGAGACGCGACTGGGCGCCCAGCGGGTCCGCTGCCCGTCGCCTTTCCTCCCGAGCTCGGGCAGCTGCCTCGTGGGCCGCGACCGTGTGGCGGCCGTCGCGTGGATCATCTGCTCCCGCCAGGTACGGGCGGGCGCCGTATTCGGGGCCGGACTCCTCGACGAGCGCTGCCTGCAGCTGCGCCCATGCGTCCGGTTCGGTCGCGAAGTTGATCCGCGGTAGTTCGATGATCCCTACCGGCACACCGGGGTTTTTGGTCATCTGTGCCACGATCAGCCGCACGCGCTGTCGGCGCCGGTTCAGGTGATGGGCGTAGAGGATCTCCCGACGCACCCACTCCTTCTCCGCGACCGCGTCGGTCAGCACGACGATCATGACGTCAGCGCTGCTGATCGCCGCCTCGATGGAGCGGTCGAAGCCCTGATCGCGCCGGAATCGGGCGTCGTAGGTCGCCGAGAAGCGCGGCGAGCGGGACAGCTCCTCGGCGAAGCGCTTCGCGTGCACGAGGCCGTCCTGGCGCGCGTAGGAAATGAAGATGTTGAGATGGTCGCGGGCTCTACCGTCGTCCACCGCTGCCTCCCGGCGCTGACTGCATGCAGTTTCCTGGCAGAGCGGTGGCAGGGTCAAGACAGACAGTGACGGGACGCGTACGGCTTGCCTTGACGTCGGTGGGAAGGTCTAGCGTCGGTCGCATGCTGATCGGGGAGCTGGCCGAGGCGGCCGGCACGAGCACCCGGGCGTTGCGTTACTACGAGACGCACGGGTTGTTGCGGGCCGGGCGGTCGGCCAACGGCTACCGCGTCTACGACGACGCGGAGCTGCGGGTGGTGCGGGAGATCCGGGCGTTGCTCGGCATCGGGTTCGGGATCGACGACATCAAGCCGTTCGTCGCCTGCCTGCGGGCGGGGCACCCGTCCGGTGACGTGTGCCCGGATTCGGTGGCCGTGCTCCGGCGCAAGATCGCCGAGGTCGACGCCGGGATCGATCGGATGGTCGAGGTGCGCGACCGGCTCCGGAGTCAGCTGACCATCGCCATCGAGAGCCGGGAGACCTCATGCTCCAGCAAGACCTGCTAGTCACCGTCACCGACGAGACGTTCGCCGCGCGGGTGCTCGGCGCCCCGTTGCCGGTCGTCGTCGACGTCTGGGCCGAATGGTGCCCACCCTGCCATGCGATCTCCACGAGCCTGGCCGAGCTGGCCGTCGAGCTCGACGGGAAGATGACCGTGGCCACCCTCGACGCCGACGAGAACCCGCAGACCTGCCGGGCCTACCAGGTGCGGTCGCTGCCCACGTTGCTGATCTTCAAGGCCGGCGAGCTGGTCAGCGCGACCGTCGGTGCCCGGCCGAAGTCAGCGTTGCGCTCGCTGCTGGCCGGGCACCTCTGACCGTCTAGCGCCAGTCGTCGATCGCCTCCACGGCCAGCCGGGCGAACAGCTCGGCATCGTCGCGATCGACCTGCCACTGCTCCCACGGGCGCAGCGTCAGCACCGTCACCACGTCGCCGACCCGGACGACCACGATCCGGTGGTTCGACGGGCTGTTGTTCGCCCGGTCCGGCGGGATCGACATCGCCTCCACGATGTGCACGGCGTCGTCGCCATAGCGCGGTTTCCGATCCGTCGTGATCGTGTAGGTGATGTCGCCTTCGGCGGCCTTCCCGCACGTGGCCAACTCGGTGCGCAACCGGCGCATGACCACGGCCGCGCCGCCCGCGCGATACGCGGAGATCGTCTCCGTGACGGACCCCTCCGGCGTCGACCCGGCCGGTGCGTCCTGGGCCTGGTAGTAGGTCTGCCTGGACCGGCGGACCGTCATCGCGTCGTCCGCGGCCAGCGGATCGTCACAGAGCGCGGGCACCTGCTCGTCGCGTGGCGGTGACTGGACACCGATCTCGTCGCGGCGCATGTCCCGCGGCACGACGAGGAACGCGCGGTCGGGGATGGTCGTGATCGACGGCTGCGCCGACGTCACCGAAGGAGGCGGCGTCGGGACCGGGGACGGGGCCGCGGTGGCGCTGGGCGACGGCGTGTTCGTCGGCCCGGGTGGCGGCGGCCCGGGCCGGCCGAAGGCCGCGACCCCGGTCGCGACCAGGGCGACGACGACGGCACCGGTCATGACGGCCAGCCGGCGGAGGGCCCGCTGGTCCGCGGCGCGGCGGACGGCGGCCGCGGACGCCAGCCAGGAACCGTCCACATCGGAGATGAGCTGCGCCCATCCGTCCTCGACGTCACGCATCGCGTACCTCCAGCTTGGTCGCGGTCTCGGTGAGCTGGGCCGCGAGCCGTTGCCGGCCCCGGGACAGCCAGGACTTGACGGTGTTGGGGGAGACGCCGGTCTCGGTGGCGATCGCCTCGACGGACTGGTCGCACAGGTAGTGCAGGGCGAGCACCTTCCGTTGGTTGGCCGGCAGGGCCCGCAGTGCCTCGATCAGCACCACGGTGTTCTCGCTCGGTGGTGGCGCGTTCGGTGGCGGCCCGCTGTGCCGCAGCAGCGCGCCGAGCCGGCCGAGCCGGCGCCAGCGGTCCCGGGCCAGCCGGCCGATCACCAGCCGGACCCAGGCCTCCGGCGCCGGATGTGCCGCCACTGTCTCCCAGCGGCGCCACGCTCGGGCGTATGCCTCCTGCACCGCGTCCTGTGCCTCGGTGCGATCGCCGACGACGGCGACCGCGTAGCGCAGCGTGCGTACGGACGTGGTGCGGTAGAACTCGTCGAAACTCGGTGCGTCCCGCACTCGATCTCTCCTCCCCGCTTGTGCCTCGTTCACGGCCCGGGGGCGGTACCGGTTGCGGCCGGTGACTGTCGGGTGTTAAACCGTTTGCGTCCGGGAGCCCGCACCTGGTGAGGTGGCAGGACCGCGACAAGAAGGGATTTCCGAGATGCGTGCAGCTCGCGTGTTCGTTCCGTTGGCCATCACCGCCTACGCAGAGGACACCTCGCTTGCGCACGCTCAACCTCGGGATCCTGGCACATGTCGACGCCGGTAAGACCAGCCTGACCGAGCGGATCCTGCACACCGCCGGCGTCATCGACGAGATCGGCAGCGTCGACGACGGCAGCACGCGGACCGACTCGCTCGCCCTCGAACGGCAGCGCGGCATCACGATCAAGTCCGCCGTGGTCTCGTTCCCGCTCGACGGCGTCACCGTCAACCTGATCGACACACCCGGACACCCCGACTTCATCGCCGAGGTGGAGCGGGTGCTCGCCGTGCTCGACGGGGTCGTCCTGGTCGTCTCCGCCGTCGAGGGCGTCCAGCCGCAGACCCGGGTGCTGACCCGCGCGCTGCGCCGGCTCGGCATCCCGCTGCTGGTCTTCGTCAACAAGGTCGACCGCCGCGGTGCGCGTCCGGCGGCGCTGCTCGGCGACCTGGCCAGCCGGCTCGAGCTGCGCCCGCAGCCGATGGGCACCGTCGAGGCCGCCGGCAGCCACGCGGCCGCGTTCGTGCCGAGCGCCGGGAGCCCGCCGGGCCTGGTCGACCTGCTCGCCACCCGCTGCGACGAGCTGCTCGCCGCGTTCGTCGCCGACGGCCGGGTCGCCGAGGGCCGGCTCCGCGCCGAACTCGCCGCACAGACCGCACGATCCTGGGTGCACCCGGTGTACGCCGGTTCGGCGATCACCGGCACCGGCGTACCCGAGCTGATGTCGGGGATCCGGGACCTGCTGCCGGCAGCATCGGGCGACCCGGCGGCCGCGCCGTCCGGCACGGTGTTCAAGGTGGAGCGGGGCGCGGGCGGCGAGAAGCTGGCCTACGTGCGGATGTTCGACGGCACGCTCGCCGTTCGGGACCGGGTGCCGCTGCGCAACGCGCGGGGCGCGACCGACGCGAAGATCACCGGAATCGGCGTGTTCGAGGCCGGCGCGCTGGTCGAGCGCCCCGCGGTGCCGGCCGGCCGGATCGCCGTGCTCCGCGGCCTGGCCGAGGTGCGGATCGGCGACACGATCGGCACGCCGCGCCCCGGCGCCGGGCGGCATTTCGCGCCGCCGTCACTGGAGACCGTGGTGGTGCCGGACCGGCCCGGTCGCGGCGGGGCCCTGCATGCCGCGCTCACCCAACTCGCCGAGCAGGACCCGCTGATCGACCTGCGCCGCGACGACGTGCGCGACGAGACCTCGGTGTCGCTCTACGGCGAGGTGCAGAAAGAGGTCATCCAGGCCACCCTGGCACAGGAGTACGGGCTCGCCGTGGAGTTCCGCCCGTCGACGACGATCTGCGTGGAACGGGTGACGGGCACCGGTGAGGCGCTCGAGCGGATCGGCGAGGGGCCGTTCCTGGCCACCGTCGGCCTGCGCGTCGAGCCGGGCCGGCCCGGCTCGGGGTTGGCGTTCCGGCTCGCGGTCGAGTTGGGCTCGATGCCGCCGGCGTTCTTCGCCGCGGTCGAGGAGACGGTGCACGGCGTGCTCGCCGAGGGGCTGCACGGATGGCAGGTGGTCGACGCCGTGGTGACGATGACGCATTCCGGCTACTGGGCAAGGCAGAGCCACGCGCACGGCACGTTCGACAAGAGCATGTCGAGCACGGCCGGCGACTTCCGCAACCTGACGCCGCTGGTGCTGATGACCGCGCTGCGCCGGGCCGGCACCGTGGTCGAGGAGCCGGTGCACCGGTTCCGCCTCGACCTGCCCGCCGACCTGCTCGGTGCGGTGTTGCCGGTGCTGGCCAAGCTCGGCGCGGTGCCCACCGGCACGGTCACCGACGGGCCGGCCGCGGTGGTCGAGGGTGACGTGCCGGTCGCGCGGGTGCACGACCTGGAGACCCGGCTGCCGTCCCTGACCCGGGGCGAGGGCGTGCTGGAGAGCGCCTTCGACCACTACCGCCCGGCCGGCCACCCGAGGCTGGAGCGCCCGCGCACCGACCACAACCCGCTGGACCGCCGCGGATATCTCCTGCACGTGCAGCGCCGGGTCTAGACCTTCTCGAGCTCCGGGGGCACCGGCAGGTTGACCTTGCGCAGCACCGTCGCGATGGCCTCCTCGACCTGGATGGCGTGGTCGACCAGGTCGGGGATGGCGTAGCCGCCGAACAGGTCGCACGGCTTGTCGAAGGTCAGCGTCGAGTCGTCCCCCGGCTGCTCGGAGACGGTCAGCCGGACGGGGAGGTATTCGATGACCGCCGGATCGTGCTTGTAGAGACCTTCTTCGATCACCAGGTTGTCGGCCAGGTAGGTGACCGCCCGGAGTTGATGGCCGGCGAGCCGCATCACCTGGCTGGGGTCGAACGTGGAGATGTTGACCAGGCCGTCGCCAGCGGTGCGGTTGGACAGGTTCTCCAGCGCGGGCCAGCCACCGCCGCCCTTGGCCTCGGCCATCGCCGTGCCCCATGACCAGGCCGGGACCGCGCGTTCCCACTGCTTGCGGAACTGGTCGAAGGGCCGCCCCGTGTGGATCACGAAGCGCCGGACCGGCCGTGTCACCATCGCTACGCCTTGCTCGCTCATGATTCTCTCGCCTCTCCCCGTCGCCGCGGCCCCGACTCATGAACGGGGCCGCGGCTGGGAGGCGGCGCCTAGGCGTCGACCTCCCGCTTGTCTTCGGCCCACATCGTGTGGAAGGAGCCCTCGCGGTCGACGCGCTGGTAGGTGTGCGCGCCGAAGTTGTCGCGCAGGCCCTGGATCAACGCGGCGGGGAGCCGGGGGCGGCGGAGCGCGTCGACGTAGGCCAGCGAGGAGGAGAACACCGGGGTCGGTACGCCGCCGCGGATCGCGGTGACCAGCACCCGGCGCCAGCTGTCGAAACCGTTGGTGAGGGCCTGCGCGAAGTAGGGGGCCACCAGCAGGCTCTCCAGGTTGGGGTTTTCCGCGTACACCTCGCGGATCCGGTCGAGGAACTTGGCCCGGATGATGCAGCCACCGCGCCAGATCGTCGCCATCGCGCCCGGGTCGATGCCCCAGTTGTTGTCGTCGCTGCCGGCGCGGATGTGGTCGAAGCCCTGCGCGTACGCCACGATCTTCGAGGCGTAGAGCGCGTTGCGGACGTCTTCGACGAACTGCTTGCGGTCTTCGACCAGACCGGCGATGTCGGTGTCGGCGGCCTTGCCGGCGTAGGTCTGCTGCGCGGCCTCGCGCTGGGCGACGTGACCGGACAACGACCGGGCGAACGTCGCCTCGGCGATGCCGGTGATCGGCACGCCCAGGTCGAGCGCGCTCTGCACGGTCCACCGGCCGGTGCCCTTCTGCTCGGCGCGGTCCAGCACCACGTCGATGAACGGCGCGCCGGTCTTCCCGTCAGTGTGTGCGAGCACCTCGGCCGTGATCTGGATCAGGAACGAGTCGAGGTCGCCGCTGTTCCACTCGCGGAAGATCTCGGCGATCTCCGCCGGCGAGGCGCCCAGACCGGCGCGGAGCAGGTCGTAGGCCTCGGCGATGAGCTGCATGTCGGCGTACTCGATGCCGTTGTGCACCATCTTCACGAAGTGCCCGGCCGCTCCCGGGCCCACGTGGGTGCAGCACGGCGTGCCGTCGACCTGGGCCGCGATCTTCTCGAAGATCGGGCCGAGCTTGCGGTAGGACTCTTCCGAGCCGCCGGGCATGATGCTCGGGCCGAGCAGCGCGCCCTCCTCGCCGCCGGACACGCCGGTGCCGACGAAGTGCAGGCCCTTGGCGGAGAGTTCGCGCTCGCGCCGGGCGGTGTCGACGAAATGGGCGTTGCCCGCGTCGATGACGATGTCGTCCTTCTCGAGCAGCGGGACGAGTTCGTTGATCACGGCATCGGTCGGGCCGCCCGCCTTGACCATGATGATGACCGCGCGCGGCCGCCGCAGCGACGCGACGAAGTCTTCCATCGACTCGCTCGGGACGAAGTCGCCCTCGTCGCCGTGCTCCTCGACCAGGCTGCGGGTGCGGTGCACGCTGCGGTTGTGCAGGGCCACGCTGAACCCGTTGCGGGCCAGGTTGCGGGCCAGGTTGCGCCCCATCACCGACAGGCCGGTGACGCCGATCTCGGCGCGGGCTTCCGTGCTCATCTACCCCTCCGTGCTCTTCTGTCACGCCGGACGCCGGCGCGAATCGTGATCAAGACCCGGTGAGCCGCCGTCCGTGCTGACGCGGGTGCCCCGTTCGGGCGATTGCAAACCACTTTTGCCCAATTGATCCCGTCAGTCCCGTGGCCGCGCGGCGGCCAGCAGGCGCGCGATCGCGCGTACCCCCGGATGGTCCTGGATCTCCTCCCGCGGCAACGGCAGCGGCAGCCGCCAGTTGGGGTACTGGTCGGTCGTGCCCGGCAGATTGGGCTGGCGGGTCTCGCCGAGGACATCGTAGAGCGAAGCAGCGATCAACCGGGCCGGGCTGGCCGCCAGAGCGGCATGCAACGCTGTGACGATCGAGTCATCGTCCTCTTCGGACAGCAGGCCGGCGGCCCGCAACATGGCGATGAGTGCCTGCCTGTCCGCTTGCGCGCGCTCGTGTTCCGCTTCTTCGCCGGTCGCCAGCAGGCCCAGCCGGGCCCGGACCCGCACGTGCTCCTCGGTGAGAAAGCCCATCGCGGTCGGCAGGTCGTGGGTGGAGACCGAGGCCAGGGCGTTGCGCGGCCACTTCCGCGGCGGGATGAACCCGGCCTCGTCGCGGGTGAACCACAACACGGTCGAGCCGAGCATGTTGCGGCCGCGCAACGCCCTGGTCACCGACGGTTGCACGGTGCCGAGGTCTTCGCCGATCACGACCGCGCCGGCCCGTTGCGCCTCCAGCGCCAGGATGCCGAACATCGCGTCGGCGTCGTACCGCACGTAGGTGCCCTCGGCCGCTCCGGCGCCCGGCGGGATCCACCACAACCGCGACAGGCCGGCGACGTGGTCGACCCGGAGCCCGCCGCCGTGCCGGAGCAGGGCGCGGAGCATGTCGCGGTAGGCGGCGTAACCGGTCGCGGCCAGCCGATCGGGCCGCCACGCGGCCAACCCCCAGTCCTGTCCGAGCTGGTTGAACGCGTCCGGCGGCGCGCCGACCCGGACGCCCTGCGCGAGCACGTCGCCGAGCTGCCACCCGTCGGCGCCGCCCGGGTCGACGCCGACGGCGAGGTCGTGCACGATCCCGACCGGCATGTCGCCCGTGGCCGCGGCGGCCGCCGCGAGCTGCTCGTCACACAGCCGCTGGAGCCAGGCGAAGAAGCCGACCCGCTGGCCGTACGCGTCGCGGACGGCGCGCGTCGCCGCGCTGTCCGGGCCGCGCAGCTCCGCCGGCCACTGCCGCCAGTCGGTGCCGTGCTGTTCGGCCAGGGCACAGTAGGTGGCGAAGCCGGTGCGCTCGGCGTTCGCTTCCTGGCTCGACGCCAGCGGGTAGAGCAGTTCGAGCGCGGTCCGCTTCGCCTGCCAGACCGCGTCGTAGTCGATCAGGTCGCCGTCGTCGGGCCGCAGCGCGTCGACCTTGGCCCGCAACACGGCGTCGGCCCGCGCGTACTCGGCCGTGTCGGTGACCCGGATGTAGAGCGGGTTGGCGAACCGCCGGCTCGACGGCGAGTAGGGAGAGGCCTGCACCGGCTGGTTGGGCCCGATCGCGTGCAGCGGGTTGAGCAGCACCAGACCGGCGCCGGTGCCGGCGGCCCAACCGGCGAACTCGCGCAGGTCGCCGAGGTCGCCCATGCCCCACGAGCCGGCGCCGCGCAGCGCGTAGAGCTGGAGCATCCAGCCCCAGGCCGCCGGTGGTGGCGGGAGCCTGCGCGGTGCGACCACCACGGTGACCTCCTGGCCGCCGCAGGCCAGCCGGTGCCATCCGAGCGGCAGCCCGGTCAGGTCGGGTCCGACGCCGCGGGTACTCCCGTCTTCGAGCGTGACGGTGCCCGGCCCGGGCAACGCCCGCGACTGGCCCTCGCGGAGCACGATCGTCGGCGGCAGCCGGTCACCGGCCGGGACCGCCTCGAGCGCGGCCGTGATCGCCGACGGGCTGGTGGCGTCGACGTCGAGCAGGCCGAGGACCCGCACGACGATGTCCCGATCGACCTGGGCCCGGTGGCCGTCTGCGGCGTCGTAGGCGGTGACCACTCCGTGTGCCGCGGCGAGCCGGCGAAGGTCGCGCTCCATCAGCCGGTCACTTTGTCGAGGTATTGGAGCAGGTCGTGCGCGGCCAGCTCGACCTCCTTGTGCTTCCACGACGAGGCCCGGTAGACGACCGCGATGAGCCCGCTGCGGTGCAGCCGACGCAGGTCGCCGTAGACGAACGCGTAGCGGGCCTTGGTCTCGTCGGCCGCGCCCTCGGTCAGGCCGAGGTGCCATTCCGCCAGCTCGGCCCACGAGTGCTTCTCGAGGTAGGCGTTCTCGTCGTCGGCCCGCGGCTGCACGACACCCCAGTCGCTGTTGAGCACATACTGCTTCGCGTCGATCAGCTGCCGCGCTTTGCGCACGGCGTCCTTGTTGAGCGCATACCTGGCCATGTGGCCATGTTCCCCGAACAGCTCGCGCCCATGCCGTGCACACGCCGCGATCGGGCGCCCTTCGGACATTGGCTCGGATACACCCCGGAGCGGTCAGTCCGTGGCCGATGATCTTCTACGCTGACTGAAATCTGGTGGTTTAACAGCAACGATTACGGTAAGTCAACTGTCATCGCACAACTTGTCATCAATCCTCACGAACAGGACGTAGTGATGACGCAGACTGCCAGTAGAACCGACCAGCGATCGGACCAGGGTTCCCAACAACATCTTCGCGGTGGGGGACACAACGGTGGCCAGATCACGGTCGCCGAGGGTGTCGTACAGAAGATCGCCGCGATGGCCGCACGGGAGGTGTCCGGCGTCTACGCGATGGGCTCCGGCGCGGCCCGGACGGTCGGCGCGATGAAGGACATCATTCCCGGCACCTCCGCGAGCTCCTCGCAGGGCGTCGGGGTCGAGGTGGGCCAGAACGAGGCCGCCGTCGATCTCGACATCGTCGTGGAGTACGGGGTATCCGCCAACGAGCTGGGCCGGGGCATCCAGCGCAACGTGAAGTCGTCGGTCGAACGGATGACCGGGCTCGACGTCATCGAGGTCAATGTCAACATCAATGACGTGCACCTGCCCGACGAATCCGAAGGCATGACCAGTGGCCAAGGCAGCGGCAGCCTGAGCACGAGCACGACGACCGGCCGCGGCGGCGACGTCCGGGTGTCATGACCGCGCAACCGATGAGCGACGTCGACGCCACGATCGACGGTGTCGACGTCGACAGGCTCGCGGCCGCCGCGGAAGACTGCCCGGCCGTCGACGCGCTCGTCGACGGTGCGCCCGCGATGGCCGCCACGTATCTTCCCCGGCGCCGGGTCAGCGGGATCCGGATCGAAGACGACGTGGTGACCATCCAAGTGCGGCTCCGATGGGGGTCGACGGTCGGGCAGCTGGCCCAGCAGGTCTGGTCGGCGGTGCCGCCGCTGGTCGGCCGGCACCGGGTCGACATCGTGGTCGCCGACATCGCGGAGCCAGCCACGGGGGGTTGAGAGCAATGACCAAGACGATTTTCGGTACGGCGATCGGCATCGCGCTCGGATTCGCCGTGGCGTTCGGCAACTTCGGCGACCTGGCCCTGGTCGGGCTGTTCGCGCTGGTCGGTTACGGCGTCACCAAGGTGGTCACCGGCAGCGTCGACGTCGGCGCCACGATGCGGCCGCTGCGCGACCGGTTCCAGCGCGGCAACGTGCAGCGAGGCACTCTCCAGCGGAGCAACCGGTGACCGACGAACGACCGGCGGGCGCCGCGGAGCCGAGGTTGACGCCGGCGACCGCTCAGACCGTCGCCGAGGCGTCGCCCGCGCCGCCGACAACGCGCCAGGACCCGGACTACCTCGGCCAGGTGGTGATCTCCGAGCGGGTGGTGGCCAAGCTCGCGGCGCAGGCAGTCTACGAGACGCCGCGCGCCGGTGCGGCCGCGCCGCGCCTGTTCGGGAGTGTCATGCCGGGCGCCGGACACATGGGCATCCGCGCCTCCGACCTCGCCGCGCCGCCCAAGGTCAACGCTCAGATCGACGCGTCGGTGGTCTACATCGACATGGCGATCAGCGTTCGCTGGCCCGAGTCGCTCAGCGAGGTGACCGGGCGAATCCGCGACACGGTCGAGGACCGGATCAAGGCCTGGACCGGGCTGACCGTGGCCCGGGTGCGAATTTCCGTGACCGACCTCGTCGCCGACGGAGTGTCCTGATGAAGAAAGCCAACCGGATCCTCGCGATCGCCTTCGCGCTCGGATTCATGTTCCTGGCCGTCCTGATCGTGGTCGAGTTGATCTTCGAGCGGGCCGGGGCCGGCCCGGCGATCGTCAACTGGCACAGCATCTACGACTGGATGGCCACCCGGACCTGGGACTCGCGGAGCGTACGGATCATCGGCGGGCTGTGTGCCCTCGGCGGTCTTCTGCTCCTGGCCCTGCAGCTCGTTCCGCGAAAGAAGCCGCGGTTGCGGGTGCGTGGGGCCGACGACGAGATCGACGTCGGGATCGACCGGAGCAGCGTGGTGCGCACGGTGCAGCAGGCGGTCGGCGACATGGACGGGATCAGCCGGGCCCGGGTCGCGCTGCGCGGCAACAAGGTGACCGTGGACGCCCGCCGGCGGGCCGAGAAGTCCGAGGACACCACCACCGAGACGGTGGCGGACGCGACCCACCGGGCGGTCGACGCGCTGCACCTGCGCCGACCACCCAGGATCTCGGTCAAGCTCGACACGGCGAAGGAGCGGTGATGTTACGCGGACACGCCGACCGGATCACCCGGATCGTCCTGATCGTGATCGCCGCGTGCTTCCTGGCCATCGGGGGCGCGATCATCGCCGCGAACACGGGCGTGTTCGCCAGCGGGTTCCCACAGCGCACCTTGCTGGAGAACCCGGCCGTGTCGTGGATCGGCGGGCACAGCACGTGGTTCTGGCCGATCGCCGCCGCGGTGGCCACCGTGCTGGGCGTGCTGGCGCTGTTGTGGCTGCTCGCCGTGCTCCGCGGGCCGAAGAAGACGCGCGACCTCTCCATCGACGGCAGCGCGAGCACCACACTCGGATCGAGCGCGTTGCGTGACGCCCTGACCAACGAGATCCAGGGCTACCGCGGTGTCGATGCCGCGAAGGTGCGGGTCTACGGTGACCCGGTCCAGCCGAAACTCGGCGTGTGGGTCAACCTCACCGCCGACGCTCGCGTCGCGGAGGTGCGCGACCGGATCGAGCAGCAGGCACTGGCGCACGCCCGCGAGGCGCTGAACGCCCCGGCGTTGCCGGTGATCCTCGATCTGGGCGTGAGCAAGAAGAGCAGCCCGCGCGTCGAGTGACCGGAACGCGGTAGCGTGCCGGTGTGACCCAGCTCGCATACGCCAGCGGACCGTCCGACACGGAGTTGCTGGCCGACACCATCGGGCAGAACCTGGCCCGCACCGTCGAGCGGTTCCCCGACCGCGACGCGCTGGTCGACGTGCCCAGCGGCCGCCGGTGGACCTATCGGGAGCTGGCCGCGGACGTCGACGAACTGGCCCGGGCACTGCTCGGGATCGGCGTGGGCAAAGGCGACCGGGTCGGCATCTGGGCGCCGAACCGTCCGGAGTGGGTGCTTGTCCAATACGCGACGGCGGCGATCGGCGCCATCATGGTCAACATCAATCCCGCGTACCGCCGGCACGAGGTCGGTTTCGTCCTGCGCCAGTCGGGGATCTCGGTCCTCGTCTCGGCACTGCGCCACAAGGGCAGCGACTACCGCGAGATGGTCGAGTCGGTGGCCGGCGAGTGCCCCGCCCTGCGCACGGTGGCCTACCTCGACGATCCGACCTGGACCGACCTCGTGGCCTCGGCGGCCGGCGTCGCCCCGGCCGACCTCGACGCCCGCGCCGCGACGCTGACGAGCGACGACCCGATCAACATCCAGTACACGTCGGGTACGACCGGCTTTCCCAAGGGCGCCACGCTCTCGCACCACAACATCCTCAACAACGGCTATTTCGTGGGCGAGTTGCTCGGCTATTCCGAACAGGACCGGATCTGCATCCCGGTGCCGTTCTACCACTGCTTCGGCATGGTGATGGGCAACCTGGCGGCCACGTCGCACGGCGCCTGCATGGTGATCCCGGCGCCGTCGTTCGAGCCGGCGGCGACGCTGGCCGCGGTGGCGGCCGAGCGGTGCACCTCCCTCTACGGCGTGCCGACCATGTTCATCGCCGAACTCGACCTGCCCGACTTCGCCGGCTACGACCTGCACACCCTGCGCACCGGCGTGATGGCCGGCTCGCCCTGCCCGGTCGAGGTGATGAAGAAGGTGGTCGACCGGATGCACATGTCGGAGGTGTCGATCTGCTACGGCATGACCGAGACGTCCCCGGTCTCCACCCAGACCCGGGTCGACGACGACCTGGACCGCCGCACGGGCACGGTCGGCCGGGTCCTCCCGTTCCTCGAAGTCAAGATCGTTGACCCCGCTACGGGTGTGACGCTCCGCCGCGGTGAGCCCGGGGAACTGTGCACGCGGGGCTATTCGGTGATGCTGGGCTACTGGGACGAGCCGGAGAAGACGGCGGAGGTGCTGGATTCGGCGCGCTGGATGCACACGGGAGACCTGGCGTCGATGCGGTCCGACGGCTACGTCAACATCGTCGGCCGCATCAAGGACCTGATCATCCGGGGCGGTGAGAACGTGTACCCGCGCGAGATCGAGGAATTCCTCTACCGCCATCCCAAGGTCGCGGACGTGCAGGTGATCGGGGTGCCCGACGAGAAATACGGCGAAGAGGTTCTCGCCTGCGTGATCCTGCGCGACCCGGGTGAGAACCTGACCGTCGAGGAGGTGCGCGCGTTCTGCCAGGGGCAGTTGGCGCACTACAAGGTGCCGCGCTATGTGCGGATCGTCGACTCGTTCCCGATGACGATCAGTGGCAAGGTCCGCAAGGTCGAGATGCGCGAGTGGGCGGTGCGGGAGCTCGGCCTGGGTTGAACGGGGAGCGGGGGCGGCCCGCACCGGACCGCCCCCGCCGATCCCGGGTCATTCCCCGAAGTCGCCGGAGTCGCCGTCGTCTTCGAAGACCTCTTCGATGAGCTCACCGGCGACGAGGCCGCCGGCCACGCCGAGGGCCGCGCCCGCGACCACGCCGCCCATCCCGCCGCCGTGGTGGCCGTGGCCGGGCATGCCGTGATGGCCGCCGCCGTGGCCGGCGAGGAATGACCGGCGCTGGTCGAGCGCCTGCCTGACCCAGCCGTCGACGACCTGGGTCCAGTCGGCGCTGTCGGCGTGGGAGTGCGGCACGGTGTAGCGGCCGTAGGCGTCGTGACCGCCGGTGAACACGCCGCCGCGCTTGTCGAACTCGAGGACCACTTCGACCGTGTGCGCGTTGGTGACGAAGCTGAGCTCGATCTCGGCGACGCCGTGCCCGTATCGCGGCGCCGGCCAGAACTCGATCTCCTGGTAGAACGGCAGTGTCTGGTGTGCACCGTGGATCCGGCCGTATTCCAGGTCGGCGCCCTTGAACCGGAACCCGAGTGTGCCGAACGCGTCGAGGATGCGCTCATGCACCGGCAGCGGGTGCACGGCGATCGGGTCGAGGTCGCCCTTGTCGACCGCGCGGTCGATCGCCACCTCGGTGCGCAGCCCCATCGTCATTCCGCGCAGGCGTTGCCCGAACACGTCGGTGACCGGCGTTTCCCATGGCATGTCGACCTGGAACGGGATGGACAGCCGCTGGCCGGCGGCCAGCCGGGTGCGGCCGGCCACGGCCGTGCGGTGGAACTCGCCCATCGCGCCGTGGTCACCGGCGCCGGTCTCGACCTCGACCCGGGTGACGAGGCCGACCGTGATGTGTGCGAGCTCGACGTCGCTGGTGCCGCCGGTGAGGTTGACCTGGCCGGTCAGCGGCAGCCCGGGGCGGGTGTTGGGATTGGGCAGGACGGTGTCGACGCTGGGCCCGCCGACCCCGAGCGCGCCCAGCATCTTCCTGAGGACCACGTGTCGTATCTCCTGTGTCGAAATGAGAGTCGGTCGCAAATGGCTTGCGGCACAACACTTCTCGGCGATGCTCCACATCGGAGAATGCGGCCGTGCGGTGCGACCGTACCAAGCGAGTCTGACAGTTCGCTGAGAGTGACCTAGTAGCGCCCGAGCTCGGCGGCCGGTGCCATCACGATCCGTGGTGTGGCTGCCGGGTCGAGCCAGCGCAGCACCTTGAGCAGGTCAGACTCGGCGAGTGCGACGCAGCCCGCGGTCGACCGGCCGGGCACCATCACGTGCAGGAAGATGCCGCTGCCGCGCGGCGGGGTCGCCTGCTTGACCGGTATGTTGTAGTTGATCACGGCGAAGTAGCGGTATTGCGGATCGACCTGCCAGAGCGCTTCGCTCGCGCCGCCCGGGTCGGCACCGTGGAAGAACGAGTTGTAGCCGGCGGTCGCCGGGTTCTCGTTCCAGTAGTCGTTCTCCACCAGCCGGTGGTAGCCGTATTTCACACCGGGGTTGGCGGCGATGCCGTACATCGTGCCGCCGAAGGAGTAGACGCCGGTCGGGGTCGCGAGGTCGCCCTCGACCTTGCTGTCCTTGAAGCCCTTGGTGCCCAGCCGCGCCGGCATCGCGTCGAACGCCGGCGTCCATGAGTTGCCGTTCTTCGCGAACGCCTGGAGCGTGCCGGTGCTCGTGCCGAAGCCGTTGGACTTGACGACGACCACCTGCCTGGTGCCGCTCGGCAGGGTGCGCAGCCGCGTCGCGTCGTTGGCCCGCTCGGTCGCCTTGGGCGACGCCGGCTTGCGGGTCGGCCGCGCGATGTGCGTCGGCGTCGCGGGCGGGGTGACCACGATGTCGGCCCGGCGGGCGAGCTGGTCGCGGGCCACGCCGTCGGTGGGCGCCACTGCCGGCTGCCCGTCGGCCTGCTCACCGCTGACCACCTGGCCACAGGCGGAGAGTGCCAAGACCGCCAGGAGGGCCACGGCCGAACGCCGCACTGCGCTCACGTAAATCCGATCCGTATCGTATGGACGATGCTGCGGTCGAAACCCTACCGGCTCCTCGTGCTGGCGGTGACCCTCGCGCTCGCCGGTTGCGCTGCGCGACCGGCCGAACCCGTGACGTGGTTACCCCGGACGGCTCCGCCGACCCCCGCGAGGCCGTCGCCGAGCGGGTCCGCCGCCGCTGTTTTCGCCGCCAGGACCAGCCCGGTCACTGCTGCCGAGCTGGGCGCGAGCTGGAAGGCCGGCTGCCCGGTCGGTCCGCAGGACCTGCGCCAGGTGAAGCTGACCTACTGGGGTTTCGACGACCAGGCGCACACCGGCGTGATCGTGGTGCACCGCACCGTGGCCGCCGACGTGACGAAGGTGTTCGGCACCCTGTTCGCGAAGCGGTTCCCGATCCGCGCGATGGAGCCGGTCTCGGCCTACGGCGGCAGCGACGACAGGTCGATGGCGGCCGACAACACATCGGCGTTCAACTGCCGTAACGCCGTCTCGTCGGGCAAGCCGTCGTGGTCGGTGCACGCCTACGGCAAGGCGATCGACATCAACCCCGTGGAGAACCCGTACCTCTTCGGTGACGAAGTCCTGCCACCGCAGGGAAAACCCTTCGTCCACCGGTCGCCCTATCGCCCCGGCATGGCCGTCAAGGGCGGCGTTCTGGTCAAGGCGTTCGCGTCGGTCGGCTGGAAATGGAACGTCGGCGGTGCCAACCCGGACTATCAACATTTCAGTACGACCGGCAGGTGACGCCGGCCGCCGGTCACGGGCTGCGGGATCACGACCGCGCTTGGTAGCGTGCCGGCCATGCGGCGGGACGGTCCGGACGACGAGCGACGACGGCAGGGGCTGGCCGACGCCCGGGCCGAGGTGGCGCATCTCCAATGGACCGCGCGGCGCAACTTCCGGTGGTCGGTCGCCTTCGGTTGCGTGTTCTTCGGCCTGCTCGGCCTCTGGTCCTTGATAGCCGGTGACGATCCTGCGCCCAACGTCCTGATGCTGGTGGGCGGCGTCGCCGCGCTGGTCACATTCACCGTCCGCAGTTGGCTGCTGCTCGGCGCTGCCGCCGCGCTGTGCGTGGCCGGCCTGGTCTGGATCCTGGCGTGAGCTTCCGGGTGGCGCCGGAAGCGCTGACCGGTTACGCGCGCCAGGTCGACCGCGCCGGGCAGGACGTCGTCGAGATCAAGAGCTATCTCGGCCGCTACGTCGACGCGCCGAAAGACGGCGGCGAGGTCTTCTCGGTGGCCAAGGAAGGCCACGTCCACGCGGCCGAGACCATCGACCGCACGCTGGCCCGCATCGCCGCCCTCCTGCAGGAGTCGGCGCCCGAGCTGGACAAGGCCGCCGCCTACTACCAGAGCACCGACCTGGCCGCGGCGGCCACCCTCGACGCCGCGTTCCCCGGCACCCAGGCCTGCCCGACGGCGGCGGTCGAGATCGAGTTGGCCGACAACCCGTGCCAATACACGAGTTTCGTCGACTCACGCGACGCCCGGTCGGCGCTGCGACCGCCGGGCGACGCCGACCAGCCGGCCAACCCGCTCGGCTTCATGGATCTGATCAGCCCGGCACACTGGGCCAACGAGGCGTTCAGCATCGTGTTCGGCTTCGACCCCATCGAGTGGTTGCAGCAACGGCTGTTCGGCGACTGGGAGGCGTTCGCCGCGATGGCCCCGGTGACCGCGAACGTCGGAATCGGCCTGTCGGCGGTGTCCTACAACCTGCAGTCCGGCAACGCGCTGCTGAAGAGCCGGTGGGACGGCCACGCGGCCGAGAGCGCCTACCGTTTCTTCACCGACGCCGACGAGGCGATCCTCACGATGCGGGCGCCGCTCGACGCCGTCAGCCGGTCCTACACCGAGATGGCCGAGGCGGTCTGGTCGATGGGCGAGGCCCTCGGCGGCGTCGTCAAGTCGATGATCGACACGGCGATCGTCATCGGCATCGCCGCGGCGGCGGGCACCGCGCTGTCGTGGACGGGCGCCGGCGCGGTGGTCGGCTACGGCGTCGCGGCCGGCGAGGTCGCCTACCTGCTCAAGCTGTGGGGCACCGCGACGGGCCTCTACCAGGCGATCTACGCCGCCGTGCTGGCTTTCCGCGGCAAGCTGACCGCCGAGCTCAACGACCTCGACCAGGCCAAACTGCCCGAACTCGCGGGCCGCTACGACCACCCGGCGATCTGATGACCGACCTGGCCGGCGGTGACCCGCGCCGCTCCCGACAGGTGCGCCGCGTCCTGGCGGCCCTCGCCGCCAGCGACGACGACCTGATGCGCGAGATGTCCCGCGCCCTCCTGAGCGGCGAGATGACCCTGCGACAGGTCGCCGACAGCGAGGTCTACGGCGCCGCCCTGTCCCGCTCGTTCGCCCGCTTCTGGTCCGACTACGAGCGACTGGGGCCCGAGGAGCGCGCCGCCCTCGCCCGCCGGGCCGACGGCGGCGAATAGGCCGATGGGATGATCGGGAGCGTGAACGTCCGCCGTCTCGCCGCCGTCGACATGTACGGCTCCGTCGGCGTGGCCTGGCGCCGGTGGGTGATCCTGGGCGAGTTCCTGCTCGGCGTGGTCGGCGGCCTGGCCCTCGGTCTCTATCTGATCCTGCGCGGCGGCGGCACCGGGCCGGCGGTGTTCGGCGTCTGGGTGCTGGGTCTCGGCCTCAACTACCTGCCGCTCGCCGGGCACGCCCTGACGCTCGTCGCGCCCGGCGCACTCGAGCGCGAGCTGGCCGGCGTCGACCTACCGGCGGCGCTGCGCTACTACTCGGTCCGGCAGTTCTGGGTGGTCGTGCCGCTGCTGTTCCCCGCCCTCGAACTGGCCCGCTGGCTCAAGGGGATACGGTCGTCGACGTGACGGTTGTGGAGCTTCGGCAATACACCCTGGTGCCGGGTGGGCGCGACACGCTCGTATCGCTCTTCGACGCGCACCTCGTCGAGTCCCAGGAGGCCGACGGCGCGACGATCGTCGGCCAGTTCCGCGACCTCGACCGCGACGACCGGTTCGTCTGGCTGCGCGAGTTCCCGTCGATGACCGACCGGCTGGCCGCCCTCACCGCGTTCTACTCCGGCCCGGTCTGGAAGCAACACCGCGACGCGGCCAACGCGACAATGATCGACTCCGACGACGTGCTGCTGATGAGGGCGATCCAACCCTTCACCGGCTACGGCACCCGCGGCGCACCCACCGATTCCCTGATCGTGGCGGGCCTGCGGCCGCTCGCCGGCGACGCGCTGACCGGCTACGCCGAGCACTTCGCCCGCGAGGTGCGGCCCAGTCTCGGCGCGGCCGTGCTGGGCACCTGCCAGACGATCCACGAGCCCAACACGTTCCCGGCCCTCCCGGTGCGCGAGGGGGAGGACCTCTTCGTCTGGTTCGCCCGCCTCAGCTCGGCGGCCGACTTCGACGCCTTCGCCGCGCGCGTCCGAGCCCTCGACAGCGGCGCACCGGTCACCCTGCTGCGCCTGGCACCGACGCCCCGGTCCGCGCTGCGCTGAGGTTTCCTGGCGGGCAGCCGCCGGCGTACGTCCCGGGTAGGGCGTACGCCGGCCACGGTCTGGATCAGGCCGCCTGGTTCGCCTTGGCGCGCTCGCCGCGGGCGCGGACGATCTGCACGATGAACAGGATCGGCGCGATGAAGGCGTAGTAGAACATCCGGAACTCGCCGCCGTCGAAGATGAAGGCGAGGTAGATCGCGTACGCCAGGAAGCCGACGCCGAACAGCGCGCTCAGGATGCGCATGCCCTTGCCGGCGCCGAAGCCCACGCCGGCGATGACGAGCTGGATCACGCCGGACACCGCGAGCGCGACGACATACGTGTAGAAGGTGCTGTCGCTGACATCCATAATCTGTTCCCCGTTTCGGAGGTGATCAAAGATCCACACCGTACGCGGACATCGATGATCTCGGCCGCCCCGACGGGGTGGCCGAACGTGCAGATTCGCTTGCCGGGTCGGTGGACGCGGGGCCCGGAATCCAGGTTTCGGCCCGATCGGTCCGTTTTCGTGCTTATCGTCCACTGTGTGATCGCCCGCCGGTGGACATCTTGTGTCGTGGTGGGCGCCGGGTTCGTGTTGCTCGCCCTGGCCGGCGCGCCTGCGACCGGGCGCGGGCGCGACCTGGCCGCGACACAGCGGGCCCTCGACGCCCGCCTGACCGCGACACAGCGGGCCCTCGACGCCCGCCTGACCGCGACGCCTGCGCGTCCCACGACCGGCGCGCCGTTCGCCCGGCTTTCCATCCCGAGGCTCGGCCTGCGGTGGGCGGTCGTCCAGGGCGTGGACCCGGCCGAGATCGAGGACGCGCCCGGCCACTACCCGCAGACCGCGCTGCCCGGCCAGGTCGGCAACTTCGCCGTCGCCGGTCACCGCGTCAAGGGGCTGTTCTGGGACCTCGACCGGCTCGTGCCGGGCGACGAGGTGTCCGTCGAGTACGGGCCGCACACCTTCACCTACGCCGTGACCCGCACCCGGGTGGTCGCGCCGACCGCGGTCGAGGTGCTCGCGCCGGTGCCGGGCGCGCCGGCCGAGAGGGCCACCACGGCCGCGCTGACCCTGACGACCTGCGAGCCCAACTGGGCCGACGACCGCCGACTCGTCGTCACCGCCGCGCTCCGCGACACCACCGACCACCCTGGAGAGACATGAGCCTGCTGCGTACGGCGGTCGCCCTGGGCGCCGCCGCGGTCACCCTCGGCCTGACCGGCGCCGCGGCCTCGGCGGTGGACATCACCACCCCGGTCGGCGGCGCGACCGCCTCGGGCGACGAGGTCCTGGTCACCGGCACCGCCGCCCGGCCCGGCTCGACGGTGGTCGTCACCGCCGCCGCCGGCACCGGCCCGGACATCGACGTTGCCTCCTGCGACGCCCCGGTCGGCGACGCGGGCACCTGGTCGTGCGCGCTGACCGGTCTCGCACCCGGCTCCTGGACGCTGAACGCCGCCGGCACCAACCCCGACGGCGCCGCCGAGACGACGCCGCTGCGCGGCTTCCGGGTCGGCCCGGGTGCCCAGGCCGACGCGCCGCCGGCGCTGGCCACCACCGGCGACGCCCTCAACACCCCACTCGCGACCGCCGGCGCCGCGCTGCTCGCACTCGGCGCCGGCCTCTTCTACCGCGGCCGCCGCCGCGCCTAGGCGTCTCGCGGCCGCGCCTGGGCCGCCACGCGGCCGCCGCCGCGCCTAGGCGTCTCGCGGCCGCGCCTGGGCCGCCACGCGTCCCGCCGCCGCGCCTGGGCGTCCCGTAGCCGCGCCTGGGCCGCTACGCGTCCCGCAGCCGCAGGAGCAGCCCGCCGAGCAGGAGCGCGCCGGCTGACCAGAGGGCCAGCACACCCAGCCCGGCCCACGGCCCGATCGGCAGGTCGGCGACGCCGATCGTGTGCTGGATGGACAGGCCCGCGTTGCTCGGCGTGAGCTGCCGCAACCGCTTCTCCCAGTCCGGGTCCGAGACGACCGTGATCAGCACCGGCGCGAGGTAGAGAACACCGAGCACCGTGCCGACGCCGGTGGGCGCGTCACGTACCGCCGCCGCCAGGCCCAGGCTCATCAGCGCGACCAGCGTCAGGTAGAGGACCGAGCCGGCCACCGCCCGCAGTGTCGCACCGTCGGTCAGCGACAGCGGGGGGTAGCCGTGCGCGGCGGTGAACCCCCGGCCGGGCAGCATCAGCCGCCCAGCCAGGTAGGCACCGAGCACGCCCGGCACGGCCGCCGCCAGCGTCGCGCCGGCCACCACCGCGCCCTTCGCCGCCAGCACCGTCACCCGGGACGGGACGGTCGCGAGCGTGGTGCGGATCAGCCCGGTGCGGTACTCGTCGCCGATCACCAGCACCGCGAGCACCGCCACGATCGCCTGGCCGAGTTGGACGCCGGTGAGGCTGGTCCGCACCGCGTCCTGGCCGCAGCCGGTCGCGGGGCACTCGGCCGCAGCGACGGCCGCCACGCTCAGCGCCGCCGTCAGCGCCGCCGCCCCGACGACCAACCACAACGGACCGGCCACCGTACGCAGCTTGGTCCACTCGGCGTGCAGCGCGCCCGTCATGCGTCCCGCCTGCGGAGGAGTACGGCGGCGATCGCGAGCGCGGCCGCGGTCCAGCCGCAGAGCACCGCGAAACCGCCCCACGCCGACAGCGGGAAGTATCCGAACGCCGGGGTGTAGGCCTGGTAGACCTGCGGCCAGACGTGCAGCGTCTGCTGCACCGCGAACGCCGCCGCGGGGGTCAATCGCAACACCCATTGCGCGGGTACGGCCGGCAGCACCGCCGCCACCGAAAGGATGTAGGGCAGCGTGATCAGGACGACGACGGCCGCGACGGCTCCCGCGCCCCGCCGCAGGATCGTGCCGATCGCGAGAGCGAAGACAGCGGCCACGGCGAGCAGCGCCGCGGTGCCCACCACGAGGCGCACCTGGGTGCCGACCGTCGCGCCGTAGTCCTCGCCCAGGATCGCCTTGCCGAGCAGCAGCGCGCCGGTCGAGGCGACCAGGCCGACGGCGAAGGTGATGGCGCCGAGCACGACCGCCTTGGCGGCGAGCACCCGGATCCGGCCCGGCGTCGTGGTGAACGTGGTGCGCACGAGGCCGCGCCGGTATTCGGTGGTCACGAACAGGACCCCGAGCACGGCCACGACGGTCAGCGCGGCGAAGCTGCCGACCAGCGTCTGCTCCAGCTTGGGTCCGGGGCCCCCGGTGGCCGGCGCGACGTCGCCGCTGCCCTGCACGGTGAAGGTGTCGCCGTCGTGCTCGGACAGCAGCGGCGGCGCCTGCGGGTCGTTCTCGTTGGCGACCGCCCTCGTCTCCCAGCCGGCACCGGGCCGGCCGCCGGCGATCACGAGGTTGTCGAAGGTGCCGGTGGCGATCACCTTGCCGCCGATGCTGCTGGCGCCGCCGGGGTACTGGTCGAACTCCTCGTGCCCGGGCGTGGCGACGAAGATCCCGGCCGTCGCTTCACCGGCCGCGAGCGCCGCCGTGCCGACCTGGGTCCAGGCGGTGCCGTCGGCCGACGCGTACCCGGTGACCGTCCCGCCCGCGCGGACCAGCCGCAACCAGCGGGCGTCGGCCGGCCCGGCGGTGTCGTGGACGAAGTCGTGCTGCATGCGTACCCCGTGCCCGCCGGTGACCATGACCGCCGCGTAGGGCGAACCGGGCGCGGTGCCCGACTTCACGATCAGGCCCGCCTTGGCCCACGGCTCGGGTGCCGCGGTTGGCGGCGCGGCCGGCCGCTCCGGCGCCGTGGGAGCGGCGCCGTCCTGGGGGGGCTCCGGCGGCTCCGAGCCGACCAGCGACGCCACCCGCACGGTGAGCGAGCCGTCGCCGTCGAGCGGCTGGTGCACGAGGGTGAGGCCGTCGAGGACCCGCGTGCCGTCGGGCCCGACCGGCAGCGCGCCACCGCCCGGGCCGTTGCCGGTGTGGCTGTTGCCGGCACCGGCCAACCCGGCGAACAACAGCATCAGGAAGACGGCCAGCCCGCAACCGATCACCCAGCCGCGAACCGAGCGGAACTTGGTCAGTTCGGCGTGCAGCAGTCCGACGAACCCGCTCATCGCGCGACCTCCGTCGGCTCGGCGCGGAACTCGACGGCGTCGCGGGTGAGGTCCATGTACGCCTCCTCGAGCGTCGCCCGGTGCGCGGCGACCTCCGAGAACGGGACGCCGGCACCGCTCAGCACGACCACCACCCGGTCGGCGGGCAGCCCGTCGACGGTCAGCGTGTCGCGGTCGGTCACGGCGACCGTGGCGCCCTCCCGGGCCAGCGCGGTCATCGCCTCGGTCCGGGCACTGGTGCGCAGGGTGACGCGGTCGCCGGAGGCCGCCGCGATCAGGTCGGCGACACTGGTGTCGGCGACCACCCGACCCCGGCCGACCACGACCAGGTGGCCGGCCGTGTCCTGCAACTCGCTCATCAGGTGGCTGGAGACCAGGACGGCGCGGCCCTCGGCGGCCAGCGCGCGCAGGAAACCGCGCATCCACCGGATCCCCTCCGGGTCGAGCCCGTTGAACGGCTCGTCGAGCATGAGCACCGGCGGGTCGCCGAGCAGCGCGCCGGCGACGCCGAGGCGCTGCCGCATGCCGAGCGAGTAGCCGCCGGCCGAACGCCGGCCGACGTCGGCCAGCCCGGTCAGCCGGAGCACCTCGTCGACCCGCTTGCCGCCGAGCCGCTGCGAGTGCGCCTGCCAGAGCAGGTGGTCGCGGCCGCTGCGGGACGGATGCAGGGCGGACGCGTCGAGCAACGCGCCGACGTGCCGCAGCGGTGTGCGCAGGCTGCGGTACGGCCGGCCCCCGATGAGCGCGGTGCCCGCGTCGACCCGGTCGAGACCGAGGACGACACGCATGGTCGTGGACTTGCCGGCGCCGTTGGGCCCGACGAACGCGGTGACCCGACCGGGGTTGACGGTGAACGTCATCCCGTCCAGCGCGACGGTCGACCCGTACGTCTTGCGCAGGCCGTCGACCTTGATGGTGGCTTCCATGACACGTCACGCTACGAAGCGCGGCGCTCCCGGTCGTCCCGCGTGGGAGCCATCTTCGACGTCCCTGGCGGGAGGGGTGCGCACATCCCTGGTGCGAGGGACGACCCCGCTTCGGCCGGCGGCGAGAATGGCAGCGTGACCTCGCCCGCGACCCGCCGCGCGGCCGCCGCCGTGCTGGCGGTGGCCGCGCTGGTCGAGGTGCTCGTCCGGTCGGCGTCACCGCAGGTCACGACCCTGTTCCTGGTCGCCGTCGGTGCGCTCGCGGTGGCGTCGACGGCCCCGCTGGCGTTGCGCAACCCGACCGCCGGCGCGCTACTGGTCACCGCCGCGTCGGTCGTCGCGCTGGCCGGTTTCCGGCTGGCCATCGTGACCGGCCTGCTGGCCCAACTCGTGGCCGGCTACCTGGTCGGGCGCCGGGGTGCGCTGGCGGTGGCGGTGCCGCTCGGGCTGCCGTACCTGGTGCTGGCCGTCTTCTTCCCGGTCGCGGTGGTGCTGGCCGGCCTGCTGCCGATGTGCGTGCTGGCCGGCGCGGCCCTGCGGGTCAGCCGCGCCGACGCGGCACACCTCGCGGCCCGGGACGCGTTCGCCGGCACCCTGGTCGAGCACACCGCGCGCGGCGAACGGGCCCGGATCGCCCGGGAGTTGCACGACGTCGTGGCACATCACATCTCGATGATCTCGGTGCAGGCGGAGAACGCGCGACTGACCACGGCCGGGTTGCCGGAGGCGGGCGCGCAGCGATTCGAGGCCATCGGGGGTACGGCACGCGCCGCGCTCACCGAGATGCGCCGGCTGCTGGGCGTGCTGCGCTCGGACGCCGACGTCGGCGTCCCGGAACGGCGGCCGCAGCCTGGGTTGCGCGAGTTGACCGCGCTGCTCGACGAGGCCCGCGACGCGTCCGGGTCGGGCACCCGGCTGATCCTGCGCGGTGCGCCGGTCTCGCTGGACCCGGGCGTGGAGTTGGCGGCCTACCGGATCGTGCAGGAAGCGCTGACCAACGCCCGCCGGCACGCTCCGGGTGCCGCGGTCGACGTCGAGATCACCTATCGTGCTGACGCGCTGTGCCTGCGGATCCGCGACAACGGGCCCGGTCCGGGGCCCGGCGGTGCCGGCCACGGCCTCTCGGGCATGCGCGAGCGGGCCGCGGCCGTCGGCGGCGAGTTGCGCACCGGCGCCGGCGGCGCCGCCGGCGGCTTCGTCGTCGAGGCCACCCTGCCCACCTGCGTCCAGGAGGACCGATGATCCGCGTGGTGGTGGCCGACGACCACGAGGTGGTGCGCGGCGGGTTCGCCGGCCTGCTGGCCACCCAGCCCGACATCACCGTGGTCGGCACCGCCGCGGACGGCGCCGAGGCCGTGCGGGTCTGCGCCGGGACCGCGCCCGACGTGGTGCTGATGGACGTGCGGATGCCCGGCGTCGACGGCATCGAGGCGACCCGGCTGCTGACCGCGTCGCCGGCACACCCGCGGGTGCTCATCCTGACCACGTTCGACCTGGACGAGTACGTCTACGACGCGATCCGCGCGGGCGCCAGCGGCTTCCTGCTCAAGGACGTGCGGGCGGAGTCGCTGTTCGACGCCGTCCGGGTCGTCGCCGCGGGGGAGGCCCTGCTCGCGCCGACCGTGACCCGCCGGCTGATCAGCGAGTTCGCCCGCCAGCACCGCCCGTCGGCACCCGACCCGGTGGCGTTGTCGGCACTGACCCCGCGGGAGACCCAGGTGCTGCGCCTGGTCGCCGAGGGCCTGTCCAACCCGGAGATCGCCGCCCGGCTGGTGGTGACCGAGGAGACGGTCAAGACCCACGTCAGCCGGATGCTGACCAAGCTCGGCCTGCGCGACCGCACCCAGGCGGTGGTCGCCGCCTATGAGACCGGTCTGGTCGTGCCGCGGGCGCGTGGCGACGGGACGCGACCGTGACGACGGATCTCCGGCATCGGCGGGACGCCGCCGCCGGATTCGGTCGAGCGGTCCGTTCGGGTGCACCGGGGCGCCGATCGGGCTGACCCCTGACGACGGGGCGTACAGGATCGCGCACAGGTTTCTAGACTCCGGGCCGGTTGATCATGATGCAGAAAGGCGTACGCAAATGGCCCTGCGCGACAAGCTCATCCAGCGGACCCAGCCGCTGCTCCCCAACGAACGGATCCACCAGATCTTCCTCGCCCAGTCGGGCGCCTCGCCGTGGCTCGGCGGACTCACCGGCCTGCTCGGCCAGGCCGCGGTCCGGCGCCGCATCGTCGCCGTCACCGATCAGTCCATTGTGGTGCTGAACGCCAACTTCAACGGCACCACCCCGAAGGAGGTGCTGCGCCGGCTGCCTCGCCAGACCGTGATCGGCCCGGCCAAGGGCATCTGGGCGCGGATCAACGTCGGCGACGAGAAGACCTGGTCGCACGCCAAGTTCCGCAAGGAGATCCAGGCCGCCGACGCGGCCCTGGGCCACCGCTAGCCGGCCCGGGGTGAGGCCGAGCGGTCGCCACCCCGAGCCACCGGCGTGATCGCGGCCGAAGAACCGAGCCGGCGTCAAAAACGAGTCACAGGCGGGCGCGACGGCGTATCGACCGCGTCAAGGGCGGTGCATCCGCAGCCCGGGCGGGTCCACGATCGGTGGCATGAGCGGAGAGACCGAAGCGGTGGTCCTGGTGCTGGTCGGCCTGGACTGTTACGTCGGCTCGCAGATCAGCCGGTTCGGCGGTTACGAGCGGGCGATCCAGCGACTGGTCCAGGTGGCCGGATATCGGCCGTACGACGGGAATCGTGGTCCGGGAGATCAACATCGGTGGGGGTTGCCCCGCCCCCGCCGTCGACGGCGAGTCCCCCTTCGCCGTCGCCGCGTTCGCAGGCCGGGCCCGGGCGGTCCTGGGCCTGGCCTGCGAACGCCAGGGCGTGCCGGAACCGGGGCTCGTGATGACACCGGGCCGGGCGGTCGTCGCCCGGGCCGGGGTGGCCCTGTACCGGGTCGTGGCGGTTCGCCGCGAACCGGAGGGCACCCAACTCGTCGCCATCGACGGAGGGCTGAGCGACAACCCCCGGCCAGCTCTCTACGGAGCCCGGTATACGGCCGTCCTGTTGGGCCGGGCCGGCACCGGTCCGGCGGTGTCGAGCACGATCGTCGGTCGTCACGACGAGGCCGGCGACGTGCTCGCCCGGGCGGTGCCGCTGCCCGCCGACCTGCGCCCCGGGCGACTTGTTGGCCGCACCCGGTGCGGGTGCCTACCACCTGCCGTCGGCGTCCAACTACAACCTGGTCGGGCGACGACCGCTGATCGCGGTGCGCGACGGCGCGGCCCGCGTGATCGTACGGCGGGAGACGATCTGCCGGGACGTCGCCTAGATCGTGATCCATTCGGTGACCACGACGGCGTCGCCGGCGCGCAGGTGCAGCCGGAACATGCCGCGCGGCAACGGGCCGAGCACGAACCAGCCGACGTCGTCGACCTGCGCGACCGCCACCACCCCCGAGCGGTCGCGCAGTTCGATCTCGCCGCGCTGGGGCGGCACGACCTGGCCGTGCAGCGCGTCGTCGGTGACCTCGACCTCGATCGTGAGGTCGCGGGCCGCGAAGGTCAGCGCCCGGACCGCGGCCGGTTCGGCTCGGGCGCCGACCGCCGGGTCGGGGGTGAGGGCGGCCAGTTCGGCGTCGACCGTGCGCCAGGCGAACGCGGACCGCCCGATCTCGCGGATCCGCTCGGGCACCGAGGTGGCCGACCTGCGGGCCGCGGCGAGGGCGGCCAGGATCTCGTCGTCGTTCATGGCCGCTCCGCTCCGGCGACCGCGGCCAGCACCGGGTCGCTCCGCAGCTTGTCGAGGCAGCGCCGGCGGGTCGGCCCGATGGCGCCGACCGGGGTGCCGGTGCTGCTGCTGATCTCAGCATAGGGAGCGGGCGG
Organism: Asanoa sp. NPDC049573; assembly: GCF_040676615.1. NCBI lineage: Bacteria > Bacillati > Actinomycetota > Actinomycetes > Micromonosporales > Micromonosporaceae > Asanoa > Asanoa sp. NPDC049573. The sequence goes on from NZ_JBFAPI010000010.1 coordinate 240,361, forward strand.
ATCGTCGAACAGCAGCGCGAGCAGCCGCCGGCAGTGCTCGGGTAGGTTGCCGAACGCGGCCCGCAACGCGATGTGCCGCTCCTCGGTCACCAGCAGTTCCTCGAAAGCCGGGTCGTCGACGGTGTCGAGCCCGGCCTCGTCGCCGACCAGCACCTGCCGCCGCCGGGAACGAAGCAGCGCCAGGCACTCCCGGCGCACGGTGGTGGCGAGCCAGCCCGGCAACGCGGCCGGCTCGCGGATCGTGTCGAGCCGCTCGACCAGCCGCAGCCACACGCACGCGGCGACGTCTTCGGCATCGGCGCCGGCCAGCCCGTAGCGCCGGCAGATCGCCCACACCAGCGGCGCGTAGCGCTCGACCAGATCGTCCCAGGCCCCGGCGTCGCCGTGCCTGGCCTTCTCGACCAGCCCGACGACGGTGGGATCGTCTCGCATGGTTCCTCCAGGTGGCCGAGTGGACGCCGCCGCTCGACACACAGACACATTAACGGTCGCGGTTGATACACCCGCGGCTATATTTTCCGAGGTGGACACTCACCTCCTGCTCGCGTTCGTGGTCGCGAGCGCCCTGTTGGCCATCGCGCCGGGCCCCGACCTGTTGTTCATCGTCGCCAACGGGGTGGCCGGCGGTCGCCGGGCCGGGGTTCTCGCCGCCCTCGGCATGTCGACGGGCCTGGCCATCCACACGGCGGCGGCGGCATTCGGCCTGGGCGCGCTGATCCGCGCCGCGCCCGAGGCGCTGTCCGCGGTCCGCATCGCCGGCGCGCTGTTCCTGCTCTACCTGGCGGTGACGACGTGGCGCAACAGCCGGGCCACCGCGTCGCCGATCGAGCTACCTGCCCGGCGCTCGCTGCGCCGCACCTACCTGATGGCGACGCTGACCAACCTGGCCAACCCGAAGGTGATCCTGTTCTATCTGGCGTTCCTGCCGCAGTTCGTCGGCACGGGCGCGGGCGCGTGGCCGGTCACCGCCCAACTGCTCCTGCTCGGGTTGGTCTTCATCGTGGTCGGCCTGGCCGTCGACGGAACCGCCGGCCTCCTCTCGGGCACCCTGTCCGAGAAGATCGCCGCCCGGCCCGGCTTCCGGCGGCGGATGGAGCGCGCCTCCGCGGCGGTCTTCGCCGGCCTCGCGGCCCGCCTGGTCGTCGACAACTAGCCGGGGTTCCGCCACACCGACCCGCCCCCGGTCAGGAACCCATGCGGTCGGGCCGGTTGTTCAGACCGCGTCGGCGCCGGGGGTTCGAGGGTCGAAGACGACCGCCCAGGGTTGAGGGGTCGCGGTCGGTGGTGCAGTCGGAGCCGGGCCGGCCAGGATGCGAGCGGCCACCGCGCTGAAGGTTTCCGCCGCCGGGTGTGGTGAAGCGGCCGGCCAGACTGCCGACGTCCGGCGGGCCAGCGGCGCGCCGGTCAGGGGGCGCCACGCCACTCTCGGCTCGCGGCGGGCGGTGGATTCCGGCTCGAAGGCCACGCACCGGCGGGCCAGCACCAGGCCGAGCAGGAAGTCGGGGTTGTGGGCGTGGCGGATCCGGGCCGGGGTGAAGCCGGAGCGACGGCAGTGGTCGAGGATTTCGTCGTACCAGGCCGGGGCCGTCGCCCGGGGGAAGATGGCCAGGTCGTGGCCCGCCAGGTCGGCCAGGTCGAGTTCCCGGAGTTGGGCCAGCGGAGACGCCCGGGGTAGGACCACGCCCAGCCGGACGCTGACGGCCGGGCCAGCGAGCAGGCCGTCGGACAGGTCGACCGGGTGGTGGACCAAACCGACGTCGAGCCGCGCCTCGGCCAGACCCCGCAGCTGCTCGGCGCTGGTCAGTTCGTGCAGGTCGACGTCCAGCCCGGGCGCACGCTCGGCGATCCCGGCCAGCAGCGCCTGCAGGGTGACCGCCGGCAGCTCGGGGGGCACGCCGGCCCGCAACGTGCCGAGCTGGCCGTCGCGCACCTTGCGCATCACCACGCGGACGCGGTCCTCCGCGGCCAGCATGGTGGCCGCCTCCGCCGTCAGCAGGCGGCCGGCGACCGTCAGGGTGATCTGCCGGCGGGACCGGTCGAACAGCGCCACACCCAACTCGCGTTCCAGGCGTTGGATGGTCTGGCTCAGTGGCGGCTGCGCGATGCCGAGCCGCTCCGCGGCGCGACCGAAGTGCATCTCCTCGGCTACGACGAGGAACTGCCGCAGGTGTCGGGCCAGGTCCATCCGGCCGAGGATATGCGTTCGGATATCGGTAGCCTCGGTCACCGTGTCAACACCGCAGCGGATCGCCGGCATCTTCGACGCCGTCGGGGTCGACGCCCACCTGCACGCCGTCGACATCGACAGTCGGGCGGAAATCGGTATCAAGGCGGACGAGCACGTCGTGCTGGCCTCCATTTTCAAGATCCTCCTCGTGCTGGAGTTCGCCCGGCAGGCCGCCGCCGGGCAGCTCGACCCGACCGAGCGGGTCGTCGTGCGGGCGGCGGACCGGCTCGGTGGGTGGGGGACCGGGGGCTGCGCCGACGACGCCGAGCTCTCGTTGCGCGACCTCGCCTACTTCGCCATGGCCTTCACCGACAACACCGCCGCCGACCTGCTGATGCGCCGGGTGGGTGCCGATGTCCTGCCATTGCTCGCGGCCGAGCTCGGCCTGACCGCGACGCGGATCACCGGTGGGCCGCGGCAGCTGCTCGAGTCGATGTATGCCGACGTCGGTGCCCGCGACGACGCCGAGTTCGTGGCCATCTTCCCGACGCTCACCGAGGAGCGGGTCCGCGCGCTGAGCGTCTTCGACCCGGCCCGGACCACCTCCAGCACGCCCCGTGAGGTCAACCGGCTGCTCGGAATGATCTGGCGGGACGAGGCCGGCCCGCCCGCGGCGACCGCGATAGTGCGCGGCCTCTTGGCGCGGCAGATCTTCTGGACCCGGATCCAGTCCGGCTTCCCACCCGACGTCCGCGTCTACGCCAAGACCGGCACGCTGCCGGGGCTGCACATGGAAGCCGGCGTGGTCGAGTACCCGGACGGCGGCCGCTACGCCCTGTCGATCTTCGCCCGGGCCCGCTCGGGCCAGCAGGCCCGCCGGATCGACATCGACCTTGCCATGGGCGAAGCCGCCCGGACAGCCGTCGAAGGGCTGCGCGACCAGCACTGATACGCGTACGCCTATCAGCGATTTTAGATCTTGGTCTTGGACGCGGGCCGCCCGGTGATGATGGGCTGCACCTCATGACTGACACCCGCATCCACCGCCGAGGACTGCTGCGCACCGCCGCCGCCGCGACCGGACTGGCCGCCGCGGGGGCGGCCGGATTGACGAGCCCCGCCGACGCCGCGCCGCGCCCATGGAACAAGGGGGCGGCCACCTTCCGCTGGTTCGGCACGGCCGGCTGGCGGATCGACATCGGCGCCCGGACGGTGCTCGTCGACCCCTACCTGAGCCGCTACCGGACCGGGCTGTTCGACGGCGCGATGGACCCCGCCACCCCGCTGACCGTCAACGCCGCGACCGTCGACGCCCACGCCGGCCGCCCCGAGACGGTGCTGGTGACCCACTCGCACTGGGACCACTTCAACGACGTGCCGCACATCGCGACCACCACCGGTGCGCGGGTGCTGGGCACGCTGACGACCTACCAGCTCGGCCTCGCGTCCGGCATCCCGGCCGCCCAGCTCGGCCCGCTCAAGGGCGGCGAGGTGCTCGACTTCGGCGACTACACCGTCGAGGTGGCCGCGTCGCTGCACAGCCGCAACGCCGGCTACTCGGTCGGCATCCCGGGTGTGCGGCTCAGCCAGCCGCCGCGACCGACGACGGTGGCCGACCTGCCGGAGGGTGACACGCTCGCCTTCCTACTCACGATCGCCGACGGGCCGTCGGTGTTCTTCATGGGCGCCAGCGACTTCGTCGCCCGCAACGTCGACGGGATGCGGCCCGACATCGCGATGGTGGCGATGGCCTCGAGCACCGCGACCCACGACTACGTGCCGCGGCTGCTCGACGCCCTGGGCCACCCGGGCGTCGTGGTGCCGGTGCACTGGGACAACTTCGAGACGCCGCTGACCAACCCGCCGGCGGTGGCCCCGGCCGACCGCGAGCGGCTGTCTGCGATGATCAACGAGATCCGGCGGGTCGCGCCGCGGACCCGGATCGTCGTCCCCGACTACCTGACCCCGTACACGTTCGCATGACATCTCGCACCACCCGGGCGTTGCTCGCCGCCGCCAGCCTCGTGCTGCTGGCGGCGTGCGACGCCGCGCCACCGCTCCCGCCGCCCGAGCCGCCACCGGCGTCGCCGAGCGAGCCGGCCTGCCCCGACGGCTACCAGATCTCCGGCGACCAGGTCGAGGCCGCAGCCGGCCTGCGCGCGCTCGGCATCACGTTGCGCAACTGCGGCACCAGCCCGTACCAGGTCGACGGTTTCCCGGTCATCACCATGCTCGACATGTACGGCCGGCCCATGAAGATCACCGTCGGCACCGGCTCGGAACCGGTGAGCTCGCCCGACGTCTGGGACCGCCCGCCCAGGCCGATCGACGTCGCACCCGGCGAGACCGTCCGGGCCCGGGTGCTGTGGCGCAACACGGTCACCGACGGCGAGTCGGTCACCGGCGCACACCTGACCGTCGCGCCGGCGAAGGGCGCGCGGGCCCAACTGCTGACACCCGACGGCGGGATCGACGTGGGTACGACGAATCGCCTGGCCGTCAACGCCTGGACTAGGGTCGACCGGTGAACTGGGGTTCCTACGCGTCCTTCGTGGTGTTCGCGCTGATCCTGATCGCCATACCCGGCGCCGACTTCGCGGTCACTGTGCGCAGCACGCTGGCCGGCGGCCTGCGCCAGGGCCAGTGGAGCGCGGCCGGCATCGCCACGTCCAATGTGGTCCAGGGGTTGCTCGCGGTGGCCGGCCTGGGCGCGGTCATCGTGCACATCGAGCCGCTCTTCCAGGCCGTCAAGTGGGCCGGCATCGGCTACCTGCTCTACCTGGCCGCCCAGTCGTTCCGGTCGGCCTGGCGGGGCGAGTACGCGTCGCTCGGCGGCACCGCGTCCGGCGCCGCCGGTAGCGCCTGGACCGGCTGGCGGCAGGGCTTCCTGTCCAACATCACCAATCCGAAGGTGCTGGTCTTCTACCTCGCCGTGCTGCCGCAGTTCCTCGGCTCCGGCACCCCGGTCGTGGTGCTCCTGGCGTTCGCGCTGACCCACGCCGCCCTCGGCCTGCTCTACTCGCTGCTGGTCGTCGCCGGGCTGCACCGGGTGCGCGGGGTGCTGCGCCGCCGCCGCGTCCGCCGCGCGATGGACGTGGCCACCGGCACCGCCCTGACCGCGTTCGGCGCGAGGCTGGCCGCCGAGAACGTCTAGCTCCTCTCGATCACTCGGGACCCGGCCTGACGGGGCGACCCCACACGACCGTCGCGATCGTCGGCAACGACAGCGTGCCGTCGGGTAACACGTGGTCGCGCACCAGGCCCTCGATCGCCGCGTCGAAGGCGCGGGCTTCGTCAGCCGGCATAATCTCCCTGGCCAGCGACGATGTTGAATGGAACTGCTCGATGTAGGCCGCGACATCCTGCACGAACGGTGTCGGCGGCGTGTCGTGTCGTCCGATGATTTCCCAGTGGCCCTGCCGGGCCAGCTCGGCCGGCAGCGAGAAGCCGCGGTCGTAGGCCTGGTTGCGCGAGTAGCGGGCGATGACCGGGACCAGCGCCTCCTGCCACGGCAACCGGTGGTAGGACTGCTCGACCACCGCCAGCACCGCGCCCGGTGCCAGCACCCGGCCCAACACCGCGAAGGTCCGCGGCCAGTCCATCCAGTGCAGGCTCGCCCCGGCGGTCGCCAACCCGAACGGCCCGTCCAGCGACTGCGACTCGACGGCCGTGACGTGCCAGACGGGGAGGTCACCGCCGGACCGGGCGCGCCCGGCCGCCACCATCGCCGCCGAGATCTCCAGCGCGTCCACCCGGTCCACGAGGGACGCCAGCGGCCGCGCCAGGGCACCCTCGCCGGCACCGAGGTCGAGCACGACCCGCGGCGACCCGACGACCAGCGAGGTGAGCAGATCGAAGACCGCGGGCGGGTACGGCGGCCGGTGTGCATAGGCGGCGGCGACGCCGGCGTGCTGGAACGACGCCGCGAACAGGCTCCTGTCGGCCGAGGTCACGGGTCCACTGTGCCAGATGGACGTCGGATGAATCCTCCCGACGGATGCTAACGATCGACGAGGGCCCCACTTTTGTCGGTGAAGATGAAAGTCTGCTCTAGACAATCGAAAGATGTGGACATGTTGATGATCAGCGATTAGGGTCGGCTCCAGACCACGTTGTTTCATCGATGTGACGAACGTGTGAGCAGTGCACCTCGCGCGCCGTCGCGGTCCGTCCCCGACCCCCCACCAGACATCGCCGACCCGCAGCCCGGGTGGGTGAGGTCTGCCTTGCCATGTCCTCTGTCGGTCGACTTGCGGAAGGTATGCCGGACATGCCCATTTTCTCCAGGCGCAGTTCCGTGCGACGTGGCACGCGAACGCGTTTGCTCGCCCGCCTCGTCGGCGGTCGGTTCAGCCGGCCCTCGGCGGCGTTCGCGGCCGTCACCGTCATGCTCGCCAGCGGGGTGCTGGCCGGGCTCCTGTCGGGCACCGGCCCGGCCGGCGCCGACCCGAAGGCCGCCGCCCCGGCCCAGTTGCAGGCCCAGGTGCTCACCTGGACGGCCGCCGACAGCTTCCAGGCCTACGCGTCCGTGCCCACCACCGCCGTCGCGGGCCCCACCACCATCGTCTTCGAGAACAGCGCGGCGACCGGCAACACCACGGGGATGCAGCACACGCTGACCTTCGACACCGGCGACCCGCGCTACAACAACGACGTCAACATCAACATCGTGGCCGATCCGTCCGACGGCAGCGGGGGCCGGCACACCGTCGACGTGGTGCTGACACCGGGCACCTACCACTACTTCTGCTCGATCCCCGGGCACGGCCAGATGACCGGCCTGCTGGTGGTCACCGGCGGCGGCGGCGACACCACCGCGCCAACCGTGTCGGCGCAGGTCGCGGGGGAGCGCGACGGCGACGGCAACTACATCGGGGCGGCAACCGTGACGGTCGACGCGACCGACGCCGACTCGGGCGTGGCCCGGGTCGAGTACGCGCTCGACGACGGGCCGTTCGGCACCTACTCGGCGCCGGTCACCGTCAACAGCCCGGGCGCGCACACGGTGCGGTTCCGCGCGACCGACGTCGCCGGCAACACCTCGCAGATCGGCTCGACCCAGTTCACGGTCGTGCAGCCGAACGACGACACCACCCCGCCGACGGTGACCGCGGCGGTCGACGGCGACCAGGACGAGAACGGCGCCTACATCGGCACCGCCACCGTCACGATCACCGCCACCGACACCGGTTCCGGTGTCGCCACCGTCGAATACTCGCTCGACGGCGGCGCCTTCGCGGCCTACACCGCGCCGGTCACGGTCAGCGGTGCCGGCCAGCACACCGTGCAGTTCCGTGCCACCGACGAGGCCGGCAACACCGCCAGCCCGCAGTCGGTCGCGTTCGCCGTGGTCGACGCTCCCGGCCCGGACGACACCGCGCCCGAGGTGACCGCCACGGTCGCCGGCGAGCGCAACGACGACGGCGCCTACGTCGGCACCGCGACGGTCACCGTCGCCGCCACCGACGCTGACTCGGGCGTCGCCACGATCGAATACTCGCTCGACGGCGCGCCCTACGCGGCCTACACCGCGCCGGTCGCGGTCACCCAGCCGGGCGCACACACGCTCAGCGCCCGCGCCACCGACGAGGCCGGCAACACGTCGGAACCGGAGACGGTCACCTTCACCGTCGCCGACACCACCGGCCCCGACACCACCGCGCCGACCGTGACCGCCGCGGTCACCGGCGACCAGAACGAGAGCGGCGCCTACCTCGGCAGCGCGACCGTCACGATCACCGCCGCCGACGCGGAGTCCGGTGTGGACATCGTGGAGTACGCGGTCGACGGCGGTTCCTACGCCGCCTACCTGGCACCGGTCACGGTCAACACGGTCGGCCAGCACACGGTCACCTTCCGGGCGACCGACGAGGCGGGCAACACCTCGGCGCCGGGCAGCGTGCGGTTCGCGGTGGCCGACGCGCCCAACCCCGATAACACTCCGCCGGCGGCCACGGCGACCGTGACCGGCACCCGCGACACGGCCGGCGCTTACGTCGGCGCGGCCACGGTGACCCTGGCGGCCACCGACGAGGGCTCCGGCGTCGACAGCATCGAATACTCGCTCGACGGCGCGCCCTACGCGGCCTACACCGCGCCGGTCACCGTCAACCAGGTCGGCGCGCACACCCTGAGCTACCGGGCGACCGACAACGCCGGCAACGCCTCGACGCCGCGGACGGCAACCTTCACCGTGGTCGCGGTGCCCAACCCGGACACCACGGCGCCGACCGTCAACGCCGCCATCGCCGGACAGCTCGACGGCAGTTGGTCCTACGTCGGCAGCGCCACCGTCACGCTCACCGCCAGCGACACCGAGTCCGGCCTGCTGCGCGTCGAATACGCCCTGGACGGCCGCGGCTACCTGGTCTACACCGGCCCGGTCACGGTCAACAGCGCGGGCGTGCACACGTTCAGCTACCGGGCCACCGACCGGGCCGGCAACGTCTCCGGCACCGCGTCGACCACGTTCACCGTGGTCGAGAGCGGCCCGCCGGCGCCGACCTGCACGGTCGCCGACAACCGGACCACGGTCTGGATGGGCACGCATAACACCGGCGTCGCCAACCGGGTCGTGGAGCGCGGTTGCAGCATCAACGACCTGGTCCTCGACGAGTCGCCGTGGGCCAGCGCCGCCGAGTTCGTCGCGCACGTCACCGAGCTCGCCGACCGGTTGCACAGCCGGGGCTTCATCCCGCTCAAGGACCGCAACGGCCTGGTCAGGGGTGCCCGGGAGAGCAACGTGGGCAGGTCCGAGGCGGTGCAGGGCTACACACCGCTGCTCGACACCAAGGCGGCCTCGTTCAAGCTCTGGGAGCAGGTCGGCGCCGGTGGCTTCCGCCGCAACGCCGACGGCTCGATCAGCAGCCAGCCGGTCGACGGCCTGGGCATGCTCTGGTTCCCGGTCCGCACCTACGGCGACTTCTCGCTCAAGCTCCAGTGGCGCGACGACGCACCCGGTGAGGGGCGCGCCAACAGCGGCGTCTTCGTCCGCTTCCCGCAGGTGCACCAGCACCCGCAGGAGCCACGGCCGGAGTGGGTGGCCATCAAATACGGCCACGAACTGCAGATCTTCGACAGCCCGAGCGGCGACCAATACAAGACCGGCTCGGTGTACGGCTTCGACCAGGTCAACCTGGCCGACGCGGGAGTGACGGCCAAGGGCACCTGGAACGACTACGAGGTCCGGGTCGTCGGGCAGCACTACTCGGTCTTCCGCAACGGCAAGCTGATCAACCAGTTCACCAACGGCCCGGGCCAGCTCTTCAGCCCGCCGCGGGCCGACGACCCGGGCACCGACGGGCGGCAGAACGCCGAGGGCTACATCGGCCTGCAGAACCACAGCGCGGCCGACGCGGTCAGCTTCCGCAACGTCCGCATCGCACCGCTCACCCCGTAGGCAAAGGACAGGACCAGTGGAGAAGGAAACCTCACGTCTGGGTTCGGTGGGCGGTCCGCGGCTGATGGCCGTCGCGATCCTCGCCGTGACGCTGGTCGGCGCGGGGGTCCTCCGGTTCGGCGGCCTGTCGGCCGCCGCGCCGGGGGCGCCCGCCGCGGTCCCAGCGGTCAGCGCACAGCAGAAGGCGGAACTCGCGGCCCTCGCGCCGGGCGACCGCCCGGACGGCTGCGTCCAACCCGACCGGCGCATCCAGCTGTACGCGGTCGAGTTGCCCCGTGACAACAACCAGATCCGGCTGGGCTACGGCCTGACACCGGAGACCGCCTCGTACCCCGGGCCGCTGATCGAAATGATCGAGGGGGAGTGCCTGGCGATCACTTTGCACAACGACGTCCCGGCGGCGACCCTGGAAGCGCTCCGCCAGGATCCCAACCACCCGCTCGGTGTCTCGCTGCACACCCACGGCGTCAAATACACGCCGGCCTCCGACGGCACCATCCACACCGACTCGTGGGTGCCGCCGGGCGGGCAGCGCACCTACATCTGGTTCGCCAAGCCCCGCAACGCGACCACCGGATCGCAGGGCACGGCCGGCTACTGGTGGTACCACGACCACATGGTCGGTGGTCCACATGGGACCCGCGGCCAGGGTTCGGGCCTGTTCGGCGGGCTCGTCGTGCGCCGGCAGGGCGACCTGCGGCCCAACCGCACCTACGTCACCGCGTTCGGCGACCTCCAGTCGATCAACCTCAAGCGCGGCGCGGCGACCGACACCTGCGACCCCGCCAACCCGGTGCCCGGCCCCACCTGCCTGATCGCCGAGCCCGGCGAGCGGGTCGAGTTCCTGGTCATCGGCATGGGCAACGACATGCACACCTTCCACCTGCACGGGCACTCCTGGGCCGACACCCGCACCGGGATGCTCGACGGCAGCAACAAGGCCCTGGCCGACTCGGTGCCGGTCATCGACAACAAGGCCCTCGGGCCCGGCGACTCGTTCGGCGTGACCGTCGTCGCCGGCGACTCCGTCGGAGCCGGCAACTGGATGCTGCACTGCCACATGCAGTTCCACTCCGACCAGGGCATGGCCACGATGCTGCACGTCCTGCAGCCGGACGGCACGCTCGCGCCGCACAGCGCCGACCACGTGCCGGCGGCGGACGCGGCGGACACGACCGCGGCGCACGCAGGACATAACCAATGACCACAGGATTCCGCGAGCCTCACGAAGGAGCAGGAATGGCCTACCGAAAGCGGCGTCGGGTCGCCGCAACGGCGCTGCGTCGCGCGTTCGCGCTGACGTCGGCCGCCGTGCTGACGCTCGGCATCTTGTCCGGGCCGGCATCCGCGCCGGCCGCCGCGGCAGCGGCGCCGACCTGGGGTGCCAGCGCGGTCAACGTGCTGGTCTTCCACGGCCCGTCCGACCAGCAGGACGACCCGATCGCCAAGGCGGTCGCCGCGGTCCGCAAGCTCGGCACCGAGAACGGGTTCACCGTCAAGGAGTCCAGCGACCCGGCCGTGTTCACCGCCGACAACCTGGCCAGATATCGCGGCGTCGTGTTCCTGTCGGCCAACGGCGTCACGCTCGACGACGGCCAGGAAGCGGCGTTCCAGGCGTACGTCAAGGGTGGCGGCGGTTTCGTCGGCGTCCACGACGCGGCCCGGGCCCAGCCCGCGTCCGAGTGGTTCACCGGCCTGATCGGCAGCCGGCCGGCGCCGAGCCTGCCCAACGCCGAGAAGGTCGTGGAGCGCGCGGCCAGCGGCGAGAACGCGCCCAACGAGGGCATCGCCCAGCTCTTCGACGGCTCGACCGGCACCAAGTGGCTGGTCCGCACCAACACCGGCTGGGCGCAGGGCAAGCTGGCCGCCCCGACCGTGGTCAACCGCTACGCCCTCACCTCGGCCAACGACTTCCCGGGCCGGGACCCGAAGAACTGGAAGCTCCAGGGCTCCAACGACGGGCAGAGCTGGACCGACCTCGACACGCGTACGAACGAGGTCTTCCCGCAGCGGTTCCAGACCCGGCAGTTCTCGTTCACCAACACCACCGCCTACCAGTACTACCGGCTGGACATCTCGGCCAACAGCGGTGAGCCGCTGATCCAGCTCGCCGAGCTGTGGCTGATCGGGCCGGACGCGGGCCCCCCGCCGGAGAGCAACGTGCAGCAGGCGACGGTCAGCGTCACCGACCGGCAGCACCCGGCCAACAAGGGCCTGCCGCTGACCTGGACCCGCTCGGACCAGTGGATCAACTGGGACCCGAACCCCACCGGCACGGTGCAGACCATCGCCCAGGTCCAGGAGAACACCTACAACGCCGGGCTGAGCGGCAACGGCGCCTTCCACCCGATCTCCTGGTGCCGCGACTACGACGGCGGCCGGTCCTTCTACACCGGCATGGGACGCACCGAGGCGAGCTACACCACCGACACGAAGTTCCTCGGCCACCTGCTGGGCGCGATCCAGTGGACCACCGGCCTGGTGCGCGGTGACTGCCAGGCGACCATCGCGTCCAACTACAAGGTCGAGCGGCTGACCGCGGCCAACCAGCCCGGCCAGCTCGACCAGATCGGCGAGCCGCACGGCCTGACCATCGCGCCGGACGGCACCGTCTTCTACATCGGCAAGGCGGCCTGCCCGAGCGGCCCCGTCGTCGACTGGAACGACCCCAACGTGGGCCTCGGCTGCGGCACGATCCACTCCTGGGACCCGCGGACGAAGCAGGTCAAGCTCCTCACCACGCTCAAGGTGATGGGCAACCGGGGCAGCGGCAGCGAGCTGGTCAAGAACGAGGAAGGTCTGGTCGGCATCACGCTCGACCCGAACTTCACCGACAACGGCTGGTTCTACGTATTCTGGATGCCGCACGAGTCGATCGACCGGGTCAAGCGGGTCGGCCAGCGGACCGTGTCCCGATTCACCTACGACAAGGCCACCCAGAGCATCGACCAGGCCACCCGCAAGGACCTGCTGCACTGGGACACCCAGATCCACAGCTGCTGCCACGCCGGCGGCGGCATGACCTTCGACGAGTCCGGCAACCTGTTCATCGGTTCCGGTGACAACAACTCGTCCGGCGGCTCCGACGGCTACTCCGGCAACAACTGGACCGAGGAGTTCGCGGGGCTGTCGTTCCAGGACGCCCGGCGCACCGCCGGCAACACCAACAACCTCAACGGCAAGATCCTGCGGATCCACCCGGAGGCGGACGGCACCTACACGATCCCCGACGGCAACCTGTTCACCGGCCAGGAGGGCGGTGGCGGCAAGGCCCGCCCGGAGATCTACGTGATGGGTGTGCGCAACATCGCCCGGATCGCCTGGGACAAGGTCAACCACTGGCTGACCGCCGCGTGGGTCGGCCCCGACGCCGGGGCGCCGAGCCCGGAACTGGGCCCGGCCAAGTACGAGACCGCGACGATCATCACGCAGCCCGGCAACCACGGCTGGCCCTACTGCATGGGCAACCGGCAGCCCTACCGCGACCGCAGCAACACCGACGCGACGGTCCTCACCGGCTGGTACGACTGCGACAACCCGAAGAACGAGTCGCCCCGCAACACCGGTCTGGTCAACCTCCCGCCGGTCCGCGACAACATGATCTGGTACTCGCCGCAGGGCGGTGGCCCGGTCTTCCCGAAGCGCTCCGACGGCAGTGGCCTGCCGACCTACGTGCAGTCGCAGACCACCTACACCCAGCCCTACCTCAGCGGCGGTGGTCAGGCCATCATGGACGGACCGACCTACCACCGCTCGCAGGTCGACGTGAACAGCGGCGTCGCCTGGCCGGCACACTGGGAAGACAAGTGGTTCATCGGTGACGAGTCCAACGGCAACAACCGCGTCGCCATCACGGTCGACCCGGCCACGGCCAAGCAGGCCGGCGCGCCCGCGTTCGCCGAGGACCTGCGCCGGATCATCCCGCCGGGCACCAACGGCACCACCCAGCTCCAGTCCTGGATGGACGCCAAGTTCGGCCCGGACGGCGCGCTCTACATGCTCGACTACGGCGGCGGCTTCTTCACCCTGCACGGCAACCAGAAGCTGATCCGGATCACCTACCAGGGCGGCCAGGCGACCCCGAACCCCAGCTTGGCCACCGCGATCTCGGCGACCCCGGGCACGCCCCGCACCATCGCGTTCTCGAGCAACCGGGTCGGCGGCGTCGCCTGGCAGTGGGACTTCGGTGACGGTACGGCGGGCTCCACCGCACCGCACCCCAAACACACCTACAAGCGCTACGGCACCTTCGAGGCCACGCTGAAGGTGACCTACGCCGACGGTGAGGTCGTCACGTCGAAGATCCCGGTCACCGCCGGCTGCACCGCGCCCGACGCCCGGCCGACGGTCTACATGCTGGAGACCGACACCGGTGTGGCCAACCGCCAGGTCGGCGGCGGCTGCACGATCAACGACCTGATCGACGACGAGACCACCTGGCCCAACCGGGGCGCCTTCGCCGACCACCTCGAGACGGTGATCGCGGAGCTCACGGCCGCGCATGTCGTCGACACCAAGGAGGCCAACACGCTGCGGCGGGTCGGCACCCAGTCGCCGATCGGCGCGACCAACGGCTACCAGACCCTCTTCGACGGCACGGCCTACTCCCTGGCCGGCTGGCGGCAGGCGCCCAGCGGTGGGTTCGGCCTGCGGCCGGACGGTTCGATCCGGAGCACCGGCGGGCTCGGCATGCTGTGGTACGCGAACCAGCAGTTCGCCGACTACTCCATCCGGCTGCAGTTCAAGGACGTCGCACCGGAGGGCTTCCGGGCCAACGGCGGTGTGTTCATCCGGTTCCCGGACCCGCGGACGCCCTTGGAGCAACGGCCACCGGGCAGTTGCGGCACGGTCGGGTCGGCGCGTTCGTCGCAGGCCTGGGTGGCGATCTACTGTGGACACGAGATCCAGATCTACGACGGTGACACGGGCGAGCCGCAGAAGACCGGCTCGGTCTACAACTTCGACCCGAACACGCTGGCCCAGGCCGGCGTGACGGCGAAGAACGTCTGGAACGACTACGAGATCCGGGTGGTCGGCCAGCACTTCACGATGATCCGCAACGGCGTGGTGATCAACGAGTTCGACAACACGCCGGGCAAGCAGTCGTCGCGTGCCGGCGACCCGCCGACCGACCTGCGCCAGTTCCTCAGCGGCTACATCGGTCTGCAGAACCACAGCAACAACGACCTGATCGAGATTCGCAACGTGCGGGTGCGCACCTACTGATCCAACACCGGTGATGGCCGGGTACGGGCGACGCCCGTACCCGGCCATCTTGCCGTCGGCGCGGCAAACGGTGCAGGTCAGCGGCGTCGTCGTAGGCTCGGACGTGGCACGTGCGCAGAAGGAAATCTCACGTCTGGGATGGGCGAGCGCGCCCCGGCTGCTGGCCGTGGCGACCCTCGCCGTGACGCTGGTGGGCGCGGGGGCGCTCCGCTTCGGGGCTCAACCGGCAGCCGGGCCACCCGCCGGGGTTCGGGCTCGACAGGCGGTCGCGGCGGCGCCGGCCGCCCAGCCCGACGGCTGCGCCAAGCCGACCCGGACGATCCAGCTCTACGCGGTCGAACTGGCCAAGGACCCCACCACCAGGCAGGTCCGGTTGGGCTACGGCCTGACGGCGAAGACGGCGTCCTATCCCGGGCCGACGATCGAGATGACCGAGGGGGAGTGTCTCGCGGTCACCCTGCACGACAACGTCTCGTCGGCCACGCTGGAGTCGCTGCGCGGTGACAGCGTCCACCCGCTCGCGGTGTCGCTGCACGCCCACGGCGTCAAATACACCGCGTCGTCCGACGGCACCCTCGGGACCAACTCCTACGTCGCGCCGGGCGGCCAGCGCACCTACTACTGGTACGCCAAGCCGCGCGACCCGGCCACCGGCGCGCAGGGCACGGCCGGCTACTGGTGGTACCACGACCACATGGTCGGCGGTCCACACGGGACGGCGGGGGTGGGAGCGGGCCTGTTCGGTGCACTGATCGTGCGCCGGCAGGGCGACGTCAAGCCGGCCCGGACCTACGTGACCGCCTTCGGCGACCGGCAGACCATCAACCTGCGGCGCGGCTCCGCGACCGACACGTGCGACGCCACGAAGCCGGTCGCCGGCCCGACCTGCCTGATCGCCAAGCCCGGCGAGCGGGTCGAGTTCGTGGTCATCGGCCTGGGCAACGACATGCACACCTTCCACCTGCACGGGCACTCCTGGGCCGACACCCGCACCGGGACGCTGGACGGCACCGACAAGGCGCTGGTCAACGCGGTGCGGGTGATCGACAACAAGACCGTCGGCCCCGGCGACTCGTTCGGCGTCCAGGTGGTCGCCGGCGACTCGGTGGGCGCCGGCAACTGGATGCTGCACTGTCACATGCAGTTCCACTCCGACCAGGGCATGTCGACGATGCTGCACGTCCTCAACGCGGACGGCACGGTCGCGCCGCACAGTGCCGACCACGCGCCGTCGCACCTGTGACGGTCATTCCATCTCCAGCCGCCGGGGGAGTGTCGCCAGCGGTGCCGGAAGCCGCAGCGGCACGGCGCCGGGGGTGATCGCGCCGAGCAACCGCCCGCCGGTGGCGCCGGTCGCGGCCGGCACCGCGCCCGGCAGCCCGTGCCAGGTGAGCCAGCCGATCAGCGCGAAGAGCACCGCCTCCTTCGCGTCGGCCGGCAGACCCAGGTCGTCGGAGGGCACCAGGGTCACCCCGGGCGCGCGGGCGGCGAGGCGGGCCAGCAGCGTGCGGTTGCGTACGCCGCCGCCGGAGACCAGCACACGGTCGAGCCGGTGGCGGCGGATCTCGGCGCCGACCGTCTCCGCGGTCAACTCGGTCAGCGTGGCGAGCAGGTCGGCCGGCGGGTAACCGCCGGCACCGTCGAGATAGGCCGCCGAGAACAGTTCCTTGCCGGTCGACTTCGGCGGCGTACGCGCGTAGTAGGGCTCGACCAGCAACCGGTCGAGCAACTCGGTCCGCACGGTGCCGCTCGCGGCCAGGGCACCGCCCCGGTCGTAGGGCTCGCCGGTGACGGCCAGCGCGGCCGCGTCGATCAGCGCGTTGCCCGGCCCGGTGTCGTAGGCGCACGCCTCACCCGGCACCGCGACCGTGAGGTTGGCGATCCCGCCCAGGTTGACCGCGCCCCACCGCCCCTCCCGGCCGGCGAGCAGCATCAGGTCGAGCACCGGCACCAGCGGCGCGCCCTGGCCCCCCGCGGTCACGTCGCGCACCCGCACGTCGGCCACCACCGGCAGCCCGGTGCGCTCGGCGATCCAGGCGGGCTGGCCGAGTTGCAGGGTGCCGTCGGTGGCCGCGTGGAACAGCGTCTGCCCGTGCGAGCAGATCAGGTCGGCCGGCCCGGCCGCGTCGAGCACCGCTGTCGCCGCTCGGGCGAACGCCTGCCCGAGCATGGTGTCGAGCGCGCAGACATCCCCGAGGCGGACCTTGCCGGGTGGCAGTGCGGCCCGGATCGCCGCCCGCAACCCCGGCGGGTAGGGCGCGGTCGCGTGGTGCAGCAGCCGGGCGCGTAGTGCGTCGCCGCCCGGTGGCACCGAGAACGCGACCAGCGCCGCGTCGATGCCGTCGTGCGAGGTGCCGGAGCTCAGACCCAGTACACGCATCGACCCACCCTGTTCCCCCTCGGTGCTGCGCGTCAATCGGTCACGGGCGGAGAATGGGCACCGTCAGCGTGCCGGCCGGAGGAGAGTGACGTCATCGCACACATCGACCTGGGTTTCGACGAGAAGCAGGCGCCCGGGATCACCGGGCTGCTGCGCTACCGGCCGGAGACCGCCGGGCCGCTGAACGCGCTCGCCGACGCGCTGCTGCGGGCGCCCAACTCGCTCTCGCGGGGCGAACGGGAGTTGATCGCCGCGCAGGTGTCGGCCCTCAACGAATGCGCCTTCTGCCGCGACTCGCACTCCGCGTTCGCCGCGGCGCAACTCGAGCCCGGCATGGCACTGGTCGAGCAGGTGCGGGCCGATCCCGACGCGGCACCGATCTCGGCCAAGCTGCGGGCCCTGCTGCGGATCGCGGCGGCGGTGCGCGACGACGGCCGCGCGGTGACGCCGGCGCTGGTCGCCGCCGCGCGGGACGCGGGGGCGACCGACGTGGAGATCCACGACACCGTGCTCATCGCGGCCGCGTTCTGCATGTTCAACCGCTACGTCGACGGGCTGGGCACGTTCGCGCCGGACGACCCTGGCGCCTATGCCGCGTCGGCCCAGCGGATCGTCGAGTTCGGCTACGTGCCGCCGCCGGCATGAGACGCCCGCGTATGCGGGCGAGCGTCTGAGCCATTCAGGCGCGCGCCCGCGCGGGCTGTACTCGACGCATGACATTTCTTGTGATCGGCGGAACCGGCAAGACGGGCCGGCGGGTCGTGGACCGGCTGACCGACCGCGGCGTCGCGGTGCGGGTCGGTTCGCGCACCGGCACGCCCCGCTTCGACTGGGCCGAGCGGGACACCTGGGCACCAGCGTTCGCCGGCGTCCGGGCCGCGTACGTCACCTTCTATCCCGACCTGGCCGTGCCGGGCAGCCCGGCGCTGATCGGCGACCTGGCCCGGGTCGCGGCCGCGGCCGGCGTCGAGCATCTCGTGCTGCTCTCCGGGCGCGGCGAGGAGGAGGCGCAGGCCAGCGAGGCCGCCTTCGCGGCGGCGGTGGAAGGCACCGGCACGGCGTGGACGGTCGTGCGGGCCAGTTGGTTCATGCAGAACTTCAGCGAGGCGTTCATGGCCGACGGCGTGCGCGACGGCACGCTCGTGCTGCCCGCCGGCGAGGTGCCCGAACCCTTCGTCGACTGCGACGACATCGCCGACGTGGTGGTCGCCGCCCTCACCGGTGACGCGCCGGCGGGCCGGGTCTACGAGGTCACCGGGCCGCGGGCGTTGACCTTCGCCGAGGCGGCGCGGGAGATCGCGAAGGCCGGCGGGCGCGAGGTGACGTTCGTGCCGGTGCCGCTCGACGCCTACGCGGGCGAGTTGCGCGGGTACGGCGTACCCGAGGAGGAGATCGGTCTGATCGTCTACCTGTTCGGTGAGGTGCTCGACGGCCGCAACGCACGCACGACGGACGGCGTGCGCGACGCCCTGGGCCGGGCGCCGCGCGACTTCGCCGACTATGCCCGCGACGCGGCGGCTAGCGGTGCGTGGGAACCGGCGACCGCCGGCGGGTGAACAGGAGCGCCAGCCCGCCGGCGAGGGTCAGTGCCGTTCCGGCCAGGAGGGTCGGCCAGACCGGGCCGCCGGTGACCGGGAGGCCGGCGGCGCCCTCGTACGCGTAGACCACCGAGGCCGATCCCGTCGGCGTGGTGACGAGGAGTTGGGTCTGGATCCGCGAGCACGGCGGAGCGGTGAAGGTGAGCTGGTTGCCGGCCTGGTCGACCTCGACGTCGGCCGGTGGAATGTCGACGTCGCAGAGGCGGACGCCGGTCTGGCCCGGCACGAACCCGACGCCGTCGACGGTGATGACGAAGCCGCCCCGGGCCGACCCGAAGTCAGGGTCGACCATGTTGATGCCCACGATGGGTTCGGGCGACGCCGAGGTCGCGGACGGGGTGGGGCCGGGATGGGCGGCGGCCGCGGCCGCCGGGCCCAGGCTGGTGAGTGTGAGCGCCAGCAGGGCGGTCGACAACGCCCGCCTGAAGTTCCTCATGGTTTCCCCCGTTGTGTCAGGCCGAGTGCTGCTGACCGGAACAACGAGGAGGTGAATGCGGACGTTACGGGCAATTCGCGCCGCCCAAAGCCCCAGCTCACCGGGGTAGGGATGTCCCTCGTCCTGGCCCTCGACCGTCCGGCTGCGGGCAACCGGCCGCGCCACCCGGCGGGTTCCCTGGTTGCACGGACCCAACACCCCCCATGGGAGGACGTCTATGCACAGGCAGCGCACCAGGGCCGTCGCGGCTGTCGCCGCCGGCCTGCTCATCGCGGCCCTCGCCGCACCAGCGTCCGCGTCGGCCGGGCCGCGCTTCACGCCCGGCGCACCGGGCGTCGGTGATCCCTACTACCCGACCTACGGCAACGGCGGGTACGACGTCAGGCACTACGACCTCGACGTCCGCTACGACCCGGCGACCGACCGGCTCACCGGGCGGGCGACGATCCGCGCCCGGGCCACCCAGAACCTCTCCTCGTTGAACCTCGACCTGGTCGGCCTCACCGTCGACGCGGTCAAGGTGGACGGTCGCGTGGCGACCTGGTCGCGGGACGGCCACGAGCTGACCGTCCGGCCGCGTAGCGGCCTGCGCGACAACCGCCTCTTCTCCGTCGAGGTGCGCTACCACGGCGTACCCGAGACGTTCACGCTTCCCGGCACGCCCTTCGAGGCCGGGTTCATGCACACCGACGACGGTGCGGTGATCGCCGGCCAGCCCGAGGTCGCCGCCGCGTGGTTCCCGGTCAACGACCATCCCCGCGACCGGGCCACCTACTCCTTCGCGATCACCGTTCCCGCGGGCCTGGAGGTGATCTGCAACGGCCTGCCGCTCGGCGACACCACCCGCGGCGGCTGGACCACCTCGCGGTGGGTGCAGCTGACTCCCATGATCAGCTATCTGGCGACGGCCACGATCGGCCGGTTCGACGTGGACACCACCTGGCACGACGGCCGGCCGACGATCATCGCGATCGACTCCGACCTGCCGCCCGGGTTCGCCGACGACGCGGTGGGCCGCACCGACGAGATCACCAACTTCCTGGAGACGAGGTTCGGGCCGTACCCGTTCGAGTCCAACGGCGCGATCGTCGACGACCACCCGCCGCTCGCGTTCGCGCTGGAGAACCAGACCCGCTCGATCTACGCCGCGAGCTGGTTCGCGCCGGGCGTCGACCCGTTCGAGACCGTGGTGGTCGCGCACGAACTGGCCCACCAGTGGTTCGGCGACCTCGTCGCGGTCGACCGCTGGCAGGACATCTGGCTCAACGAGGGCTTCGCGACGTACGCCGAGTGGCTGTGGCTCGACCACCTCGGCGCGGCGACGCCGCAGGACATCTTCGACGACCTCTACGCGGCGCCGCTGTCGGCGGCCTACTGGGACCCGCCGCCCGGCGACCCCGGCATCGACGAGCTGTTCGACGACTCGGTCTACACGCGCGGCGGGATGACCCTGCACGCGCTGCGGGTCACCGTCGGCGACGACGCGTTCTGGCGGATCGTGCGGGCCTGGCTGGCGAAGAACCGGCTCGCGACCGGCAGCACGGCCGAGTTCATCGCGCTGGCCGAACGGATCTCCGGTCGGCAGCTCGACGCGCTGTTCGACGCGTGGTTGTTCCAGCCCGGCAAGCCGCCGCACCCCGGTGGGCCAGCGACGGCGGCACGCAAGGCCGAAACCGGCGCGGCCGGATACGTCGAGCGGCTGCTGTCCGGCGGGCGGCGCGCGCACTGACGTGGGTCGGGCGGTGCCCCCAGCCGGGCTCGGGGGCACCGTCGCCGATTTCCACTGCCACCATGTGCAACGAAACCCGACGCTCGGGCGACTATGCGAGGTGGTGGTGGAGACCAGTGCGCGGGCCGACGTGTTCGACACGGTCTACGCGGCGCACTATGCCTCGTTGATCCGGCTCGCCTACGTGACGATCGGCAGCATGCCGGCGGCCGAAGACGTCGTGCAGGACGTCTTCGTCGAGTGGTACCGGCGGATCGAGCATGTCGACTCGCCGGCCGCGTATCTGCGTCGTTCCGTGGTCTTCCGGTGCTCGTCGTGGATTCGCCGCCGGGTCCTCGAACGCCGGCACGCCGGCACGTTCGACCAGCCGGCTGTGGTGCCGCCCGACCCGCGAGCGGTCGCCGTCCGCGCAGCGCTGGCGCGGGTGGCGCCGCGCTACCGGATGGCGCTGTTTCTGCGCTACTACCTGGACCTTTCCGTGGCGGAGGTCGCCGAGACGCTCGACTGTCCGCTCGGCACGGCCAAGTCGCTCCTCCACCGCGGCCTGGCACTCATGCAGGAACACCTGGAGGACAGATGATCTCCGAAGACCGGGTCGCGGAGAGCATCCGGGCCGCCGTCGACGCGATTCCGGTCGAGCCGCCCCCGGCCGGAGCCATCCGGGCCCGCGCCACTGTTCGACGCCGCGCACCGCGCCGGACCGCGCGGATGTGGCCGGCCGCGGTCGCGACCGCCGGCGTCTTCGCGATCGTGATGGCGGCGACGGTGGCCCTGTCGGGCCCGGCGACCGCGCCCGGCCCGGCGACCGGTTCCAGCGCCTACCGGCTGCCGCGCAGCGTCACCGGAGCGGCCGAGACGGCGCCGGTTTCGACGGATCCGCCCGGCCGCGCCATCGTGCTGTTCGTCCGGGGCGGTCAGAAGGTCGTGCTCGCGACCGACGGGGTCAGCTTCCGCCGCCTCGACGTCGCCGACGAGAACCAGGCCGCGCTGCTGTCGCCCGACGGCCGCGCGGTGGTGCTCAGCGACCCGACGGCAACCACCGGGAGGGTTGACGTCGTCGATCTCGGCACCGGCGCGGTCACGCGGTACGCCATCGCCGATCCGCTGGCTCTGCGTCCGTTGGCGTGGTCGCCCGACGGTCGCCGCGTCGCGTTCGCGACGCAGGTCGCGCCCCCCTGGAACGGCGCGGGGCCGGCCGGTGTGAGCGTGCTCAACCTGGACACCCGGGCCATGGTCGCGGTCGCCGACCCCCGACCGGATACCGGCCTCGGCCATGTCTACGGGGCGTTCACCCCGACCGGCACGGGCGTGCTCGTCTCGGCCGGGGCCGAGCCCGGCTGCAGGCTTCGGCTCTATCGGGTGGACCAGCCGATGCCGGCGGATCCGATCGCGGTCGAGGCGCTGGACGACCGGTGTGGCGAGGTGGCGGCCTTGAGCGTGCATCCGGCGCCAGACCGCGCCGCGACCGACGGCGTGCCGCCGATGACGGTGGTGGTGGGTGAGTTCCTGGGCAACACCCGGCGGCTCAGCCTCCGCGACATGCCGTTCGGCATGTCGGCGGCTCCGTCGGCGACGATCGAGCTCGGCCCGGATGACCGGGTGCTCGGCTGGGACGGCAGCGACGGGATCTATGTGGCCTCGACGAGCGAGGTGACCAGGGTCTCCGTCGACGGCCAGAGCCGCACGACGCTGGTCGTCTTCCCCGCCGACCAGGTCAGCGGCTTCCAGGTCGCCGTCGAGCTCGTGCCGCAGAGCACGCCGCTCGTTCCCGAACCACAGCTCCTGCCGTTGTCGCCGCTGCGGACGGCCGCGATCATCGTCCTGGTGCTGGGCCTGGCCGCCCTCGTGGTGCTGACCCTGCTGTGGCGCCGGGCGGTGCGGTGGACGCGCTGACCCTTCGCGGCTTCAGCTCGCGTCGACGATCGCGGCGAGCAGTTCGGCGCCCGAGCGCATCCGGGCCGCCGCGTCGACCTGACCGAGGCGCTCGTACTGCGCGGCCGCCGCCATCCGGTCGGCGGCCTCGGCCCGGACGATCCGCAGCATCTCCTCGGTGTCGAGCTCGCGCCGGGGCACCTCGGCGGCGCCAACGCCGGTCACGCCGAGCGGCTGGCTCGACCGCACGCCCAGCGACACGCCCGGCACCGATTCGGCGTTGTCGATCGCCGCGATCGCCGAGCGGAGCGCGCCCGCCGCCACGGCGTCGCGGGCCCGCAGGGCGTCGCGGAGGGTGCGGCGGAGCCGCTCGCGCAGGGCGCACGGTTCGGTGGTGGGCACGGCGGTAACGCTAAGCCACTTCGGGGCGCGGTGCTATGCCGGTCCGGTGGCGGCGTTCAGCCAACGGACAGGTTCTCCCCGGCTTCCGGTCAGCCGGGGGCGGCAGTGTGTGTTCCGATGACCGACAACGCACGCCCGCCGGTGACCCGGCGCCGGCTTCTCGCGGGAGGCGGTGGCCTCGTAGCCGCGGCGGCGGTGGGTGGCGGCGGCTTCGCCTGGGGCCGCTCCGGCCGCACCGCCACCGCCGACCCGTCCGCACCCACCGCCGCGCCGCACGCCTTCCATACCCGTCCCGACCTCGCCATCCCCGTCGTCGACGTGCGGACGACCGGCCCGACCGCCGGCGGACTGGTCTTCCTGACCCCCGCCGCCGGCGGCGGTGGGCGCGGCCCGCTGCTGGTCGACGGCGCCGGCCAGCCGGTCTGGTTCCGCCAGGTCACCGGCCCCGGGGTGATCGCCGTCGACGCGCGGGTCCAGCAACTCGGCGGCGAGCCGGTGCTGACCTGGTGGGAGGGGACGATCGACCCGAAGTACGGGATCGGGTCCGGCGAGTTCGTGATCGTCGACCGGGCCTACAAGGAGATCCGCCGGCTGCGGTCGCCCGGGCCGACCCCGGCCGACCAGCACGACCTGCTCATCACCGCCCGGGGCAGCGCGATCTTCTTCTGCTACGAGCCGGTGGGCGCCGACCTGAGGTCGGTCGGCGGGCCGGCGGACGCGGCGCTGGTCGACTGCGTGCTCTACGAGGTCGACGTGGCGACCGGCAAGATCCTGTTCCGCTGGCGTGGCCGCGACCACATCGGCGTCGACGAGTCCTACGCACCGGCGCCGTCCGGCGCGACCGCCCGGGTCCCGTACGACTATCTGCACGCCAACTCGCTGACCGTCGACACCGACGGCACGCTGGTCATGTCGGCCCGGCACACCTGGACCATCTACAAGATCGACCGCGGATCGGGCGCCATCCGGTGGCGGCTGGGTGGCAAGCGGAGCGACTTCACGATGGGGCCGGACGCGGCGTTCGCCTGGCAGCACGACGCCCGCCGGCGCTCCGACGGCACGCTCAGCCTCTTCGACAACGAGGCCGGCGTCACCACCCGGTCCTCCGCGTCGCGGGGCCTGATCCTCGCGGTCGACGAGACGGCCCGCACGGCCACGCTGGTCCGCGCGCTGGCCCATCCCGACGCGCTGCTCGCGCCGAGCCAGGGTTCGGTGCAGGAGTTGCCCGGCGGCGGGTCGCTGGTCGGTTGGGGACAGCAACCCCGCTTCACCGAGTACGCCGCCGACGGCACCCTGGTCGCCTCCGGCGCCCTGCCGGCTGACAACGGCTCGTACCGGGCGTACAAGTTCGACTGGTCCGGCACCCCCGACGATCGGCCGATGGTGGCCGCCGTCCGCGGCACGGGCGAGGCGGTCACGGTCTACGCGAGCTGGAACGGCGCGACGGCGGTGCGCCGCTGGCGGGTCCGCGCCGGGACGCAGCCGGACAAGCTGGCGGTCGCGGCGACCAGCGGCCGCGACGGCTTCGAGACGGCGCTGTCCCTCACCGGGCCGGCGGTCTTCGTCGCGGTCGACGCCCTCGACGCGAACGGCCGTACCATCGGCTCGTCCCCGGTCACCGCCGTCCCGCCCGCGGCCGCCGCCGGCTGAGCCCATCGATATGCGCGCTTGGCCCGAAGATCGGCCGTAGCGTGGATCGGGTGAGGAATGTCTCCGTGACCCGCCGGCGCCTGCTCACCGGCGTCGGCTCGGCCGTCGTAGCCGGTCTGGCGGGCTGCGGTGCCAGCACGGCCGAAACGCCGCCGCGGCGGTCGACGCCGTCACCCACACCGAACCGCGTCTCCGACGAGGCCGCGCTGCGACGCAAGATCGCCAGCCTGCTCGTGGTCGGTTTCCGCGGCCAGACCGTCGACAGCAACGACTGGATCGTCAAGGCGATCCGGGACGGCCTCGGCGGCGTCATCCTCTTCGACAAGGAGATCGCGACCGACGCCCCGCGCAACATCACCTCGCCGGCACAGGTCACCGCGCTCGTGAAGAGCCTGCGGCAGGCGTCACCCGGCCGGCTCATCGTCTCGATCGACCAGGAGGGCGGGCAGGTCGCCCGCCTCAACCCGAGCAACGGCTTCCCGGCGACCCAGTCGGAGGCCGAGATCGGTGCGCAGAACTCACCCGCCGTGACCCGGGCCTGGGCGCAGCAGATCGTCAGCAGCCTCACGTCGGTCGGCGTCACCCTCAACTACGCGCCGGTCGTGGACCTCAACCTCAACCCGAACAACCCCGCGATCGGCCAACTCGGCCGCAGCTTCTCCGCCGACGTGGGCGTCGTCGTCAGCAACGCGACGGAGGAGATCCAGGTCCACCGGGCGGGCGGCGTCAAGACGTCGCTCAAGCACTTCCCGGGCCTCGGCACCGCCACCGCCAACACGGACTTCGACGTCGTCGACGTCAGCAGCACCTGGACGCCGAAGGAGCTCCAACCGTTCCAGCAGCTGATCAGCAACGGCAGCGCCGACTCCGTTCTCGTCGCACACCTGCTGGCCAAGCAACTCGACCCGAAGCTCCCGGCGTCGCTGTCGAAGGCGGTCGTCACCGACCTGCTGCGCGGCCAGCTGGGCTTCAAGGGCCCGGCCGTCAGCGACGACATGCAGGCCGCCGCGATCACCCGGCAGTTCGGCCTGGACCAGGCGGTCGCGCTCGGCCTCGAGGCCGGCCTCGACCTGCTCGTCTTCGCCAACCAGCAGGTGTACGACCCGAACATCGTCGGCGAGACCCTCGACAACGTGGTGAACCTCGTCCGCACCGGCCGCCTCACCGAGGCCCGGATCGACCAGGCGGTGGCGCGGGTCGACACCCTCCGTCCGCCACGCTGACCCACGCCCGCCCGTAGCATGTGGCCGGTGGGCTGGGAGGCACTTGATCGGTGGGGTGACGACGTCGTCCGGATCCAACCACTGACCGGCGGGGTCGCCAACGACGTGTGGAGCGTGCGCGTCGGCGGGCGTCCCGCGGTCGGTCGGCTCGGTGCCCGCAGCGACGCCGACCTGGCCTGGGAGACCGGGTTGATGCGGTTCCTCGACCGCGCGGGCCTGACCGTGCCGGTGCCGATCCCGACCACCGACGGCCGGCTGTTCGTCGACGGTCTGGTGGTGCTGACCTATCTGGACGGCGGTCCGCCGGAGACGCGGGCCGACTGGCGCCGCGTGGCCGGCACCCTCCGCGAACTGCATTCGTTGACGCGCGACTATCCGCAGCGCCCGGGGTGGCGATCGTCGACCGATCTCCTGCACGCCGAGACCGGCACGAAGGTCGACCTCGGCGCGATGCCCGCCGAGGGCGTCGCCCGCTGCCGAGCGGCGTGGGCACGGCTGACCGGGCGGCCGACCTGCGTCGTCCACGGCGACTCCAACAACGTGGGAAACGTGCGGATGACCGCGCACCAGGTCGGTCTGATCGACTGGGACGAGGCGCACGTCGACGTTCCCGACCTCGACCTCGTCCTGCCCGACAACGCCGCCGGGCTCGACGAACGCGCGTACGACGTCGCCGCGCAGGCGTCGGCGGCCTGGGAGGCCGCCGTCTGCTGGGACGACGATTACGCGGTCCGGCGGCTCGCCGAGGTTCGCGCCGTCTGAGCGATCCGCGGTGGCACTATCGTTCTGACGTGCACATCCGTTTTGACGTCCCGGCCGATCCGGCCTACCCGGGCCGGGTGGCCGCCGCGCTCGGCAGCGCCGGGCTGCGCAAGTACTTCTACGTCGGCGCCGTGTTGACGCTGGTCGGTGTGATCTTTCTTGCCCTCGCACAGGGTTCCGGCTGGGGCGAGCGGATCTCGCCGCTCTACATCGCGATGATCGTGGGCGGCGTGGCGGCGATGCTCTTCGGTCCGTTGGTGCGGCTGCGCGCCCGCCGCCGCTCCGGTCGCTACGCCGTCGAGGGCGGCTACGACATCACCGACGACAACATCATGATGCGCAGCGGCACCGAATCCGGCGGCATCGCCTGGGACGGCGTCACGCGGGTGACGCAGACACCCGAGTTCTGGATCGTCTACGTCGGCCGGATGCCGGCGACCGTGATCCCGCGCCGCCTGATGTCCGCCCAGGACGACGAGACGCTACGAACCTTCCTCGCCGAGCGTGAGCTGCTCGAACCTCGCTGAGATCGGGTCAAAGGCTGATCGTGGTGCCGGTCGCGGCGCTGACCCGGGCCGCGTCCAGGACCTCGGTGGCGCGCACGACGTCCCTCGGGTCGACGGGGACCGCGGCGTCGCCCCGGACGGCGGCGGCGAAGGCCGGGTAGTAGGTGTCCCAGCGGCCGCGTTCGGTCGGCACCGGCTCGCCTGGGCCGCCGCGGTGGAGGCGACCCCAGCGGCTCTCCGGCTCGGCGCCCCACCGCTCGCCCTCGGTCGCGGGCGTGCGGCCGGCGACGAGTGCGGCCTCCTGGCCGTCGACGCCGTCGACGATGTAGGTGCCGGTCGTGCCGGTGACCCGGAATCGTGGGCCGGGGGCGCCCTGGACCCAACTGCCCCAGAGGTGCGATTGGACGCCGCCGGTGTGTGCGATGGTGACGAAGAAGTCGTCGTCGAGCCGGTGCCGGGCGGCCATCCGCGCGTAGACATGGTCCGCCGGGCCGAACAGCAGCAGGGCCTGGTCGACCAGGTGCGCGCCGAAGTCCCGCAGGGTGCCGCCGCCGGCCGCGGGCGGCCCGGGGTCGGGGGAGAAGCGTTCGAACCGTGACTCGAAGCGGCTGACCTCACCCAGCGCCCCGCTCTCGATCAGGCGCCGCACGGTCAGCAGGTCGGAGTCCCAGCGCCGGTTCTGGTAGACGCTGAGCGCGACTCCGGCCCGCTCGGCCGCGTCGATCGCGGTGCGGGCCTGCGCGGCGTCCATGGCGAAGGGCTTGTCCACCACGACCGCCATCCCGAGCCCGATCGCCTCGAGTGCGAGCGGAATGTGGGTGTCCGCCGGGGTGGAGATCGCAACGGCTCGGACACCGTCGGCGGCGAGCGCCGGCAGGGAGTCGTATGCCGCGACGCCGGGATGGTCCGTCTCGAGCTCGGCCCGGCGGTCGACCGACCGGGTCACCACGCCGGCGAAGTCGATGCCGGGGGCCGACATGAGCAGTGGCGCGTGGAAGTAGCGGCCACCGAACCCGTAGCCGACCAACCCGAATCGCATGTGCGAGCTCCGTCCTCGAACCCCGCGTACGCGACACCCGAGGGGCTCGGGCGTCGCGTACGCGGGTGCACAACTTAGCGTGGCGTCAGCTCGACGTAGGCGATGGAGGGGTTGGGCAGGTCGACCGAGATCTCGATCACGCCGCCGGTCGCCTCGACCGTGGTCGCCGGCTCCGACTCCGGGAGGTGGTCCTCCGCCTGCAGCGTCGCCCACTGCGCCTCGGTCGGCCAGTCGCCGCCGCCCATCGACCGCCAGCGCGCGGCCACGTTGCCGTGCGTCGCGTCGACCCGCCACCGGCGGACCTCGTAGCGCTCGGCCGGCAGCCCGTCGACGCGGATCGTGACGGACCGGTCGAGATCCGCCGACCCGTCACGCTTCGCGTGGTCGAGCGAGCCGTTCCAGACCAGGGCACCGATCGTGCCGTCCGCGGACCGCGCGGTCCACGACTCGACCAGGCTGTCGGCACCGTCGCCGGACAGGGAAGCCGGCACCGCGGTGTCGCCGAGTTTCTGGGCCAGCCACAGCGCCCAGAATTTCGGCTTCGCCAGGTTGCCGACCGTGAGCAGGCCGAAGCCACCGTGTAGGAAGCGGGGCGGGCGGCCCAGCTCCTCGAAGTGGTCGGAGGCGACCCACGGCGCGAGGGACTCGATCCGGCCCGCGGCCGAGCGCATCCCGCGGAGCAGGAACGTGGCGGCGAAGACGGTGTCGTTGACCTCGTTGCCGTGTGTCGCCGTCACCCCCCACTCGGTCCACCACAGCGGCCGGTCGGCGTCGATGCCGCGCAGGTCGAGCGGCGGGCTGCCGTAGATGTGGGTCGACAGGAAGTCGACCGGGGCGTCGACGTCGAGTTGCTCCGACACCCAGCCGACCGCCGCGGTCGCCGGGCCGCCGACCCGCAGCGCCGGGTCGACGTCCTTGACCGCCCGCGCGGCCACCTCGTAGAGGCGCCAGTATTCGGCCGGCGTACCCGACCAGAACACCGACAGGTTGGGTTCGTTCCAGACCTCGAAGGCCCAGTTGTCGCGCACCTCGGCCAGCCCGTAGCGCGAGACCAGGTGCGACACCAGGGCCCGGACCAGGTCGCCCCACGCGTCCCAGTCTTTCGGTGGCGAGATGATGCCCGCGTAGGTGAAGACCGTGCGCGACGGGTCGCTGGCCAGGTCGCGGGGCATGAAGCCGAGTTCCACGATCGGCCGCATGCCGAGTGACAGCACGGTGTCGTAGACCTGGTCGATCCCCGACCAGTCGTAGACCGGCGCCCCGGAAACCAACCGGTAGACGCCCAGGTCGTCACAGAGGATCCCGTGCGCGCGTACGGTGCGCACCCCCAACGCGGAGTGCGTGCGGGCCAGCGCCTCCCGCAGCTCCGACCCGATCTCCCGCCCGCCGGTGCGCTCGGTCGACAACAGGTGCGACAGGTGCTCGGACCCGACCATGAAACGCCACGGCCGGTCCAGTGCACCGGCCGAATCCCCGGCGGAAACCGACAGCAGCAACGGTGCCACCGACGAGCCCGGCCCGACCGCCGCACCCGGCACCGGAGTGCACAGTGGACCCATCGCGGTCACGGTGGCCAGCGGCGCCACCGCGTACCAGTACTCGCGTTCGGGCTCCACGGTGGTGTCGGCATACGGGCCGTGCGGCACGGCCAGCACGTCACCGCCGCCGTGGTCGACGACCGCGAACGGGCCGGTGGGGCTGGTGGCGCGGTGCACGGCGTACCCGATGGCACCCTCGACCGGCTCCCAGTGCAGGGTGACCTGGCCGCGGCCGGTGAGCGCGACGAGCCCCGCCGGCGCGGGCAGGTCGGCCGCGTCGGGCTCGCCGGGTGCGCGGTCCTGCGCTCCGCCGCTGCCCATCAGGGCGACCCACTGTGCCCGCGCCTGCGTGGCGATGTCGCCGACCGTCATGCGCCCGCCCCACGCAGCTGGGGCAGGGGCTGGTCGGCCGGTACGTTGAACGTCTCCTGCCCGATCAGCGGCCGGATCCGCTGCTCGAACCGCTTGTCGACGAACGAGCGGCGGATCAGGTCGTTGGAGAGCTCGTTGCCGAGCGCGCCCATGATCATCGCCTGGTCGAGCGAAAGGTAGCGCCTGGCCACGGTGCCGCTGCCGACCGCGATCGCGTCGTAGAAGCCACCGGGGCCGTACGAGTCGAAGTTGGCCTTCAGCCTGGCCAGGTTGTCGACGACCGGACCCTTGGCGTAGGGCAGCGCGAGGAACGCCGCGTGCGGTGTCACCACGCCGTCGCCGTAGTCAGGTGCCGGGCCGGCCGGGCGGCACTCGCCGAAGCCGGCGTCATACTTGGAGAACTCCATGTCGGACGGGTAGCCGTCGGTGTCCATGCCCATCGCGTCGACGCCCCATGCGGTGTAGCCGCCCTTCGGGTTGCTGGCGGGGGAGAAGCCCCAGTAGCCGTAGCCGGCGTCGTTCAGGCCGTGCTCGATCTGCCCGGCCACCGTCGCCCGGTGGTTGCGGCCCCAGCTGTTGGGCGCCCAGCGCTCCTCCGGCACGAACAGGTCGGGCATCAGTGCCTCGAACATGTCGCCGCCCCAGCTCGGCACGAACTGGATGCCGCGGTACTGGTAGGCGCCCTCGAAGACCCGCACACCCTCGTAGGTGGTGTCGAAGCCGACCGGCTTCATCTCGGGCCAGCTCCAGTCGCAGGTGTCCGGCAGGGTCCGCATGGTGTGGAAGTACGCCTCGGCCGGGATCTGGCCCGCCCCGATGCCGAGATAGGTGGCGATCCGCGGCTCGGTCACCGTGATGTCGTAGTGGTTGCAGGTGAACCAGACTCCGTCGCGCGGCAACGAGCAGCCGGGCGGCGCCGCGTCCCAGAACCCGCCGGCGATCAGGCCGCTGGCACCGAACGGTGTCGAGGCCGCCGGGTTGTAGTAGAAGCCGAAGTTCATCTTCGACAGGATGGCGTCGGCCTTGCCGCGCAACTCCGGCACCGCACCCTTGACCACCCGCAGCGACGCGGCCAGCCAGCCGTTGTCCACACTGGACAGGAACGGGTAGATGGTGCTGCCGTCGTCGGGCCAGACGTGCACGACCGAGCCGTCGCGCGGGTCGTACCAGTTGTAGAACATGCCGGACGCCTCGTGGTGGTCGAGCCGGCCGAGCGTGTCGAGCGTCTTGGCGATCCGGTCGCGGGCCTCCTTGCGCGAGATGAACCCGAGTTCGCGGGCCACCACGGCCGACCACATGTAGCCGCCGATGTTGGTCGGCGAGGTGTAGGTCGACGGGGTCTTCAGGTCACCGGTGATGTTGTCGGCGACCAGCCCGGTGCGCGGGTCGGTCATCGCGACCATCGACCGCCAGGTGTCCTTGGCGTAGGCGGTCAGCGTGCGGTCGGCGCCCTTGGCGCCCGGAGCGGCCACGGCGGCGGAGCCACCGGCCAGCACCAGGGCGAGCGCGACGAGAGGAGCCAGGATGCGTCGCATGAGTCTCCTTACTTGAGTCCGGTGGTCGCGATGCCGCGCATGAAATGCCGCTGGAGGATCAGGAACACGACCAGCACCGGCACGACGACCACGACCGCGCCGGCCAGCAGCAGGCCGAAGTCGGTCTTGTTCTGGCCGATGCTGTAGAGCGCCAGGGCGACCGGCAGCGTGTACTTGTCCTCCGTGCTGGCGACCACGAGGGGCCAGAGGAAGTTGTTCCAGGAGGCGAGGAACGTGAGGATCCCGAGCGTGGCCAGCGCCGGCCGGCACAGCGGGAGGACCACCCGGAAGAAGATCCGGAACTCGCCGGCGCCGTCCACCCGGGCGGCCTCGATCAGGTCGTCGGGGATCGACTGGAGGAACTGGCGCATCAGGAACACGCCGAACGGGCCGACCAGGAACGGCAGGATCAGGCCGGCGTACGAGTTGGTCAGGCCCATGTTGCTGACCAGCACGAACTGCGGCACGAAGGTCACCATGCCGGGCACCATCAGCATGCCGAGCACGGCGAGGAACAGCACCTTCTTGCCGGGGTAGCGCAGCTTGGCCAGCGCGTACCCGACCAGCGAGCAGAAGAGCAGGTTGCCCACCGTCACCGCGACGGCGACCAGGGCCGAGTTGAAGAAGAACAGCGGGAAGTCGAGCCGGGAGAACAGGTCGCGGAAGTTGTCGAGCGTCCACGTCTGCGGCAGCCAGGTTGGCGGCACCGAGCGGATCTCGCCCTCGGGTTTGAGCGACGACAGCGCCATCCAGATGAACGGGCCGACCACGACGAGCAGTCCGATGGCCAGGATCGCGTAGAGCACCGCCTTGGCCACCCGGTCGCGTTGGCGTACCCCGCGGGCCTCCAATGTGGTCATGAGCGCTCCCCCAGGAAGCGGAACTGGATGACCGACAGCGCGACGATGGCGACGAAGAGCACGTAGCTCGCCGCGGCCGCGTAGCCGTAGTTGCCGAAGCCGAACTGGTTGTAGATGTGGTAGGACACCGACAGCGTCGACGAGAGCGGGCCGCCCTGTGTCATCACGAACGGCTCCTCGAAGAACTGCAGATACCCGATGCCGGTGACGACCCCGCCGAACAGCAGGGTCGGCCGCAGCAGGGGCAGCGTGACGTTGCGGAACTGCTGCCACCGGGTCGCGCCGTCGAGGGTGGCTGCCTCGTAGAGGTCGCCCGGGATGGCCTGCAGGCCGGCCAGGAAGATCACCATGAGGAAGCCGAAATTGCGCCAGGCCGCCATCGCGATCAGCGAGGGCAGCGCCAGCTTGGTGTCGAACAGCCAACTCGGTCCGTCGATGCCGACGACCCGGAGCAGGTTGTTGACCAGGCCGACCTCGGGGTCGAGCAGGAACCGCCAGACCACCGCGACGGCCACGATGCTGGTCACCACGGGTAGGTAGAAGCCGACCCGGAACAGCGCCCTGAACCGCAACAGACCCGAGTTGAGCGCCGTGGCGGCGGCCAGCGCGATCACGATGGTCAGCGGCACGCCGATCACCACGAAGACCAGCGTGTTGACCGACGAGCGCAGGAACAGGTCGTCGGAGAAGAGCCGGGTGTAGTTGTCGAGGCCGACGAAGTTGACCGCGAACGGGTTGCGCAGGTCGGTGGAGCGCAGGTCGGTGAAGCTCATCACCAGCGAGACGACCACCGGCACGGCCATGAAGACCAGGAACAGGATGGTGAACGGCGCGGAGAAGGCCCAGCCGGTCAGCGCCCGGCGCAGGCGCTGGCGGCGCTGGACCGACCCGGCGGACCGGTCGGAGTCGATCCCGACCGGCCGCGCCGGCGCCGTCGCCGCGGGGGCGCCGGCCATGTCAGCTCCCGGTCCCGATGGCGGTCGCCTTCTGCTGGATGGCCTTCGCGGTCGCCGCCGGGTCCGCGTTGGACTTGCACAGCTTCTCGATCTCGAGGTCGAACGCGGCCGCGATCTGCTCCCAGGTCGGAATCGCCGGCGGCGCCTTGGCATCCTCCAGTTGCTTGCCGAACACCTTGAGGAACTGGTCGCCGGACAGGCTGCTGTCGTCCCACGCCGACTGCACGGACGGCAGGTCCTTGACCGCCTGGTACCACTTGACCTGCACGTCGGGCTTGCTCAGCCACTGCACGAACTTCCAGCCCGCGTCGCGGTTCTTGGCGTCCTTGAACACGGCCAGGTTGCTGCCGCCGATGAACGAGGTGCCGGTCTTCTTCGTCGGCATCGGCGCCACCGCGAACTTCTGGTCGAAACCGGCGCCGCCCTTCTCCTCCAGCAGGCCGATGTGCCACGGCCCCGAGATGAACGCGCCGATCTTGCCACTGACGAAGTCCGGCTCCAGCGCGCCATCGGGCAGGTCGGTCCCGGACAGGCCGTCCTTGAAGAACGACTGGTAGTAGGCCAGTGCCTCGGTCATCTCCGGCGTGTCGAAGGACAGCTTGTCGGCGGTGGCACCTTCGGCGCCGTTGGACCACGCGAACGGCATCACGGACTGCCAGCTGCCGGTCTTGCCGGGCTGGAGGTGGAACCCCTCACGAACGCCGTTGGCCTTCATCTTCTTGGCCATCGCGGTGAGGTCGTCCCAGGTCTTCGGGCCGTCCGGGAAACCGGCGGCGGCGGCCAGGTCCTTGCGGTAGAAGATGCCGCGGGTCTCGACATACCAGGGCACGCCGTACGAGGTGTCGTCGACGAGGGTGGTGTCCCAGGCGCCGGGGAAGAAGTCGTCCTTCTTGATCAGGTCCGGCGGGGTCGGATCGAGGGCGCCGGTCTTGGCGAACTCGCCCTGCCAGGTCGTGCCGATCATCGACACGTCCGGGGTCTGCTTCGCGGCGATCGCGCTGGCGATCTTCTGGTGCGCCGCGTCCCAGGGCACCGGGGTCACGTTGACCTTGGCGTCCGGGTTCTCGGTCATGAACTCCTTGGCGAACTCGCCGAGTTTCTCGCCCTCGGTGCCCATCGCCCAGACCGTGATCTCGCCGCTGGCCTTGCCTTCCGCGACCGTCTTGGCCTCGTCGTTGCCGCCGCCCGAGTCGCGACCGCAGCCGGTCAGGGCGACCGACGCGGCCAATGCGACCGCCGCCACGGCCGCCAACCTGCTCCTTCTCATGCCGTACCTCCGAGGGGATGGAGTTTCCTACTTGGGGTGTGGCCCGCAGCTGCGTCGCACGACCAGCCGCGTGGGTAGGACCCGGCGCCGCGGCGCGGCGCGTTCCGGGCCCGTGTTGCGTTCGCCGATGCGCCCGTCGAGCCAGCGCGCCGCGGTGGCGCCCAGCTCGCGCATCGGTTGGGAGACGGTGGTGAGGCCGGCGAACCGGGCGGCGAGCACGTCGTCCCACCCGGTCACGGCCAGGTCGTCGGGCACCCGGCGGCCGGCCGCCTCGGCGGCCAGGTGCACGCCGAGCGCGACCTCGTCGTTGGCGCAGACGACCGCGTCCGGCGGGTCGGCCATCAGCTCGGCGCCGACCCGCTCGCCGGCGTCGACGTCGTAGTCGCAGACGCGTAGCTCGGGCCTGGCCAGGCCGTGCGCACGCAACGCCCTCGCCAGGCCCGCGTAGCGGCCGGCGGCGTCGGGGGAGGCCGCCGGGTCACCGACGAAGACGATCCGCCGGTGCCCGTGCGCGACCAGGTGTTCGGCCAGGTCGGCGGCGGTGCGCTCGTTGCGGGTGCGGATGGTGTCGACGCCGTCGACCGGCGGGCGGGCCAGCAGCACCAGCGGCAGGCCGGTGGCGGCGACCGCGCGCACGCTCTCGTCGCCGACGGTGTTACCCATCACGGCCAGGCCGTCGACCCGGCCGGCGAGGTCGAGCACCGCGGCCTCGGCGTCGCGCCGGCCGTGCGTGGTCAGAATCAGCACGCTGCGGCCCAGCTCGGCGGCGACCTCCTCGTAGCCGAGCACGACCTCGGCGTAGTAGGGGCCGGTGAGGTCGGGGAAGACGATCCCGTTGGCCGCGTGCCTCCCCTCGGCCAGCGAGCGGCCGAGCTGGTTGGGGGTGTAGTTGAGGGCCTCGACCGCGGCGCGCACCCGGGCCCGGGTCGCCTCGGTGACCAGATCGGAGTCGCGCAGGGCCCGCGACACGGTGGCGATCGACACGCCGGCGCGCTCGGCGACCTCGTAGATCGTCGCTGCCTTCGACTTTGAAAGCGCTTTCATCGCCACGAGTGCCGAAGCTACCCGCTCGTCATGATCCTGAAACTGCGAGTTCACGATATGAATCTTGCGACAAACCGGTCAGCGCCCGGCGTCGTCACGTTCCATCGTGGACGGTCGCCTAGCGGAAATGAAACCCTGCCACCACGGCCCGATGGTCGGTCGCCGGCGTCCGCACCACAGTGGACGTCGTCGCGGTCAGGCCGCGGTAGAAGATCTGATCCGGCCGGATCAGCGGCAGCGTCGCCGGCCAGGTGGCGCCGGGGCCGCGGCCTGCGTCGCCCTGGGCGTCGCGCACGTGCGCGCGCAGCGGCGCGATCACGCGGTCGGTGATCGCGGTGTTGAAGTCACCGGCCACCACCAGTCGCTCGGCCGGGTCGCCGGCGACCGCGTCGGCCAGCGCGCGCAGTGACCGGTCGCGGGTGGCCGTCACGCCCGGCCGGGCCGAGCCCAGGTGCACGGCGTAGACGGCGACCTCGCCCTCCGGCGCCTCCACCACCGCCCGCAGTGCCCGCTCCCAGCCCAGCGCCGTGTCGACCGGGGCGTAGTCGCGAATCGGGAACCGGCTCCACAACTCCACCGTGGACACCCGCGCGTGGTATTCGTAGTGGTTCGACATCGTCTCGGCGACGGTGTCGCGCAGGTCGTCGGCCACCTCGACCAGGGCGACCACGTCGGCGTCGGTGGCCACCACCGCGCCCGCCGTCGCCGTCGGGTCCGGGTTGGCGGCGTTGACGTTCTGGCTGGCCACCCGCAGTTGGGTGGCGCCCGGGTCGCCCTTGGGCAACCAGGCGCGGCCGAACAGGAAGCCCCACAGCAGCAGCGGCACCACCGCCGCGACCACGGCCGTCCTGGTGCGGGCCAGCAGCGCGCCGAGGATCAGCACCGGCACGGCGAGCAGCAGCAGCGGCGCCGCGGTGTCGAGCACGCTGCCGAAGCCGGCCACGTTGGGCACGGAGCGGTGGAAGGCGAGGGCGACGGTCACGACGAGCGCCACGAAGACCACCGCCGCGGTGACGAGTCGCCGCGGCGTGGGGAGCATCGTCATCACCGGATGACGCTACACGGGGCGGTCACCCGGATCGGGTCGTTCCGACCGTGTCGTCACGCGCAGTGTCCACGCCAGAGGTTAGGTTGACCTTCCTGAAGATTAGGCTAACCTAACCCGCATGTCTCAGGAGTTGCGCGGCATCGATCTCGACCTCGCCTACCACGGTGCGCCGGTCGTGCACGGCGCCTCCCTCACACTGCGTCCGGGCCGGGTCACCGCCCTGGTCGGTCCCAACGGCAGCGGCAAGTCGACGCTGCTGCGCGCGCTGGCCCGGCTGCACCAGCCGGGCGCGGGCGACGTGCTGCTCGGCGACCAGTCGGCGCTGCCGCTCGCACCGCGCGACTTCGCGCGCCGGGTCACCCTGCTGGCGCAGAGCCGCCCGGTGCCGGCCGGGGTCAGCGTGCGCGACGTCGTCGGCTACGGCCGCCACCCCTACCGGGGCCGCTGGCGGGCCGACGACCCCGACGGCCCGCGCGCGATCGCCTGGGCGCTCGACGTGACCGGGGTGGCCGGCATGGCCGACCGGGCGGTCGACGAACTCTCCGGGGGCGAACGGCAGCGCGTCTGGCTGGCCACCTGCCTGGCCCAGGACACCGGCGTGCTGCTGCTCGACGAGCCGACCACCTTCCTCGACCTGCGCTACCAGGTGGAGATCCTCGACCTGACCCGCGACCTGGCCGACGAGCACGGTGTCGCCATCGGGGTGGTGCTGCACGACCTCGACCAGGCCGCCGCGGTCGCCGACGAGGTGGTGCTGCTGTCCGCGGGTCGCGTGCGGGCCGCCGGCGCACCGCGCGACGTGCTGACCGAGCCGGCACTGACCGAGACCTACGGCATCCCGGTCGAGGTGCTCGTCGCCCCGGAGACCGGCCACCTCACCACCCGACCCGTCGGCCGGCACCACCGCCGGTCACGTACCGAAAGAGAATCCGTATGAAGCGCTTCACCCTGCTCGCCGTCGCCGCGGTCGCGGTCCTCGCGGCCGGTGCCTGCGGCACGACCGAGGAGATCGCCGCGCCGTCGTCGGACGCCACGGCCGGTCCGGTCACCGTCAAGGACGGCCGGGGCAAGGAGATCACCCTGCCGAAGCCGGCGACCCGCGTGGTGAGCCTCGAATGGGGCGAGACCGAGATCCTGGCCAGCCTCGGCGTGATGCCGGTCGGCAGCGCCGACAACAAGGGCTTCGCCGTCTGGGACACCGCGGTGACGCTCGACCCGTCGGTGAAGGACGTCGGCACCCGCGGCGAGCCCAGCGTCGACTCGGTCGTCGCGTTGCAGCCCGACCTGGTCGTGATGGAGGCCGAGCGGGGCGCGCCGATCGTGGCCCAGCTGGAGAAGTACGTGCCGGTGCTGGTGACCATCGGCAGCGACGCCAGGCGCAACCTCGACCGGCTGCGCGACGACGTCACGATGATCGCCACCGCGGTCGGCAAGAAGGCCGAGGGCGACGGGCTGCTCGCCGACCTCGACGCCCGGATCGCCTCGGCGAAGACCGAACTCGCGTCGGCCGGCGCCGCCGGCAAGCCGTTCGCGATGGCCGACGGCTGGAAGGAAGGCAGCACCGTCTCCGTCCGGATGTTCGGCCGGGGCGCGCTCGTCTCCGACCTGGGCACCGCGATCGGCCTGCGGAACGCCTGGACCACCGCCGGCGATCCACAGTGGGGGCTCGGCCAGACCGACGTCGAGGGCGTCAAGGCGCTCGACGGCAAGGGTGTCACCTTCTTCTACAACGCGTCCGACGGCGTCGACGTGTTCGCCGACGGCCTGCGGGGCAACGCCATCTGGGACGCGCTCGACTTCGTCGAGGCCGGCAGGGCGCGGAAGCTGCCCTCGGGCATCTGGACCTTCGGCGGCCCGAAGTCGTGCATCCAGTGGATCGACGCGGTCGTCGCGGCGTACCAGGCCTGATGAGCCTGTCCGTGGTGGAGCGGGCGGCGGCCGTCGTCGTCGCCCTGGCCCTGACCCTGGTCCTCGCCGCGATCCACCTCACCCAGGGCACGTCCTCGGTGGGCGCGGCCGACCTGTTGCGGCTGCTCCTCGGCGCCGACGACGCCGGCACGGCCCAGGTGCTGGTCGCGTCCCGGTTGCCCCGGTTGCTCGCCGCGCTGGTGGTCGGCATCGCGCTCGGCGTGGCCGGCGCCGCCCTGCAGTCGCTGGCCCGCAACGCGCTCGCGTCGCCGGACACCCTCGCCGTCAACGCGGGCGCCTACCTCGCCGTGGTCGCCGCGTCGGCGTTCGGCATCAGCCTCGGCGTGCTGCCCTCCGGCGCCCTGGCGTTCCTCGGCGGCCTGGGCGCCGCCGGCCTCGTGCTCGCCCTCTCCTCGGGCGGTCGGGCCGGCCCGACC
>NZ_JBFAPI010000011.1:0-87714 GCF_040676615.1 Asanoa sp. NPDC049573
GCCCGAGCGAGCAGATCGTGATGCCGAGTTGCGCCCCGGCGATCATCAGCGGGATCTGGTTCATCGCCGACAGCGCCATCCGGGCCCGCCGCGAGGTGCTGGCCATCGGCTCGATGGCGGTGCGGCGCGAGGCGATGAGCGCGAACTCGCTGCCCACGAAGAAGGCGTTGCCGAGGATCAGCCCGACCGTGATCAGCAGGTTAAGCATGGTCGGTCTCCGGCCTGACCACCCGCACCTGCTCGACGCGGTGCCGCTCGACCTCGACGACCGTGAACTCCCAGCCGGCCTCGACGATCGTCTCGCCGGCGACCGGGATGTGCCCGAGCCGGGCCATCACGAAGCCGGCCAGCGTCTCGTAGGGCCCTTCGGGGAGCCGGAACCCGGTCAGCTCGGCCAGCTCGTCCTCGCGCAGCACCCCGTCGACCAGGAACGTGGGGTCGCCGCCTGGCACGGTCAGCTCGACGGCACCGATCTCCTCCATCGCCTCCGGGTCGAACTCGTCGGCGATCTCCCCGACCAGCTCCTCGACGAGGTCTTCGATCGTCACAACGCCGTCGGTGCCCCCGTACTCGTCGACCACGATCGCGAGGTCGGCGTTCGCCGCGCGCAACGCGGCCAGCACGCTGTCGAGGTCGAGGCTCTCCGGCACGAACACCGGCTCGCGGGCCACCGCCGACACGGGGGTGGTCGTCCGGCGCGCGGGGGGTACGCCGAGCGCGTCGGCCACCGCCGCGACGCCGGTGACGAGGTCGAGGGTGTCCTCGTACACCGGGAATCGGGTCCTGCCGCTCTCCTGAGCGGCCTCGAGCAGTTCGGCCGCGCTCGCGGTGCCGCGCAGGGCGATCACGTCGACCCGCGGCGTCATCGCCTCGGCGGCCCGCTTGTCGGCGAACCGGATCGTCCGCTGCAGCAGCATCGCGGTGTCGCTAGGCAGCGCGCCGGCGCGGGCCGAGATCGCCGCCAGCAGCCCCAGCTCCTCCGGCGAGCGGGCGCTGGCCAGCTCCTCCTGCGGCTCGACGCCGAGCCGCCGGACCACCCAGTTGGCCGAGGTGTTGAGGGCCGCGATCAGCCATTTGAACATCGCCGAGAACACCCGCAGCGGGGTGACGGTGGCCAGCACCGCCGACATCGGGCGGGCCAGCGCGCCGTTCTTCGGCACCAACTCGCCGAACAGCATCGACAGCAGGGTGGCCAGGGCGAGCGCGAGGATCGTGCTCACCGTGTGGGTCGAGTCGTGTGCCAGCGGCTCGATCACCGGCCGGAACAGCTTGGCCAGCGCCGGCTCGGCGATGTAGCCGGTGAGCAGGGCCGCGATGGTGATGCCCAGTTGCGCGCCGGAGAGCTGGAAGGACAGCTCGTGCAGGGCCTTCTGCACCGTGCCGGCCCGCTTGTCGCCGCCCGCCGCGCGCCGGTCGATCTCGGCACGGTCGACCGTCACCAGGCCGAACTCCGCTGCCACGAAGAAGGCGTTGGCAGCGGTCAGGAGCACGAACCCGGCCAGCGGAAGGACGGTGGAGAGTAGGACGTCGTCGATGATCGGTTCACCTCGGCGGGATTGTTTCACGGGCGCCGGACTGTGGCTTTCCGCAGGCCATCCGGCGGTCGGCCGCATGGTGGGCGCCCGCCGCCGTCCATAGCGTCGTCCTCATGATCCTTACCAGCGAACCGCAGACCGCGGGCGGCGTCGCCGCCTGGGCCGTCGACCTGATGGACCGCCTCGGCGCGCCCGGCGCGGGCCTGGCCATCGCCCTGGAGAACCTGTTCCCACCGCTGCCG
This sequence comes from Asanoa sp. NPDC049573, assembly GCF_040676615.1. Classification (NCBI taxonomy): domain Bacteria; kingdom Bacillati; phylum Actinomycetota; class Actinomycetes; order Micromonosporales; family Micromonosporaceae; genus Asanoa; species Asanoa sp. NPDC049573. The sequence goes on from NZ_JBFAPI010000011.1 coordinate 1,778, forward strand.
AGCGAGGTCATCCTGCCCCTGGCCGGCTTCACCGCCAGCCGCGGCGACCTGAGCCTGGCTGGGGCGCTGTTCTGGACCACGGCCGGCTCGGTCGTCGGCGCACTCGCGCTCTACCTGGTCGGCGCCCTGGTCGGCCGGCACCGGATCCGCGCCCTGGTCGCCCGGCTGCCACTGATCCGGCTGCACGACGTCGACCGCACCGAGGCCTGGTTCGCCCGGCACGGCACGAAGGCCGTCTTCCTCGGCCGGATGATCCCGATCTTCCGCAGCCTCATCTCGCTGCCGGCCGGCGTGGAGCGGATGCCCATCCCGACATTCCTGGCCCTGACCACAGCCGGCAGCCTGATCTGGAACACCATCTTCGTGCTGGCCGGCTACCAACTGGGCGAGTCCTGGTGGCGCGTCGAGGCGTACGCCGGGTTGCTCCAGAAGGTCGTCATCGTGGCCGTCGCCCTGCTGGTCGCCTGGTTCGTCGTCATCCGCATCCGCGGCCGGCGGCGTGGCGAACATCGAATGTCTTAACGGATATTGCAGGTTGCCAATATCGCATCAAAAGCGTGAGGGTCCGCCTTGGACCACCCCCGGTTCCGGATCAGGATCGTCGCGGCGATGTCAGGCGGCGACCATGGACGAACCTACGTGCGCCGGGCCACCGCTTCGGGCCGCCCGCCAAACAGTCACCTGGGCGCTGCTGTGCCTATTGGCGACCCTGGCCGTCGTGCTTGCCGGCCTCGGATTGGCAAACATGCTGGCCAACGTAGCTAACGAAGCGCGCTGGGGCGTGCTGGCCCAGGCAGGCGAGTCCTTCGGCGCGCAGTAGTCGTCACCTTCTGGCTGCAGTTCACGGAACTGAGGTCGCAACGGGTGAACTGGCTCTACAACGGGAGTCATTGATCAGAACGCACAACGAGCTTTACCGGGCGGCGGAGGCCAACCTCCGCCGCCTGCACGTCGATCTGATCAAAATGGCGACAAAAGAACCCCCTCTGGCCGCCGTCTCGCCGACCGGTCAAGCGGGGCTTTCCGAAGAGCGCGCCAAGCAACCTCTACGTCAACCTGATCCTGCAGAACCTTCGGCTTGGTACCGACGCGGAGCTCAGAAGCCAGGTGACGAATTCCTCTTCACCGAGGCGCCAACCGCGGGTTTACCCGGTTCCACTCCTACGAGCCGAGGTAGTGGAGGACCGCGAGGATGCGGCGGCTGTAGCCGGTCGTGTGGGAGAGGTCGAGCTTGTCGAAGATGGCGTTGACGTGCTTCTCGACCGCGCTCTGGGAGACGTGCAACCGCGCCGCGATGGTGGCGTTGGTGTGGCCCTGGGCCATCCGGTCCAGGACCTCGGCCTCCCGCGGGGTCAGACGGCGCAACGGGTCGGTGTGCGACGTGCGGGCCAGCAACTGCCGGACCACCTCGGGGTCGAACGCGGCGCGGCCGGCCGCCACCCGGTCGAGCGCCTCCAGGAACTCGCCGACCTCGGCCACTCTGTCCTTGAGCAGATAGCCGACGCCGTCGCTGCGGGTGGTCAGCAACTCGACCGCGTAGCGGCGCTCGACGTACTGCGACAGCACCAGCACGCCCACGGCCGGCCAGCGGGTGCGGATCTCGACCGCCGCCCGCAGGCCCTCGTCGCGGTGCGTGGGCGGCATGCGGACGTCGACGACGACCACGTCCGGCTGGTCGGCGGCCACCGCCCTCAGCAGTGCCGTGGCGTCGCCGACGTCGGCCACCACCTCGTGACCCTCGTCGGTGAGCAGCCGGGCCAGGCCGGCCCGGAGCAGCACCGAGTCTTCGGCCAGGATCACCCGCACGGCAGCACCGCCAGGATCGTCGTCGGGCCGCCGGGCGGGCTGTCGACCGTGAGGCGCCCGTCGAGGGCCGCCGCGCGGCGGGACAGGCCGGACAGGCCACCGCCGGCCGGATCGGCGCCGCCGGGGCCGTCGTCGGTCACGGTCACCCGTACCTCCTCGTCGGTGGCGTCGATCGCGACCGTGACGCGGCTGCCGGGTGCGTGCTTGACGGCGTTCGTCACCGCCTCGGAGACCACGAAGTACGCCGCGGTTTCCACCCCGGGCGGCAGCCGGTCGACCGCACACTTGAGCGAGACGCCGCTGCGCTCGGCCACCCGGGACAACGCCTCGGCCAGGCCGAGGCTGTCGAGGTCGGCCGGGTAGGCGCGCCAGGCCACGTCGCGCAGCGCAGCGAGGATCTCCCGGGCCTCGCCGTGCGCCTGGCGCACCAGGTCGTCGGAGCGATCCCGGTCGGAGCTGCGCCGGGCCTGGCCGAGCAGCAGGCCGAGCGCGACCAGCCGCTGTTGGACGCCGTCGTGCAGGTCGCGTTCGATCCGGCGGCGTTCCGCGTCGACCGCCGCCACGACGCCGGCCCGGCTGGCCGCGAGTTCGCTGATCCGCTGCTCGTAGCGGGCCCGGTCGCTCGGCACCAGCATCCGTTGCGCCAGCCGTCGGTCGAGCGCGGCGACGCCGAGGAAGCCCTGCCCGGCCAGGAACAGCAGCACCAGGCCGCCGACGAGCTGCGCGGTGACCAGCAGCACCGAGCTGCGACCGGCGAACAGGTCACGGGCCCAGATCGCGCCGGTGACCACCCCGTAGAGGAACAGTGCGACGACGAAACCGCCGAGCAGACCGACGAGCCAACGGACACCGAGGTACGCGACGGCGCGGCGCCCGGTGAAGTCGTCCGAGACCACGCAAGCGCCGGGCAGGAACGTCGCGATCCGCCGGCGCTCGATCTCGACCAGCCGGCGCGCCGGCGGCTCGATGCCCACCGGCCGGCGCCGGCGGGCCAGCTCGACGAGCGTGACGAGCGCCGCCCAGCACAGGAAGGCAATCTCGGCCACCGCGGTCGCGGCGCCGACGAACACCCCGACGAAGAGCCGACCGGCCGTGGCCATCACGCGCTGCACGCTACCGCTGCGGTTTTCCACACCCCGCGAGCGGGGGAATCACCCAGCGGCGGCGGCCTCCGGCTCGGTCGACGACGCCGGGCTCTCCGGCTTGACCGAACGGAGCAGCACGGTGGCGACGTCGACGACCTCGACGCCGTCCGTGGCGCCGGTGGCCTGCTTGGCAGTGACCCCGTCGCTGATCATGGTGAAGCAGAACGGGCAGCCGACGGCGATGGTGTGCGCGCCGGTGGAGATGGCTTCCTCGACCCGCTCGATGTTGATCCGCTTGCCGATCCGCTCTTCCATCCACATCCGGGCGCCGCCGGCGCCGCAGCAGAACGAGCGCTCGCTGTTGCGCGGCATCTCGGTCAGGTCGGCACCGCCGGCGCTGGCTTCGAGGACCTCGCGGGGCGGGGTGAAGACCCGGTTGTGCCGGCCCAGGTAGCACGGGTCGTGGTAGGTGACTCCGCCGTCGACGGGCTGCACCGGGGTCAGCTTCCCGGAGGAGACGAGGTCGGCGAGCAGTTGGGTGTGGTGGACCACCTCGAACGAGCCGCCGAGCGCGCCGTACTCGTTGCGCAGGGTGTTGAAGCAGTGCGGGCAGGACGCGACGATCTTCTTCACGCCGGCGTCGTTGAGCGTCTCGACGTTCTGCTGCGCGAGCATCTGGAACACGAACTCGTTGCCGATCCGGCGGGCCGGGTCACCCGTACACGTCTCGCCCTCACCCAGGATCGCGAAGTCGACGCCGGCCTCGTGCAGCAGCGTCGCGACCGCGCGGGTGGTCTTCTTCGCCCGGTCTTCGAACGCGCCCGCGCAGCCGACCCAGAACAGGTATTCGAAGTCGTCGCCGGCGCCGGCCCGCTTGACCTCGAAGTCCAGGCCCTTGGTCCAGTCTTCGCGGGTGTTCGGCGGGGCACCCCACGGGTTGCCCTTGTTCTCGAGGTTGCGCAGCATGACGCCGGCCTCGGACGGGAACGACGACTCGATCAACACCTGGTAGCGCCGCATGTCGACGATGTGGTCGACGTGCTCGATGTCGACCGGGCACTGCTCGACACACGCGCCGCAGGTGGTGCACGACCACAGCACGTCCGGGTCGATCACGCCCCCGTCGGAGGCGCTCCCGATCAACGGCCGGTCGGCCTCGGCCATCGCCAGGACATCGACCCCGACGAGCTGCTCCGCGGCGGCCTTCTCCTCGCCCGTCAGGTCCTTGCCACCGCCGGCCAACAGATAGGGCGCCTTGGCGTACGCGTGGTCACGCAGCGACAGGATCAGCAGCTTCGGCGAGAGCGGCTTACCGGTGTTCCACGCCGGGCACTGCGACTGGCAACGACCGCACTCCGTACACGTGGAGAAGTCCAACAGACCCTTCCAGGTGAACTGCTCGACCTGGGCGACGCCGAACTGGTCCTTCTCCGGGTCGGCCTCCTCGAAGTCGAGCGGCTTGCCACCCGACATCATCGGCCGCAACCCGCCCAGGCCCGAACCGGCCGCCGCCGCGGGGTCGCGCTTGAAGAAGATGTTGGGGAACGCCAGGAACCGGTGCCAGGCCACGCCCATCGTCACGTTCAACGAGATCACGATCAGCCAGGTCATCGAGATGACGATCTTGATGACGGCGACGATCGGTGCGCCCGCCTCCCAGGCCGGCAGGATCGAGCCCAACCCGTGCGACAACGGGACGGCCCAGGTCGGGAAATCCAGATGGTCATTCGCGGCCTTGAAGCCGCGGATCAGGAACCCGCAGATCAGCACGCCGACGATGACCCACTCGACGAAATAGCCCTGCCACATCGTCGAACCGGTGAACCGCGACAGGCCACGGACCCGGCCCGGCCGGCTGCGCAACCGCACCGAGATCAGATAAGCGATGCCCAGGATGCCCAGGATCCCGATGATCTCCGTCGCGAACCCGAAGACCACCCAGCCCGACAACCACGGAATCCCGCCGGACGGCGAGACGACCTCGAAGTAGGCCTCGAGGACGAGCAGCGACAGCACGATGAACGCGACCATCACGAACCAGTGCGCGGCGCCGACGGTCGACCACTTCAACATCCGGGTGTGGCCCGCGGTCTCCTTGAGCATGACCTTGGTGCGGGCACCCCAGGAACCCAACCGGGCGGGGTCAGGTTGACCCTGACGCACGACGCCCAGCATCCGCGTGACAGCGCGGACCGCGAGCGCCACGGCGACGAGCGTGATGAGACCCGCGATGGTCGTGCAGATGATCTCGACGACGCCCATGCGCGCAGCCTCCGTTGGCCCTAGGTGTGGCTGAGGACCAGGTTACGACACCTGTTACTCATCAGTAACGTGAGGTGTGCCGCACCTGGTCATCAGATCACCCCTGGTCTCAGGAAATATTAGCCAACTGTCAACGCCAGCGGCTGAACACCGCGAGCGAGGCGACCATCGCACCAAAGCCGATCGCCAGGTTCCAGTAGGTCCAGGACGCGACCGGGTAGTTGGTGTCGGACAGGTAGTAGACCACCAGCCAGGCGATGCCGAAAATGATCAGCGCGACACCGGTGATCGGCAGCCAGCTCGGGCTGGGCTTGCGGCTCGCTGCCGCCGCCGACGGGCGCACGTCGGTCGGGGGGGTGTAGACCTTCTTCTTGCGAACCTGCGACTTGGGCACGACGCTCTCTCCTGGTTGTGGTCCTCGCTCGGGCCTGTCAACCGGCGACGGTCCATGGCCAATAATGCTCGCCAGCTAGCGTAGTCAACGCGGCGCGTCGCGGCCATGGACGGGCGGCAACCGGTTATGGGGATAATCCGCACTGGATGACCGGAAGGCGCCGCGATGCGGCAGCATCGCGGCGGATGAGGACGCCACATCCGCAGTCGATCTGCGTGCACGGAGGAGGAGCCCGGTGCAGAACCCGCCGTCCGATTTGACCGTGTGGCGAAGCGCACTCCGGCGGGTGGCGCGCATCCGCAAGCCGCGTAGCGCCTGGTCAGCCTTCGTGCCGTTGATCGCGCTGGCCGCCGGCCTGCTCTTCACCACCTCCGCCAAGACCGCCGACGGCACGGCGTTGCGCGAAGACCGCCGGCCGAAGCTGGCCCAGGTGGTCAACGAGGAGCGCGACCGGGTCACCGCCAGCCAGCAGAAGGCCCGGGAGTTGGCCGCCGCCGTCAAGAGCCAGACCGACGCGCTGGCCCGCACCGACGGCCCGATCCGGGCCGAGAGCGAGCGGGCCGAGCAGATGGAGCCGGCCGCCGGGTTCACCGCGCTGCACGGGCCGGGGCTCACCGTGCGCCTCGACGACGCGCCGCAACGCAGCGGCGACCGACCCGACGGAGTGAGGCCCGACGACCTTGTCGTGCACCAGGGCGACGTGCAGGCCGTGGTCAACGCACTCTGGACCGGCGGCGCCGAAGCCATGTCAATCATGGGTGTGCGGGTGTTGTCAACCAGCGCGGTAAGGTGTGTCGGCAACACTCTCCTCCTGCACGGACGTGTCTACTCTCCACCGTTCGTCATCACCGCGATCGGTGATCCCACCGCGATGCAGCAGGCATTGGGGGCATCTGACGGCGTACGTCTCTTCAAAGACGCTGTCGAACACTTCCAGCTCGGATATCAAGAGACGGTGGAGAAGGACGTGACGATCCCCGCGTTCGAGGGGTCAAGTGCCCTCCGATCAGCGAAGGTGACTTCATGAGGCTTTCGGGGTCATGACGGGCAATCAGAACGGACGTCATCGGGCGTCCGACGCCGACGCGACCGCGGTCATCCCGCGCGTCATCGAGCCGACGCTGCAGACCGCCCCGGCGGCCGAGCCGGCGCCGTCGACTGGTCCGCTGGCCCGCCCGACCGAGTCGATCCCGCTGCCGAAGCGGGTCGGTGAGCAGTCGACGCCGCCCGCGCGGCCGCACCCGCGCCCGCTCGAGCACGCGCTGCGGGCCCCCGCGCCCGAGGCCGCCTCGGACAGCACGGCGGTCATTCCCAAAGTCGTCGACGCCACCGCCGTGATCCCCAAGGTGGTCGACGCCACCGCGGTGATCCCCAAGGTGCCGGGTCGCGAGCACCTCGCCACCCAGTCGCCCGACATGACCACCGTCATGGGCGCGGTGCCGCCGGCCCCCGACCAGCCTGACCCGGCCGACCTCCCGGCGCCGGTGCCGCCCCGGCGCGGCGAGCGGGTCGTGCGGTTGCGCGCCCAGAACGCCGGCGACGGCTACCGCAGCGTCTACTCCGAGCTCACGCGGCCGACGGTATGGTCGCGGATCCGCACCGGCATCCGGGTCAGCGGCGAACTGATGATCACGTTCGGCCTGGTCGTGCTGCTGTTCGCGGCCTACGAGGTCTGGGGTGTCGGCGTCATCCAGGGCGGCAAGCAGGATGCCCTGGCCGGTGCGCTCGAGCAGCAGTGGGCCCAGCCGCCGGCCGACAACCCGACTGTCGGCCCGACACCGGCCGCAGGCACCGGCGGCCTCGGCTCGAAGATCCACGGCATCGCCAAGCTCTACGTTCCGGCCCTCGGCCAGCAGTGGGTGGTGGTCGAGGGGGTGACCCAGGCCGACATCCGCTACGCGCCCGGCCACTACCCGGGCACCGCGATGCCGGGCGAGATCGGCAACTTCGCCGTCGCCGGCCACCGCAACCGGGCCACCTTCTGGCGGCTCGACGAGTTGCACAACGGCGATGCGATCGTGGTCGAGTCCAAGGACACCTGGTACGTCTACCACGTCGTGAAGACCCGCATCGTCGTGCCGACGCAGGTGGAGGTCGTCGCGCCGGTGCCGATGCTGCCCGGCTCCAAGCCGACCAAGGCGATGGTCACCCTGACCACCTGCAACCCGAAGTTCGACAACTATCAGCGCCTCATCGTCCACGGTGAACTGGTCCGCACCCAGCCCAAGTCGCAGGGCGACCCGGTCGAGCTGAAGGGCTGACGAATGTACGCGTGGATCTGGCGCAAGCTGCCGTTCGACGGCCTCGCGGGCAAGCTGGTGACCTCGATCGTGCTGGTCACCGGGATACTCGCGCTGTTCTGGTTCGTGGTGTTCCCGTGGGCCGAGCCGCTGCTGCCCTTCGACGACGTGCAGGTGACGCAGGAGGGCGGCGTGCCGGGCGCACCGGTCGACGGCAACCCGGGGCTCGACGACCCGGGCCTGTCCGGCCAGACGCCCGACCCGCGGGAGTCGAACCTCGACGACCATGACATCCCGTATTCGACCGCGACCGACAATCCGCTTCCGAGGTAACGCCATGCGCGTACTGGTGATCGACAACTACGACTCGTTCGTCTTCAACCTGGTGCAATATCTGGGCCAGTTGGGCGTCGAGTGCGACGTGCGGCGCAACGACGAGATCGAGGTGGCCGCTGTCGGCCGCTCCGGCGCCGCCGGCGTGCTGCTCTCCCCCGGCCCGGGTACGCCCGAACGGGCCGGCATCTGCATCGACGTCATCGAGCGATACGCTGGCGAGCTGCCCATCTTCGGTGTCTGCCTGGGCCACCAGGCCATCGGCGCGGCCTTCGGCGCCACCGTGACCCGCGCGCCCGAGTTGCTGCACGGCAAGACCTCACTGGTCCACCACCGCGGCGAAGGCGTGCTCGACGGGTTGCCGGACCCGTTCACCGCGACCCGCTATCACTCGCTGGCCGTGTTGCCGGAGACATTGCCCGACGAGATCGAAGTGACCGGCGCCACCGAGTCCGGCGTCGTGATGGCGATGCGCCACCGCACGCTGCCGATCGAGGGCGTGCAGTTCCACCCGGAGTCGGTGCTCACCGAGGGCGGCCACCTGATGCTGGCCAACTGGCTCGCCGCGTGCGGCTACCCCGACGCCCTGGAGCGCGCGCCGGAGCTGTCGGCCGAGGTCGACGCGCGCCGCCGGGCGGCGTTCGCCGCCGCCTGACGGCGGGCCCGCCCCGCGCTCAGTTCGAGCGGTGCTGCTTGTCGGACTGGCCGATGACCGGGTTGCCGCCGCCGATGCCCGGCAGGATGTCGCCGATGCCGCCGTTGTTGCCGGGCGGCGAGGTCGGCGTGCCGGTCGTGTCGTCGTCGGGCTCCTGCAGCACCGCGACCTCGATGGTCACCGTGGAGTTCTTCTTGGCCTCGTCTTTGGCGTTCGGGTCCTGGTCGGTGACCTGGCCGACCTGGCTGGGGTCCTGGACGAACGGGCCGTCGATGACCTTCACCTTGAAGCCGGCGTTGCGCAGCACCGCCTCGGCGGCATTCTGCTGGAGGCCCACGACCTGCGGGACGGCGGTGAGCTGGCCGTTGGACACCTGCACCTTGATCTTGGTGCCGGGCTTCACCGAGGTGTTGGCCTTGTCAACACTGAGCACCTGGCCCTTGGTCACCGAACTGTCGACATCGTCGAAGACGGGGACGAGCCCGATCTTCTCGAGCTGCTGCTCGGCCGCGTCGCGGGTCTGGCCCTTCAGGTCGGGCACCACCACCGTGCCCGGGCCGGCGCAGACGGTCAGCCGCACCGTGCTGTTCTTCTCCACCCGGGTGCCGGCCTGCGGATCCTGATTGGTGACCGTGTCCTTGTCGCAGTTGTCGGCGGTCTGCGAGACCGGCTCGACGACCAGGCCCTGCGCGTTCAGCGTGGCCTGCGCACTGGTCAGCGGCTGGCCGATCACCGAGGTCAGGTCGACCTTCTCGCCCCGGGCGTTCTGCACCAGCAGGCCGGCGACCAGGGCGATCACGGCCAGCACGCCGAGCACGCTCAGCACGGCCAGCACCCAGTTGGAGCGCTTGCGCCGCTGCGCGTCACCGACCCGGGCGGCCGGGATCGTGCGGGTCGGCGCACCCTGCGGCCGGCGGACCGTAGCGGTCGCCGCGTTGGCCGCGCCCATCGGCATGGTCTCCTGGTCGCGCATCACCGGCGTGGCCATGACCGGCCGGCCGGCGGCCGCGCGCAGCAGGTCGGCGCGCATCTCGCCGGCGCTCTGATAGCGGTTGAGCGGGTTCTTGGAGAGCGCCTTGAGCACGATCGCGTCGATCGGCGGCGTCACGTCGTGGTTGATCTCGCTGGGCGCCCGCGGGTCTTCCCGCACGTGCTGGTAGGCGACGCTGACCGGGCTGTCGCCGACGAACGGCGGGTGGCCGCAGAGCAGTTCGAAGAGCACGCAGCCGGCGGCGTAGACGTCGGACCGGGCGTCGACCGCCTCGCCCCGGGCCTGCTCCGGCGACAGGTATTGCGCCGTGCCGATCACCGCGCTGGTCTGCGTCATCGTGGTCGCGCCGCTGGCCAGGGCCCGGGCGATGCCGAAGTCCATGACCTTGACCTGGCCGTTTTGCGTCAGCATCACGTTGCCAGGCTTGATGTCGCGGTGGATGATGCCGTGCCGGTGGCTGAACTCGAGCGCGGCGCAGATGTCGGCGGTGATCTCCAGGGCCCGGCGCGGCATCAGCCGGCCCTCGGCCGCCAGCACCTCTTTGAGGGTGCGGCCGTTGACGAACTCCATGACGATGAACGGGAGGGTCTCGCCGGTGGGCGCGATCTCCTCGCCGGTGTCGTAGACGGCGACGATCGCGGGGTGGTTGAGCGAGGCGGCGTTCTGAGCCTCGCGCCGGAACCGCATCTGGAACGTCGCGTCGCGGGCGAGGTCGGTGCGGAGCATCTTGATCGCGACGTCCCGGCCGAGCCGGAGGTCGCGGCCGCGGTGCACCTCGGCCATGCCGCCGTATCCGAGCAGCTCGCCGACCTGATACCTGCCACCAAGCAGGCGGGCCTGCGTCATCTCGTCAACATTCCTTCGCTCGTCATCCCGATGTGGAGGATTCGCTCTCCAAGACGGTACGGGGCATTTGCCGCGTCGGTTCCACCGTCGAGCAGATGAGGCGCGGTCGTTACCTTCCCCAGGGGAGCCATTCCGCCGTTTTCCCGGCTGCTGAGCTGGTAGGAGATGACACCGGCGCAGACCAGCACTAGCACGCCGAGTACCACTGCCAACACAACCAGTAACCGCCGCCCACCGCTGCTCGGTTCGGCGGCGGAGGGCACTGACGCGTAACCGTATCCTGCGGGCGCTTGGGCCCGATTTGTAGGCACACTCGGGTAGCCCGCCCGGGCCGGCGGACCGCTCACCGTGGGTGGCGGAACCCGGTGCGGCGCCTTCGGATGGGGCGCAGCGGGCGCGGTGCCGCGCGGCGCGGCCGGGCCGGGCACGGTGGCCCGCCCGCTCTGCGCCAGCACGGGCGACGCCGGCGCGCCGGAGACCGGCCCGGCCTTGGGCTGCCCGGTCGGCGGCGACATCGGCCGGTGCGGCTGCTGATGTGCCGGTGCGGCCAGGGTGGCCGCCGCCTGCCGCGCGACGGCTGAGAAGGCCGCGGCCGTGGGCCAGCGGGCGGCCGGGTCCTTGGCCATCGCCCGCTCGACGATCGAGCGGATGGCCGGCGGGATATCGCCGGGCAGCGGTCGGGGGGTGTCCCGAACGTGTTTCATGGCGATCTCGAGCGGGTTGTCGCCCTCGAACGGCCGCCGCCCGGAGAGGCACTGGTAGGCCACCACGCCGAGGGCGTAGACGTCGGAGGAGGGCGTGGCGATCGCGCCGGCCGCCTGCTCCGGTGAGATGTAGGAGGCGGTGCCCAGCACCGAACCGGCCGCGGTGAGCTGCCCGACGATCGCCGAGCGGGCGATGCCGAAGTCCGTCAGCACGAGCGTGCCGTTGGGGCGTACGAGCAGGTTGCCCGGCTTGACGTCGCGGTGGACGATGCCCTTCTCGTGTGCCGCCTGCAGCGCGTCGGCGGCCTGGGCGACCAGCGCCATGGTGCGGGCCGGGGTGAGCCGGCCGACCCGGCCGAGGGTGCGCGACAGGGCGTCGCCCTCGACGTATTCCATCACCAGGAACGCGATCTGCTGGTCGCTGCCGTAGTCGTAGACGTCGACCACGCCCGGGTGGTTGATCGTGGCCATGGTCCGCGCCTCGCCCCGGAACCGCGCGGCGAAGCCGGGCTCCTCGAGCAGCGCGGGCAGCAGGATCTTCACCGCGACCGTGCGGCCGAGCACCTCGTCGGTTGCCCGCCAGACGTCGCCCATACCGCCGCCGGCGATGCGCTCGTCGAGCCGGTAGCGGCCGCCGAGCATGACCCCGGGACTGATCACCTCAGCTGCCCTCCGCGTCGGTGACCACCGCGCGCATGATCTGGCCGCCGATGCGGGCCGCCTCGGCGCTGCCGCCGCTGCCGGCCTCCTGGAGGAACACGGCGACCGCGCTGATCGGGGTGCCCTGCTTGTTGAGGGCGAACCCGATGAACCAGCCGTGGTCCTTGCGGTCGGGCGCGGACTGGGCGGTGCCGGTCTTGCCGCCGACGGTGAAGCCGCTGATCTGGGCGTTGCGGCCGGTGCCGCTCTCGACCACGTGCTCCATCATGTCGCGCAGGTCGCCGGCCACCTGCGGTGTGACGACCGAACCGTTGAGCTCCTTCGGCGTGACCGTGTAGTGCGACGTGGTGCGGTCGGGGCCGAGCAGCTTCTGCACCAGGTAGGGGCGCATCTGCTTGCCGTTGTTGGCGACCGCCGCGGCGATCAGCGCACCCTGCATCGGCGTCATGCGCACGTTGTTCTGCCCGATGCCGGACTGGGCCAGCGCGGCCGGGTCGTCGCCGCCGTCCGGGTTCTTGATGTCGCCGGTCTCGCTCGCGGCGACCGGCAGGCCCTCGGCGTTGAGCCGGCCGCAGGTCAGGTCGGTCTGCCCGAAGCCGAACTTCTGCGCCTCTTCTTTGATCTTGTCGGCGCCCAGCTTCACCGCGAGTTGCGCGAAACCGGTGTTGCACGACTCGGTGAGCGCCTCGTCGAGGGTGACCTCGGCGCCCGGACAGATCGAGGCGGCCGCGTTGCGGATGTCGGTGCCGGAGGTCGGCGCCCGGTAGACCGGGCCGGCCGGGATCTTCGTCTCCTTGGTGTAGCCGCTCTCCAGCGCCGCCGCCGCGTCGATCACCTTGAACGTCGAGCCGGGCGGGTAGGTCTCGCTCAGCGCCCGGTTGACCAGCGGTTTGTCGGGGTCGTTGTCGAGCTTGTCGTAGGCCTTCGCGGCCGCGTCGGTGTCGTGGCTGACCAGCGGGTTGGGGTCGAAGCTGGGCATCGAGACCAGAGCCTGCACGGCACCGGTACGCGGGTCGAGCGCGATCGCCGCGCCCTTCTCGACGCCGACCCGGTTGTTGGTCAGCTCCTTGAACGCCGTCTCCTGGGCGCGCTTCGAGAGGCTGAGCAGCACGCTGCCGCCGGGCGTCTTCTCGCCGGTCCACAGGTCGGAGATCCGGTCGGCGACCAGCGCGTCGGAGGTGCCGGCGAGGAACTCGTCCTCGGTGCGCTCGATCCCGGTCGCGGCCAGGTTGACCGGGTTGTAGCCGACCACGTGGGCGTAGGTCTCGTCGGCGGGGTACTGGCGGATGTATTTGAGCTCGCCGTCGGTGGGCTTGCTGGTCGCGAGCGCGGTGCGGCCGGCCTCGATGACCCCCCGCTCGCGCTCGTACTCGGCGACCTGGACCCGGCCGTTGTAGTCGCTGTTGCGGTATTCGTCGGCCTTGTAGGCCTGCACCCAGTTGAGGTTGGCGAAGAGCAGGGCGAACAGGACCAGGACGACGACGCCGACCCGGCGCAGTGGTGCGTTCACGGCTTGATCACCTCCGTGGGCGCCCCGTGCAGTTGCGCGGGGGCGCTCGCTGTCGCGCCGCTCGGCCGGGCCGAGACCGACCCGTCGACCGGGCGGCGCGCGGCGTCGGAGACCCGCAACAACACCGCTATGAGCATCCAGTTGGCCATCAGCGACGAGCCACCGGCGGACAGGAACGGCGTGGTCTGGCCGGTCAGCGGGATGAGCCGGCTGATGCCGCCCACGATCACGAAGACCTGGAGGGCCAGCGTGAAGGCCAGGCCGCCGGCCAGCAGCTTGCCGAACGAGTCGCGCACGGCGAGCCCGGCCCGTAGGCCGCGCTGCACGATCAACAGGTAAATGATCAGCAGTGCGGAGAGCCCGAACAGGCCGATCTCCTCGCCGAGGCCGGCGAAGATGAAGTCGTTGTGCACCTCGGGGATCTTGGTCGGCTGCCCACCGCCCGGCCCCGTACCGAAGAGCCCGCCGCTGCCCAGCCCGAGCAGCGACTGCACGAGTTGGTAACCCCGCTCGTAGGGGTCGGAGAACGGGTCGAGCCAGATCTGCGCGCGGTCGTAGAAGTTGGCGAACGGGCCGCCGACCGAGGCGCCGAGCAGATAGGCGCTGTACGCGCCGCCGAAGAACAGCAGCAGACCGATGATCAGCCAGCTCACCCGCTCGGTGGCGATGTAGAGCGTGACCACGAACATGCCGAAGTACAGCAGCGAGGTGCCGAGGTCTTTTTCGAAGATCAGGACCAGGAGGCTGACCGCCCAGACCGCGATGACCGGGCCGAGGTCGCGGCCGCGCGGGAAGTCGACGCCGAGCACCCGCCGGCTGGCCAGCGAGAGCACTTCGCGCTTGCGGACCAGGTAGTAGGCGAAGAAGGCGAGCAGGGCCAGCTTGGCGAACTCACCCGGCTGGATCTGGAAGCCGCCGACCCGGATCCACAGCTTGGCGCCGTTGATCTCGGAGAACCGGTTGGGCAGCAGGGCCGGGATCAAAACCAGGACAATACCGGCAAGACCCAGGGTGTACGCGTACCGCGAGATCGCGCGGTGGTCGCGCACCACCAGGAGCACGATCGCGGCACAGACGACCGCGATCAGGGTCCAGGCGAGCTGGCGGCCGCCCGTACCCGCGAAGATCGGGTAGTTGAGCCGCTCGGCGGCCGGGGCGTCGGCCAGATCGAGCCGGCGCAGGAAGGCAACGCCGATGCCGTTGAGCAGGGCGACGGCCGGGATCAGCGCCGGGTCGGCGTAGGGCGCCGTGTAGCGGACGACCAGGTGCAGGCCGAGGAAGAGCGCGCTGAGCACGGCCGCCGGCACCCAGAAGTTGCCGGTGATCGTGTCGAACATGGTGATCTGGATGGTCGCGCTGTAGGCGGCCACCAGCAGCATCGCGAAGCCCAGCAGCGCCAACTCGGCGTTGCGGCGGGTCTGCACGTCACGGACACGCGGAAGCTCACCCGTCGCTGCGGGTGTGTTAACCGGACCGGCCTGCGAACTCACGATGTCAGTCGGACGGCCGGCAGTCGGCCGGATCGATGACCGGCGGCACGGTGTCGGTTGGCGGCACCTCGGTGGCCGAGGAGGTCGGCGCGCCGATGCCGGCCGTGGGTGCGAGGCCCGTCGGGGTCGGGGTGCCGGTCGGGTTGGCCGGCGGCTGGGTCGGCGCGCCGGTCGGATCGGCGACCGCCCCCGGGCTCACCGGGCAGGCCGGCTTGAGGTTGGGGTTGGTCGGGTCGTCGGTCGTCAACTCGGCCAGCCGGCGCTGCGCGTCGGCCTCGCTGTCGGCCTGGATGCCCTGCTTGACCCGCTCCTGCGCGACCGCGGTGAGGTCGTCGATCTTGGTCGCGCTGGTGGACTGGACGCTCGACAGGTCGACACCGGCGATCTGGCCGGGCACGCCTCGGAACACCGCGAGCTGGCCCTCTTCGGTGGCGCCCACGTAGAACTGGTGCTGGGTGACCCGCCAGCCGGCCCAGAGGCCGCCGCCCAGGATGATCAGCAGCACGCCGAGCATGACCGCCGTGCGCAGCGGCCGCCGGCGGCGCCGGTCACCGTCGTCTTCGTGTGCGCCGCCCCGGCCGTTGGCCTCGGCGGGCAGGTTCTGGTCGGGCACCGGCGCCCGCGGCGCGGCGAGCGCCGCCGACGCGCGCGCGGCCGGTGTGTCGGACGCCGCGGTCGCGTTGCCGCGGTCGCGGGCCGCCGCACCGCCGACGATCGGCGCCGCCTCGACGATGTCCTGGTCGGTCGCGTCGGCGACGACCACGGTGATGTTGTCGGGGCCACCGCCGCGCAGGGCGAGCGCGACCAGCCGCTCGACGCACTGCTGCAGGTCGGTGTAGTCGCGCATCGTCTCGGCGATGGTCTCGGCGCTGACCACGCCGGAGAGGCCGTCGCTGCAGATCAGATAGCGGTCACCGGTGAGCACCTGGCGCACGGAGTATTCGGGGTCGATGTCGCGGCCGTCGAGCGCGCGGGTGAGCAGCGACCGTTGCGGGTGGCTGCTCGCCTCCTCGGCGCTGATCCGGCCCTCGTCGACCAGCATCTGCACGTAGGTGTCGTCTTTGGTGATCTGCGCGAACTCGCCGTCGCGCAGCATGTAGGCCCGCGAGTCGCCGATGTGCACCATGCCGATCTTGCTGCCCGAGAACAGGATGGCGGTGAGCGTGGTGCCCATGCCCTCGAGTTGCGGGTTGGCATCGACGGTGTCGCGGAGCTGTTGGTTGGCGGTATCGACGGCAGTGCGCAGCGCGTCGACGAGGGCGTCACCAGGGACGTCTTCGTCGAGCGGGGCCATGGCGCCGATGACGATATTGCTCGCGACGTCACCGGCGGCCATGCCGCCCATTCCGTCGGCTACGGCGAGCAGCCGCGGTCCGGCGTAGACGGAGTCTTGATTTCCGTCCCGGATCAGACCGCGGTCACTGCGGGCCGCGTAACGCAGTGTCAGTGTCATGGCCGTAACTCGAGTGAAGTGCGGCCGATGCGGATCGGCACGCCGAGGGGGACGGGGGTCGGTCCGGTGACCTTAGCGCGATCGAGATACGTCCCGTTCGTCGAGCCCAGGTCTTCTACGAACCACTGCCCTGACCTGGGAACAAGCCGGGCGTGACGTGCCGACGCGTAATCGTCGGTAATCACCAGTGTCGAGTCTTCGGCACGGCCGATCGTGATTTGACCGTCACCGAGCGTGATTCGCGTGCCGGCGAGCTGACCCGCGGTCACCACGAGCTGGTGAGCCGCGCGACCCCGCTTCACCTTCGCCGGGCGCGTATGACCGGACGACGCACCAACCCCCCGTGGTGCGGCGACCAACCGACTTGATCGGGCCCCGGCGAAGAGGTCACGCCGGATCACTCCCACCACCGTGAACACGAAGATCCACAGCAGAATGAGGAATCCGATCCGGGCGACCTCGACGACGAAATCTCCGGCCAACGGGCTAACCGTCCACGCGGAACGTCAGCGTCGTCGTGCCGAGCTGGATCATGTCGCCGGGGTTGAGGGCCACGGCCGAGACGCGCTGGCCGTTGACCATCGTGCCGTTGGTCGAACCGAGGTCGGTGAGCACGACCTGCGCACCGTCGAAGTCGAGTCGGGCGTGTCGCCGCGAGATGCCGACGTCGGGCAGGCGCAGGTTGGCCTGGTCGCCCCGGCCGATCACCGTCGAGCCCATCTGCAACGGGTAGGTGCGGCCGTCGCCGGAGACCAGGCGGATGTTGCGCCCACCGGCACCGCCACCACCACCGTGCATCGGCGGCTGGCCGTAGCCCTGGTCGTAGGGCTGCTGATAGCCCCCACCACCGCCGGGCGCGTCGTAGCCCTGCTGCACCGGCGCGACATCGCCGCCGGTGTAGACCTCAGCGGTGACCCGGAACATCCCGGTGTCCAGGCCGTCGCCCCGCTCGATCTCGACGATCACGTCGCCGTAGACCGTCCACGCCTGCTCGCCGATGAACTCGGCTTGCGACTGCGCGAGCTCCTGGGCGAGCGCGGCCGCGTAGGGCGCGAGCCGGCTGTGGTCGTAGGGAGATAGATCAATCACGTAGCGGTTGGGCACCAGAGTCCGCCCGCCGGCCAGGATAGCCTTGTGCGCCTCCGCCTCCCGCTGCATGGCGTTGAGGATCTCCACAGGGTGGACGACCCCCTTGAACACCTTGGCGAAGGCCCCTTCGACCAGGCCTTCCAAACGCTTCTCGAAGCGTTGCAGCACGCTCACCGGCTCCTCCTCGGGTTCCGAGGCCATGATGGTATCCGGCCGGAGCACATGCAGTCCGCATCGCAACCGGCCACGGTCATTTGCCGGTCTCCGTGGAACGCCGTGGGAGCGCTGCCGCGCGTGACGCCTGGGGGACCGAGCCCGCCACCGGAGTGACGGGCAACGCCGTGCTAATCTTCCCACGCGCCGCGAGCGGTAACCGCCCACGGCCACCGGCAGGGATAGCGTAATATGTCCCGGCAGCCGTTCCCGGGGAAGTGGCGGAATGGCAGACGCGCACGGTTCAGGTCCGTGTGCCCGAAAGGGCGTGGGGGTTCAACTCCCCCCTTCCCCACCAACGTTGGGCCCCGCGACTCGCGGGGCCCTTACGTTATGCTCCGGTGGCTTTTATCGCCGAGCAGCACCAGGAGTAGTTGCGTGTCCGTCGCGTTGGTGACCGGTTCCGGAGGCTTGATCGGCTCGGAGGCCACCCGGCACTTCGCCGGCCTCGGCCTCGACGTCGTGGGCATCGACAACGACATGCGCCGCTACTTCTACGGCGAAGACGGGTCGACCGCGTGGAGCGTCGAGCAGCTGGGCAACGACCTCGGCTCCGCTTACACGCACTACGAGACCGACATCCGCGACCGGGCCGGGCTCGAGCAGATCTTCAAGAAATACGGCTCCGACATCGCTGTGGTGATCCACACCGCCGGCCAGCCCTCGCACGACTGGGCCGCGAAGGAGCCGTTCACCGACTTCGACGTCAACGCCGTCGGCACCCTCAACGTGTTGGAGAACACCCGCCAGCACTCGATCGACGCGCCGTTCATCTTCTGCTCGACCAACAAGGTCTACGGCGACCGGCCCAACAGCCTGCCGTTGATCGAGCAGGAAACTCGTTATGAAATCGCGCCCGACCACCCCTACGCGGGCGGCGTGACGGAAGACATGTCGATCGACGACTCGATGCACTCGATCTTCGGCGTGAGCAAGGTCGCCGGCGACGTGATGGTCCAGGAATACGGCCGCTACTTCGGGATGAAGACGGCGGCGTTCCGCGGCGGCACGCTGACCGGCCCGGCGCACTCGGCGGCCGAGTTGCACGGCTTCCTCGGCTACGTGATGCGCTGCGTGATGGAGGGTCGCACCTACAACCTCTATGGCTACAAGGGCAAGATGGTCCGCGACGCGATCCACTCCCACGACGTGCTGACCGCGTTCGAGGCCTTCTTCCGGGCGCCCCGCTCCGGCCAGATCTACAACCTGGGCGGGGGCCGGCACTCCAACACCTCGCACATCGAGGCGTTCGCCCTGGCCCAGGAGATCTCCGGCCACGAGGCGAAGATCAACTATGTCGAGCAGGCCCGGATGGGCGACCACCAGTGGTGGATCAGCAGCATGGCGCGCTTCCAGGAGCACTACCCCGAGTGGCGGCAGACCTACGACGTGCCGATGATCCTGCGCGAGATCTACGACGCCAACGTCGACCGCTGGGTGCCGGGGTCGTGATCGACCGGGGCCGGCACAGCGTGCTGGGTGTGCTCGTCGACGCCGTCGACTACGAGACGGCGACCGCCCGGGTGATCCGGGCGGCACACGAGCGAACGCCGCTCGCGCTGACGGCGCTCGCCGTGCACGGCGTGATGACCGGCGTGCTCGACCCGGCACACAACGCCCGGCTCAATTCGTTCGACGTGGTCACGCCCGACGGGCAGCCGGTGCGCTGGGGCCTCAACCTGCTACACGGCGTGGGCCTGACCGAGCGCGTCTACGGGCCGACGCTGACGCTCGAGGTGCTGGCCCGGTGCGCCGCCGAAGGGCTTCCCGTCTACCTCTACGGCTCCACCGACGAGACCCTCGGCCGCCTGGTGCCGGCGCTGGAGAAGATGTTCCCGGCCCTCAAGCTGGCCGGCTACGAGCAGTCGAAGTTCCGCACCGCCCGGCCCGGCGAGGGCGTGGAGATCGCCGACCGGATCCGCAACTCCGGCGCCCGGGTGCTGCTGGTCGGGCTCGGCTGCCCACGGCAGGAGATCTTCGCGTACGCCATGCGCCCGTTGCTCGACATGCCGCAACTGGCCGTCGGCGCGGCGTTCGACTACCACGCCGGCCTGCTCCGCAAGCCGCCGCCGTGGATGCAGAAGCGCGGGCTGGAGTGGCTCTGGCGGCTCGGCCTCGAGCCGCGCCGGCTGTGGCGCCGCTACGTGATCCTCAACCCGGCCTACGCGGCCCGGCTGTTCGCGCAGAAGACCGGCCTGTGGAAAGCGACCCCGCCGCCACCGGCGACGGAGCCGCTCACCGAGTTCCCGGTCTGACCGTCAGAGCGTCAGGGTCCAGGTGTTGATGTAGCCGGTGTCGAGCCGGGCGACGTCTTGCACCCGCAGCGACCAGGTGCCGTTGGCCGCCTCGCTGCCCAGGTTGACCGTGTAGGTGGCGTTGACGTTGTCGGCGCTGTCGCTGCCACTGCTGTTCTTGAGCCGGTAGGCCGAGCCGTCCGGCGCCACCAGGTCGATGACCAGGTCACCGCGCCAGGTGTGGACGATGTTGACGGCCGCGGTCGAGGCCGTCGAGGCGTTGCGGTTGCAGCCCGAGATGCTGATCGTGCTGGCCACCGCCGCGCCCGCGTCCGGGATGTTCACGTCGGTGCCGTTGGTGCCGGAGCAACTGCCGCCGGTGCCGCCGGTCACGGTCAGCGTGTAGGTCGCCGAGCGCGTGCCCGACGCGCCCGTGCCGTTGACGCTCACCGTGTAGGTGCCCGGCGGTGTCGCGGCCGAGGTGGCGATCGTCAGCGTCGACGAACCGCCGGAGGTGACGCTCGCCGGGCTGAAGCTGGCCGTCGCACCGGACGGCAGCCCGCTGGCGGCCAGTGACACCGACTGGGCCGAGCCGGACGTGGTGCTGGTGGAGACCGTGGCGGTGGCCGAACCGCCCGGCGCGACCGAGCCCGCGGTCGGCGCGACCGAGACGCTGAAGTCGTTGGCCGGCGGTGTGCCGTCGTTGACCACGAAGAGCAGCCGGTTCGGGGTGCCGGTGCCCGGGTTGGTCACCACGTTGGGCGTCGCGTTGTTGACCAGGTAGTCACGTACCTGCTGGTTGGTCCAGGTCGGGTTGGCCGACAGCACCAGGGCGGCCGCCCCGGCGACGTGCGGCGTCGCCATCGACGTACCGCTGATGGTGTTGGTCGCGGTGTCGCTGGTCGACCAGGACGAGGTGATGTTGACACCCGGGGCCAGGATGTCGACGCAGGTGCCGTAGTTCGAGAACGAGGCCGCGGCGTCGTTGTTCTGGGTGGCCCCGACGGTGATCGCGTTGGGCACCCGGGCGGGCGAGTAGTTGCAGGCGTTCTGGCGTACGCCCAGGGTGTTGCCGTTGCCGGCGGCGATCGCGAACGTGACGCCCGAGTTGATCGCGCTGTTGACCGCGCTGTCGATCGCCGTGTTGGCGCCGCCGCCGAGGCTCATGTTGGCCACGGCCGGCTTGATCGCGTTGGCGGTGACCCAGTCGATGCCGCCGACCACCTGTGCGTTGGTGCCGCTGCCCTGACAGTTGAGCACCCGCACGGCGACCAACTGCACACCCTTGGCCACGCCGTACGCGGAGCCGCCAACCGTGCCGGACACGTGCGTGCCGTGCCCGTTGCAGTCGTCGGCCGTGCCGCCGTCGACCGCGTCGAAGCCGCTGACCGCCCGCCCGCCGAACTGCTGGTGGCTGGTCCGGATGCCGGTGTCGATGATGTACGCGTGCACGTTCGACGCCGTGTTCGGGTAGGTGTAGGACTGGTTGAGCGGCAGGTTGCGCTGGTCGATGCGGTCCAGCCCCCACGACGGCGGGTTGGTCTGGGTGCCGAACGCATGCACGGTGTGGTTCTGTTCCACGTAGGCCACGTTCGGGTTGGCCGCGACCCGCTTGGCCTGTGCTTCGGTGGCCCGCAGTTCGAAGCCGCGTAGCGCGCTGCGGTAGGTGCGGACCACCTTGCCGCCGTGCCGGCCGGCCAGGGCCGACGCGTTGCCGTCGACCGACGCCTTGGCCACCGCGGTGTTCTTGAAGACCACGATGTAGCTGTCGGCCACGGCGGTGTCGCCGCCGGCGCTGAGCACCGTGCCGCTCGGTTCGGCGGCCGCCGCCGGTGCGGCGAACGCGAACGCGGTCAGGGCACCGACCCCGACCAGGATGAATTTGCGCGGGAGTCTCATCTCCCTCCTCCCCTCCGATCGGCGGACCGCCCGCCCGCTCGTGGCGGGATATCGGCGCTCACCGATCGATGGTGAGGCTATGCGCAGAGGAGCGAACTAAACAGATGTCGAATTTTCTATATCACCGAGTGATGGCCCCTACGGGATGATTCTGCGGGTCGCACCGGGGGCCGGCCCGGATGTGTCCGCCGGCCGCTTCGGTGAGGATCGATGCATGGGGACCTCACTGGCACTGACCACCGCCATCGCCGCCGCCGCGCTCGCCGCGGCCGCGCTCGCCGACCTGCTGCCGCGCGCCACCACCGCGGCCGTGCTGCGGCGGCGCGCCGTACGCCTGCAACTGCTGGTGGGTGGGTTGCTCGCGGTGCTGGCCGCGATCGGTCTGGCCGGCGTCGCCGGTTATGACGACCTGGTGCCCGCGGTCGTGCCCTTGATCGTGCCGGCGCTCGCCGTCAGTTTCGTTTCGCTGCGCCGGATCGGCCGGGTGCGGCGCGGGGCCGCCGCGTTCGCGACGGCGCCGCACACTCCCGCGCCTCCGGGCCTGCGCGCCGCGGCCGCGCATCCCCTACTCGCCCTACCGATCCAGGTCACCGCGCTGGCGGGCGTCGCGGCCGTGCTGGCCGCCGCCGGCCTGGTCGCGCTGACCGTGCCCGCGGTGCTTGGTGTGGTGTTGACCGCCGCCGGGCTGGTGGTCACCGGCATCGGCGTGCGTGACGCGCTGCGCCACAGCCGGCTCGCCGAAAGTGCCGTCGCCCGGCCCGAGCGCCTAGCGCGGCCGGTTGGAGTCCTGCAGGTATAGCAGCTCCAGAATGGAGCGCGCCGCTTCGAACCAGCGGTCGAGCCAGCCCGCCGTGGGGATGCTGCCCTTCGGCGGGAGCTCCAGCAGCAGACCGCGCAGCAGCGGGTGGTCGGCGATCAGCGCGTCGGTCGGTAGATCGCCGCTGATCCACTGCGGCGCGGGATAGCCGGCCTCGATCGCCTGCAGTGCCGGCCGCTCGGGCGCCGGATTGTTGTTGAGGTCGGCCGGCATCCCCTGGCGGACAACCCGCTCGGGTTCGCGCTCCGTCGGCGCCTCGATGGTCAGAGACGCTTCGCGCCGGGTCTTGCGGTACGGCCCGGCGAAGCGCTCCTGCGTCGCCGAACCGTTTCCGAGATTGTCGGGCATGGTCATTCGTCTGTCGCCTGCCTGCTCGTTCGGACTAACCCGCTCGGCGGGTTGACCTGGCATTTGCCGTGTCGTCTGGTACAACGACCCGGCGCGGGGACAGTTCTGGCCCTACTCCCGGTCTGGTGCCGGTCGAGCCCCGACGCGAAACCAGGCGCCCTCCGGGGCTGGAGGACGCCTGGTGTGGGCCGGGTTCGCTACAGGTCGAACTCGCCGTCCTTGGCGCCGCCGACGAACGCGTCCCACTCGTCGATGGTGAACAGCAAGGCCGGTCCGGTGGGGTTCTTCGAGTCCCGCACCGCTACGGCACCGGGAACGAAGGCGACCTCGACGCAGTTGTCGCAGTTGGGCCCGCTGCGCGTGCTCTTCTGCCAGACCGCACCGGTCAGATCGACATGAAACCCCTTGGTCTCGCTTTCCACAGTGGCTCCTTAGCTAGCTTGGCAATGTAGGCCACCGACTCCTCGGGGCGGAGCGCGGCAGCACGGATGTGGTCGAAGATGAAGACGTACTTCCGCAACTCGTCGCTCTTCTCGATGAAGAGGCCCCCGGTGGCGTTTTCCGCGTAGACCACTTCGGGGTCACTCGGCTCGGGGAACTCCAGAATGGCGAAGGTGCCGTCCATGCCGGCGTGGGCGCCGGCCTCGAAGGGAAGTATCTGCAGAGTCACGTTGGGGAGATCCGCCGCTTTTACAAGCCTTTCGAGTTGGGCCCGCATGACGGCGTCACCGCCAACGGGCCGGCTCACCACTGCCTCATCCAGGACGAACCAGAGGTCGATCGGATCGTCCTCTTTTAATAACGACTGACGGGCTCGTCGGACACTCACCCGACGGTCTACATCTTCCGTGGTGAAGTCCGGGCGCGCAGCACGGATCATGGCTTTCGCATAGTCCTCCGTCTGGAGGAGACCCGGGACTGCCTGTTGCTCGTACGCCCGGATGGAATGCGCTGCCGCTTCCAGTCCTACATAGGCGCCGGCGAGCACCGCACCGTATGGATGCCACCAGCCTTTCTGGCGAGCCTCCCGGGCGATCTGGACGAGTTCCTCGCACTCCGGGCCGGTGATGCCATAGATGGCGAGCATGTCGCGCACGTCGCGCGGTGTGGCTGAGGTGTGGCCGGTTTCGATCCGCGAAATCTTCGACGCGGAGCATTCCAGCCGCTCAGCGACGCCGTCGATGGTGACGCCCGCACCTTCGCGACGGCGGCGCAACTCAGCGCCGAGTCGCCGGCGACGGATGGTCGGGCTCCGGCGTTCGGTCACCGGGTCACCTCCGGACAGGTGCGGAATGACGTCGTTAGCGTCCGCACCCGCCGCAGGACCAAATCGGACTAATGCGGCGAGCTTCGCGTATTGCTACGGTCGCTGGTTGATGCGGGTTCAGTCTGACGTCCTAATCGGCCGGACATCAAGGACCATAGCGGCCACAAGAGGCCACGAAAGCACTACCAAAGTGCAACTTGCATTGATCATGTTGTTGGTGCACTCTCTACGTATGCCACGGGTTACTCAGCGTTTCTGAAAGATCAGTTCTCCCCGACGGTTCTTTTCTGAGTTGTCCCGATCATTCGGCTTCGGAACAGGAGTAGATGTGCTTCCTCGCTCCGGTGACGTGCTGCACGTGACGCGCGCGGCGAGCGTCCAGTTCATCGACCCTCTTCTCTTCCGCGTAATCCGCGTTCACGACTGGCCCACCTACGACGGCTGGGTCTGGCTCGACGGATACGAGCTCAACGCGGCCGGCGACGCGGTGGAGCGGCGCTCGATCTTCGTACAGGTCAACGGCCTGAGGCAGCTGCGCTCGCCAAACGACCTAAGGGCCGCCCCCCGCCGCTTCGGCGGCGGCGTGCCGGCCGTGCCCGCCGTCGCGGCTCGCGCGGGCTGACCCTGCGCGTTCCCCGCATGCGGGGGCCCGCGCAGCCCTAGACTCGACATACCCACCGAAATGTTCCTCCACGGCGTGACCAGGACCCCTATTCCTGGGGGTCACCCATGGTCAAGCCACCGGCGCGACCGCTGATCCGCTGTGCTCCGTTGTGTCTCGCGGCCGCCGCGTTCGTTATCGGCGGCGTCGCCCTGCCCGGGGTCGCCCTGACCGTAAGCACCGCCCCGGCGGCGCTGCAGAACACGCCCGCACCGATCCACGGCGTGGCCGGAACTACTGCCACGCCGTGGGTCGCCCAAACGGCCGAACCGACCGATACGCCCGGCACCGCACGGGCCGCCACCATCACCGAGCCGCCCGCGACGACCCACGAGTCCGGCCGCGCCGGCGCAGCCAGCACCATCGTCGCGGCCGCGACCGCGCACGAACCTGGTCTCGCCCCCGCAGCCAGCACCATCGTCGCGGCCGCGACCGCGCACGAATTTGGCCTCGCCCCCGCAGCCAGCACCACCATCGCGGCCGCGACCGCCCGCATCCCCGGCGTCTCCGACAAGGCGAGCACGGCCGGGACGACCGGCGTCGCCACCGCAGCCGGCGCGTCGGCGACCGCTGACGTGGGTGGGGCATTCCATGTCAGCAAGCCCGGCGTGGAGAGCCTGTCGGGCAGTGGCAGCCTGGCGCCGCCACCCGTCATGGCGTTGCCGACGCCGCACTGGCAATACCTGCGACCGCTGCCACCTCAGGCCACGGCCGGCTTGGTCGGCGTTGTCCAGCCGGTCGCGGAACAGCCGTTCGACCCCGACGGGGACCGGCCCGACGACGACGATGGCGACCCGGTCCAGGACGCACCGGACGACCAGGAAGCGCCTGACGACGAGCAGGTGCCGGACAATGTCGTACCCAACGAGCCCGGGGTGCCGGTTCCGCCCGCGCGCCCGGCGCAGCCCACCGTGGCTCCCGCACCACCGCCACCGCCACCCACCGCCACCGGCGTGGCGCCGCGACCGGGTCCGGGCGACCGGACGCCGAACCGTCAGAACCGGCGCCGCACGGCAACACCGTCGCCGGCCGACACCCGGGGCCTCGACGAACTCTTCCCGGACCGGCCGTCGGCGAACCCGACACCCGGTGCCGGCGCGGCCGCCGGCGGTGCGGGCGGATCAGACCCGTCCGGCTACGGCAAACCGCTGATCTACTCCGGCATGGCCGGCATGGTCGCGTCCGCGGTCGGGATCGCGATCGTCTTGCGCCGCCGCCGCGGCTGGTAGAGCCCCCGCTACGGGCCGGGTGGGATGACCGGCGGCGTTGTCGGTGTCGCGGTCACCGCCGGGGTGGTCGGCGCCGTCGTCGGACCGAGCGAGACCTGGAGCGTGACCGTCGTGCCGGGCTTGACCTGGGCGCCGGCCGGCGGGTCGGAGCCGACCACGGTGCCGGCCGGCTCGTCGGACGCCACGTAGGTCAGGCGGGCCGGCAACCCCGCGTCGGACAGAACCTGTCCGGCTTCGAGGACGCTGCGGCCTTCCACCTCCGGGACCTCGATCGCCGCGGGCGTCGTCACCGTCGGTGAGGGCGAGCTTGTCGTCGGTGCCACCGTCGTCGGCGCGGCCGTGGTTGGTGCCGGGGCGGAGGTAGTCGGCGTCGGGGCCGGCGTGCTGCCGTCGCCGCGGAGGATCAGCCAGAGACCGAAGGCGAGGACGCCGAGCAGGATCAGCGCGATGATGCCGACCAGGATGGGCATCCACCAGCGCCGGCCGCCGCCGTCGCTGGGCTGCCAGCCGCCGCCCGAGGGCGGGCCGTCGTCGGGTGGGCCGCCCGGGCCGCCGGGCTCCGGGATGCCGGCGCGGCCGGCCCAGGCCCGATCGACCGGTGGCGTGGCGTTGCGCGGGCCCTGCTGCCGGATCGGGGTGGTCGGATCGTCCTGCGGCGAGCCGTTGTGGGGGCCCGAGCGGGGCAGGCGGGCGGTGCGGTCGGCCGCCGAGATCTGGGTGGTGCGGTCGTCGGCGACCGATTCGATACGCGCCGTGCGGTCGGGATCGTCCGGCAGCGGCTGGGTCTGCGCCGCCGCGTCGCCGCTGCCGGCCGGGTCGGACGGCACGGACCGCTCGTCGCCGACGCTGCCGGCCGGGTCGGATGGCACGGACCGCTCGTCGCCTTCGTCGCGGATCGGGTCCGACGGTGCCGGGCGCTCGTCGTCGCGGATCGGGTCGAACGGCGCGGTGTGGTCGAGCGACTCGTCCCGATTCACCGGCAACCGCTGCGTTTCAGCCGCCTCGTCTTCGTCGTCGTCGCGAATCGGGTCGAACGGCGTGTGGTCGAGCGGCTGGCCGTCTTCGTCCGAGCCGGCACCGCGCCGGGGGCGCGGGTCCTCGGGCTGGTCGGCCATCACGATCCCTTCGCCGCCGGGAAGATCCGGCACCGACCCTAGCCTGCCGGGCTGGAACCCGCTTCGCGCGTCCGCGACGGTTGTGCAGAGCAGGCTCGCCCGCGCTGCGGCCGGACGCTACGCTGCCCGGCATGGCCGTACGAGGCTGGGGAGGATCGATCGCCGCGGCGATCGGCATTGCCGCGTGCGCGGGTGCCGCGCAGCTCGGCCTCGGCTACGGCCTGGGCATCATCACCTGGTTGCCGGCGTCTGACCGGGTCGGCGAAGCGGCCTGGGCGGCGAGCCTGGCCTGGGCCGCCTGGATCGCCGCGACATCCACCGTCGCCGGTGCGATCGGCGCACAGCGCCTCACCGAATCGGCCGACGTCGACGGCGAGCCGCCGGCGGCCGCGCTGCTCGGTCGCGTCTCCCTGGTCATCGCCGCAGCGGTCGGCGCACTGGTCACGGTCGCGCTGGTGGCGGTCCCCGCGCGCGCCGCGGTCCGGGCCGACACCTTCTCACCGCAGACCATCGCCGCGGGCTACGCGGTGATCGGCGTCCTGCTCGGCATCGTGGTCGCGATCTGGGCGCTCTCCTCCCGCGCGGCGGCCGTCAACCTCATCGCCACGGTCGGTTGGCTCTGGGTGCTCTCGATCGTCTCGGTCAGCGAGGGCGTCCTCAACGGCGGCGACCAGGCCCCGGCCCAACTCGGCGTCTGGCAGATCACCAGCGGCGGCGAGGCCCTCTGGTTCCGCGACTACCTCTACTGGCCGGGCGCGGCCCTCTCGCTGGGCGCGGCCTTCGTCATCGGCGCTCTGGTCGCCCGCCGCCCGGCCCGCGACCCCCTGCACCGCGTGGGCGCAGCGGTCTCCGGTGTGACCGGCCCACTCGTGGTCGCCGCCGCCTACTTCCTCGCCGCGCCCCGGTTGTCGGGCATCCGCCCGGAGCAGGTCTCGGCGCACCTGCTGGCCCCCTACGCGGTCCTGGCCGGTCTGGCCGGCTCAGTGCTGGTCACCTCGCTGGCCCAGCGCGCCGACCGCCCCACCACACCGGTCACCCTCCCGACCCAACGCGGCGACGAACCCGACGACGACCCGTTCGGTGACAGCCCAACCCGCTACGCGACCGCCACCCGCACTTACGGCGACGCCGACGACCACGGCTACGGCACGTCCGACCACCCGAGCGACAGCACCGAACCGAGCACCGCCCGCACCTCGGTGGCAACGCCCCTGTGGCCCGAAGGCACCGCACCCGGCGATCCGACCACACCGCCGGAACCAGAACACAAACCTCGCCGCTTCGGCCGCCGCAGCAAATAGCGCCGGCCGCCCACGCGACCCGGGGGGACGATCGCGAACCATACGGCTGCCGGCAGCCAGCGCGGCGACCGACCGCTTCGGCAACCAGGTTCGTGCTTGACCCGCGCGTCGTCAGTCGATCGGCCAGGTGTGGACCGGGTCGTTGGTGCGTTGCAGTTCGCCATAGCGGGTCAGCATGTGGTGCAAGGCGGTCGTGCGGTCCATTCCCCGCTTGCGTTCGGCCACCCGCACCATCGACGTCTGCCACGCGGCACCGTTCTGCCCCGTGCGACACCGTTCCCCGATGATGGACAGCAACTGGTCGCGGAACCGTGGTGCCACACCGAAGCGGTCGAGGCCCGCGGCCGCCCGGGGCAGCAACACCTCCGGCACCAGGTCGGCGATTCGCACCTCGCCGTGGCGCGGCCAGTAAACGCGGGCATCGAGGCCCCGCCGGGCCGCCGCGTGGAAGTTCTCCTCCGCCTTCGTGAACGGCAGCTGACTCCAAATCGGACGGTCGGCCTCGGCCAGCTCGCGGACAAGTCCAAAGTAGAACGCCGCGTTCGCCAGCATGTCGACCACGGTCGGACCGGCCGGCAGCACGCGGTTTTCGACCCGCAGATGCGGGCGGCCGTTGGTGATGTCGTAGACCGGGCGGTTCCACCGGTAGATGGTGCCGTTGTGCAGCCGCAACTCGCCGAGACGCGGCACGCCGCCGTTGTGCAGGACCTCTACCGGGTCTTCGTCGTCGGTGATGGGCAGCAACGGCGGGAAATAGCGCACGTTCTCCTCGAACAGGTCGAAGATCGAGGTGATCCAGCGCTCGCCGAACCAGACCCGCGGGCGTACACCTTGGGATTTCAGCTCGTCGGGTCGCGTGTCGGTGGCCTGCTCGAACAGCGCGATCCGGGTCTCCGCCCAGAGCTGCTTCCCATACAGATAGGGCGAATTGGCGCCGATGCCGACCTGGATGCCGGCGATCGACTGCGCGGCGTTCCAGTAGTCGGCGAACGTGTCCGGTGAAACCTGCAGGTGGAACTGCACGCTGGTGCACGCCGACTCCGGCGCGATCGAGTCGGTGAAGGTCTGCAACCGTTCGACGCCACGGATGTCGAGCCCGATGTCTTCGCCGCGGGCGTTGACGATCTGCTCGTTGAGCGCCCAGTAGCGCTCGTTGCTGGAGAGGTTGCCGAGGACCAGATGGCGCGGGGTGAGCGTGGGGAGGATGCCGATCAGCACGATGGTCGCGTCGGCCTTGTTGGCGCGGTCTTCCGCGCGCCCGAGGCTGGCCTGGATGTCGTGCTGGTAGTCGGCGAAGCCGTCGCCCTCGATCATGCGAGGTCGGGCGTTGAGCTCAAGGTTGAACTGGCCCAACTCGGTCTGGAAGGTCGGATCAGCGAGGTTGGCGAGGATCTCCGCGTTGCGCATGGCGGGCTCGGCGTCTTTGTCGACCAGGTTGAGCTCGATCTCCAAACCGGTCGTCGGCCGCTCGGCGTCGAACTCGAAGTCGTCGAGCATCAGCGCGAAGACATCGAGACATCGCCGAACTTTCTGACGATAACGGACGCGATCCTCGCGGGAGAAACCAAGCGGCGACACATCCTTGCCCATGTGTGCCCTCCCCGGCGCACGGCCCCGTATGTGACTGGCGTGGACCCTTCACGGTAAGAGCGCGAGGGGCGCTCGGCCAGGGACAAACCAAATACTTATCACCCTTTGTAAGCGGATCAAAGCGTTCAGTCCACCATACGCCAGGGCCCCGGCAGCTGTGATCAGCTGCCGGGACCCTGGAAAAGGGGGTGTATCAGGCCTGGCGAACGGCCTCGCCCTCGATCTCGATGCGCACCTTCTTGCCCACCAGAACGCCACCGGTCTCCAGGTTGACGTTCCAGGTCAGGCCGAAGTCCTCACGGTCGATCTCGGTGTGCGCCGAGAAGCCGAAGATGTCCATGCCGTAAGGGTTGCGGCCGGCACCCTCGAACTCGACCTTCAGCTCGACCCTGCGGGTCACGCCGCGGATCGTCAGCTCACCGGGAAGCACGAACTCCGTGCCGTTGACCTCCTTGACGCCACCGATGCTCTGGAACTCGATGGTCGGAAACTCCTCGGTCTTGAGGAAGTCGGGGCTGCGGAGGTGGTTGTCGCGGTCCGCGACGCCCGTGGTGATGCTGGCGGTCTTGATCGTCGCGGTGACGGTGGACTCCAGCGGGTTCTCGCCGACGGTGATCGTGGCGGATGCCTCGTCGAAGTGACCGCGTACCTTGGCGACCATCATGTGGCGCGCGGTGAAGCCGACCAGCTTGTGCGCGGGGTCGAGGTCGTACGTGCCCGCGGTCGGAATGGTCACGCCGTTCCAGACGCGGGTGTTGTTGGTGACGGTGTCGCTCATCGGAGAAGAACCCTTCAGCGGTTGGTGGGACGAACTCAACGCTTGACTCAGCAACTATATCCCTCGCAATATTCCTCGTGTCAAGGACTGGTACACTTGTTCTCGTGGCTGAGCTGTTAGACGACCCCCGCATCACCGCGATCGGGCTGCTCTCCGAGACCTTCATCGGGCTCTCGGCGCGCTTCGCCGCGCAGTTCGCGGGGCACAAGCTGTCCCCCGTCGAGTTCGAGGTCCTGATGCGGCTGGCCCGCTCCCCAGGCCACGAACTACGCATGACCGACCTCGCCGCCCAAACCTCGCTCTCGACCAGCGGGGTCACCCGGGTCGTCGACCGGATGGAGCGCGACGGCCTGCTCCAACGCCGCGCCTGCCCGACCGACCGGCGCAGCTCCTACGCGGGCGTCACCAACGCCGGCATGACGAAGCTCGCCGACACCCTGCCGGGCCACCTGGAGCTGATCGACGAGTGGTTCACCGGCCAGCTCACCCCGGCCGAGCTCGACCAACTCCTCGGCCTGTTGCGCCGGGTCCGCGACGCGGTCAACCCCTGCGCCACCGCCGGCGTGCCCGAGCGGGGCGGAGCCTGCGATCCGGCAATCGACCCAGACCCGGACGCGTCGGAGACGCTCACCGCTCGATAGGCGTAATCGGTCACCGGCAGAAAGACCGGCAGAACCGATAGACCCCAATCGTCAAAAGCCGCATTTAGTACGGCGGGCGCGCGGCCACCGATACGGTACTCATCAGCAACACACGCAACGGGGACAAAGCGCAAGCGCCACGGGGGCGCGGCGCGGACGTTATGAAGGTCCGTCGGGGGGCGGCCCGGTCCGCGTCGAGCGGGGGTGGAAGGCAGCCGGTGCTGACTGAGTGGGAGGGCGGTCAGCGCCGGCTGTCTTGTCCTTCGGCCCGGCGACGTTCCGAGGCCAGCAGCGTGATGCCGCCTTCCTTGCAGACCGCGTCGAGCCGCTCGATCACCGCCGCGCGGGTCTCTTCCTCGTCGGTCACCGACGCCAGCCCGACCAGCGCCTCGGCCACATCGCGCAGGTCACGCCCGCCGGCGTAGGCACCGACCGCGACACCGAACCATTCCGCCGCGAGCACGCGGTCGCCGCGCTTGGCCGCCAGCGTCGCCTCGATCATCGCGCTCGGGCCCTGCACGTCGCTCGCCGGCGCCTCACCCGCATCCATGCCCGCCGCCGTCGACCGCAGTTGGGTCAACACCGCGAACGATTCGTCGAACCGGTCGGCCAGGGCCAGCGCGAGACCGATCGTGCCGAGCACCCGGGCGCGGTGTCCGGGGTCGCCGAGCCGCTCCAAGGCCGCGATCGCCCGCCGGCCCATCTTCACCGCGTCTTCGTAGCGCCCGTCGAGGCGGTTGACCTCGGCGACGTTGGCCAGTGCCAACGCACGCAACCGGTCTTCGCCGCACTGCGCGGCCAGTCGGTCGACGGCGGCCATCCGGCGCCGGGCGGCAGCCAGGTCACCGGCCCGGATCTCGTGCCAGGCCAGGTTGTTCTGCGCGACCGCCATGTCACGGGTGCGCCCGGTGCGGGTGGCCAGCGCCAGCGCCGCGGCACCGTGCCGGCGCGCCTCGTCGTAGCCGCCGGTCGACATCCACAGCCCCGACAGTTGGTTGCGCGCGGCCAACTCGCCGGACACGTCACCCTGCTCGCGGAACGTCGCCAGTGCCTGCTCGGCCGCCGGCAACTCGAGCGGGCCGGCGCTGTGCTCGGCGGCCAGTTGGGCCACGCCGAGCTGCGCCCAGGCCCGCAACACCGGATCGGCATCGGCGGTACGCGGGTCGTCGAGCAACCGGCGCAGCCACTGCCGCCCGGCGGCGTCCCGGCCGCGGAACCGCCACCAGCGCGGCAGGTTGGCGGCCAGCAGCAGCGCGGTGTGCGGGTCGTCGATCGCCGAGTGCGCCAGCGCCGCCCACAGGTCGCTGGTCACCTCGTCGAGCCGGGCCACCGCGCCGGCCAGCTTGCCGCCGGCCAGTTCCGGCGCCACTCGGGCGGCGAACCGGGCCATCACCAGCGCGTGCCGGCGCCGGATCGCGGTCAGCTCGCCCTCGGCCGCGGCCTGCTCCTCGGCGTAGTCGCGGACCACGTCGAGCAGCCGGAACCGCATCGAGCCGGCGCCTCGCATGCCCAGCAGGCCGAGCGCCACGAGCCGGTCGAGCAGCGGCACCGGGTCGCCGTCGAGGGCGGTGCCGGGCGCGGACGTGTCGGCCAGCATGGCCTCGCCGAGCTCGACCGACCAACGGTTGCGGAACGGCGACAGCCGCCGCACCGCGATCTGCTCCTCCGGCTCGAGCAACCGGTAGCTGGCCGCGACCGCGTCGCGCAGGCTGACCGCGATCGCCTGGTAGGCACTGCCAGGTGCGGTCTCCGGGCCGGCCAGGTCGAGCAGCCGGTGCCCGTAGCGGTCGAGGATCTGGTTCATGTCGAGCACCCGGCCGCGGGCCGCGGCGAGCTCGATGGCCAGCGGCAACCCGCCCAGCCGGCGGACCAGCCGGACCAGCGCGCCGACCTCGCCCGGCTCCAACGGGTCACGGCGGACCCGGCGCAGCCGGTCGAGGAACAGCGCGACGGCGGGGTATTTGGACACTGCGGACAGGTCGAGATCGTCGGTCGGCGGCACCTCGAGCGGCACGACCGGCCAGACGCGTTCGCCCGGCAGCCCGACGGGGTGCCGGCCGGTGGCCAGGATGCGCAGCGACGGGGCGACGGCGACCAGCCGGTGCAGCGCCTCGGCGACCGCGCCGGGGGCCCGCTCCACGGCGTCGACCAGCAGCAGGCTCGGCGCACCGGCGAGGCGGCCGGCCAGTTCGTCGGCCCGGGCAACGCCCAGCACGGTCGCGGCGGCGGTCAGCACGTCGCTCTCGGTCGACCCCTCGGTGATCAGGATGCCGGCGACGCCGCCCTGATGGCGTTCCTTGACCCGCTCGATGACCGACAGGGCCACGCTGGTCTTCCCGACGCCGGCCAGCCCGACCAGGGTGACCAGGCCGTCGCCGCGGAGCAGGGTCAGCGCGACCTCGGCGACGTCGAGGTCGCGGCCGACCAGCGGGCCGGGCGGCGGCAGGCCGCGCCCCCGGCTGGCCGCGGCCGACGCGAGCGGCGTCATGGCCGGCACCGCCGGGCGCTCATCGGGTGCGGCAGCCGCGGGCGTGCCGCGGGCGGCGGCCAGAAACTCGGCGCGCGCGGCGCCGCTCAGTCGCAGCGCGGTGGCCAACAGGTCGACGGTCGTCCGCTGTGGCCGCGACGCCCGACCGCGCTCGAGATCCCGAACGGTCCGGACTCCGATGCCGGCCCGATCGGCGAGCTCGTTCTGTGTCAATCCGGCGTCGCGGCGGCGCGCCTTGAGCAGGGCGTCGAATCCCTGGTCAGCAGCGTGATCCGCGGTCATGGGCAGGAAGGGTACGCAGGTCATGGCCGGTCCGGGAGCACAACGTCGCGTCACTGACCGGTGAACGCCCGATTCCCGACAGATGATAGGTAGTTGTCAGGTGGAAATCGTCTCCCGGGGTGGTGCAACGGTCGCGGTAGCCCGCACCGGCGCCCCGCTGGCGGTCTGGAACCAGCGCTGGTGCAGCCGGCGCAGCGGCGCGGGCGACCACCAGTTCCACTCGCCGAGCAGGCTCATCAGCGCCGGCAGCAGCAGGCCGCGGACCACGGTCACGTCGAGCACGACCGCGACCACCATGCCGAAGCCGATCTCCTTGACCGCGGTCAGCCCGCCGAGCAGGAAGCCGAGGAAGACCACCGAGATGGACAGCGCCGCGGTGGTGACCACCGGGCCGGTCTTGGTGATGCCGGCCAGCACGGCGCGGTCACTGGCGGCGGCGTCGGCACCGGCGCGCCGGCGGCGTACCCGCTGATCCCATTCCTCTTTGATCCGGGCCAGCAGGAAGACCTCGTAGTCCATCGACAGCCCGAAGATGAACACGAAGAGCAGCACCGGCGTCGTCACGTCGATCGCGCCCCACGAGTCGAAGCCGAGCAGCACGTCGCCGACGCCCCACTGGAACACCACGACCAGCACGCCGAGCGTGCCGAGCAGGGTGAGCGCGTTCATCAGCAGCGCCTTGAGCGGGATCACCAGCGAGCCGGTGAGCACGAAGAGCAGGACCACGGTGACCAGGAAGAGCACGAGCACGGCGATCGGCAACCGGCTCGCGACCGAGGCCTGGTAGTCGACGAGTTCGGCCGCGGGCCCGCCGACCAGCATCGGCACCGGGGTGTTCAGGGCACGGATCCGCCGCACCAGGTCGCGCGAGGTCTGGTCGGCGGTGACACCGGTCGGCGTGACGTCGATGATCGCAGCGGGCCCGGTGATGTCGGGCCGCGGTTGCATCAGCACCACCCCCGGCATGGTGTTGAGCTCGTTCATCAGGTCGCGGACGGCGGCGGTGGCCGGGTCGGTGTTGACCACCACGACGACCGGCTCGGCCCGGCCGACGTTGAAGTCGCGCTGCACGACCTCGTAGAGCTGGCGCGCCTCGCTGCCGGCCGGCAGCGCGCGGGCGTCGGAGTTGCCCAGGTTGGCACCGAGCACGAAGGGCAGCGACAGCGCGATCAGCCCGACCGAGACGGCCAGCGCGACCGGACCGGGCTTGCGTTGCGCGACCACCGCGAGCCGGGGCAGCAACGCCTGCTTAGGCCGGGGCAGCCGGTCGAGGAGCCGGTGCCGGGTGCCGGCTTCCGGGATTCGCCGGTGCCCGATCGCGACCAGCGCCGGCACGGCGGTCAGCCCGGCGAGGGTGGCGAGCACGACCACGACCGCCCCGCCGAGGGCCATGCTCGCGAGCAGCGGCTCGGCGAAGGCGAACAGCCCGAGCATCGCGGCGGCGACGGCCAGGCCGGAGATCACCACCGTGCGGCCGGCGGTCGCCGTGACCCGGGCGAGCAGTTCGTCGAGCGCCGCCCCCGGATCGGCCGCCCGCTCCTCCCGGAACCGCGCGATCATCAGCAGCGCGTAGTCGACCGCGAGGCCGATGCCCAGCAGCGTCACCACGTTGACGGTGAACTCGCCGACGTCGCCGAGCGCGGTCAACAGCAGCAACCCCAGCAGCGTCGCGGCGACCGAGGAGAAGGCGGCGGCCAGCGGGATCAGGCCGGCCACGAACCCACCGAGGATCAACACCAGCACGACCAGGAGTACGACCAGCGCGATGCTCTCACCGACCGCCGCGTCGCTGATCGCCTGCTCGGCGAACGCCCGCTCGGCCAGTTTCTCGCCACCGACCAGCACCTGCGGCGCGTCGATCCGGTGCAGAGCGGCCGCGACCAGGTCTTCGGCCTGCTCGCGCTGCCCGTCGGACAGGCCGGGCCGCAACTCGACCTCCACAAGGGAGCTTCGGTTGTCGGCGCCGATCCGGCCGCCGGGCGCGCTGTAGAGGTCGTCGACGGACGTGACGCCGTCGATGCCGCGGATCTCGGTGGCGATCTTCTGGACGTTCTCCACCAGCGGGGGGTCGTAGACGTCGCGATCCCGGATGACCGCGACGACCTTCTCACCCTCGGGCTTGAGTTGCTGGACCCGCTGATCGGCCCGTTGCGACTCGGCGTCGGGCCGCAGGTTGTCAGTGGTCGCCAACCGGTCGAACACCGTGCCGCCGAACGCCGCGCCGCCGATCACCAGCACCAGCCAGACCGCCAGCACGGGCCACCGCCAGCGGACCATCGCCCGACCGAGCGCACCGAACATGGTTGGACCTCCCCGGATGAGTACCGGGGAATGCAAGCACCTCGGATCGGCCCGCGTCACCAGGCATTCGGCCGGGGTTAGCGTCGGGTTTAAGCCACGATCCCCATGTCGCGCGCGATGACCAGGCGCTGGATCTCCGACGTACCCTCGCCGATCTCCAGGATCTTCGAGTCGCGCCAGAAGCGGGCGACCGGGAACTCGTTCATGAAGCCGTAGCCGCCGTGGATCTGGGTGGCGTCGCGGGCGTTGTCGACGGCGCTCTCGCTGGCGTAGAGCTTGGCGATCGCGGCCTGGCGCTTGAAGTCGCGGCCGGCGAGCATCGCGGCCGCTGCGTCGTGGTAGGCCAGGCGGCCCAGGTGGGCGCGCTTCTCCATGTCGGCGATCTTGAATTGGATGGCCTGGAAGCCGGCGATCGGCTGGCCGAACGCGTGGCGCTCCTTGGCGTAGCGCACCGACTCGTCGACGCAGCCCTGCGCGAGGCCGACCGCCAGCGCGGCGATCGCGATGCGCCCCTCGTCGAGGATCCGCAGGAACTGGGCGAAGCCGCGCCCGCGCTCACCGAGCAGGTTCTCCGCGGGTACGCGGACGTTGTCGAAGGTCAGCTCGTGGGTGTCGGACGCGCACCAGCCCACCTTGGAGTAGCCGGGCGCCACCGTGAAACCGGGCGTGCCGGAGGGCACGATGATGGTCGACAGTTCCTTGCCGCCGTCGGGGCGGACGCCGGTCACCGCGGTCACCGTGACGAACGAGGTGATGTCGGTGCCGGAGTTGGTGATGAATGCCTTTGCGCCGTTGATCACCCATTCGTCGCCGTCGAGCACGGCCCGGGTGGCGGTGCCGCCGGCGTCGCTGCCGAAGCCCGGCTCGGTCAGGCCGAAGCCGGCCAGCGCCTCGCCCCGCAGCAACGGCGGCAGCCAGCGGCGCTTCTGCTCCTCGGTGCCGAACCGGTAGACGGGCATGGCGCCCAGGGAGACCGCGGCCTCCAGGGTGATCGCCACGCTCGAGTCGACCCGGGCCAGCTCTTCGAGGGCGAGGCAGAGAGCGAAGTAGTCGCCGCCCATGCCGCCGTGCTCCTCGGCGAACGGCAGGCCGAACAGCCCCATCTTGCCCATCGCGGCGACGATGTCGTAGGGGAAGGTGTGGTTGTCGTAGTGCTTGGCGATGACGGGCGCGACCACGTCCTGTGCGAACTCGCGGACGCTTTCACGCAGCGCCTCGTGCTCCTCGTTGAGCATGGGGGCTCCTAGTTCTTTAGACGGGTGTCACGCCGTGGCGACGGCGGGAGAAATGGCGGTCTTTGCCGCGGGCGGCGGCGTAGCGGGCGACCAGTTCGGCGCGCAGCAGTTCGGGCGCGACGATCGCGTCGACCACCAGTTCGCTGGCGAGGTGCACGATGTCGATGTCGCGCTCGTAGGCCTCGCGGCGCTCCGTCACGAAGGCGGCCCGCTCCTCGGGGTCTTCGATCGCGGCGATCTTGTTGGCGTAGACGGCGTTGACCGCGGCCTCGGCGCCCATCACGGCGATCTTCGCGGTGGGCAGGGCGATCGTGGCGTCGGGCATGAAGCCGGGGCCGGCCATCGCGTAGAGGCCGGCGCCGTAGGCCTTGCGCACGACCACGCAGATCTTCGGCACGGTGGCCTCGCTGATCGCGGTGATCATCTTGGCGCCGTGCCGGATGATGCCTTCCTTCTCGACCGCGGTGCCGACCATGAAGCCGGGCACGTCGGAGAGGAAGAGCAGCGGCACGTTGAACGCGTCGCAGAGCTGGACGAACCGGGTGGCCTTGTCGGCCGAGTCGACGAACAGCACGCCGCCCTTGAACATCGAGTTGTTGGCGACCACGCCGACCACCTGGCCGTCGAGGCGGCCGAAACCGATGGTCAGCTCCTTGGCCCAGAGCGCCTGGATCTCGAAGAACGACCCCTCGTCGAGCAGGCCCTTGGCGAACCGGCGCATATCGAACGCCTGCCGCTCGCTGGCCGGCACCAGCGCGGCCAGGTCGATCTCGGGCGCGCCGACGGCCGCGGCGGCCGGCGGCTGCTCGGTGTGGTTGGCCGGCAGGTAGGACAGATAACGGCGGACCGTGTCGAGCGCGTCGTCCTCGGTCTTGCAGAGGAAATGGCCGACGCCGGACTCGCGGGTGTGCACCGCCGCGCCGCCCATCGCCTCGAGCGTGGTCTTCTCGCCGGTCACCATCTCGACCATGCGGTCGGAGCCCAGATACATGCTCGCGTTGCCGTCGACCATCGCGACCACGTCGCAGAACGCCGGGATGTAGGCGCCGCCGGCCGCCGACGGCCCGAACAGCGCGCAGACCTGCGGGATCGAGCCGGAGGCCCGGACCTGGTTCCAGAAGATGTGCCCGGCGCCGCGCCGGCCCGGGAACAGGTCGACCTGGTCGGTGATCCGGGCGCCGGCCGAGTCGACCAGGTAGACCATCGGCAGGCCGGACTGGTAGGCCCGCTCGATGATCCGGATGATCTTCTCCACCGTGCGGGCGCCCCAGGAGCCGGCCTTGACCGTCGAGTCGTTGGCCATCAGGCAGACCCGGCGGCCGTCGATCATCGCCTGGCCGGTGATCACGCCGTCGGCCGGCAGCCCCTCGGCCAGCGCGTTGGCATAGAGCCCGTCTTCGACGAAGGAACCCTCGTCGACCAGGCGGGCGACCCGCTCGCGGGCGAACAACTTGCCCTTGGCGGCGTTGGCCGCGTGGTAACGCTCCGCGCCACCGGCCCGGACCCGCTTGCCGAGCTGCTCGAGCTCTTCGTCGTCGAGTGCCACACCGACCCCTTCGCCCACGCTGCTGAACGATCGTTAGGTTACTACACCCGGACATGCGAAGGGGCCCCCGCAGGTTGCGGGGGCCCCGATGGTGCTGCGTGCGGGTGGATCAGTTGGAGATGGCGGCTGCCCCGCCGGTGCTGTGCGCGAAGGCGCCGGCGCCCAGCGCGGCGATCCCGTTGCCGCTGATGTCCAGGGGAAGCTGGAGCCCGGACAGGACCTGGTTGCCATTCAGGAGACCGTAGTTGCCGGCGCTGATGAGGGTCTTGCCACCGTTGTGCGCGCCCCGGTGGTCGTCGCCGTGCTTGCCACGGTTGTGGTCCTTGCCGTGACGGCCAGCGTCGTCGTAGTCGTCGCCCTCGGTGGCACCGGTGGTCGAGCGGGCGCCCGGGGCAGTGTCCGCCTTGGGCGCGGCCGGAGCCGCGCCCTGGCCCAACTGCCCGACGAGCGGCAGGCCGGCCACGACGGGAAGCTGGCCCAGCACCGGCAGCGCCTCGTCGCGCGCTCCTTCGGCACGAGCGCTCTCGTGGATCGCGACCGAACCGCCGTCGCAAGACGCGGACGCCCCGGCCAGGCCGGCAGCGATGGCGTTGCCGCAGATGTCGATCGGCGCCTGGATCGGCAGGTAGACCTGGTTGCCGTTGAGGGCGCCGTAGTTGCCGTAGGAGATCATCGTGACGTCATTGTCGTCCCAACCGTTGCTGCGCGCGCTCTCCTGGACCGCGACCGACCCACCGTCGCAGTGCGCGGACGCCCCGGCGAGGAGAATCGCGATGGCGTTGCCGCAGATGTCGATCGGCGCCTGGATCGGCGCGTACACCTGGTTGCCGTTGGCGAGACCGTAGTTGTTAGCGCTGTAGAAGAGCGTGCCGCCGTTGCCGTCGTGATCGCGGCCCTTGCCATCGTGATCGCGACCGTCGTGGTCGTAGCCGTCGGCCCGAGCGCTTTCCTTGACGGCCACCGCGCCGCCATCGCACGATGCAGCGGCGCCCGCCCCGAGAATCGCGATGGCGTTGCCACAGATGTTGATGGGCACCTGGATCGGCGCGTAGACCTGGTTGCCGTTCAGCAACCCGTAGTTGCCCGACGTGATCCAGGTGTAACCCGCGTCGTCCCAGTCACGCTTGTGCCGGTCCTTGTCCTTGCCCTTGCCCTTGCCCTCGGCCATGGCGGCGAACTCGTCGCCGCCGTGGTGCTTCTGGTAGCCCTTGTCGTCGTCGCTGTGACGGCGGTCTTCTCCATCGCCGTGCACCGCGACCGACCCGCCATCGCACGTTGCGAACGCTCCGGCGGCGACAGCCGCGATGGCGTTGCCGCAGACGTCGATCGGTGCCTGGATCGGCAGGTAGACCTGGTTGCCGCTGGCGGCGCCGAAGTTGCCGGCGCTGACGAAGTCGCTCTCAGTGCCGCCGTTGATCGCGG
Organism: Asanoa sp. NPDC049573; assembly: GCF_040676615.1. NCBI lineage: Bacteria > Bacillati > Actinomycetota > Actinomycetes > Micromonosporales > Micromonosporaceae > Asanoa > Asanoa sp. NPDC049573. Next base: position 42,663 of record NZ_JBFAPI010000011.1, read on the forward strand.
CCGAGCCACCGTCACACGCCGAATACGCCCCAGCGAGGCCGGCGGCGATGCTGTTGCCGCAGACGTCGATCGGTGCCTGGATCGGCAGGTAGATCTGGTTTCCGTTGACTGCGCCGAAGTTGCCGGTGCTGACGAAGTCGGCGTGCGCCGCCGCCTGCGTAGCAAGGAGACCACCCGCGGCCATGACGCCAACGCTGATGGACTTACGAACCCAAGTCTTCATTGGGTGAAGTGACCTTTCGAGAAATGTCAGATAAGAGGGTGTTGCGGTGTCGCCTTGTCCGGGCGCGACGGTGCCGTGATGGGTCCTGACTCCGCCTGTCGACGTGCGCCCAGGTGTCGTTCGTGATGTCCGGCCAGGAACTCGCCGCTAGTCAGAGCGGTTATCGGGATTTCCTGGTCTGCCGCGCTACCGCGGACCGTGTGGCCCGGGTGGGGCTGTGGCTCCTGCCCGTCCTCGACGGTGCAGGTCCTGCATCACTAGTCAGGTGAGACGGTCGGTGCCTCGGCGTCATGCCGGGGAACCGCACTGTCGGCCGGCTTCGGCAGCAGTTGGAAGGCCACCATGCTGCCCACAACCGACGAGGGAACGGTGGCGAACGCACCACCTCCCGCCGGCGACCCCGACGCGCTGGCCGGGGTGCCCGACGCGCTGCCCTCGCCCCGAATAGGACCGGGATAGGGCTCGCGGGGCGTATCGCCGTTCCCGCGGTTCGACGCGGCCGAGGCCACGCGCTCCGACAGACCGACGTATTGCCGGATGGTGCTTGTCCCGGTGTGAGTGGCCCGAGGTTCGGCGACGCTGGCCGAACCGGGAGCGGTCGTGCCGGGCGTGCGGGATGACACGCGTCCGTGCACGCCGACGAAGCCGACGGGCGTGACAGCCGGGGTTGGCCGGCCGCGAGGGCCGGACAGGGTGCCGGTCACCGTCCGGGTTACCGCGCCCGCCGTCCTGAACAGCGGTGCCGCGAAGAGTCGCAGCATCGAGGTCATCGGGCGGAGAAACGCGGTCACCGGCGCGAGGACCGGCAGGGCGACCTGAGCCACGGGGGTAAGCAGGGCGCCCGGGACGGCCAGCGCACGGGTTACCCCGAGCGGAGCGACCGGTCCAGGTGTGCCGGCCGGCCCGCTGGTGTGCGGTCCGGACCGGTCCGCCGAGCGGCTCGGCGTCCCGTCGGGGATGCTGAGTCGGACGGCCGTACGGGCGGCGGCGGGTTCCGGCTTCGCTGCCGGTGCCGCGCCCGCGATGACGATGGAGCCTTGTGCCGTCGTGCTGGGCGCGACGACGGCCGCGGCGGGATCCGAGATGACCCGCTGCGCGGTGGTCCGGCCGGTCGACACCGGTCGCTCGACGGTCGGCTCTGCCGTCACCGGCAGCGCTCCGTCGAGCAGGCCGGTCGCCGTGCTCAACACCGGCTTCGCGGTCTCCAGTACCCCGGTCAGTGGCGCGAGGACGGACCTCGCACCCTGATCGGCGACCGGTTCCGCACCGGCGGCCTGCGCCGCCGACGCGGACAGCAGCCAAGCCGCCCCCGCGAGACCACCGACGACGAGCGTCCGGACCAGGACCCGCCGCGGCGCCGTGCGCTGCTTGCGCTCGACCCCCGACCGAATCATGGTTGGCCTTCCGCTCGCCGGTTCGTTAGGAGTGGCGGTCCGGCCTGATTTGACCGGTTATGACCGCCACTGCTCTAGGTAACGAACTGGCCTGGAGCGGGTCACGCAGGTGAATGGGAAAAATTGGTCATCCCGTGACTTATCGCATGCGGCCAACGATGCCCGTGTCGTAGTCACCGGAAACGAACTCCGCCTGCTCGAGCAGCTCGGCGAAGAATGGCAGGTTCTGTTTCGGACCCACGATCTCGAAGCCGGCGACGGCGGCCCGGGCCCGGTCGAGCGCCTGCGCACGGTCGTCGCCATAGACAACGAGCTTGGCCATCAACGAGTCGTAGAACGGCGTGACTGTCGTCCCTGCGGTGTACCCCGAGTCGACCCGGACGCCCTCGCCGGTCGGCTCGACCCAGGTGCTGATCGCGCCCGGGCCGGGCAGGAAACGCTTCGGGTCTTCGGCGTTGACTCGCAGCTCGATGGCGTGCCCGCGGGGCGCCAGGGCGGCCGGGTCGAACAGCGGCGGCAGGCCGGCGGCCACCCGCAACTGCTCCTCGACCAGGTCGACGCCGTAAACCAATTCGGTCACCGGGTGCTCCACCTGGAGCCGGGTGTTCATCTCCAGGAAGAAGAACTCGCCGGTGGCCGGCTCCAGCAGGCACTCGACGGTGCCCGCGTTGCGGTAGCCGACCGCCTCGCCGGCCCGGACGGCCGCGGCCAGCAGCCGGGCCCGCAACTCGGGCGTGACCGCCGGTGACGGCGACTCCTCGGCCAGCTTCTGGTTGCGCCGCTGCACCGAGCACTCGCGCTCGCCGAGCGCCACCACGGTGCCGTCGGCCAGGCCCAGGATCTGCACCTCGACGTGGCGTACCCGGGCGAAATAGCGCTCGATCAGCACCGCGCCGTCGCCGAACATCCGCTCGGCGAAGGTTTGCACCTTCGCGTACTCGGTGCGCAGCGCGGCCTCGTCGGCGGCGACGCCCATGCCCATGCCGCCACCGCCGGCGGCGGCCTTGACCATCACCGGGTAGCCGATGCCGGCGGCCGCCTCGACCGCCGCGTCCACCGACGCCGCCGGGTCGGTGGTGCCGGGTGCGACCGGCACGCCGGCGGCGGCCATCAGGTTGCGCGCGTTGATCTTGTCGCCCATCGCGCTGATCGCGGCGGGTCCGGGGCCGACCCAGATCAGGCCCGCGGCCTCGACCGCGCGGGCGAACTCGGCGTTCTCCGACAGGAACCCATAGCCAGGGTGTACGGCCTGCGCGCCGGTGGTCTTGGCCGCCTGCAGGATCGCCTCGACGTTGCGGTAACTCTGCGCGACGTTGGCCGGGCCGATCAGCACCGCCTCGTCGGCCTCGGCCACGAAGGGCAGGTCGGCGTCGGCCTCGGAGTAGACGGCGATCGTGCGTACGCCGAGCCGGTTGGCCGTGCGGAGCACCCGGCGCGCGATCTCGCCGCGGTTGGCGACCAGCAAAGACTCGATCATCAGGACTCCCCTTTCGGCGGGCGGCACTGCCCGGCTGGAGGATAAATGGTCCTGCTGCCGCTCCTGCTCAGGCGGTGTCGCGCAACGCCGCCATGGTGGCGACCCGGAGCAGGTCGGCCAGCCGCTCGCGGTTGACCTCGCCGCCGAGGAACGGGGTGGAGTTCATCAGGCCGAACGCGGCGTGTGCGAGCACCCGGGCCTCGGGCGCGGTGAGTTCCGGACGGATCCGGGTGAGGACCTTGACCCACTCTTCGACGTAGAGCCGCTGCAGACGGCGGATCTGCCGGCGCGGGTCGTCGGGCAGCCGGTCGAGTTCGTGCAGGTGCAGGGCGATCACCGCGGGGTTGGCCAGCGCGAAGTCGACGTGGAACTCGACCAGCGACGCCAGTGCGGCCTCGCCGGGATGCCGGGCGACCCGCTCGCGGCCACCGGCCAGCAGACCCTCGCTGACCGGGATGAGGGCGGCCACGAGCATCGCCTCTTTGCCGGCGAAATGGTGGTAGAGCGCCGGCCCGGTGACCCCGGCGGCGGAGCCGATGTCGTCCATCGAGACGCCGTGATAGCCCCGGGCGGCGAACAGCCCGACCGCGATCTCGAGGATCTCGTCGCGCCGGGATCGGCGCTTCGGCGGGGTGGACGCGGCGCTCGGGATGGCGGGGTCCGCTTGTTGTTCCAGCGTCACGTGGCCAGCCTAGCCAGCTGTCAAGACCAACAAGGTGTCGCGATCTTGAATTCGGCCCCGGATTTCGGGGGTTTCTGTGGTGATTTGTCCGATGGTTTCGCGTGCCGCACGTCACGTTCCCCGCTTCAGCGAGCCGGGCTCTTCGCCACGCGCGATCGGTGAGCGCACCAGGTTGCCCCACTCGGTCCACGAGCCGTCGTAGTTACGCACGTGCGAATAACCCAGCAGGTGCCGCAGCACGAACCAGGTGTGGCTGGAGCGCTCCCCGATCCGGCAGTAGGCGATGATGTCGTCCCCTTCGGACAGTCCCAGCTGGTCGGCGTAGATCGCGCGCAGTTCGTCGGCCGACTTGAAGGTGCCGTCGTCGTTGGCCGCCGCCTTCCAGGGTTTGCTGACCGCGCCCGGAATGTGGCCGCCGCGCAGCGCGCCCTCCTGCGGGTAGGCCTCCATGGCCAGGAGCTTGCCGGTGTATTCGTCGAGCGAACGCACGTCGACCAGCGGCCGACCGGCCTGGATGTGGGCCAGCACCTGCTCGCGGAACGCCCGGATGCGGGCGTCGTCGCGGCGCGGCACCGGGTAGGGCGTGGGCGGGCGCTGGGTGCGGTCGCGGGTCAGTTCGCGCCCTTCGGCGGCCCATTTCTGCCGGCCGCCATCGAGCAGGCGCACGTCGGGGTGGCCGAAAAGAGAGAACACCCAGAGGGCGTACGCCGCCCACCAGTTGAAATTGTCACCGTAGAAGACGACCGTGTCGTCGCGGCTGATGCCCTTCCCCGAGCAGAGGGCGGCGAAGCCCTCCGGGTCGACATAGTCGCGGGTCACCTCGTCATTGAGCTCGGTGTGCCAGTCGACCTTGATCGCGCCCGGGATGTGCCCGGACTCGTAGAGCAGCACGTCTTCGTCGGACTCGACGACCACCAGGCCGTCGCGCCCCAGATTTTCCGCCAGCCACTCGGTGGTGACCAGCGAGTGCGGGTCGGCGTAGGTCTGCAGCCGGGGGTCCGGGTCGTTGGAAACGGACATAAGCGCAACGCTATACCCGCCACGGTCACCCGAGGTCACGAACCGCACGCACCGCGGCGTCGACGTGCTCCTCGCTGTTGGCGATGGTCGGGCCGAGCCGCACGTAGGAGGTGCGGTAGGGGGTGACGCTGGCGACCACCTTGGCCGCGGCGAGCCGGCCGACCGCCTCCTCGGCGGTCACCTGGCCGACGGTGAAACAGACCACCCCGGCGGAGAGTTCCGGGTCCCGCGGCGTCATCAGGGTGACCCCGGCGATGCCGGCCAGGCCGGCCTTGAGCCGGGTGGCCAGGTCACGGACCCGCCCGGCGACCCGGTCGCGGCCGATGCTGTCGTGCAGGTCGAAGGCCTCGGCGAGGGCCCAGCGGTGCTCGAAGCTGTGATAGCCGCCGGGCGTCGCCGCGGCACCGGGCGGCGTCGCCGCCCGACCCCCGGTCATCCAGCCGACCAGGCTGCGCCCGTCGAACGACGGCACGCTCGGGGTGAACCGGGCCCAACCCCGTTCGGAGCCCCAGACCAGCCCGGTGCCGCGCGGGCCGTGCAGCCACTTGTGCCCACCCGAGACCAGGAAGTCGCAGCCCAGGCTCTCGGGCGCGGCGTCGAGGGCGCCGAAGCCGTGCACTCCGTCGACGCAGAGGAGCAGGTCGCGGCCGGCGAGGGCGTCGGCGATCGCCCGGATCGGCAGCCGGACGCCGGTGCTCGAGTGCACCCAGGTCAGGGCGACCACCTTGGTGCGCGGCCCGACCGCCGCCACCAGCTTGCCGACGATCTCGTCGGTGCTCGCCCTGGCCGGCTCGGCGTAGAGCGCGACCTGGCGGACGGTGACGCCGTCGCGCTCGGCCCGCAGCCGCAGCGCCTCGTGGGTGGCGTAGAAGTCGTGCGTGCTGGTCAGCACCTCGTCGCCGGCGGCCAGCCGCAAGCCGCCGTAGAGCAACCCCAGGCCGAGCGTGGTCGAGTCGGTGAACGCCACCCGGTCGACCCCGGTGCCGAGGTATTTCATCGCCGCCCCGGCCACCCGGCTCTCAGCCGCCGCCTCGTTGGCATGCAGATAGCCGATCGGGTCGCGGTCGAGCCCGGCCCGGTGCTGCTCGATCGCGGCCCGGACGCCGGCCGGGTGCGGCGCGAAGACGAAGGTCGACAGGTGTGCGACCTCGGGCGCCAGGTCGAACTGGGCCCGCACACTGGCCCAGTCGCCCGGATCGAAGGGTCGCGGCGCGGCGGTCTGCGCACCGTCGCAGGCCGCGACACCAAGGAGGCCGACGGCGGCGGTCGCACCCAGCAGACCCCGGCGGCTGAGCTGTGCCATAGAGCACAGTGAACACCGCCAACGTCACACCCGGGTCACTCGGCGTTGCTCAGGCCGAACGGGGTCAGGTCGGGCCGCTTCGCGGTGATCAGATCACCGGAGGAGCGGCCGGTGATCCGGCGCTTGACCCAGGGCGCCAGGTGCCGGCCGGCCCAGGCGGCGTCGGCGGCCCGGGCCGCGAGCCAGCGGGCCGACGGCAGTCGCTCCGGCGGCACCATCCATTCCGGATCGGACTGCACGCCCAGCGCGGCGAGCACATGCCCGGCGACCCGGCGGTGCCCGAGGGCCGACAGGTGCAGCCGGTCCGGGCCCCACATCACCGGGTTGTGGAACTCGTGGTCGACGAAGAGGTCGACGAGGCGGGCGCCGTGCCGCTCAGCGGTCTCGCCGACCGCGCGGTTGAGCAGCGCCGTACGCGGGCCGATGATCTTCTGCCCGGGCAACCGGGCGGTCACGTCGGCGAACCGGAACACCACGACGTCGGCGCCGGTCGACCGCAGTTCGCCGATCACCGCGTCGAAGCGAGCGACCAGCACGTCGGGGTCGAACGAACGGCGCAGGACGTCGTTGCCGCCCGCCGCGAAGCTGATCAGGTCGGGCTTCATCGCGAGGGCGGCCGGCACCTGCTCGGCGACCACGTTGGGAAACAGCCGGCCGCGGATCGCCAGGTTGGCGTAGCGGAACTCGGGGGCGTCGACGGCCAGCCGCGACGCGACCAGATCGGCCCAGCCGCGGTAGGTGCCGTCGGGATAGGGATCGTCCATTCCCTCGGTGAAGCTGTCTCCGACCGCCACGAAACTGCGCCATTGCACGACCGCATTTTGGCACCGTGCCCACCGGGACGCACCAATCCTTGTCGGCAACGTCACTCGACGGGATCCACGCCGAAGGCGGCGCTGTTGTTGGCCGGGGACTTGTCGCCGACCGCGCCGATCCGGACCGTGCCGCCACCCGGTGCCGCGTCACCCGGGTAGACCAGGCGCATCGTCACGGTCACGGACTTGCCGGCGGCCAGCGGTTTGAGGGCCGCCGTCAGGATCCGCGGCGGACCCTGGGACGCGACGGTCGGCAGTTTCCCGGCCGCTCCGGTCATCGACTGCACCACCGCGGGCACCGGCAGCTCGAGCGTCACCGTCGCGTCGGTGGCCGTCCGGTTGCCGGCGTTGGTCACCGTGATCACCAGGTCACCGGTCCAGGCGTCGGAGGGGTCGCGGGTCAGCTTGACGGTCTTCGTCGCCGAGATCTTCAGGTCGACCGTGATCTTCGGGAACGACGCCGGCCCACCGGTCTGGGCGAAACCGCTGCCGTTCCACCCGTACACCCGCCATTGGAAGCCGTTGTCCGGGTGTCCGGGCTGGCTGTCGAACCAGAGGACGCGGATGCCCCCGCCGGCCACCGCCTGGACCTCGCCGAGCACGCCACCGCCGGGCTCCGGCCGGTTCGCGACGACCCGGCCGAGCGTCGCGACCGAGCCGTCGGCGGCCCGGTGGAGCGCGAGCACCTGATCCTCGATCACCTCGTCGGCGCCGGGGCGCGGGTAGGCCCGGCAGCGCAGCAGGATCAGCGCGTCGCCGGCGCCATCGCGGTCGACATCGGCCAGGACCACGTCGCCGGTGACCGTCAGGTTCCGGTCGTCGGTGTTCGTGTTGGGCACCGGCTGGCGGCCGTCCGGGCAGGCGTCGGTTCGCCACGCCGGCACGTCGATCGTCGCCTGCCGGACCTCGGCCGTCGTCAGGGCCTTGAGCGGCGCGGCCGGTGGCGTGGTGGTCGCGGTCACCGTCGGGCCCGGGGTGATGGTCGGCGGTGCCGTCGCCGACGGCGTGTTCGCCGGGCCGACCGGCGGACGGTCGCCGCCGAGCAGGCCGCTGAGCGCGATCCCGCCGGCGGCGACCACCACCACCGCGGCGGCCGCCCCCGTTGCCATCGCGCGCCGCCGCGCGAGCCTGCGTGACGTCGCCAGGGCCCGCTCGTGCAGGTCGACCGACTGCACCTCGTCGGCCAGGTCGCCCAGGTCCGCGCGCAACTGGTCGAAGTTCATCGGGCACTTCCTTCCGGGACGTACAGGTCGGCCAGCTCCGGCGCCACGGCACGCATCCGGGCCAGGGCTTTGGCCGTCTGGCTCTTGACCGTGCCGATCGTGACGCCGAGCAGGTCGGCGGCCTCGGCCTCGGTGCGGTCCTCGAAGAACCGCAGGACAAGCACCGCCCGCTGGCGGTTGGTCAGCTTGAGCAGCGCGTTCCGCAGGGTGATCCGGAGTGTGGTGTGCGCCGCGTGGTCCGGCCCGGCATCGCGGGCGCGCGGCTCGGGCATCTGGTCGGTGAGCGACTCGGCCACCCGGCCCCGGCGCCACCAGGAGACCTGGAGGTGGTACATCGTCCGGCGGGTGTAGGCCTCGGCGTTCTCGACGGCGTTCAACCGCTTCCAGGAACGGTGGGTACGCGCGAGCGCGGACTGGACGAGATCCTCCGCCAGGTGCTGGTCGCCGGTCAGCAGATAGGCCGACCGCAACAGGGCCGGCGTTCGGGCCCTGACGAAGGAGTCGAACTCGTCCACTCTGGATCCTCCGTTGGCTGGTTTTGGCCGGAACCTTCCGGCGCCACCCGAGACGAGTAAACGGCCGTGAATGGTTGCCGCCTCGCCGAAAACGGTTCGCCAGTTTTTTGGCACCCGGCCTAAGCTGCGCAAATGTTGCTCCGCATGTCGACGCTGTTCCTCCGCACGCTGCGCGAGGATCCGGCCGACGCCGAGGTCGCCAGTCACCGCCTGCTGCTGCGGGCCGGCTACATCCGGCGGGCCGCGCCGGGTGGGTTCACCTGGCTGCCGCTCGGCAAGCTGGTGCTCGACCGGGTCACCGAGGTGGTCCGCGCGGAGATGGCCGCGGTGGGCGGCCAGGAGGTGCTGTTCCCGGCGTTGCTCCCGCGCGAGCCCTACGAGACGAGCGGGCGATGGACCGAATACGGCGACGACATCTTCACGCTGACCGACCGGCGCGGCGCCGAACTGCTGCTGGCGCCCACCCACGAGGAGATGTTCGCGCTGCTGGTGCGCGACCTGTTCAGCTCCTACCGCGACTATCCGGTGCTGCTCTATCAGGTGCAGACCAAGTTCCGTGACGAAACGCGGCCGCGCGCCGGGTTGATCCGCGGGCGCGAGTTCCTGATGAAAGACGCCTATTCGTTCGACCTTTCCGACGACGGGCTGCGTGCGGCCTATGCGGCGCTGCGCGAGGCGTACCAGCGGATCTTTGATCGGTTGGGGTTGACCTATGCCATCGTCTCGGCCGTTTCCGGGCTGATGGGTGGGTCGGCGTCCGAGGAGTTCCTGGCCACCACGCCGATCGGTGAAGACACCTACGTCGGCTGTGCCGCCTGTTCCTATGCGGCCAACACCGAGGCCGTGGTCACGGCGCCGGCGGTCTCCGGGGATCCGCTCGCGCAGCCCGCGGCAACCAGCCATGACACGCCGGACACGCCGACCATCGAGTCGCTGGTCGCGCTGGCCAACGCGGGTCGGCTCGGCGATCGGGCCGACTGGACGGCCGCCGACACGCTGAAGAACGTGGTGGTGGCGGTGACGCCGCCCGGTGGCAAGCCCGCCCCACTGGTGATCGGGGTGCCCGGTGACCGCGAGGTCGACATGAAGCGGCTGGCCGCGGCGGTCGCCCCCGCGACCGTCGAGATGTTCGACGACTGGGCCGCGGTGCCGTCGCTGGTGCGCGGCTACATCGGGCCGCAGGTGCTCGCCGGGCTCGGCATCCGCTATCTGGTCGACCCGCGGGTCGCGGTCGGCACGGCCTGGCTGACCGGGGCGAATGAGGTCGGCCGGCATGCCGTGCACGTCACGCACGGGCGCGATTTCGTGGCCGACGGCACGATCGAGGCCGCGGAGGTGCGGGATGGCGACCCCTGCCCGGCGTGCGGCGACGGCGTGCTGACGATGCGGCGCGGCGTCGAGATCGGCCACATCTTCCAGCTGGGCCGGCGGTTCACCGACGCCTTCTCGATCGACGCGCTCGGTGCCGACGGCAAGCCGGTGCGGCCGACCATGGGCTGCTACGGGATCGGCATCTCGCGTGCCGTCGCGGCGGTCGCCGAGCAGCACCACGACGAGCGCGGGCTGCTCTGGCCGGCGGCGATCGCCCCGGTCGACGTGCACCTCATCGCGGCCGGCAAGGGCGACCAGGTGGCCGGCGCGCTCGCGCTCGGTGCACGGCTGTCGGGCCTCGGTCTGCGGGTGCTGGTCGACGACCGCCCGCAGGTCTCGCCGGGGGTCAAGTTCACCGACGCCGAGCTGATCGGCATCCCGCTGGCCGTCGTGGTCGGCCGCCGTTTCGGCGAGGGGTTCGTGGAAGTGCGTGATCGGGCAACCGGCGAGCGAGAGGACATTCCCGTCGAGACGCTTGCTGAGGCGATTGCGGCGCGCGCCGGCATTTCCGGCGTACCGTCGGCTTAGCGCAGCGGCGGCCGGTCTACCGCCGCTACACGAGGGGGACCGGGAGGGGCCGTGGCGACAATGCGTGTCTCGGACGTGATGACCAAGCGGATCGTCTACCTACCGTCGCAGACACCTCTCGACGAGGCCGCGCGGGCGATGGCCGAAGCAGACATCGGTGACGTCGTGGTGACCGAGGGCGCCAACCTGGCGGGCATGGCCACCGACCGCGACATCGTCGTGCGGGCCGTGGCCACCAACAAGAAGCCGTCCGCGGTGACGCTCGGCGAGGTCGCGGTGCGCGAGATCGTGATCATCGAGCAGTCGGCGACCCTCAAGGAGGCGGCCGACCTGATGCGCCAGCGTGCCGTGCGGCGCGTCCTGGTCGCCGACGCCGACCGCCAGTTGGTCGGCATCATCGCGATGGGCGACCTTGCGTTGATCCACGAAACGGCAGTCTCCGGCCAACGCAACTAGTCTTGCCTGCATGCCACCGAAGCTGGCCGAGATCGTCGAAGAGTTCCGCACCGCGCCGCGCGATGTCGTGCTCGAGATGCTGCTCGAATACTCCGACGCGGTGCCGGCGTTGCCGGCCTCGCTGGCCGGCCATGCCGGCATGGAACCCGTGCCCGAATGCCAGACACCGTTCTTCCTCAAGGTCGAGGTGGCCGACGACAAGACGGTGACCGCGTGGTTCGACTGCCCGCCGGAGGCCCCGACGACCAGGGCCTTCGCCGGCATCCTGTCCGAGGGCCTGGCCGGCGCGACGGCCGACGAGGTGCTCTCCGTGCCCGACGACCTCTACCAGCAGATGGGCCTGGCGCAGGCGATCAGCCCGCTGCGGGTACGCGGGGGCGGCGCGATCCTGGCTCGGCTCAAGCGTCAGGTGCGGGAACAGATCGCCTGAGCCGCGGGTTCCCCCTGCCGTGGAGATCGAAATCTACGGCGACGTCGTCTGCCCCTGGTGCTTCATCGGCAAGCGCCGGCTGGAGAAGGCCCTCGAGTCCTACCCCGGCGACGTGACGGTGCGCTACCGCCCGTTCCAGCTCGACCCGTCCCCGGTGCCGCGGCCCGAGCCGACCATCGAGGCGCTGGCGCGCAAGTTCGGCGGCCCGGAGCGGGCCCGCCAGATCACCGAGCAGACCGCCCAGACCGCGGCCCGCGACGGCCTGGAGATCAACTTCGCCAAGTCGCTGACGGCCAACACGTTCGACGCGCACCGCCTGGTCCGCCTGGCCGACCAGGTCGGCAAGTCCGCCGAACTGGTCGAGGCGCTCTACCAGGCGCACTTCGTCGACGGCGTCGACGTGGGTTCGCACGCCGAGTTGGCGCGGCTGGCCGGCACGGTCGGGCTGGATCCGGCCGAGGCGCTGGCCTACCTCTCGTCCGGCGAAGGCACCGACGAGCTGCGCGCCGAGCTGGCTGAGGCGCGCGACCTGGGGATCACCGCGGTGCCGATGTTCGTCTTCGCCGGCAAGTACGGCGTGAGCGGCGCCCAGGAGCCCGCGACCCTGCTGCAGGTGCTGGCCGAGGTCGAGCAGCGCGAGGCCGCCTCAGCCAGTTGATCTTCATGTTCCACGTGGAACATGGGCCGTCAGCGGGCCAGGTCGTCGACCACCTGGGCGTTGGGCAGTAAACCGAGTGCCGATCCCGGCAGCTCGATCTTGCTGTGCCGCACCCCGGACCCGATGATCACCCGCGGCGTCGCGGCGACCCGGGCGTCGACCAGGATCGGCCAGTCGGCCGGCAACCCGATCGGCGTGATGCCGCCGTACTCCATGCCGGTCATCTCCACCGCTTCGTCCATCGGCGCGAAGCTGGCCTTACGCACGTCGAGCATCTTCCGCACGACGCCGTTGACATCGGCCCGGGTGGTGGCGAGCACCAGGCAGGCGGCGTAACGCACGTCGCCGCCCCGCTTGCCGGCCACGATCACACAGTTGGCCGACACATCGAGCCCGACCTCGTAGGCGTCACAGAAGGCGGCAGTGTCCGCAAGGTCAGGATCGATCGGCGCGACGAGGATGTGGTCAACCGGCACCGAGGCGCCCGCGGGCCAGTTCTCCAGGGCATCCACAACCGGCTTCGCCAACAGGTCCACCCGGGCCAGAGCGGCTTCGGTTTTCAGCGTTCCCATCACAGCGCCGATCCTGCCACGTCACCACGGAGCCGTACGGCCCGCTCATTCACGCCGCGCGCCCGCGAGATCCCCCTGGGCGGCGGCTCCTGCCCTCAGCCTGGCGGTGCGACTTCGCGCTAGGTGATCGCCTCGCTCCGGCCGACGGGGTGCCGACGCAGCCCTTACCAGGGGGCGGCCGAGTTCGGCTGGGTCTGGCGGAGCTGCGAAACGTAGCTGGGGCCGCTTTGAGTCGGGTCGCGTCGAGAACCGCTCGTCACCCGTCTTGCCGGTGGGGCATGGAGTCGTATCGGTCCGTTGCCGCACCCCAGGTCGCGAAGGTGCCGTCCTTGGCCTGGTGCGTCCCACAACCGGCAGACCTCGACCGTCTCAACCGGCGAACCTGGATCGGCTGGTCGGCGTGTCGACGGTGGCAGCACGCCTACTGGCACGTGGCCGACACCGAGGCGAAGATCGCCGAGGTCGTCCGCCCCCCTTTGAGGCCTCGCTCTTCCTGTTACCGCATCCCGTAACTCGGCCGCGTCGCCGACGCGAGCGCTCAGTCGACCGATTGCAGCGCGATCGGGCGGATCGAGCAGCCTCTGCTGCTGCACCCGTTGCGGTGGCAGGACCCCCCACCGGCGCCCGCAGGCCGCGAGCGGAGCGCCGCGATGCCACCGCTGGGCAGGCGCAGGTCGCGGCCGGGGTCCCCTACCGTTAGCCCGCGCGTTCGGCCGCAGCAGCAGCTGCTGGCCGGCGACCGCAGCGCGTTTGCCGCACCGACCGCGGGCGCGCGGGCCGGCGCGACAGCTCGGCGAGCCGCAGGCGCCGCCCGCAAGGCTCGATCTGGCGCTCGCCGCCGGCCCGCGCTGGCCGCCGCGTGCCGGGCCCTGGCCACGTAGGCGCCAAGCCACCGCTCGACCGGGACGAACAGAGCGCCGCTCGCGAACGCCAGGCCGCGGCCGGGGCGCGGCCGGCTGGCCCATCAGGCACCCACGTGGGGGCCAGCGCCACCTACGGCCCGGACCCACGACGCCGACGCGCCGCCAGCTAGCCCATCAGGCACCCATGTCAAGGCCCGCCGCCACCTACAGCCCAGACCCACGACCCCAGCACACCGCCAGCCAGCCCATCACGCACCCACGTCAAGGCCCGCCGCCACCTACGGCCCGGACGCGCGGCACCGCTACGGCGTGGTGATGTTCCAGCGCTTTTCGAGCTGCCGGCGGCCCTCGTCGGTGATGCGCAGGGCGCGGTGCCCCGGGGCCCGGCGGACGAACCACCCCTCCCCCAACGCGTGTTCACACACCGCCGCCCCCAGCGCCCCCGCGAGATGTGGCCGGCGCTCGGTGAAGTCGAGGCATGAGCGGGCGAACGCCCGCCGGCTCGCCTGCGGGCCCGCGACGTCCACCCCGGCGTCGGCCAGCGCGGACGCCCCGTCCGCGGTCAGGGTGAAGCCGTCGCCACCCGCGGTCAGCAGCGACTGCGACACGAACGCGTCCACCAGGGCGACCGCCACGACGCCGGCCAGGTGGTCGTAGCAGGTTCGGGCGAAGGTCATCGCCTCGTCGGTGCGGGCCTGGCGTAGCGAGCGGATCGGCCGTGGCGGGCTGATCGCGCCCAGCGCCTCCAGCGCGTGGGCGACATCCGAGGACGCCAGGCGGAAGTAGCGGTGGCGGCCGCTGTGTGTGACCGAGATCAGGCCGCCGTCGAGGAGTTGGCTCAGGTGGCCGCTCGCCGTCGAGGCCTGTACGCCGCCGGCGCGGGCCAGTTCGCCCGCGGCCAGTGACTGGCCGGAGAGCAGGGCGTCGAGCATCGCCGCCCGGGCCGGTTCGGCGATCAACCGGGCGACCGCCGTCAGGTCGACATCGGTGGTCATCGGCCAACAGTAGGCCCGGGACAGTTCGGGCCCGGCCGAAGCGTTCCGAGCCTACGGTCGCTCCATGATCACGGAGTTGATTCCGCAGGCGGTCGACGAGGTGCTGGCCCGGGCCACCGGCTGGCTCGGCTGGGATGGGCGGCCGGTCTATCGCGACGGCAACGCGTGGACGCCGCACAAGGCGATCCGCCGGGTCGCCGATCATCTGGTCGACCACCTCGCCGAGATCGACTGCCGGCTCGCCGGGCTGCCGACCGTTGCCGACGAGTGGCACGGACGGACGGTCACCACGCACGCCGACTTCGCGCATTTCACCGAGGTGGACCTCGACGAGGCCCGGAGCCGGCTGACCCGGTTGGCCGCCTGCTACCGCGCGCGGCTGGTGGCGCTCGAACCGGAGACGCTCGACCACAAGCCTGACGACGCCTGGAGCCTGCGCCAGGTGGTCGAGCACGTCGCCAACATCACCTACTACGCACGCATGGTCGACGGGACCGACTAACCCGACCCGCGTCAGTCGCTCGGCGCCTCCGATGGCGCCGGCGCCGTGGGGGATGGCGGTGTCGTCGGGGCGGCGGGCGACTCCGGCGGCTCCGTCGGGCGGGTCGTCGGCCGCTGGCTCGGCGACGGTGGCCGGGACGGCGTCTCCGTCGGCCGCGGTGTCGCCGTCGGAGAGGGCTGCCGCGCGGTCGGCCGCGGCGTCGTCGGCCGCGGCGAAGGAACGTCGTCGCGCTGGTCGACCACCGGGCGCCGGGGTGGGGCCTGGCCGCCCGCGGCCTCGGGATCGGGCCGCACGAACAGGTACGCGACGAAGGCCACCACGAACACCACGGCCAGGATGATCGTGGACAGGCGGACCCTGCCCAACCGGCGTAGCGGGCTCATGAGGCGGCCATCGGCTCGGCCGTGTCGACCTGGGCGGCGACCAGGATGCCCTCGTGCTGGAAGGCGATCGCCACCCGCGAGCGCAGTTCGCGCCCGACGTCGAACTGCTTGCCGGGCAGCGTGCGGGCGACGACCCGCAGGTGCACGGAGTCGACCTCCATGCTCTGCACGCCGAGGACCGTGGGCGCGTCGAGCAGCAACTGGCCGAGGGCCGGGTCTTCGACGGACGCGGTGGTGACCTCCTGCAGGATCTCGCGGGCCCGGGTCAGGTCGACGCTGATCGGCACCGGCACGTCGACCACGGCCCGGGCCCAGTCGCGGGACATGTTGATGACCTGGGCGATCTGCCCGTTGGGCACGATCACGACCTCGCCCTGCAGGGTGCGCAGGCGGGTGATCCGCAGCGTGACCTCTTCGACGGTGCCGGTCACCCCGCCCTCGGAGCCGAGCGCGGCGAAGCGGATCACGTCACCGAAGCCGTACTGCCGCTCGAAGATGATGAACGTGCCGGCCAGGATGTCTTGCACGATGCGCTGGGCGCCGAAGCCCAGTGCGACACCGAGCACCGCCGCCGGGGCGACCAGGCCGGTCACCGGGACGCCGAGCCTCGCCACGATGAGGACGGCCGCGATCGAGTAGATCGTCACGATCACGACCCAGGTCAGGCCCTGGGTCACGACGTGGCGGTGTTTGGCGCCCTCGTCGGCGATCTGTTCGGCGCCCGCCGGCCGGGCGTCGATGCGCCGGTAGATGCGGCCACTTATCCAGTGGGTGAGACGGGCCAGCAGGATCGCGCCGGTGACGAAAAGCACGATCTCCAGACCGTCGCCGCGTAGCCAGTCGGTCAGATCGTTGATTGGAGCCATCGCCACCGCCATGGCAACCCATCCTGACACGACCGGTCGGTGGCCGCACCAGCCGAGCAGCTCGTCAGGCCGGTTGAACAGCCCGCACGATCGCCTCGCCGAGCTGCACCGGGCGGGTGAGCTGCGGCCAGTGCGAGGTGGGCAAGTCGATGTAACTGACGTCACGAACCCGTGCCAACTCCGCCGTGTAGGCATGGCCTTCGTCGATGAAATGGCGCAGCATGCCGCTCGGCATCTCGCACGCGATCACCATCGCCGGCACCTCGTAACGCCGCGGGTCGGAAAGGGTGAACTTGTCGGACGTCACACGCGCCGGCGTCGGGATCGCCCGGGCCCGGAAGGCGGCGCGCAACGAGTCGTCGAGGTCGACCAGGCTTTCGTCGTCGAACTCGGACCAGTCGGGCAGCGGCACTTCGCCGTCGACCGCCGCCAGGTTGGGGTTGATGTTGTCGCCGTCGGCGATCGGCACCGAGTCGACGTAGACCACGCGGGCGATCCGGTCGGGTCGCGCGTCGACCACGGCGTGCGCGATCGCGCCGCCGCCGGAGTGCCCGACCAGGACGACGCCCGGCTCGAGCGCGTCGACCACCGCCACCACCGCGTCGACCTGGTCGCGGGCGGTGATCGCGGATCGGTCGGCGGCGCCACGATCCATGCCGGGCAGGGTCAGCGGATGACTGCGGTGCCCGGCTGCGGCGAGCACCGGAACAACGTCGTCCCACGACGACGCGTCGAGCCAGAAACCGGGAATCAGCACGATGTCCATGCCGGGCAGGCTAGGCCCACCCACCGACGAAATCACACCTCGACGAACCGCACATGCGGCCGCCGGCGCAGCCGGATCCCGAACGCCACCGCGACCACCAGCAGCAACAACCCCGCCGTGAGCACACCGTGCAGCACCCCGCGATCGAGATATCCGACCGACGTGTGGTCGATCGCGTAGGTCCCGATCTCCCGGCTGAACCAGAACGGCAATACCCGCGCCGCGTTGCCCGCCGGGTCGAGGATCATCTGCAGCCCGACCACGGTGAGCAGCACCAGCATGCCTTCCAGATCGCGCGGCAGCAGCGCGCTGACCGCGAGTCCGAACAGCGGCGCCACGAGCGCGCCGAGCAGCATGATCACCGCGATCGCGCCGTACCGCACATCGTGTTGGTCGAATCGGATCAAGGCGAAGTACGGCAGCGACAGCGCGACACCGAGCGTCCACAACGCGACCAGCCGCCCGAGGAAAAGCTGGTGCGTGCGATAGCCCGACAGCCGCAGCCGCGGTTCGAGCGACCGCGCCGCCGAGCCCACGAACAGCGCCGCCGTGCTCAGCGCCCAGCTCAACCCCAGGCACACGAACCTGATCGACTGGCCCAGGTGGTCGCCCCGCCGAGCCAGGTAAAAGGCCAACGGCAACAGCAGAAGCAGCACGAGTACGCCGCGCCGCCGCCCCGTCTCACGCAGTGTCATCTCGGCGATCGTCAGCGTCCGGTTCACGCCGCCACCCCCGAGAGGTCGAGCACCACGTCGACCCGGTCGAGCTGGTTGAGCAGGTGGGTGACCACCACGACGGCCCGCCCGGCATCGCGCCAGCGCCACACCTCGTGCCAGAAGTCGAGATAGGTGCCCCGGTCGAAGCCCTGGTAGGGCTCGTCGAGCAGCAACACGTCAGGGTCGCCGAGCCCGGCCAGCACGAGGTTGAGCTTCTGCCGCGTGCCACCGGACAGGTGCCGGGCCTGGGCGTCGCCGGGCGCCCAGTCGAGCGCCGCCGCCTGCCGCGCGCCGGCTCGCGCGGCCGCCGGCCGCGACACGCCCCGACCGGCCCCGATCAGCGTGAAGTGCTCGTCGGCGCGCAGGAAGTCGGCGGTCCCGCCGGCCTGCGGGCAGTAGCCGAGCGTGCCGTGCACCTCGACCTGGCCGCCGTCGGCACCGTCCAGCCCCGCGCAGATCCGCAGAAACGTGGACTTGCCCGACCCGTTGGCGCCGACGACGGCCGCGACCTGCCCGGCCCGCACGGTCAACGAGACACCGGAGAGCACCGTGCGCTTCCCGTACCTCTTGACGATGTCGACCGCCCGCAGCCGCACGGGACCCGCGGACCGCGAGACGAACGCCGGGCCACCGACGCTGTCGGCGACCGCCGCCGCATAGGCGTCCGGCGGCCCGAACGCGCGCAACGGTGGCTCGCCGCTGTCGCGCAGGTGCCCGGCGGCCTCGGCCACGACGTGACCCGCCAGGTCGGGCCCGACACCGTGCCGCCGGAGTTCGTCGCTGAGTGCGGCCAGCCAGATCTCGTGTCTCACCGCGCCGTCCTTTCCTGGAGTATCGCGCCCACTCCGCCGGCGAACGCCGCCCATTGCCCGGCGGCGTCGGCGACGACCGCGAGGCCCGCGGCGCTGATCGTGTAGTACTTGCGGGCCGGACCCCCGCCACCCTCGCGCCAGTAGACGGTCACCAGGCCGGAGCGCTGCAACCGCAGCAGCACCGGATAGAGCGTGCCGCCCTGGATCGCACCGAGCCCGGCCGTCTGCAACGACTGGGCCAGCTCGTAGCCGTAGGAGTCGCCGCGCGCGAGCAGCCCGAGGACGCACAGGTCGAGCACGCCTCTCAACCACTGCGCACGGCGATCTTGATCCACGGTCAAGCACGCTAGCACGGCCATCTAGATAGCGGAACCATCTAGTGCGCGAGTGCCGCCGTCGGTGCCAACCGCGCCGCCCGGACGGCCGGATAGAGCCCGGCCACGGCGCCGATCAGCAGCGTCGCGCCGGCCGCACCGAGCGACGCCCACGCCGGCACGACCACGGGCCAACCCTGTGTCATCGCGTACGCCGTGGTCACCCCGATGCCGAGCAGCACGCCACCGAGCCCGCCCAGCGCGCACAGCAACAGCGACTCGGCCAGGAACTGCGCCCGGATCTGGCCGCGGGTCGCGCCCAGCGACCGGCGCAGCCCGATCTCGCCCCGCCGTTCGAGCACCGAGATCACCATCGTGTTGGCGACACCGACGCCGCCGACCAGCAGCGCCACCGCGCCGAGCCCGAGCAGCAGCCCGGTGAACGCGTCGTCGGCCGCCCGGCCGGCCGCGAGCGCGTCGGACGGCCGCGACACCTGCACCTCCGACGGCGACTCGGGGTTGGCGGTGTTGGCCAGCACCGCGGCCACCGCCTCGACCGACGGCTCGGCCGCCCGGGTGTAGATGGTCGTCGGGTGCCCGTCGAAGCCGAGATAGCCGGTCGCCGCTTCCCAGCCGACGAGTGCCGACGAGTCGAGTTCCGGCGCCAGCGGCACCGGCGCGAGCACGCCGACCACGGTGAACCAGGCGTCACCCAGCCAGACCGGCTGCCCGGCGACCGCGCCCAGCCGAGCCGCCGCGGCCGCGCCGAGCACGACGGCCGGATACCGCGCGGTGGCCGTGTTGAGCCAGGCCCCGTCGGCGACCGTGGCGCCCACGGTGGCCGGCAGGTCGAGATAGCTGGCCACCACCGCGATGCTGCCGTTGCGCTCGGCCGGTATCCGGTCGGTGCGGTAGACGCGGGCGTCCACGCGGCCGGTCGCGCTGACCGAGGTGACCGGGCCGATCCGGCCGACCATCGCGGGCGCCTCGACCGGCAACTCGGCCGGCTCGTCGGCGAACAGCTTGGTACCCGGCCCTACGGTGAGCAGGTTCGTGCCCAGCCGATCGAGCGTGCGGTGCAACTCGGCCCGGCTCGACGCGGAAACCCCGACGACCGCGGTCATCGCGGCGATGCCGATCGCGATGCCGAGCGCGGCGAGCACCGCCCGCAGCGGGCGGGAGCGCAACCCGGCGACGGCGAGCCGGGCCAGGTCGGCCGGGCCGAGGCGGGCCGCGGTCAGGAGTCGCATGTGACACCCCCGTCGCGGATCTCGACCCGCCGCGGCAACTGGGCCGCGATCTCGCGATCGTGGGTGATCACGATGACCGTGGTGCCCGCGGCGTGCAGGCCGCGCAGCAACTCCAGCACGGCGGCGCCCGACGCCGAGTCGAGGTTGCCGGTGGGTTCGTCGGCCAGCAGCAGCGACGGGCCGCCGACCACGGCCCGGGCGATCGCGACCCGCTGCCGTTCGCCGCCGGAGAGTTCGTGCGGCCGGTGTCCCAACCGGTGCCCGAGCCCGACGGTGGTCAGCGCCTCGCGGGCGCGGGAGAGCCGCGCCGACCGGCGGACGCCGGCATAGAGCAGGCCGTCGGCGACCGCCTCCAGCGCCGGCACCCCCGGTGCCAGGTGGAACTGCTGGAAGACGAAGCCGATCAGGGTGGCCCGCAGGGCGGAGAGCCGGCGGTCGGAGAGAGTGGCGACGTCGTACCCGGCGATCTCGACCTGTCCCGAGGTCGGCCGGTCGAGGGTGCCCACCAGGTGCAGCACGGTCGACTTGCCGGAGCCGGACGGTCCGACGATGGCGACCAGTTCGCCCTCGTCGACGGTCAGCGAGATGCCGTCGACGGCGACCACCCCGCCCGGATACTCCTTGCGCACGTCGCGCAGCGCGACCAGCGTCATGACGGCACCCCCACGGTCATCCCCGCGTCCAGCCCGGCGCCGGTGACCTCGACCCGGCCGCCGGCGAACAGCCCGGTCTCGACCGCGAGGTAACGGCCGTCGGCCAACTGCACGCCGTAGCCGCCCTCGGCCAGCGCGACCAGCGCCTCGACCGGCACGGTCAACACGTCGTCCCGCCGCGACGCGGTCAGCGACACGTCGACCGGTCCCTCCTGGAGATCGCCGAGCAGCTTCTGGTCGGCGACCGTCACCGTCACCTCGACGGTGGGGTCGCCCTGGGCCGGGGCCGTGGCGACCGCGCCGACGGTCGCCACCGTGCCCGGTGCGGTCCGGCCGTCCGGCAACTCGATCGTGGCGGCCGCGCCGGCCACCGCGAGGCGCCGGTCCGCGACCGGCAGGTCGACGGTGACCAGTCGGGCCGTGCCGGTGTAGCTGACCACCTGGCCGGCCGCCGGCGCACCGACCGGTGCGGTGTGCCCGGCGATCCGGATCGGGCCCGGCGCGTAGGCGACCAGCCCTGCGGTGACCGTGCCGGTCTCGTCGACGCCCAGGTCGCCTTGCCAGTCCCGCACCGCGTCGGCGGTCGCGCCGGTGTAGTCGTCGTCGACGGTGAAGCCGGTGTAGCCCAGCGCCGCGAGGTTGCGCTCGAACTGGGCCACGTCGGGACCCTCGACGCCCCGCGACAGCGGCCGGTAGACCGGCAGCGGGCCGTAGAGCAGCACGACCGGCGCACCGTCGACCCGGAACACCGGCTTGCCGCGGGTCACGGTCGCGCCGTCCGGCGCCAGCCAGGTGACCATGCCGCCGCTACCGCGCACCGCGACCGGGTCGCCGTAGCCCAGCGAGCCGTCGACCTCCTCGCTGTCGACCAGCGTCTGCCGGGTCACCACGGCGGTCCGCGACGGCAGCTCGCCGGCGTGCGCCGTACCCCCGTCGCCGCCGCCGAAACCGACCGCGGCCGTGGCCGCGGCACCGGCCGCGACCACCGCGATGCCGGTCGCCAGGACCACACGCCGGTTCACTTGCCGGCCCCCGCGCTGCCGCTGGGCGCGGGCACGATGTCGCGGCACTGGTCCAGCGCGGCCAGCACGTCGTCGTCGTGCTTGTCGAGGATGTACTCGCGGATGGCGCCGCCCTCGGGATCCGGGTCGGGGAAGTCGGGCACGCCGTTGGCCCGCATGCACTCCGCGAACGCCCGCTGCCGGTCGAGTTGTCCGGGGTCGAGTTTGGCGTCGGCGCCACCGTTCGGCATGAACTCGCGGCACGCGTCGACGGCGGCGAACACCTTGTCCTTGTCGACACCGTCCAGGCTGGCGCCGAGCTTGCCGCCGGGCTGGGGGTCCGGCAGGTCGACGCCGTGCTCCCGCATGCACTCGGTGAACCGGCGGCCACGCTCCTCGTCGGACACCGCGCTCGGCGACGGGCCGGCCGTCGCCGCGCCACCACCGGCCGTCGCCACCGCGGGCTTCGCCGCACCCGAACAGGCGGTCAGACCAAGACCGAGAGCCAGCAGGGGTACGGCCAGCCATCGTTTGACGGTCATCGGTTTCTCCTTTCCGTAATACGTCGCTGTGCAGTGCACGCGGTCGCGGATAAGGCCGGCATCAAGCCGGCGCGATCGCTTATGGCGGCCTTATCCGCCGGTGGGCGACCATGGCGGCATGCGGGTGCTGGTGGTGGAAGACGAGCGGTTGCTGGCCGACGCGGTCGGCGAAGGGCTGCGGCGCGAGGCCCTCGCGGTCGACGTCGTCTACGACGGCGATGCGGCGCTGGAACGGCTCGGCGTCAACGACTACGACGTGCTGGTGCTCGACCGCGACCTGCCGATCGTGCACGGCGACGACGTGTGCCGGGCGGTGGTCGCCTCCGGCGCCGACACCAGGGTGCTGATGCTGACCGCCGCCGTCGACGTCGCCGACCGGGTGGCCGGCCTCGGGCTGGGCGCCGACGACTACCTGCCGAAGCCGTTCGCGTTCGTGGAACTGGTGGCCCGGGTGCGCGCGCTGGGCCGGCGGGCCCGGCCGGCCGCGCCGCCACTGCTCTGCCGGGCCGGCCTGGCCCTGGATCCGGGCCGGCGCGCGGTCACCCGCGACGGCCGGCCGCTGGCGCTGTCCCGCAAGGAGTTCGCGGTGCTCGAGGAACTGCTCCGGGCCGACGGCGCGGTGGTCAGCGCCGAGCAACTGCTGGAGCGGGCCTGGGACGAGCACATCGACCCGTTCACCAACGTGCTGCGGGTGACGGTCATGACGCTGCGCCGCAAGCTCGGTGAGCCGCAAGTGGTGCACACCGTGCCGGGAGTGGGGTATCAGATCCGATGAAGCGATGGACGGTGCGGGCCCGGCTGACCGCGACCTACGGCCTGGTGTTCCTGGTGAGCGGCATCGCCCTGCTCGCCGTCACCTATGTGCTGATGGACGCCACGCTCGACCACCAGAAGATCAGCGCCTCGGTAATCTTCGACGCGAAGAAGGGCCAGGTTCTGCCGGCCGGCGCGAAGGAGTTCCTGGCCGGGTTGGCGGTCGACAAAGACATGATCAGCAAGGCACTGCAGGCCCGGCCGATGACCGACGAGGAGCGCGAACAGATCAAGCAGAGCGTGGAGCTGGCACAGCGGCTCCAGGACGACATCAACCAGCGCACGCTCAACTCGCTGCTGACCCGGGGCGGCGCCGCCGTCGGCATCGTGACGGTGGTCGGCCTGTGGCTGGGCTGGCTGATGGCGGGCCGCACGCTGCGCCCGCTCACGCAGATCACCGCGACCGCCCGCCGGGTCGCCGACCGCAACCTGCACGAGCGGATCGGCCTTTCCGGGCCCCGCGACGAGCTACGCGAACTGGCGGACACGTTCGACGACATGCTGGCCCGGCTGGACGCGGCCTTCGACGGCCAGCGGCGGTTCGTCGCCAATGCCTCACACGAATTGCGTACGCCGTTGGCGGTGAACCGCACGCTCCTCGAGGTGGCGATGGGCCGGCCCGGCGCGCCGCGGGAACTGGTCGAGATCGGCGGGACCCTGCTGGAGGTCAACGCCCGGCACGAGCGGCTGATCGACGGCCTGCTCACGCTGGCCCGCTCCGAGCAGGTGGTAACCGATCCGGTGCCGGTCGACCTGGCCGAGGTCGCGACCCGGGTGCATGAGCAGTTCGCCGGCGAGGCCCGCGATGCCGCGCTCTCGTTCGAGCGCGGCGGCGCCCGGGCGCCCACGGCCGGCGACCCGGTGCTGCTCGAACGGCTCGCGCAGAACCTCGTGGAGAACGCGATCCGGCACAACGTGGCGGCCGGCTGGGTCACGGTGACCACGCGCTCGTCCGCCGACCACGCGGTGCTCACGGTGGCCAACACCGGCCCGGTGGTGCCGGCGGTCGAGGTGTCCCGGCTGTTCGAGCCGTTCCGCCGGCTGACCGACCGGGTCGGCTCCGCGCGCGGCACCGGGCTGGGGCTCTCGATCGTGCGCTCGGTGGCCCGCGCGCACGGCGGCGAGGTCGCCGCGCACCCGCGCGACGGCGGCGGCCTCGTCGTCGACGTGACCCTGCCGCTGGCTAGGTGAGCGTGCGCAGCAGTTGGGCGACCGTCTCGAAGGAGGCGGTGCCGAACTCGAGGTTGGTGGCGGCTTCGGCCAGCGGCCGGTCGGCCTGGGGGTCATAGCCTTCGAGGCCGGTCTCCTCCTCGACGATCCGGCCCAGCAGATACATCGCCTGGAGGATCGCAGTGGCCCGGTCGCCGGTGTCGCCATAGGGGACGTGCATCGCGGCCGAGTCGGCGAACAGATCGAGCTGGATGCTGGTCGGCTCGTGGTTGATCTCGCCGCAGTCGTCGGTCACGAAGAGCGAGACCTCGCCGAGCAGCGCCCGCGCCCGGTCGACCACCCGCTGCCACACGTCGGGTGCGGGGCCGGCGCCGAACTCGTCGTCGCCCTCGGCCGCTTCGAGGGCCTCCTCCCAGCCCTGGCCCGGCTGGCGGCGGACGAACATGAGGTCGTAGCTCACCGGCGCAGGGTACAAGGGCCGCGCACGCCCGTTACTCGCTCAGGATCCGCGCGACCGACTCGAACGACGCGGCGCCGAGGTCGAGATTCGCGGCGGCTTCGCGGATCGGCTTGGCCTGCCGCGGGTCGAAGCCCTCGAGGCCGGTCTCCTCCTCGACGACCTGGCCGAGCAGGAACATCGTGCGCAGCAGGGCGGTGTCGTCGTCCGGAACGGTGAGCTCGGCCGAGTCGGCGAAGAGCAGCAGCCGCAATCCGGTGCGCTCGTGGTGGAGCGTGCCGCAGTCGTCGGTCATCCGCAGCGCGACCTCGCCGAGCAGAAACCGGGCGCGCCCGACCACCCGCTGCCAGACCGCGGCATCCGGGCCGGCGCCGAAATCGTGGTAGTCGTCGGCCGCTTCGAGGGCCTCGTCCCAGGTCTGACCCGGCTGCCTACGCATGAACATGAGTGCATAGCTCACCGGCGCAGCCTACCGAGGGCAAATGCGCCATTCGGTTACCGAAAGGAGCGCACCGCTGACCTGGCGGCCATATTTAAATCGCCGAATAGAGCAGGCTGTGCTGGTGGAGCCGAGGGGACTTGAACCCCTAACCCCTGCCTTGCAAAGGCAGTGCTCTGCCAGTTGAGCTACGGCCCCGACGGCGGGTGGAGCCGCCAGTCGGAAAACTATCGGAGGTCGGGAGCGGTGGTCGCCTCGTGCCACAGAGCCCGCTCGTCGCTGGACTCCTTGACCTTCTTGACCACCAGGGCGGCAACACCCACGACACCGACGATGATCAGGAGCTTCTTCAGCATTTGGTTGCCCCTCACACGTTCGACCGTTTGCCAGACCGTCTGAAGTGGGGCTAGCTGGAATCGAACCAGCGACCTCAGAGTTATCAGCTCTGCGCTCTAACCGACTGAGCTATAGCCCCGTGCGACCGGGCAAGGTTACCGTACCGCTTCCGCTTCCCCCAACTTGGATACCCGGTGCGGCGTCGTGCACCGCACCGGGTATCGACCGTCTGGGTGTCAGTCGCGCTCGGCGAGGGTCAGCTCGACGCCGCCGACCAGGTCGGCGCAGACGTTGTAGATGAACGCGCCGAGCGTGGCGAGCGCGGTGAAGAGCACCACGTTGACCACACCGATCAGCGCCGACGTGCCGATCACGCCCTTGGCGGTGATCTTGAAGGTGCTGCCCTCGCTGCCTCCGCTGGCGCTGATCAGGTCACCCAGGCTTGTGTTGACCTTCTCGAAGACGCCCATCGCGTCGAGCGCGAGGTAGAGCACCGAGGTCGCGACGATGACGACGATGAACAGGACCAGCGACACGGCGAACGAGAACTTGAACACCGACCACGGGTCGATCCGCTTGACGTTGAGGCGGGCCCGGCGCGGGCCGCGGGAGGCGCCGCCGGCCACCGTCGAACGTGCCGTGCGGACGGCCTCGGTCACCCGCGCCGCGCCAACGGCGGACGCGGAACCGGCGGCCGCGTTGCCCGCCACGCCGGGTCGGGTCGCGGTCGCGCCGGCGTCGCCGGGTCGACCGGAACCGTCACCAGGGCGGGAAGCACCGGGTCGCGTGATCGTCGGCGGCGTGCCGGCCGAGGCCGACCCACCGGCCGACGACACGCCGGACACGCCCGAGGACCCCACACCCGAGGACCCCGCACTCGAAGACGCCGCACCCGAAGACGCTGCGCCGACGGCCGCGCCGACCGGGACCGAAGACTGCCCGCCGCCCGAGTCGGAGCCCTCGTCGGGGCTGCTCCCGTTGTCGCCGTCGCCCGGCTTGTCGGGAGGCGGGGCCATGCCCGGTGCCCGGGTGAACTTGGGCTGCGGCGCGTCGGCGGGGACTGCCGCCCGGCCTACTGCCGCGCGGCCGGTCGCAGAGGCGCCGCCCGCGGCGTCGCCTTCGACCGGGTTCGTCGAGGCCCCCGCAGTCCCCGACTTCGCCTGAGTCTCCGTCATCACCTAGTCCTGTTCGTCGGGCTCGTCGGCATTGCGAGCGATGGCCACGATGGTTACGCCGTCCGGAAGGTCCATGAGCTTGACCCCCATTGTGTTCCGATCGCGCGTTCGGCGTACAGGCTTCACCGGAGTCCGGATAACACCACCATTGCTCGTTATAGCAAACAGCTCATCGTCCGGGCTGATCACCACCGCCCCTACGAGACCGCCGCGACGCTCGGTGAGCTTGGCCGTGAGCACGCCCTTACCGCCGCGACCCTGCACCGGGTATTCGGAGATCGGGGTGCGCTTGGCGTAGCCGCCGTTGGTCGCGACCAGCACGTCGAGGTGGTCCATGCCCTCGCGGACGACCTCCATCGCCAGCAGTTCGTCGTCGCCGGTGAACCGCATGCCGATGACGCCCGACGTGGCCCGGCCCATCGGCCGCAGCGCGTCGTCGGTCGCGTTGAACCTGATCGCCTGTGCCATCTTCGAGACCAGCAGCAGGTCGTCTTCGGTGCCGGCGAGCGCGGCGCCGACCAACTCGTCTTCGTCGCGCAGGTTGATCGCGATGATGCCGCCCGACCGGTTGGAGTCGAACTCCTCCAGCTTGGTCTTCTTGACCAGGCCGTTGCGGGTGGCCAGCACGAGGTAGGGCGCCACACCGTAGTTGGCGATCTCGATCACCTGTGCGATGTGCTCGTCGGGCTGGAACGCCAGCAGGTTGGCCACGTGCTGGCCGCGGGCCGTGCGGCTGGCCTCCGGCAACTCGTAGGCCTTCGCCCGGTAGACCCGGCCCTTGTTCGTGAAGAACAGGATCCAGTCGTGTGTGGAGCAGACGAAGAAGTGGCTGACGATGTCGTCCTGCCGCAGCCCGGCTCCGCTGACGCCCTTGCCGCCCCGCCGCTGTGAGCGGTAGAGGTCGACCTTGGTGCGCTTGGCGTAGCCGGTGCGGGTGATCGTGACCACCACGTCTTCGCGGGCGATGAGGTCTTCCATCGAGACCTCGCCGTCGAACGGCACGATCTTGGTGCGGCGGTCGTCGCCCCACTTGGCCACGATCTCGCTGAGCTCGTCGGCGATGATCTTCCGCTGGCGCTCCGGCTTGGCCAGGATGTCGCGCAGGTCGGCGATGTCGATCTCGATCTTCGCCAACTCGTCGATGATCTTCTGCCGCTCCAGGGCCGCCAGGCGGCGCAGCTGCATGTCGAGGATCGCGGTCGCCTGGATGTCGTCGATGTCCAGGAGGGTCCGCAGCCCGCCGCGGGCGTCTTCGACGGTGGGCGAGCGCCGGATCAGGGCGATCACCTCGTCGAGGGCGTCGAGCGCCTTGACCAGGCCGCGCAGGATGTGTGCCCGCTCCTCGGCCTTGCGCAGCCGGTAGGCCGTGCGCCGCTGGATGACGTCGATCTGGTGCTCGACGTAGTAGCGGATGAACTGCGCCAGGTTGAGCGTGCGCGGCACACCGTCGACCAGCGCCAGCATGTTGGCGCCGAACGTCTCCTGCAACTGGGTGTGCTTGTAGAGGTTGTTCAGCACGACCTTGGCGACCGCGTCGCGGCGCAGCACGATCACGATCCGCATGCCGGTGCGGCCGGACGACTCGTCGCGGATGTCGGCGATGCCGGCGATCTTGCCCTCGCGGATCAGCTCGGCGATCCGCTCGGCCAGGTTGTCGGGGTTGACCTGGTAGGGCAGCTCGCTGACGACGAGGCAGGCGCGGCCCTTCTTGTCTTCCTCGACCTCGACCACCGCGCGCATCCGGATGGAGCCGCGGCCGGTGCGGTAGGCGTCCTGGATCGCCTGGGTGCCGACGATCAGGCCGTAGGTCGGGAAGTCGGGGCCCTTGACGATGCCCAGCAGCGCCTCGAGCGTGGTGGGCTCGTCGGCCTCCGGGTTGTCGAGGCACCACTTGACCGCCTCGGCGATCTCCCGCAGGTTGTGCGGCGGGATCTTGGTGGCCATGCCGACCGCGATGCCCTCGGCGCCGTTGACCAGCAGGTTGGGGATCCGCGACGGCAGGATCACCGGCTCCTTGGCCCGGCCGTCGTAGTTGTCCTGGAAATCGACGGTGTCCTCGTCGATGTCGCGGAGCATCTCCATCGCCAGCGGGTCGAGCTTGCACTCGGTGTATCGCATGGCGGCGGCCGGGTCGTTACCCGGCGAACCGAAGTTGCCGTTGCCGTCGACCAGCGGGTAACGCAGCGACCAGGTCTGCGCCATGCGGACCAGCGCGTCGTAGATCGCCGAGTCGCCGTGCGGGTGGAACTGACCCATCACGTCGCCTACGACCCGGGAACACTTCACGTAGCCGCGGTCGGGCCGGTAGCCCGAGTCGTACATCGCGTAAAGGATCTTGCGGTGAACCGGCTTGAGGCCGTCGCGGACGTCCGGCAGCGCGCGCCCGACGATGACGCTCATCGCGTAGTCGAGGTAGGAGCGCTGCATCTCGACCTCGAGCCCGACCGGCTCGACCCGGTCGCGGCTGGAGACCGCGGCGACCGCGGCCTCGAGATCCGGCTCGCCCTCGTAGGCCTCGGGGTTATCCGTCACAATTAATCCTTTTTCGCCTTAAATGCCGTTTTCATCCTGTGGATAACGGCTGTGGAAACCGACCTGTCTGTGGATAACTTCCGCCCTCCGTCAACGACCGACCGGAGGTAGACGCCGGCCGGCCGTGATCGGTTGCGTCAGATATCCAGGAACCGCACGTCCTTCGCGTTGCGTTGGATGAACGAGCGCCGGGCCTCGACGTCTTCGCCCATCAACACGCTGAACAACTCGTCGGCGGTCGCGGCGTCGTCGAGTGTCACCTGGCGCAGCGTGCGGGTTCCCGGGTTCATCGTGGTCTCCCACAGCTCCGGGTAGTTCATCTCGCCCAGGCCCTTGAACCGCTGGATGTCGTCGGGCTTGGCGTTGGGCTTGGACTCCTGGCGGAGCCGGATCAGCCCGTCGCGCTCCCGATCCGAGTACGCGTACTGGGCGTCGTCGCCCTTCTTGTTCCACTTGATCTTGTAGAGCGGCGGCGATGCCAGGTAGACGTGGCCGAGCTCGACCAGCGGCCGCATGAAGCGGAACAGCAGGGTGAGCAGCAGGGTCTGGATGTGCTGGCCGTCGACGTCGGCGTCGGCCATCAGCACGATCTTGTGGTAGCGCAGCTTCTCGATGTCGAAGTCGTCGTGGATGCCGGTGCCCAGCGCCGTGATCAGCGCCTGGACCTCGTTGTTCTTCAGCACCCGGTCGATCCGGGCCTTCTCCACGTTGAGGATCTTGCCGCGGATCGGCAGGATCGCCTGCACCCGCGGGTCACGACCCTGCTTGGCCGAGCCACCGGCCGAGTCACCCTCGACGATGAACACCTCGGACTCGCGCGGGTCGGTCGACTGGCAGTCGGCCAGCTTGCCCGGCATCGAACCGGACTCCAGCAGCGACTTGCGGCGGGCCAGCTTGCGGGCCTGCTGCGCGGCGATCCGGGCCCGGGAGGCCTGGGTCGCCTTGGTGATGATGGTCTTGGCCTCGCTGGGGTTGCGCTCCAGCCAGTCGTTGAGCCACTCGTTGCAGACGCGCTGCACGAAGCTCTTGACCGGGGTGTTGCCCAGCTTGGTCTTGGTCTGGCCCTCGAACTGGGGCTCGGCCAGCTTGACCGAGACGATCGCCGCGAGGCCCTCCCGGATGTCTTCACCGGTGAGCTTCTCGTCGCCCTTGAGGATCTTCTTCTCGGCGCCGTACTTGTTGACCACACCGGTCAACGCCGCGCGGAAGCCCTCTTCGTGGGTGCCGCCCTCGTGCGTGTTGATCGTGTTGGCGAACGTGTAGACCGACTCGCCGTAGGACTCGTTCCACTGCATGGCGATCTCGACCGCCATGCCCTGCTCCTCGCCACCGAACTCGATCACCGACTTGTGGATCGGCGACTTGGTGTTGTTGAGGTGCCGGACGAAGTCGGCGATGCCGCCCTTGTAGAGGAAGGTGACCTCGCGCGCCTTGCCGTCTTCCTCGCTGCTCGGGCGCTCGTCGCGGAAGTGGATGGTCAGGCCGCGGTTGAGGAACGCGTACTCCTGGAGGCGCCGGTAGATCGTCTCGAAGGCGTACTCGGTGGTCTCGAAGACTTTCGGGTCGGGCCAGAACGACACGGACGAACCGGTCGTGTTGGTGGTCTCGCCCTTCTCCAGCGGCGACGGCTTGGAGTTGGTGTAGGACTGCCGCCACACGTTCCCGGACTTGTGGATGACCACCTCCATCCGCGTCGACAGGGCGTTGACCACGGAGACGCCGACGCCGTGCAGGCCGCCGGAGACGGCGTACGCCTTGCCGTCGAATTTGCCGCCGGCGTGCAGAACGGTCAGCGCGACCTCGACACCCGGCTTCTTGAGCTTGGGGTGGAGGTCGACCGGGAAGCCACGGCCGTTGTCGACGACGCGCACGCCGCCGTCGGCCAGCAGCACGACGTCGATCGTGTCGCAGTAGCCGGCCAGGGCCTCGTCGACCGCGTTGTCGACGACCTCCCAGACCAGGTGATGCAGGCCACGCTCTCCGGTCGACCCGATGTACATGCCGGGGCGCTTGCGGACCGCTTCGAGGCCCTCGAGCACCTGGATCGATTCGGCGCCGTACTCCTGCTTTTTCTGCGTTGCCACTCTGGCCACTTTCTCGCGCCGCCCCAGCGTCGTCGACCGACGCTGGTGCGCGGGTATGGCGGGATGGCCACCAGCGACCGGCGCGACCGGGGGTGGGCGCACCGCTCGCCGCGCCTTCCCGCGGTCACGATCGGTTGGACGCGGCACGCGGGCGGCCTCGGGCCGGGGAGGACCCGATACGGTCGTACGCGCGTCGTCCTTCGTCTCTGCAATCTTACCGGGCCGGAGGGCCGAACACCCATCCGGCGCACGCCGGAAACCGCGCTAGAAGCGCCACAGCGGCCCGAACCTCGGTATCCGCGACTCCCCCCACACGAACGGCCCTTCGGCGCGAGCCAGCCGCGCGCCGGCGCCTTTTGTCTGCCGATCATGAAGTCGCCTCGGTGACCGCTGTGGCCATCGGGAGCGGAGTTCCCGGCATTACGGACATCCGGGCCATGATCCCCACCCCAAAGGTGACCGGTCGGGGGTCGCGCGAACCACCTACGGTGCCGTAGTTTCTGCGGCGCGATCCGATCGGGGCCAGCACCCCGACGTGTCATACGCTCGCGACCCCACCTCTTTCGGTGTCGGGATGCTGCTCAGCGGAGAAGGGTGGCCCGATGGGGCTGGACAACGTCGCCGTCCAGTGGCCGCGCACCGGCCGTTTCTACGACCCGGTCGCCCCGGCCGCGTTCGTCGACTTCGCCGACCTGGCGGACGCGCCCGACGTCTCCGCGCCCACGGCGGCCCTCGCCGGACATATCGCCAAGACCGGCACAGTCCGGGCGACGGCCTACACCGAGCTCGTCGATCTCCTCCTCGGTCTCGACGGTGTGCTTTACGCCACAGAGGCCGCGGCGGAAGACGAGGACCCGGTGATCGACCCCGACGGCTGCGCCTGGATCGCCGGCGGGCTGGAGCGCTTCGTCGAGGGTCACCGGCCACACGGCGAGTCGGTCACCTTCGAGACGGTCGGCGCCGTGTTGCGCACCGCCCTGTCCGGCGGCCGGCTGCCCGAGCAGCAGCTGCGCTGGCTCGACGGGCGACTCGACGCGCTGCGCGACGAGTCGGGCGACGCGCCGCAGTGGAGCTTCGCCCGCAGCGAGCTGGGTGTGCTGGCCCAGTTCTACCGGCGCTGCGCCGACCGTGGCTTCGCCGTCTACGCCGACTACTGAGGTGCTCCGCACCCCGGTGGGAAGCACCGACCGGCCGGCCCGCCGGGTCCGCGAAATTCAGCCGTACGTGTCTCGGGGGCCGCGCCCTTGGACCCGGCGCGGGCCTTTGGACCACGACGGCGCGGCCGGGCCGTGGATGTGCAGCTTCTTGACCACGTTGTGGCCCACCTCACCGGCGATCCGTTTGAGCAGCGACGCGGCCAGCAGGCGCAGCTGGGTGGCCCAGGCCGTTGACTCGGCCTCCACGGTCAGCTCACCGTCGGCGAGCTTGATCGGGCGGCAGTGCGACGCGATGTCGGGGCCGACGACCTTCTCCCAGGCGCCGAAGACGGTCGCCTCGGCGGCCGGCTTCTGCCAGCCGCGGGCCTTGACCAGCCGCTCCAGCACGGCGCCGAACAGTTGCGGGTCGCGTGGGTCGGGGCCCGGCCCGGAATAGCCACGCAACCGGCGGCCGCTGCCCCCGGTCGAGCTTCCGGTCGGGCGGCGTCGCTGTGCGGCCGCGCCGCGCTTGGCCAGCGCGGCGTCGAGTGTCGCCCGCGCCAATTGCGGTCCGGCCAGCCCTTCGGTCGCCGGCGCCGACCCGCCTGCGTCGGCGGCGCCCTGGGTCGGCGTCGCGCCGGGCTCGGCGTTTCCGCCGGGAGGCGCTGTGGCGTCGCCGGGCCCGGACGCGGTTCGGCGGCGTGGTTTCGGCGAGCGGTCCTCGCGGCCGTCGATCGGTTCAGTAGGCACGGCGGACCGTCCCCTCAGAAGCCTCGGAGCGCGCGTCGCCGTGACCGGGCGCTGGGCGCGCGCCGCGGGTGTCACCGTGGCCGGGCACCGGGCCCGGGCCCGATCCGGCAGAGCCGGCCTGCTGGACTTCGGTGGGTTCAGTCGGCACGGCGGACCGTCCCTTCGGAGACGTCGAAGCGGGCGCCGCGCAGGGCCGCCGGCACGTCGTCGGGGACCGCGCAGGTAACCAGGAGTTGGCTGGCGCCGCCGACCAGCTCGGCCAGGCGTTCCCGGCGGCCCGTGTCGAGTTCGGCGAAAACGTCGTCGAGGGCCAGGACCGGCTCGATGCCGTCGGCCCTCAGCAGGTCGTAGGCGGCCAGCCGCAGCGCCAGGGCGTAGGACCAGGACTCGCCGTGGCTGGCGTAGCCCTTGGCCGGCAGCTCGCCCAGCGTCAGGGTCAGGTCGTCGCGGTGCGGGCCGGTCAGCGTCACGCCGCGTTCCACTTCGGACTGTCGGCCGGCGGCGAGCGCGGTCAGCAGCAACTGCTCGAGCTCGGCCCGATCGGCGCCGGCCGGCGGGATCTCGAGGCCCGACCGGTAGGCGATGCCCGCGGCGCCGCGGCCGGCGGCGACCGCGTCGTAAGCCTTGGCGACGAACGGGCCGAGCGCTGTCACCAGCTCCAGCCGGCCCGCCAGCAACTCGGCGCCGTGCCGGGCCAGGTGGGTGTCCCAGACATCCAGTGTGGACAGATCGCCGCCGCGGGTGCCGCCGGTCTTGCGGGCCAGGTAGGACGTGCGCAGCAACGCGTTGCGCTGCTTGACCACCCGGTCGTAGTCGGACCGCACGCCGGCGTAGCGCGGCTGGCGCGCGACCAGCAGGTCGTCGAGATAGCGGCGCCGCTCGGCCGGGTCGCCGCGGACCAGTTCGAGGTCTTCCGGTGCGAACAGCACCATCCGCAGCGCGCCGAGCACGTCGCGGGCCCGGCGTGCCGGCGAGCGGCCGAGCCGGGCCCGGTTGGCCTTGCCGGGCACGATCTCCAGCTCGACCTGCAGCTCGCGTCCATCGTGGACGACCAGGCAACGGATGACCGCCGACTGCGCGCCGGCCCGAACCAGTGGCGCGTCGGTGGCGACCCGGTGACTGTCGAGGGTCGCCACGTAGCCGAGCGCCTCCAGCAGGTTGGTCTTGCCGACACCGTTGGGGCCGACCAGCACGCTCGCCCCGGCGGGCAGGTCGACCGCCACCCGCTCGTACGAGCGGAAGTCGACCAGCTCCAGCCGCTGGACGTGCATCTGACCGCGTCAGCTCTTGCGAACGGGGTGCCCACCGAACTGGTTGCGCAGCGCGGCCACCGCCTTCATCGCCGGTGAGTCGTCTTCGCGCGACTCGAAGCGCGCGAACAGCGAGGCCGCGATGACGTGCATCGGCACCGCGAGCCGGATCGCCTCTTCGACCGTCCAGCGGCCCTCACCGGTGTCGTCGGCGTAGCCCTTGATGGCTTCCAGCGCGGGGTCTTCGTCGAGCGCCCGGTCGAGCAGGTCGAGCAGCCACGACTTGATGACCGTGCCCTCGCGCCACGACTTGACCACGCCGGGCACGTTGGTCACCAGCTCCGAGGCGCCCAGCAGCTCGTAGCCTTCGGCGTAGGCGTGCATCAGGCCGTATTCGATGCCATTGTGGACCATCTTGGCGTAGTGGCCGGCACCGACCGGGCCGGCGTGCACGAAGCCGAACTCGCCGGCGGGCTTGAGCGCCTCGAAGATCGGCATGAGCCGGGCGATGTGCTCGTCGGAGCCGCCGGCCATCAGCGCGTAGCCGAGCTGGACGCCCCAGATGCCACCGGAGACGCCGACGTCGACGTAGCCGATGCCCTTCGCGTCGAGCCGCTCGGCGCGCGGCTTGTCGCTGCTGAACCGCGAGTTGCCGCCGTCGATGATGAGGTCGCCCGGGCTGAGCTCGGCGGCCACGTCGTCGATGGTGCTGTCGGTGACCTCGGCCGGAACCATCACCCAGACCGCGCGCGGCGCCTCGAGCTTCGACGCCAGCTCCGCCAACGTCTTCGCGTCGGAGATCTCTGGCTTGTGGTCAAATCCGACGATCTCGTGGCCGGCGGCGCGCAGGCGTTCGCGCATGTTGCCACCCATCCGGCCCAGGCCGATGAGCCCCAGCTGCATAGCGGGTTCCCCTCCCGTTGACGTGCCCTTGCTCTGCCCTACCCGCGGATCAGCGGGTTACCCGGATCGGCATGATCAGATACCGGTATCCGGGGACGATCTCGCCGTCGTCGCCGGCGGGCGAAATCACGGCGGGTTTGAAGGCGTCGACGAAGGAGAGCACGGCCGTCGAGGCGAGCAGGTTCTGCAGCCCGTCGATCAGGTATTGCGGGTTGAAGCCGATGGTCAGCGGCTCGCCGCTGAAGGTGGCGTCCATGGCCTCGCTGGCCCGCGCCTCCTCGCTGCCGCCGGCCTCGACGACCAGGCCGTCGGGGCCGAAGCTGAGCAGCACCGGCGTGGTGCGCTCGGCGACCAGCGCGACCCGGCGCACGACCTCGACCAGCGCCGGCACGGAGACCCGGGCCTCGGCGTTGTGGCTGGCCGGGAACAGCGAGCGCACCGGCGGGTAGTTGGCGCCGTCGAGCAGCCGGCTGGTGGTGCGTCGGGTGCCGGCCGAGAAGCCGATCATGCCCTCGCCGGCGCCGCCGTGCGCCAGGGCCATGGTGACGTCGCCGCCGAGCGGGCCGAGCGTCTTGGCGGTGTCGTTGAGCGTGCGGGCCGGCACCAGCGCGTTGATGCTGATCTCCGGGTCTTCCGGCCGCCACTCCAACTCGCGCATGGCAAGCCGGTAGCGGTCGGTGGCGAGCAGGGCGATGTTGCTGCCGCTGAGCTCCACCCGTACGCCGGTCATCATCGGCAGCGTCTCGTCACGGCCCGCGGCGATGGCGACCTGGGCGACCGCGCTGGCGAACGTCGCGGCGTCGATCGTGCCGGCGCTGGCCGGCATCGCGGGCAGGCTCGGGTAGTCCTCCACCGGCATGGTCGGGAGGGTGAAGCGGGCACTGCCGCAGACGAGTTCGAGATGGGCACCGACGGCGGCGATGTCGACCGGCTTGCCGGGCAGCGCCTTGGTGATCTCGGCGAGCAGCCGGCCGGAGACCAGTGCGGCGCCGTCGGCGTCACCCTGGATGTCGACGGTCACCTGACTGGAGACCTCGTAGTCGAAGCCGGAGACCTCGAGCCTGCCGTCGGACACCCGCAGCATCACACCGGCGAGCACCGGGACGGACGGGCGACTCGGCAAGCTCTTCGCCGTCCACGCAACGGCGTCGGCGAGCGCGTCGCGCTCCACGCGGAACTTCATGCGTTGCCTCCGGGTCG
This sequence comes from Asanoa sp. NPDC049573, assembly GCF_040676615.1. Classification (NCBI taxonomy): domain Bacteria; kingdom Bacillati; phylum Actinomycetota; class Actinomycetes; order Micromonosporales; family Micromonosporaceae; genus Asanoa; species Asanoa sp. NPDC049573. The sequence continues at coordinate 79,238 of NZ_JBFAPI010000011.1, forward strand.
GCTCGGACGGGGCTGGGTCGGATGCGAGTTGCCCCACCGCACCTTAAGGCGAGGGAGGCGATGACGTGCGCCCGGCCCCGGTGTTTCTGGCGAGGTTACGCGGGAGTGCACAAATCCCCAGACGTGATGATTGGTTTTCTTCTCTCTAAAGAGATATCTAGTCGTCTTCATAGGCCCTGTGCGAACTGTGGAGAACCGGCGTTTCCGCTGCTCAGGCATGTTATCCACCGGTGTCGAACGTGTGGAGAACGCTGCGTGTAACTCGGCCGCTCATCCACAGCCGATCGGCCGCACACAGCGACGCCGAGTTGTCCACCGGTTGTCCACGGGGTTTCCCCAGGGTTTCTCCCCAGGCGTTAGAGATCATCTTCGGCCTTTCCCCAGAACCTTCAACACCCTCCGCACATGTGCGTCGCCGCTGTGGACGCGACGGCCGGCGTCCACAGCGCTGTCCCCAGCCTTCGTCCACAGCCTGTGTGGACATCGACGGACACGACGACCGCGCCATCCACGACGGTGGACAGCGCTTGTGGATTAGCTGTGGGAACTGTGGATGAACGCGAGTCACCTGTGTGTTCGGGGGATAACCGCTCCTTACCTGGGGAGAAACCTGGGGACGCAGACTGATCCAGACCAATCATAGTAAACAACCTAATCCGGACAATACTGGAAACGCGGGCTGCAACGGCTTTTCCCAGTGTGGATATGGCTGGGGGTAGACGTGTGGAAAACACGGTCGGTGTGTGGATCGACGACGACCTGTGGATAACCGCTACGGGTTGTGCGCACCCGGGTACGGTCAGCCGACCCCTGACGCCGGGGTCGGCCGTACACCCAATGGGGTCAGGAGTTCTGCTTGATCCGGTTCGTCAGCTCGGCGATCTGGTTGTAGAGCGAGCGACGCTCCGCCATCTGCTGGCGGATCTTCCGGTCTGCGTGCATCACCGTGGTGTGGTCGCGGCCGCCGAACGCCTGCCCGATCCGGGGCAGCGACAGGTCGGTCAGCTCACGGCAGAGATACATCGCCACCTGGCGGGCGTTGACCAGCACCCGCGAGCGGGAGTGGCCGCGGAGGTCTTCGAGCGAGACGCCGAAGTAGTCGGCCGTCGAGACCATGATCTGGTCGGCCGTGATCTCCGGGCCCGAGCCGTCGGGGATGAAGTCGCGCAGCACTTCTTCGGCGATCGCGAGTTCGACCGGCGAACGGGTCAGCGACGCGAACGCGGTCACCCGGATCAGCGCACCCTCGAGCTCGCGGATCGAGTTGGCGATCCGCGACGCGATGAACTCGAGCACGTCCGGCGGCGCGTAGAGCCGTTCCTGCGCCGCCTTCTTCTGCAGGATCGCGATCCGCGTCTCGAGGTCGGGCGGCTGGATGTCGGCGAGCAGGCCCCACTCGAACCGGGTGCGCAGCCGATCCTCCAATGTGGCCAGCTGCTTCGGCGAACGGTCGGACGTGATGACGATCTGCTTGTTGGCGTTGTGCAGCGTATTGAAGGTGTGGAAGAACTCCTCCTGGGTCCGCTCGCGGTTCTCCAGGAACTGGATGTCGTCGATCAGCAGGATGTCGACGTCGCGGTAGCGGCGCTGGAACGCACTGGTCTTGTCGTCGCGCAGCGAGTTGATGAAGTCGTTGGTGAACTCTTCGGTCGAGACGTAGCGCACCGACCGCGCGTTGCCCAGCGTCGTGGCGTAGTGGCCGATCGCGTGCAACAGGTGCGTCTTGCCCAACCCGGAACTGCCGTAGATGAACAGCGGGTTGTAGGCCTTCGCCGGCGACTCGGCGACCGCGACCGACGCCGCGTGCGCGAACCGGTTGGACGAGCCGATGACGAACGTCTCGAACATGTATTTCGGGTTGAGCCGGTTGCCGCCGCCGTCGGCGCTGGCGCGGCGGTCGTCGCGGCGGCCGGGCCCGCTGTCGGAGCCGCTGTCGCGGCGCATCGGCTGGGTCGGCGGTTCGTCGAACTGACCGCCGCCCCGGTTGTCGCCGCCCCGGCCGTCGCGGGTGTCCCGGTCCCCGGCGCCCGCGCGGAACGTGGGTGGCGGTTCAGAGCGCTGCTGGTACGCCGCCGGCGTGCCGTAGGTCGTGCCGGCCGCGGTGTAGGTCGGTGGCGGCGCGGGCGGGTAGGGCGTCGCGAACAGCGCGTCCTGGCGGTCGTGGTCGCGGTCGACGTCACGGGGCTGGGGGTTGGCCGCGGGCGACGGCGGGCGGGCCTTGCCGACCGCACCGGTGCGCGCCGGTGCGGCGGGGCTGGTCGGCGCGGCCGCAGGTGGCGGGTCGAGCGGCGGGTTGGGTTTGGGCTGGATGATGCTGTGCAGGGCGGTCGGCGCGTTCAGTGCGCTGATCGGCGCGGGCGCGGGGGTGCCGCTGGCCGGTGCGGGGTTGCCGGTGGGCGCGGGACTGCCGGCCGGCGGTGGCGGGGTGGCCTGCCGGGGCGCCTGAGCCGGGCTCGGCCGCGGCTGCTCGACCGGCGCCGCCTCGACCTGCTGCTCGGTGTCGGACGCGGTGCTGCGCTGGTGTGGCGGGAAGGCGGTGGCGGCGTAGCTCTCCGGCGCGCCGGTGTAGACGGTGCCGCCCGGGCGGCTCTGGCCGTCTTCCGGCGGGCGGACGGTGACCGCGACCTGGATCGCGCGCCCCATCCGGCGGGAGAGCGCCTCGGTGATCGCCGGTCGCAGCCGGGACTCGATGACGTCGCGGGTGAACGCGTCGGGCACGGAGAGCAGCGCGGTGTCTTCGACGATCGCGCGGAGCCGGGTCAGCCGGAGGTAGGCGCGTTGCTGGGCGGAGACGATCTCGTCCGCGAGTTCATCTGTCGCCGCCATCCAGACGCCGGCGAGATCGATCGTCTCGGACACCCCGTTGCCACCCCCCTCGCTTCATGTGCTCGGTCGAGACGGGCCAGCCCACCCGCCGTGACCTGGCACAACCCCCGCGTACGGGTGGCCGGCCCGATCGCTGTCCACAAGTTGTCCACAGCCTGTGTGCTGGCCGATCGTGGCGCCATACCTATACGAACTGACGACCCCGGGCTCAGCCGATCCGGCATCGGTGTGACTACACCGTGCCGAACGATTGACTACCTCGCCCGGTTTTGCCCCATATGGCAGCCGTGAGCCCCCCAGATCGCCGACCAGCAACCCGGCACGCTAACAGCGTTGTCCACACCCCTACAACCGTTGTCCACAGAACTGCCTTCTCGGGATACGCGAAAGGGGGCAGCGACGGCTGCGTCGAAGCGCTCGCTGCCTGCGTGGACGCGCCCTCTGCCGGTGTTTGACGGTCGTTGCGTGCGTGCGTAGGCTTGAGCGGCCGCTCCGTCGCCCTCTGGTAGGGTGGCGGGTGTTTGCTGCGCGGGTCGACGTTGACCGTCAAACACCCGTCGTCCACGCCCGCTCACGCGGAGCGCGCCGTGCACAGACCACCACACGACCGGCCCGACCCTGGGGCCGCCCGACGACGGAGAGCCTGACGTGAGCAAGCGCACCTTCCAGCCGAACAACCGCCGGCGTGCCAAGACCCACGGCTTCCGGCTGCGCATGCGCACCCGCGCCGGCCGCGCGATCCTCTCCGCCCGTCGGGCCAAGGGTCGCAAGGAGCTGTCGGCCTGAGTCCGGCACCAGGATGGAAGTAGGGCTGCGATGCTGCCCGCCGCGCAGCGCCTCCGGCGCCGCGACGAGTTCACCACCGCCGTTCGCGGCGGCCGCCGAGCCGGCCGCGGCGCTGTGGTCGTCCACCTGACCCTTCCGTCCTCGCACCCGCACGACCCCGACCAGCCGGCGTCCGCCGCAGCACCACAACCGGCGCGCGCCGGCTTCGTCGTGTCCAAGGCCGTCGGCGGTGCCGTGGTCCGCAACCAGGTCAAGCGCCGGCTGCGGCACCTGTCCCGGGAGCGGCTGGCCACGTTGCCCGCCGGCTCGACGCTGGTGGTGCGGGCGCTGCCCCAGGCCGCCGACCGTTCCTACCAGCGGCTCGGTGTCGATCTCGACAAGGCGATCGCCGCCGCACGGGGGGTGTGATGTGGTGAGTTCACAGGAAACCATCAGCAACACGACACCCAAGAACATCAGCATCCCCGCCCGCGTACTGGCTTTTTGCATCATCGCGTACCGTCGTTGGATAAGCCCGGCACTGCCGGCTCGCTGTCGGTTCTATCCGTCATGTAGCGCTTACGGCCTCGAGGCTGTGTCGCGGCACGGCGCGATTCGCGGAACCGGTCTGACGATCTGGCGGCTGCTGCGCTGCCACCCCTTCCACCCCGGTGGCTACGACCCGGTGCCGGAACCGCGTCGTCGTCGCCCCGCCAACACGGCGGAACCCCTGGCCGAGTGACAGGAGCCCTTGGTGCACATCAGTCTTGACTGGATCTACTGGGCGATCTCGTGGATCCTGCTGCGCTGGCACGGGGTGTGGGATGCCATCGGTGTGCCGGATCACGCGGTGCTCGGCACCACCTGGTCCTGGATCCTGGCGATCTTCTTCCTGGTCGTCACGGTCCGCGTGATCCTCTTCCCGATCTTCGTCAAACAGATCAAGTCGCAACGCGCGATGCAGGCCCTGCAGCCGAAGGTCAAAGAACTGCAGGAGAAGCACAAGGGCGACCGGGAAACGCTCCAAAAAGAGATCATGGAGCTCTACCGGACCGAGAAGGCCAACCCGCTCATGGGCTGCCTTCCGATGTTCCTGCAGATTCCGGTCTTCCTCGGCCTCTTCCACGTGCTGAAACGCGTCAACCCGAACAACCAGCTCAAGGAGCTGTACGGGTGGACCGCGCAACAGTTCGACAGCGCCTCGCACGCGACGCTGTTCACCGCACCCATCTCCGGTCGGTTCGGCTCGAGCGCTTCGGAGCTCGCCGTCCTCGACTCGAGCGTCACCACGGTCAAGATCATCGCGGCCATCCTGGTCGCCATCATGATCACGACGACCTACCTGACCAGCCGCCAGATGATCCTCAAGACCGGCTGGGCCGAAGACCCGCAGCAGCGGATGCTGCAGCGGATCATGCTCTACGGCATCCCGGCGTCGCTGCTGATCTCCGGTGCGATCTTCCCGATCGGCGTGATCATCTACTGGGTCACCAACAACCTGTTCACCCTGGCCCAGCAGCAGTGGGTGTTGCGCAAGTTCCCGCCACCGGCGGTCAGCAAGGCCAACCTGCCCAGCCGCTACTCCGAGGCGGGCGAGAAGGCCCGGGCCGCCGCGGCCGCCCGCGAGGCCCAGCCGAAGTCCGGTGGCCTGCTCAGCCGGCTCACCGACGCCGCCAAGTCGGCTGCCGTGCCGCAGCCGGGCGCGACCGCCAAGCCGGTCGGCAAGAGCGCTACCAACGGCAAGCCCGCCCGCCAGGGCTCGAAGCCCAACGGCAAGCAGCCGGAGGCCAAGCCCGCGGTCGATGGCAAGGCGCTCGCACCCAAGCCCGGTGCCAAACCGGTCAATCCGAAAAAGGGCGGCCCCCGCCCCGCCAAACGTCGATAAGCGCGGCGGCCGGCGACTCCTCCGCCGGCCGCGCCTGGCGACACCCATACGTGCCCGGCCCGGTGACCTCGCTCACCGGCCCGGGCTGACCAGCGGACCCAGTGGTCCGGCGAGAGACATACGGAGATGACACCGTGACCGACACCAGCATCCCCCGCACCGACAAGCCCTTCGACGAGGAGAACGACGAGGCTGCCGCGCGTGTGGACGAGGCCGAGCCGGCCGAGGACGACGAAGCGGTCGACGACGAGGGCGAAGAGGACGAGGACGCGTCGGACTCCGCGGTCGCGGAGACCAAGGAGACCAGCGACAACGACCTGTTCCGGCAGAGCGAGATCGCCGCGGACTACGTCGAGGGCCTGCTCGACATCCTCGACTACGACGGCGACATCGACGAACTGGTGTCCGCCGGCCGCCCGGTCGTCGAGGTGGTCGGCGGTCGGCTCCAGCCGCTGGTCGGCCAGCGCGGCGCCACGCTGGAGGCGCTCCAGGAACTGACCCGACTGGCGGTCTTCCGCGAGACGGGCTCGCCGAGCCGGCTGTTGCTCGACGTGGGCGGTTACCGCGCCAACCGGCGCAAGGAACTGGCGGCCGTGGCCAAGAACGCGGTCGAGAAGGTCAAGGAATACGGCGAGGCCGTACGCCTGGAGCCGATGTCGGCGTTCGAGCGCAAGTGCGTACACGATGTGGTCAACGCTCTCGCCGGTGTCGAAAGTGAGTCCGAGGGCGTCGAGCCGCACCGTCGCATCATCGTGCGGCCGGTTTCGTGACGCGGGCCGCGCGCGGCGCGGCGGCTTCGGCCCGGGCGGATGACCGCCCGGGCCGTTCCATGCCGGGGGTCTGTCGATGAGTTCTGCTGTTCCCCCCGCCGCTTCCGTGCTCTTCGGCGAGCGGCTGCCGCTGGCGTCGCGCTACGCCGAACTGCTCGTCACCGACGGCGTGGTGCGCGGCCTGATCGGCCCGCGCGAGGCACCGCGGATCTGGGACCGCCACCTGCTCAACTGCGCGACAATGTCCGAATTGATCCCGTCCGGCGCTTCGGTGGTTGACGTGGGGTCTGGGGCGGGTTTGCCCGGTATCGTGCTTGCGGTGGCGCGACCGGACCTGTCCATGGTCCTGGTCGAGCCACTGGCACGACGGACCGCCTTCCTGGCGGAAGTGGTGGCTTCGCTCGGCCTGGACGACACCGTGACGGTCGTCCGCGGCCGAGCCGAGGAGGTACGGGACGCCCTCGTCCCGGCCGACGTGGTCACCGCTCGGGCGGTCGCGCCGCTCGACCGGCTCGCCGGCTGGTGTCTCCCCCTCACCGCACCCGGCGGACGGCTGCTCGCCCTCAAGGGCGCGTCGGCCTCCGACGAGGTCGCGGAACACCAGACCGCGATCGGTCGACTGGGCGGAGCCACGCCGGTCGTACGGCATTGCGGGGTCGGCCTGGTCGACCCGCCGACGACCGTCGTGGAAATCGTCCGCGAGCGCGTCGTCGCGCCGGCAAATCCTCGGCCGGCAGGCCGAGGCGGTCGCCGTCCGACCTCGGACGGTGGCGGAGGTCGCGGGAGATCGCGGAGGGGATAGATGGGCCGGCGGGGAGCTGCACCAGATTTCGGATCTTCTTCCCCGCCGTTGCCGGTGGACCCGGTGCCGGATGGTTCGGGGGGCGCGTCCGCCGGGCCTCCGCGTGGTGGGTCGCGGTCTGTCGCAGGATTGGTGTCGCCGGGCACTGACGAGGTCGGGGTTTCTGCTCGGAAGCGTTCTGCTCAGGGACGTTCCAAGGCTGAAGCTGGCGGGTCAGGTCGATCTCGCTCCCGGGGGTCCGCGTCCGTGGAGGAGTCGGTTGCCGCTGGCGACGGAGCCGCGGCTGCTTCGCGTCGGTCTTCTTCGCGTCCCCGGGCGGCCGGTGGGGCGGGTGCTGCCGTGTCAGGTCGCCCGACGTCCGCTCTCGACGACGTGGCGGCCGGTCGCGGTTCGGGCCGGCCTGTCGCTCGCTCCAAGGCACCGGCTGCGGATGGTGCCGAAGCACGGCGGTCTTCGTCGCGGGCAGGGGCGGAGCCGTCCACGGGTGCCGGGGCGCGACGGACCTCTGCCCGCGTGGACGCGGAGCCGTTGTTCGACGCTGCCGAGATCTCATCTCCCGCGGGCCGTGGTTCGAAGTCGGGCTCGAGCGGAATTACCTCCGCCGCTTCGCGCTCCACGAAGGCGGCTGCTGGCCCGCGGGGGCCCGAGGAAGCGCTCGAGGCTCCGGCGCGCAGCCGCACCGGCCGGGCGAAGGTGGGACACGATGCATCTGACTTCGTGCCGGATGGATCTGAGCGTCCCGGGACCGCCTCCCCTCGGCGCGTCGCCCCGGTCAGTCGCGCCGAACCGGCGGGAGGGTCGAGTGGATCCGGAGCGACGGTGCCGACTTCTCGCCGGCGGCCGTCCCGGCCCGTTGAGCAAGGTTCCGACGTTGCCGGAGGGGTAGCCGCGTCCCGCCGACGGATCGCACGGTCCGCGGGACAGGATGTCGAGCCCGCGGGTGTCGCCAGGGCAGCGGCTCCACAGCGGCGCCCGGCCAAGTCCGCGCGAACGGGGGAGGTTGGTGAGGCGGCCCCTACTTCGCGGCGGCGGGGGGCCGAGTCCGCACGCCCGGATGCGGAGGTTGGTGCCGCGGACGCGGCCCATGCTTCGCAGCAACGCCTGGTCGGGCCTGGGCGAGCGGGTGCGGAGGTTGGTGCCGCCGACGCGGCCCCTTCTTCGCGGCGGCGTGTGGCCAGGTCTGCGGGATCGGGTGCGGAGGTTGTGGGCAAGGACGCGGTCCCTAGTTCGCGGCGGGTAGTCGGGTCTGTGCGATCGAACGGGGAGGTTGGTGGCGAGGGCGGGGCCCCCGTTTCGCAGCGGGGTCTGGTCGGGTCTGGGCGACTGGGTGTGGAGTCTGGCGTCGCCGAGCCCGCCCCCGTTGCGCGGCGGCGCGTGGCCAAGTCCGCGGGATCAGGTGCGAAGGTTGGTGGCGCGGAGATGGCCCCTG
>NZ_JBFAPI010000011.1:87812-279179 GCF_040676615.1 Asanoa sp. NPDC049573
AGCTTCGCGACGGCCTGTAGCTAGGTCCGCGAGATCGGATGCGGAGGTCGGTGGCGCGGAGGCGGCCCCTGCTTCGCGACGGCCTGTAGCTAGGTCCGCGAGATCGGATGCGGAGGTCGGTGGCGCGGAGGCGGCCCCTGCTTCGCGACGGCCTGTAGCTAGGTCTGCGAGATCGGATGCGGAGGTCGGTGGCGAGGGCGCGGTGCCTGGTTCGCAGCGACGTCTGGTCGGGTCTGGGCGAGTGGCTGCGGGAGTTGGTGGTGCGGAGGCGGCCCCTGCTTCCAGACGGCGTGTGGCTAAGTCCGCCGGATCGGTTGCGGAGATCAGTGGCGAGGGCGCGGTTCCCGTTTCGCAGCAACGCCTGGTCGAGCCTGGGCGAGCGGGTGCGGAGGTTGGTGGCGCGGAGGCGGCGCCTGTTTCGCGACGGCGTGTTCCCAAGCCCCCCGGATTGGCTGCGGAGGTTGGTGCCGCGAAGGCGGCCTCTACTACGCGACGGCGGGTGGCCAGCTCTGCGAGACCGGACGCGGAGGCTGCTGACGAGGGGGCGGTGCCCGGTCCGCGGCGGGTAGTTGGGTCTGTGCGATCGAATGCAGAGGTTGGTGGCGAGGGCGTGCCCCCTGCGTCGAGTCGCCGGCTGACCAAGCCCGCGCCGTCGGATGCGAAGGCGATTGTCGAGGCCACAGCCCCTGCTTCGCCGCGGCGCGTGACCAGCTCCACGGGACCCGACGCGGAGGCTGGTGGCGAGGGCGCGGTCCCTGGTTCCCGGCAGGCAGTCAGGTCCGAGCGGTCAGATGCGCAGGTTACGGGCGCGGATATGGCCCGTGGTTCGCGGCGGCGACTGGCCAGCTCCGCACGGTCGGATGGAGCGGCTGGTGGCGAGGGCGCGGCGCCTGTTTCGCGGCGGCGCGTGAATAGCTCTGCGCGGTCGGATGGGGCGGCTGGTGGCGAGGCGACAGCCCCTGCGTCGCCGCGGCGCCTGACTGGCTCCGCTGGGCCGGACGCGGAGGCTGGTGGCGAGGGGGCGGGCCCTGGTTCCCGGCAGGTAGTCAAGTCTAGGCGGTCGGATGCGGAGGTTGCGGGCGCAGATGTGGCCCCTGGTTCGCGGCGGCGGCTGGCCGGGTCTGCGCGGTCGGATGCCGCGGCTGGTGGCGAGGGCGTGGCCCCTGCTTCGCGGCGGCGCGTGACTACCTCTGGGCGGTCGGATGCCGCGGCTCGTGACGAGGGCGCGGCCGTTGCTCCGAGGCGGCGGCTGGCCAAGTCCGCGCGACCGGACGTGGACGCTGGTGCCGCGGACGCGGTCGCCGCTTCCCGGCGGCGGCTTGCCAAGCCAGAGCCAGATCGCAGCGCCGATGTGGACGTCGCGGGCGCCTCGTCCGGGCGACGCCTTCCCAAGGCCGCTCGACGAAGCGCCGTCGTCGTGGATGGTGAGGCAAGGGGCAGCGCCAGCGGACGCCAGGCCGACGCCGATGGAGAGGCTGCCACCGCTGCCACCCCGGGGCCGCGGGCCGCTGGCGCGGGCGGCGCGAAACAGCGTGGCGCGTCTAAGCAGCAACGCCGGGGCGCCGGCAACAGCCCGACTCGTGGCAAGGGCGAGTCGGGTGGATCAGATGGTGGAAGAGGATCGCGCGATTCGAGTCGAGGTTCTGCGGTGTCTGGTTCGGTTATGTGGGACGGGGAGCCGAGCGGTGCGGACCGCCGGCACACAACGGGCGACGCGGCACGTAAGCCAATGAACTCCGTGGATCGGACCGACGATCCTCGGAACGGCGGCCCCGAGCGGGGGCGGCCGTCGGTGTCGAGAGCGGCCGCTTCGTCGAAAGAAGACGCCGGTCGGCAGGCTGCGCCCGAAATGCGGCCAAAGCCCAGGAATGACGCGCGCTCCGAGGCCAGCGGCCGGTCGCCGCGACCCGGCAACAAGGGTCCGCGACCTCGGCCGGCGGAGCCGTCGCAGGTGGACGAGTCGCCCATCGAAGCTGCAGAGCCGGGCGCGAAAGGCGCCAACAAGCGCGGCGGCGTGTCAGGTTCCCGTCGCGTACCGGTGGGTGGTACGGGCTGGCCGCCGGTTGCGACGCCTCGGCGGGGTGGCTACCTGCGGCTAGTTGACGGCTTCCTGGTGTTTGTCCCTCCACACTCGGGTACCGAAAGCACCGAGGGCCCGAACGGCCGTGGCCTTGAACGGAGTTCGGCCGTAGGCTGGCCGCGCGGCAATAGCGCAGAGCGCGCGGCGGGAGTCCACTCCCCCGCGCCGGCGGACCAGACGCGCACCGCCCCGGCCGAGGCGGCCGAGGTGATATTGCCGCCGGATGCGATTGCCTCGAGCTTCGGCGAAGCCGATACACCCCGAGCGGACAGGGACGACACCGTGCATGACAACGGCAGCCACGACCCCGGCGCGACAGCACCTCATGTTTCACGTGAAACCGGGCCCGACGGTTGGGCAGTCGGCGGGCGCGCACAGGTCCCCGACCACGGCCTGCCACACCCGCGTGTCGAGAGTGGACAGAGCGGGCCGGTGAATGCCACCGCGGACGGCCCCGGGGCAGCGCCCCGCGTACCCCTGGCCGTACCATTTTCTAGCCCGGACACCGGCGCCAGTGGCGCCTATCCGGGCCGGCCAGACGTGGCTGAGCGCCCCCCGGCTCCGGCACCACGCCCACAGCCTGCCCCCAGCACGGATCGGGTCGACGTTGCCCCGCCCCGGCCCGCAGAGCCTCGGACAGACACGCCCGCCGCGGCGCCCGAGGCGATCCCGGAGGATGCGGTGACCGACGCGTACGTTTCACGTGAAACCCCGACGCGCGAAGAGGACGATCCACCGTTGGCCATGGAGGCATTGCGCGCCGTACAGATCCTGAACCCGAGCGGTGAGATCACCATGCCGCGCCCGGATCACACCAGGATCATGTGTGTCGCCAACCAAAAGGGCGGGGTGGGTAAGACCACGACCACCGTCAACCTCGCCGTCGGCCTCGCGCTGCACGGCAACCGTGTGCTGGTGGTCGACCTCGACCCGCAGGGCAACGCCTCGACCGGGCTCAACGTGCCCCACCACGCCGGCATCCCCGACGTCTACGACTGCCTGATCGACAACGTGCCGCTCTCGGACGTCGCCCAGGCCGTCGAGGGCATTCCGAACCTATGGTGCGTACCCGCGACGATCGACCTCGCCGGCGCCGAGATCGAACTCGTCTCGGTGGTCGCGCGCGAGTCCCGCCTATCCCGGGCGATCGCCGCGCACCCCGACACGTTCGACTACGTGTTCATCGACTGCCCGCCGTCGCTCGGCCTCCTGACCGTCAACGCGCTCGTCGCGGCGCAAGAGGTGCTGATCCCGATCCAGTGCGAGTACTACGCGCTGGAGGGCCTCAACCAATTGATCAACAACATCAATTTGGTACGCCAGCATCTCAACCCGACGCTCGACGTCTCGACGATTCTTTTGACCATGTACGACCGCCGTACCCGCCTGGCAGACGCCGTCGAGCAGGACGTGCGCAACCACTTCGGCGACAAGGTGCTGCGCGCTGTCATCCCCCGCAACGTCCGGGTCTCCGAGGCGCCGAGCTATGGCCAGTCGGTCATGACCTACGATCCGGGGTCGCGCGGCGCCACCAGCTACTTCGAGGCGGCCCAGGAGATCGCCGAGCGTGGTGTCAAGGGAGGCAAGGCATGAAGAACCGTCCGCGGGGCGGTCTTGGACGCGGACTCGGAGCGCTGATACCGACTGCTCCGACCCCGACTTCGTCGGTGGCGGTCGCGCCACCGCCGGCGCAGACCGAGGCGCCACCGCCTCCTCCTCCGGCCAGCGCGACGCCGGCGCCCCCACAGGTGTCGGCGCCGCCCGCCGAGGAACCGGCGCAGGCTCCGCCCGTACCCGAAGAAGCGCCTGAACCGACGCCCACGGCGGAGGTCGCCGCGCCGGTGCCGAGCGACCCTGGTCCGGACCTCGCGCCTGTTCCCGGCGCCCGCTTCGCGGAGCTGCCGGTCGACGCGATCGTGCCCAACGCGCGCCAGCCGCGGTCGGTGTTCGACGACGAGGCGCTCGACGAGCTCAAGATCTCGATCCAGGAGGTCGGCTTCCTGCAGCCGATCGTGGTACGGGAGACCGACGAAGACGGGCGCTACGAGCTCGTCATGGGCGAGCGCCGGTGGCGGGCCGCGCAGGCGGTCGGGCGCACGACCATCCCGGCGATCATTCGTGACACGCGTGACGACGCCATGCTGCGCGATGCACTGCTGGAGAACATCCACCGGGCCAACCTGAACCCGCTGGAAGAGGCGGCGGCCTACCAGCAGCTGCTCGACGAGTTCGGTGCAACGCACGAGGAGCTGGCGCGCCGGATCGGCCGGAGCCGCCCGCAGATCTCGAACACGATCCGGCTGCTCAACCTGCCGGCGGTCGTACAGCGTCGGGTTGCGGCTGGTGTCTTGTCTGCCGGGCATGCGCGGGCGCTCCTCGGCCTCGATGACGTCCAGGCGCAGGAGGACCTCGCGCACCGCGTCGTGGCCGAGGGGCTGTCGGTGCGAGCGACCGAAGAGTTGGTGACGCTGGCGCTGTCGGATGGTCCGGCCAAGGCGTCGTCGCCGGCGAAGCGGCGCGTGAAGGCGGTCGCGCCGGCTCTCACGGACCTCGCCGACCGGTTGTCAGATCGCTTCGACACGCGGGTCAAGGTCGAACTCGGGCGCAGCAAGGGCAAGATTTCGATCGAGTTCGCGACGGTCGACGACCTCGAGCGCATCGTCGGGATCATCGGGATGAACGAAGACGCTCGGTCGGAGTAAGTCTGTCTCGCTTCAACGGCCGCGAACCCCGCTCGGGTTCGCGGCCGTTTCACGTGAAACCCCCTCCACGGGTGCCAGAAGTTTTACACAGGCGTTGTCCACAGGCACCCCCGTGAAACCACGAAACCCCGTGTGGGAGGCGTTGTCAGCCTGTGGATGAACGAGTGGAGAGCGGGCCTCGACCGCCCGAAATGGGGAAGGACGGAGGCCCGCATCCTCCGATAGGGTCACCCTCGTGCCTCACTCCCCCGACTCGGTCCCCGCGTACACCAAGTGGCCCTCGTTCCCATTCGAAGGCGATCTGCGCGTCAAGAAGCTCGCTACCCCCGTCGACGCCGAGCCGCGCCGCAAGGGCGAAGACGCGGCCGACTGCGTCGCGTGCAACACCCCGGACGACGCCTACATCTGGGTGAGCGAACGCTGGCGGGTGCGGGCGATGGAGCGGCCGACCGGCCTGCCGATGGTGCTCATCCTCGAGGCCCGGTCACACCTGGACCTTGGCGACCTCCCGAACCTCCTGGCGGCCGAACTCGGGGTGATGACGGTCCGCCTGGAGCGCGCGGTGCGGTCGCTCGACGGCGTGGCTCGCGTGCACGTCAACCGGTGGGGCGACAGCTCGGCACACCTGCACATGTGGTTCCTGGCACGGCCATACGGGCAGCTTCAGCTCCGCGGCACGTTCCTGTCGCTGTGGGACGACATCCTGCCGCCCATCGCCGAGTCGGTGTGGCGGGAGAACCTGGCGTTGGTGGCGGCGTGGCTGGCCGAGTTCGGCGGTACGGCGCTTGCCGAGCCGCCGCACATCGAGTGGCAGGCGCCGTCGAGTCTTACGCCTCAGTCGGTGCCGGCCGCTGTGGCGGCCGCCATCGAGGCGGAGGCGGAGCCACTGTCGGTGGCGATCGCGGAGGCGCCTGAAGGCTCGGACAGCGCGCCGGCGGGTGAGTCGGGCCCTGCTCCGGTGGGTGTGCCTGCTCAGCCTGTCGGTGATGGGCGGGCGGCGGTCGGCGGGGCTGGCGCGGTGGGGGGCGCAGTGGGCTCGCCCGCGGTTAAGCCTGCTGGGGCTGAAAAGGAGCCGCGGCTTGAGGCGGCGGCTGCGGGGTCGGGTGGGGCTGGGCCTAATGGCGGGAACGCAGCGTCGGCGGCCGATGGGGCGAAGCGTGCTTCGGGTCCGGTCGTGGTGGCGGGCTCTGGGAATCCGGCTCAGCCGTAGGGTCTTTCGGCTCGATCAGGAGCGCACCGGGTCTTCGGACTCTGGTGCGCTCTTTGGTTTCCCGTGAAACACGGTGCGCACTTTGGTGATGGCATCGTCCGGCAGGGCACTGCGAGTGGTTGGCGTTCCCGGCTGACGCTGTCGAGCGTTGGCGAGCCTCCGGATCGCCGCACGTTGTCGGCAACGGTCAAGGGTGTGGACCGCTGGACCGCTCTCGCATGGGGGCAATGAGCGGAGGCACTAACCCGCCGCGACGGTCGGGTTTCGCCGTCGCGGTCGGGCGTTGCGGCGGGGGTCGCGGTGGCGGCGGTCGGGCGTCACGGTGGCGGTGGGTCACGGTCGGGCTCGCGGTGGCGGTTGGGCGTCGCCGTGGCGGTCGGGCGGCGGTCGGGGCGTCGCGGTCGGGCGACGCGGTAGCGGGTGGAGGTCGGGGGTCGCTGTCGGGCGTGGCGGCGGCGGCGTTCGGGCGTCGCGGTGGCGGCGGCGTTCGGGCGTCGCGGTGGCGGTGGCGTTCGGGCGTCGCGGTGGCGGTGGCGTTCGGGCGTCGCCGTGGCGGGCGGGTGGAGGTCGGGGGTCGCTGTCGGGCGTGGCGGCGGTGGCGTTCGGGCGTCGCGGTGGCGGTGGCGTTCGGGCGCCGCGGTGGCGTGGCGGTACGGGGTCGCGGTCGGGTGTCGCGGTGGCGGTCGGGTGTCGCGGTGGCAGTTGGGCCTCGCGGTCGCGGTTGGGGCTCGCGGTCGAGGTCAAGGTCGCGGTGATGGTGCGGTGAGGATCGGGCGTTGCTGTTGCTGTCGCGATTGTGATGGCCGTCGCTTTTGCCGTCGAGGTCGCCGGTCTCGTCGAGCCTCTGCGGGGTCCGGGGGTCGGGCGCACCTGCCCGGCGAGCGTCAAGGGTCTAGGACCGCCGGACACCGTTCGCGTGGGCGACATGCCGGTTACCGATCTTTCGAGCGACAGCGGTCTGATGAGCCGGTGCGAGCGCTGGCGATCGCCCGGCCTGATCTGACTAAGCCTCTTTGGCTGCGGGGTCCAGCGTGCGCTCGTCGGCGCCGGACACGGTGACCGTTTGAATCGGGCGGTTCCAGACCCGATGGTGGTGAGCTCTGCCGTTAGCTGTGTCAGTCTCCCGTGACCGGCGGGATGGGCACGTCGGGCGGCGGAGTGCGTCCGGGTCGCTATCTGACCAATTGATGGTCGGCGCGGTCGGCCCCGAGATCTAGCGTTGTCCGTTCGGTTTCCCGTGAAACAGGAAGTCCGTCCTAGGCGAGACCATTGGGCGGCACCGACCTGATCGAGCCAGGCCTTCGACGTAACGACTACTCATGGGCCAGCGGAGGCTGATGCAAGAACTGTCCACAGCCTTCCGGCCGAGGGCGAAGCGCGACGCTCGGCGCGGGCCGCACAGGCAGCGCGCGGGAAGCCCGCACCGTGGGCGGCCCCAGGCCCACAGTACGTGGCCGAAAGCTGTTTGCACGGTCTCAGCGCCGCAGTCGTTACGAAAGGTCGGCTGCCCAGTCGGTTGAGCGCCGAGCGGTGCTACGCCGGTCCGCGGGCCAGGCCGCCCTCGGCGCGCACGGTCAGGCGGCGGGGCGGGGAGGCCGTCCATACCAGGCGCCCCTCGCCGCCATAGAACAGCACCGTGGAGGCCGCCCTGAGCGTGTTCGACGCAGCACGAGTCGCTGCCGTCCGTACGTAGCTGCCTGGCAGAAGGATCGACCGAATTCGGTAGTCGCTTCTGATTGAGGCGGTGCCTGAACCGCGAAGGCGATCAGTCGCGTGGTCAGCGACGGCGCCGGGCCTAGCCTCGATCGGCCGATTGGCTTACCGCGAACGGAGGCCTATCGACGAGACGCGACGCCACTTGCCTATCCGCGGCCTCACTTTCGAGCAACTCGACGACGCGCGTCGTTTCACGTGAAACAGCAAGGTCCAGATTGCTGCGCAGGCGGCCACTCGCTCGTGATCCGTTGACCGCAACAGGTGGCAACGTTCAACGAGCCTTGGTCAATGCCCACGAGCGAACGGAACGCTTGGCCCACAGCGGCTTCACCCCCACCGCGACCCGGCACGGCGGCCGGCCGTCGGTGGTCGCCACGCTCCGCCGGCGGGTCGCCCGCGAGGGCGTGCCGGCCGGTTTGCCGACCGGGACGACGTTCACCGACACGGGACGTCCGGTGACGGAGTTCGGTGGCGAGGAGCAGGGCATGGGTCGAGATCGCGACGCAGTGGAACGATGTCTCCAGCGACGAGGTCGCCAACACGACCAACACCGGCGCGGACGCCACTGTGAGGAAGTAGGGCGCGGGCTGACGATGTACGGCCACACGAAGACGACGGCACTGCAGCTGATCGACGGCCGCGGGCGTCTCCAGGCGTTCGCGGATTGCGATGCCTCCGACGCGCGGGGCCCAGTCTGCGTGCACCCGACGACTGCGCATCAGAAGGCAGTCCATTCGTAACGAGTTCAACGCGCTTGGTTTCGACGATCCCGTCAGCCTCTGGAAATCGCTAAACGCGATCAGTGGCCGCGCCAGCCCGGCCCTCAGGCGCGAAGGGCGAGGAGATCCGGGACGGCACCGATCCGCGCGGCCACGATGGTCGAGCCCTGGCCGCCGGTTACGCGCCTCGACCGTTAACCAGGCAGCCTCCCGCGATGTGACGTGGCGACGGTGAAAGAGTCGACCGTGCTCACTGTCGCAAGACCATCTCCGGGTTGATGGATCGTGAACTGGCGAGCTCGCCGCACTCTCCAGGGCGCAGGCGCTCCTAGCGCCTTTCGGTGTGGGCAGCCCCGGGGACCACTTCGCTGCGGCGCTCGCGGCCACTGCGCGTGGGCGTTGTCGACGCCGGTGAAACTCTTCGCCTGCGGCCGGCCCAACGGTTGATACGGCCGGGACTCCCGGTTGCGCACGCGAGGTCGGGCTCCGAAAGTTTGTCGTCGCCTTCGCCGCTGATTTAACGACGCTCGCTCGCGCATCGCCGTCCCCGGGTAGCTGGATCCGTTGGAGCGGACCTCACGGAACGCCGGAGCCGTGTCTCACCGGTGACCGTTCCGATCGGAGCCTTGCTCAGTGGACGGGTAGAGGGTTTCACGTGAAACATCGGTCCCGCGCCTACGAGTCGCCGCGACCGCCGCTTCGGCAGAGCGTGGGTTGTACCGCCTCCTTGGCGATGCGTCCGCCTCATCTCCTACCGGTCGGCCGACCTGGGCGACCTAGCTACCAGAGAGCAGGAACCGCGTGCGGCGGTGGTCGACGCGTTAAGGCGCTCGGTCGCTGACAAGCCGAGGCGACCGGCAACCGCTGCAGGCGAAGGCACACGGCGGACTTCGCGAACCGCACGCCAGGACCGAAGAGGTGCAGCCCGCCCGGAGAGGCGTTGCCTCTCGGGCCTCGTGACGTAGCCGCAGACACAGTGGCGACAGCGGCGGCAGGACGGTGAAACGCGCAAGCTCGGCTCGGTGACCCACCGGACTCGATCGGCGCCTGGCCCTCGGTCCGAGCCGCATGCGCGGCCGCGTCGGCCACGACCCGGTCGTTCACCAACGTCGTCCGCTGGCGCGGTGGTGGACGGACGCCGGCTCGGCCTGCCTTGACTGCGGACTTGGAGCTACCCGGTCTTCGTGGCGGCGTCGACACCAGGAATGGCGTGGAGTCGCACCGACGTACCGCACTGAATCGACGCCGCGGCGGCCCGGCCTGATTACGTCCGACGCCGTCTGCTCGCGGTGGCAAAGGCGCGGACTGTCCCTCTGGATCCACCGAGACGAGACACCGCTAGCGAATCCTGCCGACTCCCGGCCGCGATCCGAGCGTCGCTGCCACTCGCCCTCAGCGTCCTCGCCTCTGCCTTCTCCACGGAAGTGTCACGACCGGCACCGCTACCGCAGGCCACCGTCAGCAACGCGCCAGGTGCGGTCGCTCTCTGAAGACGGCGACGGCGGTCGGCCGCGGCCCTGCGCGAAGCACCGCACCGCAAGCACATGCATCCAACACGCAAGACCTGTGTCGCGGATGACCCTCGCAGCCCGCTGGCGCATCGCGTCCCACAATCCTCAGGCCACCCCACCCGTGATCACGAGAAACCACGTTCGGCCGCTGACCTCTGCCGGCGGATGGAGGAGGCGATCTACGTCTATGGCGGGCGGGACTGGGAACAGAGCCCCACATCGCCAAAACCCGTTTCACGTGAAACGAAGGAGCCTCAGAATCTGAGGATGCGGATACGAGACGCGCGGTCCGACGATCTCGCGCGGCTACGAGAGATCGAGCGCTCCGCCGGCGAACTGTTCCGCGCGATCGGCATGCCAGAGATCGCCGACGACGACCCACCATCGTCCGCCGAGCTCACCCACTACCAACGCGCCGGCGTCGCCTGGGTCGCTACCACCGAGGCCGACGAGGTGGTCGCCTACCTCTTCGCGGAACCGCTCGACGGCAATCTCCACCTAGAGCAGCTCTCCGTACACCAGAACCACGCCCGGCAGGGAATCGGCCGTAAGCTGATCACCCACGCCGCGCAACACGCGGCTGGCAAGAACATGCCGGGCCTCACGCTGACGACGTTCCGGGACGTCCCATGGAACGCCCCGTACTACGAGCGCTGCGGCTTCCACACCCTCGGAGAGCAGGAAATCGGCCCAGGCCTGCGAGCCAGACGCGAACAGGAAGCCGCCCACGGCCTTGCCCGCTGGCCGCGCGTGTGCATGCGCAGACCCACGACCTAGCTCAGGGAAGCCCGCCCCGCCGATCGCGACACCATCGCCGCGAGAACCTTGCCGAAGTCCAACCCAGCGGCCTGGATCGCCATCGGCATCAACGACGTCTCCGTCATCCCCGGGGCGACGTTGACCTCGAGAACATGCGGCGCACCGAACTCGTCGACGATCATGTCGACGCGCGACAGGTCACGCAGACCCAGTGCGTTGTGTGCCGCCACCGCCGTCTCGGCGACCACGGCCGCGGCCGACTCGTCTAGGCGCGCCGGCGTGTGCCACGTGGTCAGCCCGGCCGTGTAGCGCGCCGCGTAGTCGTACACCCCATTGCGCGGCACGATCTCAACAGCGGGCAGCGCCTGGGGCCCGTCGCCAAGGTCGATCACGGTGACCGCGACGTCCATGCCGGTGACATAACGCTCGACCAGCGCGGTGGAGTCATAGGCGAAGCAACCCACCATCGCCGCCGGGAGGGAGCCTTCGTCACGCACGACGGCCGCGCCCAGGCCGGAACCGCCCTGGGCCGGCTTGACCATCAACGGCAGCCCCAACCGCGACGCGATGCGCTCCAGCACCGCGACGGCGCCCAACTCGGAGAACCGGTCATGCGGCAACGCCACCCAATCGGGTGTCGGGATGCCGGCCTCGCGCAGCACCGCCTTCGCCGACGGCTTGTCCCACGCGAGCCGGGACGCGAGCGCGTCGCAGCCGACGTAGGGCACGTCGCACAGGTCAAGGACACCGCGCAACGAGCCGTCTTCGCCCGTCGCCCCGTGCAGGGCGATCACCACCGCGTCCGGCGGATCGGAACGCAGCGCCGGCAGCAACGACACGTCGGCGTCGCGCTGCTGGGCGTCGATGCCGGCCGCGCGTAGCGCGTCGATCACCCGACGACCGGACTTCAGTGAGACATCCCGTTCGTAGGACAACCCGCCGGCAAGGACGAGGACGCGCAGATCGGTGCCGCTCATAAGTCAGATCATGCCAAGTCGGGACCGGGGGTGTCGGATCCGGCCTGCCCACGGCGGCGGTTGGCCACGGCGCTGATGGCACCGAACACCTGCCGCATGGCCAGGTCCTGCTCCATCACCCCGGCGAGCCGTCGGACGCCCTCGCGGATCCGCTCCGGCGCCGGGAACGAGAAGTTGAGCCGCATGTTGCTGCCGCCGGTGCCGTCTGCGTAGAAGCCGGTGCCGGGAACGTAGGCGACCCGGGCCGCGATCGCCCGCGGCATCATCGCCTTCGAGTCGAGGCCGGGTGGCAGGGTCGCCCAGACGAACAGGCCGCCAGTTGGGCGGGTCCAGGTCGTACCTTCGGGCATCAGGTCGGTGAGCGCCTCCAGCAGCGCGTCGCGGCGCTCCCGGTAGACCTCGCGGTAGGTCTTTATCTGCTCGCGCCACGGCATCGTCGACAGGTAGGTGGTCACCGCCGCCTGCGCGAACGCGCTCGGGCACAGGATCTGCGACTCAGAGGCGATCACGAGCTTCTCGCGTACGGCGTGCGGCGCCAAGATCCAGCCGACCCGCAGGCCGGGGGCGAACGTCTTGGAGAACGTCGAAAGGTAGAAGACACCTTCGCGTCGCCGGGCACGCAGCGGCGCGGGCGCCTCGCCGTCGAAGGAGAGTTGCCCATAGGGGTCGTCTTCGACCACCAGCAGGCCGGCCCGCTCGCAGATGTCGAGCACCTGGTCGCGCCGCTCGTCGGTCAACGTGACGCCGGCCGGGTTCTGGTAGGTCGGGATCGTGTAGAGGAACTTCGCCCGCCGCCCGGAGCGGGCGACGTCGGCGATCGCGGCCTCCAGGGCCGACGGGATCAGCCCGTCGTCGTCCATCGCTACGTGCACGACGTGGGCCTGCGCGGCCTGAAAGGCGCCCAGCGCACCGACGTAGGTCGGCCCCTCGGCCAGCACCACGTCGCCGGGGTCGAGAAAGAGCCGGGACACAAGATCGAGGGCCTGCTGGCCCCCGACGGTGACGACGACATCGTCCGGCGAAGCGCCGGCGGCTGCGTCGATGCCGGAGAGCGCCATCACCTCGCAGATCCGCTCGCGCAATTCGGGTGTGCCCTGCCCGATCCCGTATTGCAGCGTGCTGGTCCCATGATCAGCGGCGAGGCTGCCGAGCATCTCCCCGACGGCGTCGAGCGGAAGCGCGGCGATGTAGGGAGCACCACCGGCGAGCGAGACGACCTCGGGGCGGCTGGCGACGGCGAACAGAGCTCGAATCTCCGATGCCGTCATGCCGCGCACCCGCCGCGCATAGCGGTCGGTATAGTCGTCGAGCGTCGTCCCGGTCATGCCCTACCTCGCCTTCGGGCTCTGCTGGTTGGTTGATGGTAGACCGAGGGCCCGATAGCCACCTTCGGGTTACCGGCGGGCAGTCCATATCGCGGAATCCAGGGTCCTCCGGCAGGTCAGCGCCGCGACCCGCGATGTCCGACCTCTCCCGTCCTGCACGGTTCCGGCGTACGATCGCTGGTTGGGGCAGGCGGGCGGCACGCGACTTCCACCGTGCTCCGATAACCGTGAATTAGGCAACCGAGCGGTTTTCGAGGTTCCGCAATGTCACGTCGCCTGGTCAGTCTCACCCTGGACACCCTGGAAGACCTGCCGCGCCCCTGCCGGCAATGCGTCTATTGGGAGCTCGATCCGGTATCAGCCGAGCGCGCCTGTGCCGCCGGCGACCCGGGCCTGGAAAAGGAGGCCTGGGTCTCGCAGACCCTCCTGGAATGGGGCTCCTGCGGCAAGCTGATCTACGTCGACGGCATGCCGGCCGGCTTCGTGCTGTTCGCCCCGCCGGCGTACGTCCCACGTTCGATGGCGTTCCCCACCTCCCCGGTCTCGGCCGACGCCGCCCTGTTGATGAACGCCCACGTGGTCGCCGCCTTCGCCGGGGGCGGCCTGGGCCGGATGCTGGTCCAGGGCGTGGCGCGCGACCTGGTCAAACGCGGCATAAAGGCAATAGAGGCCTTCGGCGACGCAAAGTTCGGTGACCTCCCCGACGAGCCAGGCTGCCTGGCCCCCGCCGATTTCTTCCTTTCCGTCGGCTTCAAAACGGTCCGCCCGCATCCGCGCTATCCGCGACTCCGCCTCGAACTGCGCACCGCACTCTCGTGGAAGTCCGACGTCGAATACGCCCTGGAGAAGCTCCTCGGCTCGATGAGCCCGGAAAGCATCCTGCGGCCTGTCCGCCCGGCAACAAGGGCGAGCAACAGCTGAAACGGGAACATCCCAAAACTGTCCCGGGTCCGTCGGCGAAACGACGTCGCTCCCGCCGGGGACCACCGCTGACGCGTCGCTACCAGGGCCACGCGACTGCGCCGCCGTCTGGTCCTGGCAACGGAGGCGTTGACGCGGGTTGCGGCAACAGGGGTGTTGACCGCGGGTTGCGGCAACGGGAGTGTTGACCCCGGCTTGCGGCAACCGGGGTGTTGACCGCGGCTTGCGGCAACGGGAGTGTTGACTGCGGGTTGCGGCAACGGTCGGCGACCGGTTGCGGGCCGGGACGTCGGGGTTGAGGCCGTGACCGTGTGGTTGCCGCAACCGCTGCCGCGGACGGGTACCACAGGACGCTTGAGGGGGGTTGCCGCATCGTTGCAGTTGCGGCAATGGGTGTCGCGGCGACGCACTCCGCGACCCGGTCGCTGGCGTCCGTGCCGCCTGCACGGTTGCGGCGCCGGCCGAGATGCCCTCGTCCGCGTGCTTGCCGCAACGGCTGTCGCCGAGGGGGCACCCTCCGCTTGAGGGGTCGGCGCATCGTTGCAGTGCGGCAATGGGCATCGCGGTGACGCCACCACGCGACCCGGTTTCTGGCGTCCGTGCCGGCGGCACCGTTGCGGCAACGGCTGGGGACCCCAGCGAAGGAGTTGCTGGCGTCCGTGCGTTGCGGCAACGGCTGGGAACCCTAGCGAGAAGGTTGCTGACCCCGCGTGCCGGCGGCACCGTTGCGGCAACGGCTGGCGACACCAGCGAAGAAGTTGTTGGCGTGCTCAGCCGGAAGGTGTCGCATCGTTGCGGCAACGGCCTCTGTGGGGGCGCGTTGAGTCCGCACCGGCGACCGACAACCAGAACCGTGGAGCGGTCACGCCGGCGCCGCGGCGGCGGCGATCGCGGCGCGGAGTTCACGCACGTCGATCGAGCCGGTAGGCACGTCCTGGTCGATCGGGTAGTACATCCGCTGCACGGCGGCGACCACCGCCTCGACCACCTGGTCGCGGAATCGGGGATCGACCAGCTTGGCCCGGTCCTGCGGCGAAGTCAGATAACCAACCTCGACCCGCACCGCCGGCATCTTGGTCAACCGCAGCAGCTCCCACGTCTTCGCGTGGGTCTGGCAGTTGCGCAAGCCGGTACGCACGACGATCTCGCGCTGCACCAGCCCGGCCAGCCGCTCACCCACCGTCGACGCGGCGCCGTGGTTGGTGCCGTAGTGGTAGGTCGCCACGCCGTCGGCCTCGGGGTTGGCGTGGCCGTCGATGTGCAGCGAGATGAACAGGTCGCCGCCCAGCTCGTTGGCCAACTGCGCCCGCTCCAGGTCAGTCAGCTCGCCGGACGGGGCCGGGCCGCGGGTCAGGTGGACCCGCATTCCGGCGGCCGCGAGCCGGCCCTCGAGCCGGGCCGCCATGTCATAGGCCAACTCGGCCTCGGTCCAGCGCAGCGCGCCCTCGGGCACCACCACACCGGGGTCAGGGCCGCCGTGGCCGGGGTCGACGATCACGGTCTTGCCAACCAGGTTGGGGCCCGAGTGGCGGAACGCGTCGGACTCGCGCAGCCACTGCGGTCGACCGCCGATGACCTTGCGGCCGAGGCGGCGCAGGGCGTGCATGGTCTGTGGGCCGCAGGCGCCGTCGGGGGCGAGCCCGACCTCGCGCTGGAACTGGGCCACCGCCCGGGCCGTGCGGGCGCCGTAGACACTGTCTGCGCGGCCGACGTCGTACCCCATCTCGAGCAGTCGCTCTTGCAGGGTTCGGACGTCTTCGCCGGTCAGCGGGTCGGGGATGGCCTGGTAGAGGGTGCGTGAGCCGAGCCGCCAACGGGCCGCGACCAGCGCGCGCCAGGTCTCGGCACCGACCGCTCCGTCAACGCTGAGGCCACGGCCCTGCTGGAACGCCCGCACCGCCCGCTCGGTCGCCTCGTCGAAGTCGGTGGACTCGAACTCCTCGCCCGGCGAGGTGGCGTGTGCGCCCGGGATCAACCCGAGGCCGACGAGGATGCCTCGGATCTCGGTAACCGCGGGACCACGGTCTCCACGTCGGACAACACGCACGGACTACCTCCTCCGGGTGACACGAGCCGCGCTCCCGGAGCCTATCGTGGCTGCCTGGCCAGGGCCGGAAGGATCAGGAGACGGCGGGCACACACGACGCGGCCCCCGCATCCGGTGGGTGCGGGGGCCGTCGCGAAACGTGAATCAGAAGGCCGACTCGATGAGTTTGACCAGGTCACCCTTCGGGCGTGCGCCGGCGACCGACTGCACCGGCTCGCCGCCCCTGAAGACGGTCAGGGTCGGGACCGACATCACGCGGTACGCGCGGGCCGTCTCCGGGTTTTCGTCGATGTTGAGCTTGACGATGCGGACCTTGTCGCCCATCTCGTTGGCGATCTCTTCGAGAAGTGGCTCAACCTTGCGGCACGGCGCGCACCACTCGGCCCAGAAGTCGACGAGCACGGGTGTGTCCGCCTGCAGGACATCGTTGACGAAGTTGGCGTCCGTCACCGATTTGGTTGCTCCCACTTGAAAACCCTCCTCCGGGCCAACGAATGCTGAATTGAGTATGTAGTTTCCGGGTACGCCCGGCGGCATGTCGTGTCCGGACTCACGCCCAGCCGAAGATCAGACCTCGAGCGCGGCGATGAACCGCTCGGCGTCGAGCGCCGCCGACGTGCCCGTGCCGGCCGCGGTGATCGCCTGCCGGTAGGTGTGGTCGACCAGGTCGCCGGCCGCGAACACGCCCGGGAGGCTGGTGTGCGTGGTCGGCGCGGCCACCTTGACGTAGCCGTTCTCGTCCATGTCGATCTGGCCGCGGAACAGGTCGCTGCGCGGGTCGTGGCCGATCGCCACGAAGACGCCCGCGACCTTGAGCTCCTTGACCTGGTTGTGGTGGACGTTGTGCACCTTGACGCCGGTGACCTTGCCGTCTTCGCCGAGCACCTCGGTGACGATCGAGTTCCACTCGACCTTGATCTTGGGGTTGCTCAGCGCGCGCTGCGCCATGATCTTGCTGGCCCGGAACGAGTCGCGGCGGTGGATGATCGTCACGCTGGCCGCGAAGCGGGTGAGGAAGCTGGCCTCCTCCATCGCCGAGTCGCCGCCGCCGACGACCACGATGTCCTGGCCGCGGAAGAAGAAACCGTCACAGGTGGCACACGACGAGACGCCGTGACCGAGGAATTCCTGCTCGCCGGGCACGTTGAGCGGGCGCCAAGCCGACCCGGTGGCCAGGATGACCGCCTTGGCCCGGTAGACCGTCTCGCCCACGTAGACCGCCTGGGTCACGCCGGAGCCGAGTTGCCCGCTGTCGGCGAGCTCGACCCGGGTCACGTCGTCGGTCAGAAACTCGGCACCGAACCGCTCGGCCTGCTTGCGCATGGCGTCCATCAGTTCGGGGCCCAGGATGCCGTCGGGGAAGCCGGGGAAGTTCTCCACCTCTGTGGTGGTCATCAGCGCGCCACCCGACTGCACACCCTCGATCAACAGGGGGTTCAGGTTGGCGCGGGCGGCGTAGACCGCGGCCGTGTAACCGGCCGGACCGGAGCCGATGATGATCAAGTTGCGGACGTCGTCCACTGCCGTCTCCCGAAGATATGCGTTGCTCGCACCAGGCAGAACGTCATGGTACGAGCCGCGGATTCCCGTGCGTGGACAACCTCACGCCGCGCGTCCGGTCTGTCCTGAGCTGTGCTGGTCACCCTACTCGGGCGTGGAACAACTCGTCTGTGCCGGCCAGTCCGCAATCGGGACCGACCGCCCAGCCCCAGCGGACCCCAGCACCGTCTGTGAAGAACACCACGACCGCCGGGCGCCCGTCAAAGGTGGCGTAGTCAGCGGTCTCCACCGTGATCGGCCCCGAGCCGTTGGCCGCCGCGATCGCGTCGACGCACACCTGCAGCGCCGCCGGCGCGTCGAGCCGACTCAGCGTCCGGTCGTGGACACCGGACTTGGCCGTCGGCGCGCTCTCCGTCGAGTTGTCCTGCGCCGCCATCGGGCCCGGCGTCGGACCGGTGAGCAACGATCGCGCGCTGCCGCCGAAGAAACCGCCGGCGACCGTCTGCCCCGTGTAGTCACGCCCGCTCGCGGAGCGCGGGATGGCCACCCCGGCGCCGGCCGCCGGGGCCGGGGCTGCCGCCGCATCGGCACCCGAGTCGTTGGCCGTCGTGCTGGTGAGCCCGTCGACCGAGCCGTTGATCCAGAGCCCGCCGAGCGCCGCCACCGCGACCAGGACCAGCACCGGCGCGGCCCAGGTCAGCCAGCGCGACCGGCGCCGGGCCCGACTCGGGCCCGCCGGCCGGGCGGAGCGCGGCCGGCGCCGGGAGCCAGCGGCGACGCGCGGCGCCGGGGCGCGAGGTGCCGGGGGATGGGGTGCGGCGTGGGGTGCCGGGGCGTGCGGCTCCGGGGCCTGGGGCGCGGCCACCTGTGCAGGCGGCAGCGCGGCCAACAGCCGGCTGACCACCTCGTCGGGCATCGGCTCGGCGCTCTCACCGGCGAACACGGCCAGGTCGTCGGCGGTGGCGGCGAGCGCCGCGACCAGCGATGCGTGCTCCGCGGCCCAATCCGGATCGGTGGCGATCAGAGCCGCCACCCGCGCCTCGTCAGGAGTGCCGGCGAGCGCCCCGCCGACATAGTCGGCCAGCAGATCGAAATCAGGCTCGCTCATCACACCCCCTCCCCGCCGCTGTCGGGCACCGGACCGCTTGACACTGATCGGACGTCGGCACCGGACGGCCGGTTCCGTGCCGTGTCGGACGGCACGCCGGCGCCGGTCGCGCGTGGTCGCAGGTGCCCGAGCAGCATCGCCAATCGTGCCCGCCCCCGCGAGCACCGGCTCTTCACGGTGCCCTCCGCGACGCCGAGCAGCACGGCCGCCTCGGCGACCGGATAGCCCTGCACGTCGACCAGGAGCAACGCCGCCCGCTGGTCTTCGGGCAGCCGGGTCAACGCCTGGCGGACCACCAGGGCGGTGTCATGGTCGATGGCCGGCGCGGCCAGCTCGACGCGACCGGGCCGGTCGGGGTCGGTGCTGCCGTCGGGCAGCGACACGGTGGGGTGCGCCTGACGCCGCCGGATGCGGTCGAGGCAGGCGTTGACGACGATCCGGTGCAGCCAGGTGGTGACCGCCGAGTCACCCCGGAAGCGCGGCGCGGCCCGGTGTGCGGAGAGCAGCGCGTCCTGGAGCGCGTCGGCCGCGTCTTCCCGGTCGCCGAGCGTGCGCAGGGCGACCGCCCACAGTCGATCGCGGTGCCGCCGGAAAAGCTCGGCGAAGGCCTGCGGGTCGCCGTCGACATGGGCGCGCAGCAGCGCCTCGTCGTCAGGTGCGTCGAGGGGTTCGGGGTCGGCGGAGTCGCGCCGGCCGGCGGTCACGGCTGCACCTTATCGTCGCCGCGCTATCTCGCGCGGGTGACGATCAGCCCTGTGCCTGGACCGTGATCTCCTGGATCTCGAGCCGCAACCGGCCGTCGGTGGTGGTCGGCAGCTTGGTGAACCAGATCAGCAGGTATTGATGCTTCTGGTCGGGCTCGAAGCCCTGGAACGTCAGCGTGGTCGCCTCGTGGTTTTCCAGCGGCTCGCCGATGCGGGTCTTGTAGGTGTCGAGGATCCGCTGGTCGCCCACGCGCGTGGAGCCGGTGTCGCCCTGGCCGGTGAACAGCGCGGCCGACGCGCCGGTGGCGGACAGGTTGACCTGCACCGAGGTGACGGCGGTCGGCTCGGCCAGCTTGATCAGCACGCCCATCCCGGACTTGGGCCCGAACGGCAGGTTCTTGTAGGTGTCGCTCTCCCACGCGGTGTCGCGCTTGCCGTCGACCATCAGTGCCGCGTCGGTCAGCTCGGTGCGGTCGCCCTCGGGGTCGACGATGCGGACCTGGTCTTTGGTGAGCGCGACCGGCTTGGGTGCGGCCGGCTCGGTGCTCGCGCCGCTCGGCGCGGCGCTGCCCGTCGCGGCGACACCCGGGCCGGGCGTGGCATCCCCGGACGAGTCGCCGCGGTCGGCCAGCACGCTGATCCCCAGCAGCAGGCCGACGGTGGCGATGACCAGCAGGCTGGCCACCCCGAGCACGAGCTTGCGCCGGGTCGCCGGCGGGTGGTCGGGCAGGCCCTCTTCGGTGGCCGAGAAGCGCAGCGGCCCGGCGTCGACGATGAACGGCTCGTCGGCGGCGACGTCGAGCCGGTCGAGCTCGGCGGCCAGCACGTCGGCCGACGGCAGGGCCAACCGGTCGTCGAGCAGGTCCATGGTCAGGTCGTCGAGGTAGGCCGGGATGCCGGCGCGCACCATCCGCGGCGCGGCGATCGCGCCGGAGCCGTCGCGGACGGCGTCGGGCAGCGACGACGGGCCGACCTCGGCGTGCGGCCAATGCCCGGTGAGTGCGAAATAGAGGATGCCGCCGATCGCCCGGACATCGGTGTCGGGAGTGTCGCCCTCGGTGGCGCGGGCGTCGGCGAGCACGACCCGGCCGTCGTCGGCGACCATCACGGTGCCGGGGTGGACGTTGCCGTGGACCATGCCGGTCGCGTGCACGGCGGCCACCGCGCTGGCCACCGAGTGGGCGATCGAGGTCGCGCGCTCGGCGTCGAGCGGTTCTTCGACCACGAGCTGGCGGAGCGCCTCGCCGTCGATCCACTCGCGCACCACGTAGGCGCGGCCGTCTTCGTCGATGGCGTCGTAGACACCCGCGAGGTTAGGGTGGATCACCCGGCTGGCGGTCACCGCGGCCTGGAGCATCTCCTGGGCCGAGTCGCCGCCGGGGTAGCGCAGCACGACCGCGACCGGCCGGCGCAGCACCACGTCGATGCCCTGCCAGACCTGTCGGCCGGCAGCGTCGTCGTTGATGTGCTCGGCCAGCTCGTAGCGGTCCGCGAGCACCTCACCGACGTGTGGTGCCCCGACAGTCAGCACGGGAGGTGTGGCCTCGTCGGCCTCCTGGCCCTCGCCGACCTGGGTCACCGGTCCTCCTTCGGTGCTGTTCTCGCTCGTCATGCTGACTCGCTCGCCGTCTCGCAGTCACCCGTGGGCAGCGCGCTGCGCCCCGTGTGAAACCGAAGGGCGGCGCCACCCCAATAGCGTAGGGGCTCGGCGCATCTGTCGGGAGCGACCTTACCTGGGAGGGACCACACCGCCACAGGCCATGTTCCCTCGTTATGCGGTGCTCTTCCGAGTGCCTGAGCACTGCAAACAGCGCCAAATCAGCCTTTGCGGCGACATGTTCAGAACCCGAAAAAGGTACGATTTCTCGTTCGGCGCGTCGCCGCCGCCCCGGGGAAGGCCACGCTGGACCTACCGGGCCAGCCCCAGCCGCCGCCGGACCATGCCGACCACACTGGTCACCTCGCTGATCCGCAACGCCATCGCGAGCGCCAGGTAGCTCAGGCAGATGACCAGGCCGCCGACCACCAGCCGGGCCAGCGCGATCATGCGGTCGGCCGAGTCGCTGTTGGGCAGGAGCCGCAGTGCCA
This sequence comes from Asanoa sp. NPDC049573, assembly GCF_040676615.1. Taxonomy (NCBI): domain Bacteria; kingdom Bacillati; phylum Actinomycetota; class Actinomycetes; order Micromonosporales; family Micromonosporaceae; genus Asanoa; species Asanoa sp. NPDC049573. Next base: position 109,180 of record NZ_JBFAPI010000011.1, read on the forward strand.
CATAGCCGACCACCGCCGCGCCGGCGGCCGCCACGGCCACCTTGCCGAAGGTCATCATGATCCGGCGGGCGCCCATCGCTCCGATCCGGCGTCGCAGCAGCATCGCGAACACCACAGCGGCGGCCACGTAGGAGACCGCGTTGCCGAACATCAGGCCGGCCGCGACGGTCGAGGTGGACAGCACCAGGTAGAGGCCGACCTGCACCGCGATGCGTACGCCGACGACCGGGATGTTGACCAGCGCGGGCGTCCGGGTGTCGGGCAGGGCGTAGAAGGCGAACGTGAACAGCTGGCTGATCGCGAACGGCACCAGCGCGAGTGCGCCCGCGAAGAGCACACCGCCGGTGTCGGTCGCGTTGCGCTCTGTGAACGCCCCGTAGTGGAAGAGAACCACCGAGATGGGGTACGCGAGCACCGCGTAACAGACCGCGATCGGCGCGAGCACCGCCGTCACGGTGCGTGTTCCACGTGAAACATCGTCGGCGAAGTCGGCGAACCGCCCCTCGGCGGCCGCCGCGCTCATCCGGGGCAGCAGCGCCGTGATGATCGAGACGGCGATGATCCCGTGTGCGGTCATCACCAGCAGGAAGACGTTGTTGTAGATCAGCGGGCCGGCGCTGCCCTTGGCGCTCGCCGCGTTGGCCAGCTTGACCACCACGATCAGGCCGAGCTGGCTGACCGCGACGTAGCAGAACATCCAGCCGCCGAGCTGCCCCAGTTCGCGCAGGCCGAGCTCGCGCCACTGGCCACGCCAGCGGTAGTGGAAGCCCACCTTGCGCAGCGCCGGCACCAGGCCGGCGACCTGGACGATGATGCCGAGCAGGGTGCCGCCGCCGACCAGCAGGATCATTGTGGCGCTCATGTCGCCGGTGGCCAGGTCTTCGCGGGCGCCGTAGAGCGCGATGAAGAGCCCGAACGACGCGATCACGATGATGTTGTTGAGGATCGGCGTGAACATCGGTGCGGCGAAGTGCCCACGCACGTTGAGGATCGCGCTCATCAGGGCCGAGAGCCCGCTGAAGAAGATCATCGGCAGCATCAGCAGCGCGAGGATGTTGATCAGAGAACGGGCGTCGGACGTCGTCGCCTTGTCGATGTAGAGCAGGGTGAGCAGCGGCGCGGCCAGCAGCGCGAGCACGGTCGCCAGGAACAGGGCGACGACCGCGAGGCTCAGCAGTCGCTGGGTGAACAGCTCGCCCCGGTCGCGGTCGCTGTCGCGGCGCCGGACCAGCACCGGGATCAGCACGCTGGTCAGCACGCCACCCAGCAGGAACTCGAACACCATGCCGGGCAGGATCTGCGCGGTCGTGTAGGCGTCGCCGACCGCGGAACCCAGGGCGGCCGAGATGACCAGCGTGCGCAGGAAGCCGGTGCCGCGGCTGACCAGGCTGCCCACGGCCATGACGGCGCTGTTGCCGGCGGCGCTGTCGGGGGCGGGCTCTTCGATCGCCGGTGGGCCCGCCGGCGGCGGTATGTCGACCGGATCGGCCCGGACGATGCCCTCGTTACCGGTAGCGGCGTGCGCGCTCCGGTAAAGTCCGCTGCTCACGGGACCTCCAGACGAGGGTGAAGACGTACGCCCGACCCTAACCTCTGAACGCCGCCCCGCGGAGTCGGCGACCCCGGAGAGAAAGATAGGCTGGCGGTCCCATGTCCGGAACATCCTCTCCCAGCCGCCTCACGCAGGCGCAGCAGACCGCCGTGGCGGAGCTGCTCCGGGTCTCGCCGGTGGCCGACGAGCTGGGCCGCCGCTTCGCGAAGGCCGGCCACGAGCTGCACCTGGTCGGTGGCTCGGTGCGCGACGCGCTGCTCGGCCGGCTCGGCAACGACCTCGACTTCGCGACCGACGCCCACCCCGACCAGACCCTCGCCGTGCTCCGCGGCTGGGCCGAGGCCACCTGGGAGACCGGGCGCGAGTTCGGCACGATCGGCGCCCAGCGCGACGGCCTGCGCCTGGAGATCACCACGTTCCGGGCCGACGTCTACGACGGCGTCACCCGCAACCCGGTGGTCCGCTACGGGTCGAGCCTGGCCGACGACCTGCGCCGCCGCGACTTCACCGTCAACGCGATGGCGGTCAGCCTTCCGGACCATGCCTTCACCGACCCGCACGGCGGCCTCGACGACCTGGCCGCCAAGCTGATCCGCACGCCCGGCACGCCGGAGGAGTCGTTCGGCGATGACCCGCTGCGGATGCTGCGCGCGGCCCGGTTCGCCGCGCAGCTCCGGTTCGCCGTCGACCCGGCGGTGCGCGCCGCGATGACCGAGATGGCCGCCGACCTCGACCGGATCACCGCCGAGCGGATCCGCGACGAGTTCACCAAGCTGCTCTCCGGCGCCGACCCGGTCACCGGCCTGCGGCTGCTGGTCGACAGCGGCCTCGCCGACCGGTTCATCCCGGAGATCTCCGGCCTCAAGCTCGAGATCGACGAGCACGCCCAACACAAGGACGTGTACGAGCACACGTTGATCGTGGTCGCCAACGCCGTACGCCTGGAAGGGTCGGAAGGTCCTGATTTCGTGCTGCGGATGGCCGCGCTGATGCACGACGTCGGCAAGCCGGCGACCAAGGCGGTCTCCCCCGACGGCCGGGTCAGCTTCCACCACCACGAGGTGGTCGGCGCGCGGATGACCAAGCAGCGGATGAAGGCGATGCGCTACCCCAAGGACGTCACCGCCGACGTCGTCGAGCTGGTGGCGCTGCACCTGCGCTTCTACGGCTACGGCCGGGGCGAGTGGACCGACTCGGCCGTGCGCCGCTACGTCACCGACGCCGGGCCGCTGCTGTCCCGCCTGCACAAGCTGACCCGCTCCGACGTGACGACCCGCAACCGGCGCAAGGCGGCGCAACTGGCTGCCGACTACGACGCGCTGGAAGAGCGGATCGCCCGCATCGCGGCCGAGGAAGACCTCGCTCGGGTACGCCCGGACCTGGACGGTAACGCGATCATGGAGTTGCTCGGCGTGCCGCCGGGCCCGGTCGTCGGGCAGGCCTGGCGCTACCTCAAGGACCTGCGGCTGGACCGCGGCCCGCTGGACCGCGACGAGGCCGAGGCCGAGTTGCTGCGCTGGGCCCGCGCGGAGGGCATCGTCGGCCCCGAATGACAGCGGGTGGCCCGGGTCGCTACGGTCGCGGGCATGCAGCCGTCATCCGGCTCTCCCCCACGCTCCTACCGGGCTCCGATCGTGGTCCTCGCCGCCCTGCTGTTCCTGCTCGTCGGCGGCATCGTCGTGGTGCTGTCGGCGCGGGCCGGCGGGCGGGCGCCCTGCCCGGTCGGCGAGTGGGCCGTGGCGACCTATCAGGACGCCGTGCCGGTCGACGCGATCGGCCAGACGCTGGTCTTCACCGGCGGGGCCGGCACGGTGCTGCGGCTGCGCGACGACGGCACCGGCGAGACCGACTACGGCACCGGCGTCACGTTCACGGCGGCGGCACCGGACGGGCGCACCGTCCGGATCAACGTCGCCGGGCCGGCTCGGTTCCGCTATGAACTGGCGGCGGCCGGGAGCACGATCTCCGTCACGCCGGCCGCCAACGACACCACCAGCCAGGTCTTCATCGGCGACACGCCGCTCGGCGCGGAAGGCAAATACAGCGACAAGACGGAGACCCGGTCGTTTCGCGTCGCGTGCCAGGACGACTCGCTCACCCAGGACGACGGCCGCTTGGTGGTCGAATACCGCCGGCGCTGATCTGTCGTACCCCCGAGGTTGAATGGTTGTCATGCGTTGGACCGTCGTCGACTCGCCGATCGGGCCGCTCTCGCTCGCGGCTGACGAGGTGGGCGTGTGCGGGATGCGCTTCGGCGCCGTCCCGGGTGTCGAGTTCGCGCCGCCGTCCGGGTCACTGACCGCGGCGACCGAGCAACTCGCCGCCTATTTCGCGGGCACCCTGACCGACTTCGACCTGCCGCTGTCGGTGCGCCGCGGCTCCGAGTTCGAGCGCGCGGTCTGGCGCCGCATGTCGACGATCCCCTACGGCCAGACCGAGACCTATGGCGAGGTCGCGGCCGTGGTGGGTGACCCGGGCGCGGCGCGCGCGGTCGGCGTCGCGTGCAACCGCAACCCGATCGCCATCATCGTGCCGTGCCACCGCATCGTCGGTGCCGGCGGCAAGCTGGTCGGCTTCGGCGGCGGGCTGCCGGCCAAACGTTTCCTGCTCGAGTTGGAGGCCGGCGTGGCCTGGCAACGCGAGTGGGCGACTTAGCACAAGATCCACCGTCCCGGGGCCCAAGGACCGGCCGATCGGTCAATGGCAATCTTTAAGCGGTCCTTAGATGATCCGTCCGTCTTCCCATTCGTTGCCCTACCGAAAGACGGGGGAACCACCTATGTCCACAGACACTCCTGAGTCCAACCTGGGCCGTCGCCGCCTGCTGCGGCGCGCCGGCACGGTGGCCGCGGGCGTGGTCGGAGCGGGCGCCGTCGGTGCCGCCGTCGCCGGGCCGGCCCAGGCCGCGCCGGGCGACCCGGTTGTGCAGGGCGCCAACAACGGCAACACGACCGACCCGTTGGTCACGCTCAACAACCCGGGCGGCCCCGCGCTCAACCTCGCGCCGTCGGGCTCCATCAACGGCGACGAGCCGGTCGGGTCGTTCCGCGTCGACGAATGGGGCAACCTCTGGACGCTCGCCGTCCCGGGCCTCCCGGAGATGGTGCACACCTCGTTCACCGCGACCCAGCTGGTGCCGGTCGTCCCGCAGCGCGTCCTCAACACCCGCACGACCGACGGCCGGGCCAACGTGCTCAACCCGGGTGGCAACTTCGACTCGGGCGGCCGGCTGCTCGCGGGCAAGACCATCCACCTCTACGTCGGCGACTACGCGTTCAACGCGGTCGCGCTGCACGGCAACGTGACGGTGGCCAACTCGGTCGGCGACGGCTATCTGACGATCTGGCCGGGCGGAGCGCCCCGGCCGGCGACGTCGATCATCAACTTCCCGTCGAGCACCAAGCTCACAGCGATCGCCAACCACGTCGTCTGTGGCATCGGCTACTACGCGGCCAACAACACGCCCGACGTCATCTCCATCTACAACAGCGGCTCGACCGCGCACGTGCTGCTCGACGTCAGCGCGTTCACCATCATCTGGGGCTTCGGCGACGTCAACCCCGAGATCCTCGGCGCGCCCGCCGCAGCCAGCGCGCGCAGCACCAAGGCGGCGGCGGCCAAGCCGCTGTCGGGCCTGGCCAAGCGCGAGGCGGCGAAGCCCAACTGGGCCAAGTAGTCCGCACCGATAGCGAAAGGGCGGGAACCCCGAGGGGTTCCCGCCCTTTGTCGTGCGTGGGTCAGCGCTCGACCTCGCCGCGGATGAACGCCTCGACGGCGTTGTGCGCGTCGTGGTCGGCGTACTGCTCCGGCGGCGACTTCATGAAGTAGCTCGACGCCGACAGGATCGGGCCGCCGATGCCCCGGTCGAGGGCGATCTTCGCGGCCCGCAGCGCGTCGATGATCACGCCGGCCGAGTTGGGCGAGTCCCAGACCTCGAGCTTGAGCTCCGCGTTGAGCGGGGTGTCGCCGAACGAGCGACCCTCGAGCCGGATGTAGGCCCACTTGCGGTCGTCGAGCCACGGCACGTGGTCGGACGGGCCGATGTGCACGTCGCTCTTGGCCATCTCGTGCGGCACCTGGGAGGTGACCGACTGGGTCTTCGAGATCTTCTTCGAGACCAGTCGGGTGCGCTCCAGCATGTTCATGAAGTCCATGTTGCCGCCGAAGTTGAGCTGGTAGGTGCGCAGCAACTCGACGCCACGGTCTTCGAACAGCTTGGCCAGCGCACGGTGCACGATGGTCGCACCGACCTGGCTCTTGATGTCGTCGCCGACGATCGGCAGGCCGGCGTCGGTGAACTTCTGCGCCCAGACCGGGTCGGACGCGATGAACACCGGCAGGGCGTTGACGAACGCGCAACCGGCGTCGATGGCGGCCTGCGCGTAGTACTTGTCGGCCTGCTCGGAGCCGACCGGCAGGTAGGCGACCACCACGTCGACGCGGGCGTCACGCAGCGCCTGGGCCACGTCGACCGGCGCCTGGTCCGACTCTTCGATGATCTCCCGGTAGTACTGGCCGAGACCGTCGAACGTCGGGCCGCGCTGGACGACGACGCCCGACGGCGGCACGTCGCAGAGCTTGATGGTGTTGTTCTCGCTGGCGACGATCGCCTCCGCGAGGTCCATGCCGACCTTCTTGGCGTCCACGTCGAACGCCGCGACGAACTCCACGTCGGAGACGTGGTAGTCGCCGAAGGTGACGTGCATGAGACCCGGGACGCGGTCGTTGGGGTCGGCATTGCGGTAGTACTGCACACCCTGGACCAGGGACGAGGCGCAGTTACCCACACCGACGATGGCGACGCGGACGGAGCCCATCGCGTTTGCCTCCTTCTTATTACGGCCGCTCGTCCTGGACGTGCGGGCTGGTTTCTGTGGTGTCGCGGCCCTCGGGGGCCCGGCCGGAGCGCTCGTTGACGATGAGCTCCTCCAGCCAGCGCACCTCACGCTCGCAGGCGTCCAAACCGTGGCGCTGGAGCTCGAGGGTGTATGCGTCAAGGCGCTCGCCCGCGCGGGAGAGCACGTCACGCATGCTTTCGCGGCGCTCTTCGACCTTGCGCCGGCGGCCTTCCAGGATCCGCAGGCGGGTGGCCTGGTCGGTGCGCGCGAAGAAGGCGAAGTGGATGCCGAAGCCGGCGTCGTCGTAGGTCTCCGGGCCGGCCTGCGCGATGAGGTCGGCGAACCGTTCCTTGCCCTCTGCCGTGATCTTGTAGACCACTCGGCCCCGCTTGCTGGTCAGCGCCGGCACCTCGGGCTTGGTCGGCGGAGTCTCGCCGGCCTCGCTGATGTAGCCGGCGGCCTGGAGCCGTCGCAGCGTGGGGTAGAGCGAGCCGTAGCTGATCGCCGCGCGGATCGACCCGAGCTTCGCGGCGAGCTCTTTTCGCAGCTCGTAGCCGTGCATCGGAGACTCGTGGAGGAGGCCGAGGATCGCGAACTCGAGCAACTCCCACCTCCCAGATCGGCTCCGATGTATCGGCTCGATACATCGCAACGGTAAACCAGGACCGTGCGTCAAGCAAACCCCTGACTGCGCCCGGGGAATCACGCTCTGTAGCCGTTGTCGCTCTCGCCGCCTCGACCGCGTACCCTCTTGCGCATGCGCACGCAGCGCCAGGTCGTCGACTACTCGCTACAGAAGCGAGCGGTCCTGCGTGACGTCTATTCGGGCCGCGTCGGCACCTACGAGGTCTGCGACGCCTCCCCCTACCTGAAAAGCGCTGCGCGCTTCCACGGCGAGCCGACCGACGAGCGCTGTCCGATTTGCCGTCGTGAAAACCTGACGCGCGTCCACTACATTTACGGCGATGAACTCAAGCAGTCCGCGGGGCAGGCTCGCACACTGGCCGAGTTGCCGGTGTTGGCGATGACTCTGCGTGAGTTCCAGGTCTACGTGGTGGAAGTGTGCGCCGGCTGCTCGTGGAACCACCTGGTGGAGCAATACCTGCTCGGTCGCGACGGACTGGTCCCGACCGAAGCGGATGAAAGCGGGCGAAGGAGAGAGGCGCGACGGTGACGACGGTTCGCCCGGTTGGAGCAACGTCTTCGGCGTCTGGGCGAATCGTTAACCGGATAAGTCCGGTTTTCTCTGATATGTCAGTAGCGGTCCGGTCAAACCGGGCGTCTGCACGACGTGGTCCAGCTCACGGCAACCCGGTGTGCGCGCTGACGCGCCGCACCGCGACCGGCAGGGTGTGACGAATGAACCCGTACGACGACTCCAGTTCCGCGCGCGGCCATGCGCGCCCCACGGGCCACAGTGGCCCCACGGGCCACAGTGGTGACCGCGGACCAGGGTTCGGTGAGGACCGGCACTGGCAGGCGGGCGGCGGCGACGGCCTGGGCGGTTGGCCCAACAACGGCGGCGGCTACGGCGACCAGCCGGCCGCGGCGCGGGCCTCCACTTCGGGCGGTCGGGCCTCGGTGCCCACGGCTGTGCCCGCCTCGTCCGCGACCGGGGCGGCGTCCGTGCCGCCGGCCGGCCGGTCCGGCGTCGGTCGCGCCTCGGCAGCCGTCCCCACCAGCCCGTCTTCGGGTCGGGCCTCGGTCGGCGGCGCGCCGGTGGGCAGTGCGTCCGTCGGCAGCGCGTCCGTGGGCAGTGCCTCCGTCGGCAGCGCGTCGGTCGTCGGCACCGCGGGCCGGGCTCAGGTCGGCCGCGCGTCGGTGTCGCCGGGCCCCGGCGGCCCGGGCGGCCCTGGCGGCCCGAGCGGTCCCGGCGGGCCGGGTGGTCCCGGCGGGCATGGCCGGGCCGGTGGCAGCCGGCCCAAGCGCAGCCGGCGCCGCAAGATGATCAACTTGGCCATCGCCGGCTTCGCCGTGCTGGTCATGGTGGCCGGTGCGGGTCTGGTCGGCGGCACCTACTACACGACCAACGTCGTCGTGCCCGACCAGGTCGACCTGCCGCTGGCGACCACCATCCTGGCCTCTGACAACAAGACCCAGATCGCCAAGCTGGGCGAGGTCAACCGCACGTTCGTGTCGATCAACCAGATCCCGAAGTACGTGCAGTACGCGGTCGCCTCGGCCGAAGACCGCAAGTTCTACGAGCACAGCGGCGTCGACTACGTCGGCATCGCCCGCGCCGCCTGGAACAACTTCACCGGCGGCGACAAGCAGGGCGCCTCGACGATCACGCAGCAGTACGCCCGCAACGCCTTCGACAACCTGCAGGGCGTGACCTACGCCCGCAAGCTGCGCGAAGCCGTCATGGCGTCGAAGCTCAACGACGAATACACCAAAGACCAGATCATGGAGATGTACCTCAACACCATCTACTTCGGTCGAGGTGCGTGGGGCATCGAGGCGGCCGCGCAGAGCTACTTCGGCAAGTCGGTCAGCAAGCTGACGGTCGCCGAGGGTGCCGTGCTGGCCGCCGTCATCAAACAGCCGCAGCCGTCGCCCACCCACAAGGGCTACGACCCGGGCTACAACCCGGAGGCCGCGCAGGAACGCTGGGGCTACGTGATCTCCGGGATGATGGAGAAGACCTGGCTGCAGCCTGACCAGAAGCCGGCCGAATACCCGATGAAGGCGCTCAAGCCGTTGCCGAAGGACGGCGCCTGCTTCACCGACTGCGGCGTCAACACCCCGCTCGGCAACGTGATCAACTACGTACACGACGAGATGATCGGGATGAAGATCCCGGGCTGCGACGCCGCCAACTGCTCTCAGTTGATCAAGGACGGTGGGTTCCGGATCCGGACCACCATCAACTCGAAGATGCAGGGCGCGTTACAGGACGCGATCTGGCGGAAGAAGGCCGGCTCGGAGCTCGCCAAGCAGCCGAAGAACATCATGGCGGCGGGCGTGGCGATCAACCCGAAGAACGGCCAGGTGCTCGCCTACTTCGGTGGTGACAACGGCACCGGCCACGACTACGCCGGCAAGAATGTCGAGGACGGTGCGCTGACCGGCGGTCACGCGCCCGGCTCGTCGTTCAAGATCTACACGCTGGCAGCGGCGCTCGACAACAACATCTCGCTCGACTCGCGTTGGGACGCCACCGACTACGACGTGCCCGGCACCAAGATCAAGGTCATCAACGCCGGCCGCAAGCCCAGCTGTGCCAAGAGCTGCACCTTGCGCCAGTCGACCGTGTCGTCCTACAACGTGCCCTTCTACCACATCGCCAACAAGCTCGGCGCCGACAAGGTCATCCAGATGGCCCGCAACGCGGGGGTCACCACGATGTGGACCAACGACCCGGTCAAGCCCTACGAACTGACCAACAAGAACACGAAGATCACCGACAACGCCCCGTTCTACTACGTGGTCGGCTACGGCGCCTACCCGATCACCGTGCTCGACCACGCCAACGGTCTGGCGACGATCACCAACCGCGGTATCTACAACAAGGCGCACTTCGTCATCTCGGTCGAGCAGAAGAACAAGGCCGGCGAGTGGGTGAAGGTCGGCGGCGAGCAGCTCAAGCCGAAGCCGACCATCAGGCAGGAGGTCGCCGACGACGTCAACGACGTGTTGCAGGAGATCTCCGGCGGCCTGCCCGGCGGCCGACCCGCGACCGGTAAGACCGGCACCTGGGAGCTCAACGAGAAGAGCTCCGACAACGCGCACGCCTGGATGCTCGGCGCGACACCGCAGTTGGCCACCGCGATCTGGGTCGGCAACGTCGGCAAGGAGCAGGCGCTGATCGACAAAGACGGCGACAAGATCCAGGGTGCCTCGCTGCCGAAGGACATCTGGAAGCGGTTCATGACCGATGCGCTCGGCGACACCGACGTCATCCGCTTCCCGCCCGGCACCCACATCGGCGACAAGAACACCGGAAACGGCACGCCGGAGCAGCAGCAGGGTGCCTGCTTCCCGGGCGACCTGGCCTGCCTGGCGCAGCAACAGCAGCAACAGCAGCAGGGCGGCGCCGCCGGTGGCCGGCGGGGTCGCGACGGCAACAACGGCGGCCCGGGCACCAACCAGCCCACGAATCCCGACGTCAACCCGTTCACGGTCGTCCCGCCACCAGGCGGCTGATCGCACTCGGCCCGCTAACCACCGGTCGGTGGCGCCCTGACGGGTGCGACCGACCGGCGGTCGCGTACCAGCCGATGCGACAAAATCGGCGCTCCGGATGGGGCACACCGGGTGGGATGCGGAAAGATGCGTCTTCGTGGGTGCAAACCTGATGCGTGACGACGCCGGACCGGTCGACGAGCCGTCCCGCTCCGACGACTTCGTCCGAGGGCTGTCCGAGGTGATCGGCGGGCCGGTGGGCGACCACGCGGTGCGACGCCGCGACGGGGTGCGTTCGGGCGGCGGCTTCTGGACCGCGTCGCGGATCGTACTGGCGCTGATGTGCCTGGCCCTGGCTCTGCACTGGGTGCAGAAGTCACCGTGCCAGGACGGAGCGTGGCAGAATCACCGGCAATACACCCGGTTCTGCTACACCGACGTGCTCGCCCTCTACTACGCCGAGGGGCTCAACGAGGGCAAGGTGCCCTACGTCGACCATCCCGTCGAATACCCGGTGCTGACCGGCGCGTTCATGGGCGCGCTCGGGCTGCCGGTGCACGCGCTCGGCCAGGAGCGCCCCGGGATCAACCAGGGCCAGTGGTTCTACAACCTCAACGCCCTGGTGCTCGGCGCGATCGGGGTCGGCGCGGTCGGCGCGCTGCTGGCACTGCGCAAGAGAAGACCGTGGGACGCGGCGATGTTCGCCCTGTCCCCCGCGCTGCTGGTCACCGCCACCGTCAACTGGGACCTGCTGGCGATCGGGTTGGCGGTCTTCGGCATGCTCGCGTGGGCCAGAAAGAAACCGGTCGCGGCCGGCGTGCTGCTCGGCCTGGGCTGCGCGGCGAAGCTCTGGCCACTGTTCATCCTCGGCCCGATCCTGGTGCTGGCGTTCCGCACCAAGCGCTGGCGCGCCGCGATGACCACCGTCTGGGTCGGCATCGCCACCGTGCTGGCGGTCAACATCCCGATCGCGCTGGCGTTCACCGACGGCTGGAAGCGGTTCTTCGAGCTCAACAACACGAGACCGATCGACTGGGGCACGATCTGGTACGTCGGCCGCTATCTCGACACCAAGTGGTCGCCGAACTCGGCGGGCCCGTTCCAGTGGCTGAGCGACAACATCTCGACCCTCAACATCCTGTCCTACCTGCTGTTCGGCGTCGCGTGCCTGGCCATCGCCGCCCTCGCCGTCTACGCACCCCGCCGGCCCCGGCTGGCCGCCCTGGCCTTTCTCGTGGTCGCGGCGTTCCTGATCTTCAGCAAGGTGTGGTCGCAGCAGTACGTGCTGTGGTTGCTCCCGCTCGCCGTCCTGGCCCGCCCCCGTTGGGGTGCCTTCCTGGCCTGGCAGGTCGCGGAGGTGTTCTACTTCCTGGCCTTCTACGGCGAGTTGCTCGGCGCCGAAGGCAAGCCGGTCTTCCCGGAAGGCGTCTTCGTGCTGGCGGCCACGCTGCGCCTGGCCGGTGTGATCGCGATGTGCTACTTCGTCATCCGCGACATCCTGCGACCCGAACTCGACCCGGTCCGCGCCACCTACGCCGACGACCCCGACGGTGGGGACTTCGACGGCGCACCAGACCCGGACCCGGTCGGCAGCAGCGCGGCGCCGCTGCCGGCTCGGGTCTGAGCCCGGGCTTTCGCCCTCGATCTGGTCAGAGGTGGAAGACCACGGCGTTGCCGATGTCTTCGCGGGTGATGCCCAGCGAGTCGACCGGCAGGTCGATGGTCGTCTGCAGCGGTGAGCCGGAGTCGATCTCGTCGCGCACGACGACCACGTTGCGCACGCCCATCCCACGCAGGTAGTTGATGCTGTTCTGATCGGGGAACGTCGCTGTCACCTGGCGCACCTCCTCGAGCTTCTTCGGCACGAAGCCGCTGCCGCCGTTGACGATGTCCTGGAAGTTGGTCGTGGACCAGAGCATCACGTTCTCGTCGCGGAGCGCGTCGCTCGGCAGCACCAGCAGCGGGCCCTCGACGGTGCGCATCGCCGCGGGCTGCGCGGGCACGATCGGGTGCGGCGTGGTGTTGATCCCCTCGACCAGCACCAGGGCCAGCGGGATCAACGTGACCAGGCGCAGCCACGGGCTCGGCCATGGCGGTATGCGGTTGGCCGACATCTCCTTGACCCGGTCGACGAACGCGCAGACGGCCCCGGCGGCCAGGATGCCCAGCAGCAGCGTCACCCAGAGCATCAGCCGGCCCGGGGTGCGGATGCCGTCCCAGCCGGGCACGTGCTCGAGCAGCGGGAGGTAGGTGTATTTGCCGTCGAGGAACTCACTGCCCATGGCCAGGATCGTGGTGACCGCGATGGCCGCCACCATGAGCAGCCGCTGCTTGACCGTCCAGATCGAGACGATCAGGCCGGCCAGGGCCAGACCAATCAGCGTGAAGCCGGGCAGCAGGGTCATTTCGGGCGCCCACCCCAGCGAGTCGCGCAGCTGGGCGTGCAGCCCTCCCCAGAGCCACGAGTGGTCGGGCGCGGTGAAGAAACCGCGCAATGGCGGTGAATAAAGCTCGATCTCTTCAACACCGCGCCGGGCGTACGGGTGAGCGTCGGCGACCTCGAAGTAGGGGATCGCCAGCAGCCCACCGACGGCCGCGAAGATCACGCCACCGCCGAGGTCGGCGAAGAACAGCTTGCGACCGAACGGCCGCCGGACATCCCACCGCCAGGTCCGGCTGACGAACCAGCCGACGAGCGCGCCGATGGCGAGCAGGGCCAGCACGTACGCGAAGACCAGACCGATGCCGAACCCGATGCTGAGCTGCCAGGCTGCGACCAACCACCCGGCCAGCGCCCAGCCGGCATGCCGGCGTTCCGGCCGGTAGCCGTGCCGGAACGAGAAGCCGTGCCCGCGCGCCAGCATCGCGAGGGACAGCGGGATGCCGCCGTTGGAGAGAATGTGCAGGTGGCCGGCTTGCGACAGCAGCCACGGCGCGTAGGTGTAGGCGGCCGCAGCGACCGCGGCACCGGTCCGCCCGGCGCCGAGCTGACGCACCAGCACGTAGGCGCCGAAGGTGGCGAGCGCGTGCGCCAACACGAACACGATGTTGTAGCGCACGATCGCCGCGACGGGCCCCTCGCCGATCATGCCGAGCGGCGCGTAGCCGAGCAGCCCGTCGGAGAAGGCGAAGCTCCAGAGCTCGGGATAGAAGGCGTTGGCGTGCCAGAGCCGGCCAGGGTCGGTCAGCAGGCTGTGCCCCGACCAGGCCATCTGCCAGGCCTGCAGAGTCGGGTCGGCGACGTCCTGCGGGATCGTGTGCCGCGGGTAGCGCAACGTCGGCCAGGTCATGACCACCGCCCCGGCGAGCGACACGAACGCCGCGATGGCCCACTCGTGCCGCAGCACCCGGCCGCTCCAGCGGCCGACCCGCCGCCCAACGCCAGGCGGTGGCTCCGTGCGGCCGGCGAACTCGGCCCACTTGTCGGGCTCTTGGTCTTCGATCAGTGTCGCGACCGCGGCCGCTTCGGTGTCCTCGCTGGCCGCTTCGTCGGTCTCGGTCGCGCTGGCCTCAGCCGGCTTGTCGGCCGCGGGGCCCTTCGCGTCAGCATCGGCGAGCGTGGCGGCCACGGGCGTGGCGGTATTCGCGTCGGCATCGGGCGTGATCGCGCCGCCGTCGGCTTTCGTGTCGGCATCCGGCGTGGTGGCGCCGTCCGTGAGCGTGGCGGCCGCGGGCGTGGCGGCCTTCGTGTCGGCACCCGGCTTGGTCGCGGCGCTGTCGGTCGCTGGTCCGTGAGTGTTCGCGTCGTCGTCCGGCTCGTCGGCGGCGTGCCGACCGCGGGACTCGGCTTTGGCCGAGGTGGCGTCCGCTGCTTCCGAGCCGCTGCGCTCGGTCTCGGGTGGACTGGTGGCGATGGCCGCCGGCACCGCGGCGCGGTCGGCCCGCTTGAACTGCCACCAGCGGCGCGCCTTCGTGGCCGCCTCCGGTGAGCCTTCGCCGGCTACCCGCTGCTTGGGCGCCGCGGGAATCGCGGTCGCGACCGCACTGCTGTCGGTGGACGCCTCTTCTGCGGCCGGCTCGGCAACAGCTCCGGTCGGTAGCGCAGCGGCTTCAGCCGCCGTCACCTCCGCGGCTTCGCTGTCGGCGGGTCGGGTTCGTGCCTTCGGCGTCGCGGCCTTGCGAGGTCGGCGGGTGGTGACGTCCGTCCCTGGCTGCTCAGCGGGCTCGCTTGCGGCGTCGGCGGATGCCTTGGCCGCTCGGCGGCCACGGGTACGCGCCTGCGGCGCGATTTCGGCGACATCTCCGCTGTCGGATCCCGCGGTGGCGTCGTCGTCGATGGCCATGCCGCTACCGGCGTCGGTCTCGGCTTGCCCGGCGATAGCGGCAGCCGCATCGTCGCTCGCCTCGGATTGGGCGGTATCGCGCTTGGAGGCCCTGCGGCGCCTTGGCTTGGTCGCCGGCGGGACGGCTTCGTCAACGTCATCCTTGCCCGCGGCGGCGCCGGGATTGGCGCCTGCGGCTATCGGCCCTTCGACACCCGCATCCTTGCGTGGGGGTGGGTCGGTGCCTGCGGCGGCAGGAGCATCGACGTTCGCATCCCTGCGTGGGGTGGCGCTGGGTTTGGCGCCTGCGCCGGCCGGCGCATCAACGTTCGCGCCCCCGCTGGCGGCTATACCGATCACCCCAGCCGCGAGGGCTCCTCCGCCGGCCGCACGCGCAGCTGCGCTCGCAGCGCCACGGGTCGCGGTGCCTATGGCGGCCTCAGCGCCGCTGTTGGCGCTCGCGCCGCCGTCGGCGGAGCCCGTTCCGCGGCCCGCCACGGCAGCGTGGTCGCCCTCGGTGCTGCCGGTGCGGTCATCGAGGATCGAGGCCACGGCTGCGGGACGAGCGTCGTTCTCGTCGGCCAGGGTCTCCGCGTCGTCGCGCAGCAATCGTGTTTGCCTGGACCCGCCGACTGCGTTGCGACGCCGAGCCCCGGGTTGGCCTGCCGCGTCGCCCAGCCGAGCGCCGGCTTCGCCCGGCCCGTCGCTCGCGCCGGCTCCGTCGCCGCCCTCGCGGCCGTTGGCTGACGCGCCGCCTTCTTCGCCGCGCCGAGCGGTCGAATCGTCAGGGGTCGCCCGTTCGGTGGCGGTCGACCCGGCCACGTAGGGCTCGTCGGGCTCCTCCTCGCTGGCGATGGAGGGCCGGCGGGTGGGCTCGGGTCCCGGTGCCGCGCTTCGGGCGGTCATCGGCGGTTCTTCCGAGTTCATGCCGCTCTTTCTCTCGACCGACGGGAGGCGACGTCTCGCTGTCGACCGCACCGCGGCGTCGCGGTTGGGCCCACGAGACACCCCCTAGTGGCGCCTAACGTCACACCTTGCCGCGTAGAAACGCGATGTCGGCCGCTTGGCCCTCGGCGTCGCCCGGTGTCTCCACGATGACCGGTGCTCCGGCCGCGCGCACGACGGCGATGAGCAACTCGGGGTCGATCATTCCGGAACCGAGGTTGTCGTGTCGATCCCGGCCCGAGTCGAACGGGTCCTTCGAGTCGTTGCAGTGAATCAGGTCGATGCGGCCGGTGATTGCCATGACCCGGTCGACCAGGCCGAGCAGGTCTTCACCGCCGGCGTGGGCGTGGCAGGTGTCGAGGCAGAAGCCGACCTCGTGGTCGCCGATCGCGTCCCAGAGCCGGGCCAGCATGTCGAGCTTGCGGGCGCAGGCGTGGTCGCCGCCGGCGGTGTTTTCGATCAGCACGGGAGTGGCGAAGCCGCCCTGCTCCTGCGCGTACGCGAAAGTCTTGCGCCAGTTGTCGAACCCGGTCTCGAGTTCGTCGACCGAGCCGACGTGTCCGCCGTGGACGATCAGCGCCTTGGCGCCCACAGCGGCGGCGCCCGCGGCGTGCGCGAGCAGCAGCTTGCGGCTCGGGATGCGGATCTTGTTGTTGAGCGTCGCCACGTTGATCAGATAGGGCGCGTGAATGTAGATGTCGACCTCGGCCGCCTTGAGCGCCTCCGCGTCGGCGCGCGGCTTGGGTGACTTGTAGCCCTGCGGGTCGGTGAGGAAGAACTGCACCGCGTCGGCATCGCGGGCCGTCGCAGCGGCTAACGGATCGGTCGGGTCGACGTGAGCTCCGATGCGCATGCAGGCGAGCCTACGTCGCGGGTGTGACAAAGGCGCAGCGGTGCCCGCTTCCGGAATTCCTCGCAAATCGCCCACCTCGCGTCACCGCCGCCGGTCCCGCTTCGTTACCACCGATAGACCAGCCCGGGGGCCGCTGAACCACCACGAGCCTCCATGCACCGGCCGACCACGGGAGTTGTGAACGTTGCTCGCCATCCGACGCCGTACCGTCGCGTCCGCTGCCGCCGCCTTCTTCGTGGCTGGGCCGCTGGCCATCGGCGGCGCCGCCCTCGCCGCGGAGCCGACGCAGGAGACCAATAGCCAGGTCACCTTCAGCGGCGACGGGCTGCTCGGGGTCGCGTGCGGCGCCAAGCCCAACTCCGCGTCGGTGACCGTGCCGGCGGAGAGCACCCTGCGGGTCGTCAACAACACCGGCCGCAAGGCCAAGCTGCTGCTCGACGGTGCGACCCGGGGCGAGGTGGCCTCCGGTGCGACCGCGGACGTGCTCTTCCACCGCGGTCCGGTCGAGTTGGCGCTCAAGCCCGACTGCATGCTGGCCGACGAGAAGTCGGTGCGGGTCGAGGTGCTGGCCGCGCCGGCGCCGCCCGTGGTCAACAACGACACCCCGCCGATCGTCCCGTTCGGCAACGGCGGCGGCAACACCTCTGGCGGCAACGACACCCCGGCGGCGGCCGGCGGCGACGACGACCAGCAGGCCCAGGGCGCCCCGGCCGGCGGCGGCAACGCCAACCCGGCGACCGGTGCCTCCCCGGCCGCCGTCGACCCGGCGAACCCGGCCAACCCCGACGCGGACCCGGCGAATCCGGACGACCCGGCGAACCCCGACGCGGCGGCGCTGTCGGCCGACAGCTTCGGCGACCCGAGCGGCGGCGCCAGCCTCGACGGGGCGACCACGGTCGCCGGCGCGGCCGCCGAACCGCTGGCCTCGGTCGACCCGGTCAGCGAGAGCGGGCCGACCGGCCTGCTGGCGCTGATCGCGACAGTGTGCGCAGTCGGCGTATCCGCTGGGGCAATCCGGGCTATTGTTGCTCAACGCGCAAGTCGGACTCACACCGCGTAAACTAAATATCACAACAAGCTCCGCGGGGCGCCCGCGTCCAACCTCGTCGGTGTGGTCGTTCCTCCCCAGGTCCCACCCAAAGAATGCGGACCAAGGCGCTCCGCGGCTCAGCACCACAGGGCCCCTTCGCTTAGAAGGGGCCCTTGCCACGCCCGGACGGCCCCCGACCTGGGGTCTCCGGTATTGTGGTGGGGTTGTCCGCACCAACAGGGTGCACTGGCAACGACGCACGACCTCCTGCCGCGGAAGGACCGCGGCCGCCAAGCCCATAGGAGGTGAGCACGTCTTGCGTCATTACGAAGTTATGGTGATCCTCGATCCCTCTCTCGAGGAACGCACCGTCGCCCCGTCTCTCGACACGTACCTCAACGTGATTCGGACCGCGGGTGGCTCGGTGGAGAAACTCGATGTGTGGGGCCGCCGGCGGCTCTCATTCGAGATCAACAAGAAGGCCGAGGGCATCTACGCCGTCATCGACCTGCAGGCGGAGCCTGCGGCGGTGGCTGAGCTGGACCGTCAGCTGCGACTCAACGAGTCCGTGCTGCGCACCAAGGTCATCCGGCCCGAGACGCGCTAAGCGCGGTTCGGACCAGATCAGCCCGAACAAGCCTCACCAACTCTGTCGTACGGCTCTGGCAGCCTGTCGGCAGAGACTCGAATGAGTGCACGAGGAGACGGTCATGGCAGGAGACACCACGATCACGGTCATCGGCAACCTGACCGACGACCCCGAGTTGCGCTTCACCCCGTCGGGTGCGGCGGTCGCCAAGTTCCGCGTGGCCTCGACCCCGCGGATCATGGACCGCCAGACCAACGAGTGGAAGGACGGCGAGCCGCTCTTCCTTTCCTGCACCGTGTGGCGCCAGGCGGCCGAAAACGTCGCCGAGTCGCTGCAGCGGGGCGCTCGCGTCATCGTGTCGGGCCGGCTCAAGCAGCGGTCCTACGAGACCCGCGAGGGTGAGAAGCGCACCGTCATCGAGCTCGAGGTCGACGAGATCGGCCCATCCCTGCGCTACGCCACGGCGAAGGTGCAGAAGATGTCGCGCTCCAGTGGCGGTGGTGGTGGCGGCTTCGGCTCCGGTGGTGGCGGCGGCCAGGGTGGCGGCGGAGGCAACAACTTCGACGACCCCTGGGCGACGGCCGCACCGGCAGGCGCCTCCTCCGGCGGTTCGGGCCGGTCGAGCAGTTTCTCTGACGACGAGCCCCCGTTCTAACCAGAATCACCAGGAGCACGAGCAATGGCTAAGGCTGCCGCGCTACGCAAGCCGAAGAAGAAGGTGAACCCGCTCGACAAGGACGGGATCACCTACATCGACTACAAAGACACCGCGCTGCTGCGCAAGTTCATCTCCGACCGGGGCAAGATCCGTGCCCGCCGGGTCACCGGGGTGACCTCGCAGCAGCAGCGTCAGATCGCGCGCGCCGTGAAAAACGCGCGTGAGATGGCGCTCCTGCCCTACACGACCACGGCACGCTGAGAGGAGGCACCGACATGAAGGTCATCCTGACTCAGGAGGTGTCCGGCCTCGGCACGCCCGGCGACGTGGTCGACGTCAAGGACGGTTACGGCCGCAACTATCTCCTCCCCCAGGGCTTCGGCATCCGCTGGAGCAAGGGCGCGGAGAAAGAGGTCACCAACATCAAGCGGGCCCGCGGTGCTCGCGAGATCCGCGACCTCGGCCACGCCAACGAGGTCAAGGCCCAGCTCGAAGGCCTCAAGGTCAGCCTGCAGGTGCGCGCCGGTGACGGTGGCCGCCTGTTCGGCTCGGTCACCCCGGTCGAGATCGTCGACGCGGTCAAGTCGGCGGGTGGCCCGTCGCTCGACCGCCGCCGGCTCGAGCTGCCCGGTCACATCAAGTCGACCGGCAGCTACCCGGTGAAGGTCAAGCTGCACCCCGAGGTGACGGCGACGTTCGACGTCAACGTCAACCGCAGCAAGTAAAGGCAACACCCGCGCAGGGGCGTCGCACCGGTCACGGTGCGGCGCCCTTCGTGCGTCAGCCGAGCGGTTGCCCGGTGAACACGCTGTTGAGCACGGCCGCCAGGCCGCCGCCGACCACAGCTGCGGCCAAGCCGACACTGCCGGCCCGCCAACTATGGCCGGCCCAACGCAGCCCGATGGCGGCGACCAGCGTCAGCCCGAGCGCGATGCCGAACGTGGGCACCCCGGAGAGCAGCCCTTCCAGCGCCTGCGCCCGAGGCGAGTCACACCCACCGCCGGTCACGTCGCTGATGCAGTCATCCGGCGCCACAGCCGGCAGCGTCATCAACCACAGACCGAACGCCAGCACGGGTACGGCGTACCAGGCGGCCGCATAAAGCACCGCGGCCAGGAACCCACCGTTGTCCGCGTTCTCGAGCTGCTCGAACTCCTCCTGCTGCCACCCCATCGACCGCCGCTGCGGCGGCGCCTGCGTGCGGGCGGCCGGTCCCGGTCGCGCCTGTGCACGCGGTGCCGTCCGAGCGGGTGCACCCCACCCAGGGTCGGTC
Organism: Asanoa sp. NPDC049573; assembly: GCF_040676615.1. Classification (NCBI taxonomy): domain Bacteria; kingdom Bacillati; phylum Actinomycetota; class Actinomycetes; order Micromonosporales; family Micromonosporaceae; genus Asanoa; species Asanoa sp. NPDC049573. Next base: position 129,305 of record NZ_JBFAPI010000011.1, read on the forward strand.
GCGTCGAGCGCCGGCGGCATCGCGGCCCGGGCCAGCGCCGCCTCTTCGGCCGCCGACCGTCCCCGGCGCGGCCCGCCGTCATAGCCCTCGGGCTCGGGCCGGCGCGGCTCGGGCAGCCCGACCGCCGGCGACCGCGGCGCAGTAGCCGGCGTCGGCACCCACCGCGGATCGTCTCCGGAGAGCCGATGCCCCGACCAGAACGCGTCGAACTTCTCCTCGGCCTCTTCGTCGATGCTCCCGACAAGCCGATCCCACTCGCCCGTGGTCGTCGTGGGGTCGTACTGACCGGTGTCGGTCATCCGCTCCCACGACCCGGTTCCGGGGTCGTCGTCGCGCCGGTCGCCCGGCCGCTGTCCTTGATCGCGCCGCCGACTCCCGGTCTCGGAAACCCCGTCGTCGGTAGCGTCCCGCCCCGCATTCCACCGACCACGCCGCCCGGCGTCCTGGCCCGAGCGGTCGTCGAGGGGTTCCGGCGCCGGCTCGATCGGCGCCATCGCGCGCCGCGACCATTCGCCGGTCATGTCCGGGTGCCGCCAGCGGTCGGAGTCGGGTTCGCCGGCCCAGGACCCACGCTCGGCGCCGGGGCTGGGTTCCGCCCGACGCCCACCACGGCCGCCGAATCGCGGATCGGCCAGGTCAGGGTTGCCGGGTTCGCCGCGACGGCCGCGGCTGGGCATGTCGGGGCCATCGCCCGGCAGCCGTCGACGCTGCGCCGGCAGGTCACCGCCGGGCGTGCCGTCACGCCAACCGCGCGCGGCCGGATCGACCTCGTCACCGCGACCGCGCCGCAGGGGTTCGGCCTCCGCGCGCCGGCTGCGGCCGTCACTCCAGGTGCCGTGGCCGGTCTGCTCCATGGGAGCGACCTCGTCATGCCGGCCCAGCCGCCCGACACCGGTCGAGCTGACCGCGTCTGGGTCGTCGCGGCGGCTGCGCCGCCCGGAGTTGGTGGGGTCGAGGGCGTCGGATTGGTCGCGGTAGGGCCGGCGCCCGACACCAGTTGAGCCGATGCCGTCTGGGTCGTCGTGGCGGCTGCGGCGCCCAGCGTCGGTGGAGTCGAGGCCGTCGGGCTCGTCGCGATAGCCGCCCCGTCGGGCGCTGGTGGAGTCGAGGGCGTCGCTTTTGTCACGGTAGCCGCGCCGTCCGGCGCTGGAGTCGAGGGCGTCGCCTTCGTCGCGGTAGGCGCGGCGCCGGACACCGGTCGACCCGACCCCGTCCGGGTCGTCGTGCCGACTGCGCCGTCCGGGGCTGGTCGAGTCGACAGCGTCCGCTTCGTCCCGGTAGCCGCGGCGGGCGGGCCGTCCGCCATTGGTCGAGTCGATCGGTCCGCCGTCGTCGAGATAGGGGCGGCGTCCGACGCCGGTCGAGCTGACCCCGTCTGGGTCATCGCGACGGGCCCGCCGCCCGGCGCTGGTCGAGTCGAGCGCGTCAGCTTCGTCGCTGCGGCTGCGGCGCTCGGTCTCGGTCGAGTCCAGGTCGGTGCGGAAGCGCCGGCCAGCCCCGGTCGATTCGACGGAGTCAGCGGCAGCTTGTCGGCCGCGCCGCCCGGAGCCGGTGGTGTCGAGTGCATCGGCCTCGTCGCGGCGGGCCCGCCGGCCGCGGCTCGGCGGGTCGACGTCATCGTCCCGGGCGCGGCGGGTGGTCGGCAGGTCGACGTCGTCGACCTCGTCGCGCCAGTCTGAGCGGCCCCGCTCGGCTGCGGCGGCCTCGCCGTGCCGCGCCCGGCGGCCGCGCGATGTCGGCTCGTCGACGGGGTCGGCGTAGCGGCTGCGCAGCGGCACCTGGATCGTGCCGGTGTCTTCGCGCCGGGTGATGCCCGGCAGTTCGGTTTCGGTCTGCTCGGTCTGCCAACTGGCGGAGACGCCCGCGTCGGCTTCCTCCTGCCGGCGCCGCCGTCCGCGGCTGACCACCCCGGTGTCGGCGGGAGCGTCACGCCGGCTGCGCCGGCCACGGACCGGCACCTCGGCGGTGCCCGTCGCCGCGTAGCCCACGCCGGTCGTTTCGTCCTGCCATTCGTCCCGGGCGTCGGCCTCGTCCAGGTGTCGCCGCCCGCGGCGCCCGCGAACAGGCACCTCGATCGCGGCACTCCCGGTCACATCGTCGGCGCCTGCGTCGTTCCAGGCCCGACGCGCACGCGAGTCGGTGATGTCGTCGCGCTGCCGCCGCCCACCGCTGGAAAGCTCGATTTCTGCTGACTCGTCGTAGCCGCGTCCCGCCCGCGAGTCGGCAACGCCATCGCGCCGGCGCCGCCCGCCGCTGGACAGCTCGATCTCGTCGGGGTCGGCGTAGCCCCGGCCGGCGCGCGAGTCGGCAACGTCATCCAGTCGGCGCCGGCCGCCGCTGGAGAGTTCGACCTCGTCATAACCACGGCCGGCCCGGGAGTCGGAGATGTCGTCCCGGCGGCGCCGCGCGCCGCTGGACAGCTCGATCTCGTCGTCTTCGGCGCGGGCGCGCCGCACGCGGGAGTCCGAAATGTCGTCCAGCCGGCGTCGCCCGCCGCTGGAGAGTTCGATCTCGTCGGAGTCGGGGTATCCCCGCCCGGCGCGCGAGTCGGCAACGCCATCGAGTCGGCGCCGACCGCCGCTGGAGAGTTCGACCTCGTCATAACCACGGTCGGCCCGGCGGCGCCGCGCGCCACTGGACAGCTCGATCTCGTCCGCTTCGTCACGAGCGCGCCGCACCCGGGAGTCCGAAATGTCGTCCAGCCGGCGTCGCCCGCCGCTGGAGAGTTCGATCTCGTCGGAGTCGGGGTAGCCCCGGCCGGCGCGCGAGTCGGCAACGCCATCCAGTCGGCGCCGGCCGCCGCCGGACAGCTCGACCTCGTCATAACCACGGCCCGCCCGCGAGTCGGAGATGTCGTCCCGGCGGCGCCGCGCGCCGCTGGACAGCTCGATCTCGTCCGCTTCGGCACGAGCGCGCCGCACCCGGGAGTCCGAAATGTCGTCGCGCCGGCGTCGCGCCCCGCTGGAAAGCTCGATCTCGTCAGCATCGTCGAAGCGCCCCGCCCGCGAGTCGCTCACATCGTCGCGGCGCCGCCGACGACCGCTGGACAGCTCGATCTCGTCGTCGTCGTGCCGGGTGCGGCGTTCGCCGCCGGTCGGGACGATGGTGACCTCGTCGTCAGCGGGCTCGTCCTGCCAGAAGTTCTTCGGCAGCTTGAACGACGCGGTGTCTTCGATCTGCTGGATCGCCGCCAGCTCACCGCCGGTCGCACCGAGCGGATCCCACTGGGAGATCGCATCAGGATTGGGCTCGGCGGCCGGGGGCTTGACGCCCCGCCGGGCACCGGTGCGCCGCGGCCGGTCTTCGGACCTGGGCGAGCGCGACCTGGGCGACGTCACCGGGGTGTCGTCGCCACGCGCCCAATCCCGATAGTCCACAGCCGGAGCGTGACCTTCCTGATATCGGATCGCAATCGTCCGTGACGGCAAGACCCAACGCGTCTCAATCCACGGACGCGTCGATGGTAGTCGACCCGGAGAGTGGCTGCCGGTCCCGGCGTGGACGTATTTCTTTCCTCCACACGCTGGGGATTGTGGAACCGCACGTCAGAGGCCTGCCGCGCAAGGATGCACAGTGGTCGTACACAAGCTGTGCACAGGTTGACGCACACCCTCTGGCCTGCTTTCCACAGGTTGTCCAAAGGTTCGTCCACGGGTCTCTTTGCGCTGGTGGACAACGGGCTCATAAGGTTGCCGTTCGGTCCGTGATGAAACGGCGCGACATCCCCCGGTCGTGTCGGGGGTCCGCCGATCAAGCGTCGGTTATAGTACAACCGTACGAGAGGGGGCCACCCGTGTCGATCACCGACGACGTGCGCGGTGGCCGCCCGTCCGGCCCACCGCAGGAGGGCCCACCGCCGCAGCGCGACGGGGGCTACGACAAGACGCCGCCGCAAGACGTCGCCGCCGAGCAGAGCGTCCTGGGCGGCATGCTGCTCTCCAAAGACGCGATCGCCGACGTCATCGAGATCCTCAAGACCGGCGACTTCTACCGCCCGATCCACGCGACGGTCTTCGACGCCGTCCTCGACCTCTACGGCCGCGGCGAGCCCGCCGACGCGGTGACCGTGGCCGCCTCGCTGGCCGACTCCGGCGACCTGATGCGCATCGGCGGCGCCCCCTACCTGCAGACGCTGATGGCCAGCGTGCCGACCGCGGCCAACGCCGGCTACTACGCCCGCATCGTCGCCGAGCGCGCGGTGCTCCGCCGCCTGGTCGAGGCCGGCACGCGCATCGTCCAACTCGGCTACGGCTCCGCCAACGGCGGCGGCCGCGACGTCGACGACGTCGTCGATCTCGCACAGCAGGCGATCTACGACGTCACCGAGAAGCGGGTCAGCGAAGACTTCGCGATCCTCGCCGACATGCTGCAGCCGACCCTCGACGAGATCGAGGCCGTCGGCGCGCAGGGCGGCGTGATGACCGGCGTGCCGACCGGCTTCACCGACCTCGACCGCCTGCTCAACGGCCTCCACCCCGGCCAACTGATCATCGTGGCCGGCCGGCCCGGTCTCGGTAAGAGCACGGCCTCTATGGACTTTGCCCGGAATGCGGCAATCCGCCACAACTGTGCCAGCGCCATCTTCTCGCTCGAAATGAGCAAGGTCGAGATCGTCATGCGACTGCTCTCCGCCGAGGCCCGGGTGCCGCTCCACGTCCTGCGCTCCGGGCAACTCTCCGACGACGACTGGACCAAGCTGGCCCGCCGGATGGGTGAGATCAGCGAGGCGCCGCTGTTCGTCGACGACACGCCCAACATGAACCTGATGGAGATCAGGGCCAAGGCCCGCCGGCTCAAGCAGCGCCACGACCTCAAGATGATCGTCGTCGACTACCTGCAGCTGATGAGTTCGCCCAAGCGCACCGAGAGTCGCCAGCAAGAGGTCGCCGAGCTGTCCCGTGGCCTCAAGCTGCTCGCCAAAGAGGTCGAGTGCCCGGTGATCGCCGTCAGCCAGCTCAACCGCGGCCCCGAGCAGCGCACCGACAAGCGCCCACAGCTTTCCGATTTGCGCGAATCCGGTTGCCTGACCGAAGACACGAAGGTCATTCGTGCCGACACCAACGCCGAAGTGACGCTGGGCGAGCTGCTCCGATCCGGTGCGCGCGACATCCCGGTGTGGGCGCTCGACGAGCGGCTCAAGTTCACGCCACGCACGATGACCCATGTCTTTCCCAGCGGACGCAGGGAGACCTTTCGACTTCGGCTCGCCTCCGGAAAAGAGCTCGAAGCCACGGCCAACCATCCGTTCCTGACCTTCGACGGGTGGCGCTCCCTTGGCGATCTGGCTGTCGGCACGCGCATCGGCGTCGCCCGGCACGTCCCGGCACCCACCACCGTCGCGCCGTCCTGGCCCGACGACGAGGTCGTCATGCTGGCGCACCTGATCGGTGACGGCTCCTTCGTCGCACGCCAACCGATCAGGTATGCGAGCGTCGACGAAGACAACCTGGCCGCGGTTACCGATGCTGGCCGCCACTTCGGCATCACGGCCGTACGCGACGACTACCCCGAGGCGGGCGTTACCACGCTCCGGCTTACCGCGCCCTTCCGGTTGGCCCGCGGCCGGCGCAACCCGATCGCCGCGTGGTTGGCCGGTTTGGGGCTGTTCGGCCTGCGCTCGCACGAAAAGTTCGTTCCCACCGCGCTCATGGGCCTCGAGAAGAAGCAGATCCGGCTGTTCCTGCACCACCTGTGGGCGACAGACGGGTCTGTGACGATGACCCACGCGGGCACAGGGGGGCGGATCTACTACGCCAGCACCAGCCGCCAACTGATCGACGACGTCAGCCGGCTGTTGCTGCGGTTCGGCATCAGCACGCGCATCCGCCGGGTCCCGGTGAAGACAGGGAGGCCTCAATACACTCTCGATATCTCCGGACGTGATGATCAGCTGCGGTTCCTGCGCGAGATCGGTGTGCACGGTGCTCGCGCCGTCAACTGCGCACTCCTGCTCGCCTCGCTGGAGGGCCAGGTCGGCAACCCCAATGTCGACACGATCCCGACCGAGGTTTGGTCGCGTGTGCGTGATGTCCTGACCGACCGTGGCATGACGCATCGTCAATTCGCAGCGGCGATGAATTCGCAGTTCAGCGGAGGTGCGATGTGGAAGCACGCGTCCAGCCGGCAGCGGTTGGCGCGCGTGGCGGAGGTTCTCGGCGACGCCGACATGGAGCTGCACGCCACTAACGACATCTTCTGGGACCGGATCGTCGCCATCGAACCGCTTGGGATGCGCGACGTCTTCGACGCGACCGTGCTCGGCACCCACAACTTCATCGCCAACGGCATCGCGACTCACAACTCGATCGAGCAAGACGCCGACGTCGTCATCCTGCTGCACCGTGACGACTACTACGACAAGGAGTCGCCGCGTGCCGGTGAGGCCGACTTCATCGTCGCCAAACACCGAAACGGCCCGACCGACACGGTCACCGTGGCCGCCCAGCTCCACCTGTCGCGCTTCGTAGACATGGCCATTTAGGACAGAAGCGGAAACCAGCCCGCGGCCTCACCGAGCGCCAGTCGGTCCCGTGCCGTCAGCGAAGCCCGGCCGCTGGCCTTGAGCAGGAAGTCCGTCGGCGACCAGGTCGCCGGCCGCACCACCTCGTCGCTCAACAGCCCGTCCATCGTGGACACCGCGACGGCCAGCGCCGATTCGGGTGGCGCCGGCGGCGCCGGCAAGGAAACGCTCAGATCCAGATGGTGTACGACGGCCTCGGTCACCAGCGTCGCGATGAAGTCCGGCACCGCCAGCACGTGGCCCTGTGTCGCGACGAACGCCGCGGGATCCGCAGCGGCCGCTGCGCGCGCGGCTGCCGGAGCGGTCTCGGCCCACACCGCCACGATCGACGAGGGCCGCTCGTAGGCACTTGCCGCCCGCCGCGTCGACCAGGCGCTCTGTCGCCCGGCCACCGCGCCACCCGTCCAGTAGCTCACGTGGTCTACATCGGACGGACCAGGGACCGTGCTGACGAACGCGACGAGTGCCCGCCGCGCGTCCTCGAGCAGGTGGTGCAGCACGTCGGCGATCACCCAGCCGCGGCACCGGGTCGCGTGCAGCAAGTCGTCGTCGGCCAGCGGCAACACCGTCGCGGTGACCGCGGCGTAGGCGTCGGCGAGAGCCCCAGCGGGTGCCGTCATAACTCGACGATCTCATGCGAAGCGGGGCCCGGCAGCCGACAACCGACCACCGGGCCCACGCGATCAGTCGAACAGCTCGCCCAGGAAACCCTTGTGACGCTTGTGCTTGTAGTGGCCGTGATAGCCGTAGTGCCCGCCGTGCTGGCCATACGCCGGCTGCGGCGGGTAGTGCGCCGGCGGAGGCGGCGGCGGCATGTGGCTCGGCTGGCCATAACCGGGCTGCCCGTGCCCACCCGGCGGGGGCGGCGGCGGCGGAGCGTAGCCGGGAGCCACCGGCTGGCCCGGCACGCCCGGCGCGGAGTGCTGACGGTTCCAGTTGGCCTCGGCCTCGAAGAGCTTCTCGAGCTCGCCGCGGTCAAGGAAGATCCCACGGCACTCGGTGCACTGGTCGACGGTCACGCCGCTGCGCTCGTAGGTTCGCATCTCGCCACGACACTTCGGACAGGTCATCTGCATCACTAGACGGTACCGGGTGGCCGCACGCGGCCCGAGCCCAGCGCTTCGGCCACCTCGCGGTCGGTGACCTGGTGGAAGTCGTCGTAGAACTGGCTCACCGCACCGAACGGCTCCGGCTGTAGCGGGCAGACCAACTCGTCGACCAGCGGAGCCAACACGGACAACGCCCGCGCCGAGCCGACCGGAACGGCCAGCACCACCCGCGCCGCGCCCAGTTCGCGGGCCACCGCGACCGCCGCGCGGCCCGTCGCGCCGGTCGCCAGGCCGTCGTCGACCAGCACGGCCAGCCTGCCGTTCAGCCTCAGCGGCGGCCGACCGGCCCGATAGCGGGCCTCGCGGGCCGCCAGCTCCGCTTCCTCCCGCGCCAGCACCCGGTCGACGTCGGCCTGGTCGAGCCGCGCGGCCACGTCGTCGTTGCGCACCGCGACACCGCCCGGGCCCAGCGCGCCGAACGCGACCTCGGGTGCCCAGGGCACGCCGAGCTTGCGGATCACCAGCACGTCGAGCGCGACGCCCAGTCGCGCGGCCACCGTCGCGGCGACCGGGACGCCGCCGCGCACCAGCCCGAGAACGATCACATCGGGTCGCCACGCGTAGCCGGCCAGTCCCTCGGCCAGCGCCGCGCCGGCCGCCGCCCGGTCAGGGAAAGAGCCATCCACTCACTCAGGTGTACGCCCTCGCGCGCCCGTCCGTCGCGTCTTCCAGCCGATCGCGTTGCGGCAACGGTGCGGCACCGTCGCGCAACGCCGGCACCCAGGCCAGCAGGGCGACCGGGTAGAGCAGATAGCCGAAGCGGGTCGAGGGCATCAACAGGATCGCCGCGAGCAGCCCGTACCCGCTGATCAATGCAACGGCGGCCGCGGTCCGCGGCGGGCGACGGACGATCCAGACCGCGAGCGCCACCCCCGCGAGCGCGAGCAGGCCGGCCGCGATCAACCGCCCACCGGGCAGGCCGGTAGCGATCAGATGGCCGGGAAACGGCGACGCGGCCGGGCTGCTCACCACGCCGTGCCCGAGCGGGAAGCCGATCACGTTGTCGACCAGTGCGCCCGCGTCACGCAGCAGCGGCGGCACGAGCGCGAGCACCGGCAGGCCGATCGCGCCGAGCGCGAACGGACGCAGTCGCCGTCGGGTCAGCGCGTGGATCAACAGCACCGCGACGATCGGCAGGGCGAAGAGCTTGAGCGTGCCGGCCAGCCCGGCGACGACCCCGGCCCAGGCCCACCGCTCGCGCGTGCACAGCGCGATCGCGAGCAGGCACAGCGCCAGCACGGGAAGGTCGTCGCCACCGGTCGCGATCGTCAGCGCGACGACCGGCAGCACCGTGGTGAGCTGCACCGCCCGGAGCACCTGCGGGCCACTTTCCAGCGCGACCGCGATCGCCAGGGCGGCCACGGTGACCGCCAGGAACCAGACCCGCGCGTCCGTCCACCAGGTATCGCCGGCGATGGCCCGGGGCAGACCGAAGAGCGCCATGCCTGGTTGGTACGGCAGATAGCCGAGCAGCCGTTCGTCGGCGGGCAGCCCCGCGATCGTGCCGTCGGAGAGGTAGGGCGTGCCGTGGTGAAGCAGCCGGATGCCGCCGTCCTCGACGACCAGCACCTCTTCCTGCGCCCGGTCGGTGCGCCCGCCGGCCCGCTGCACGCACTGGATCAGCATGGGCACCCAGGCGGTGGCCACGAAGGCGACGCCCGTGATCGTGGCGCGTACCCGCGGATCGCGGTTGCCGGCCAGCCACTGCACCAGCACGGCGACCGCCGCCACCGCGTAGCCCACGGCTGCGACGCCGCCCCAGGCCCGGTGCGGCAGCAGCGTGGAGGTCGCCGCGGTGATCGCGGCGAAGCCGGCGGACAGCGCGTAGAGCCCGAGGTCGAACGCGAGGCCGCCGCCCGCCCGGTCGAGGCGGGACCAGGTGATCATCCGCCCAAGTGTGGCAAACGTTCGCCGCGCTGTCGTGGCACCGGTCGCCGGTGCGGGCTGAGCCGGATGACGGCGCCCTCGTCGTGTAGCGCCGGCGCCAGCATGCCGGGCCGCCCGCCGGAGCCGCGGTGCAACGTCGCGAGCAGCCGGGCGGCGGTCATCGGGCGGGCGAACAGGTGGCCCTGACCAGCGGTGCAGCCCATCTCCCAGAGCGCCCGGCGCTGTGGCTCGCTGTCGACACCCTCGGCCACCACCGCGAGGTTGAGGCTGCGCCCGAGATCGACGGTGGACCGGATGACCGCGCCGGCCTCGGGCGAGGTCTCCATCGAGCTGACGAACTCGCTGTCGATCTTCAGCTCGTGAACGGGTATCCGGGACAGCACCGACAGCGACGAGTACCCGGTGCCGAAGTCGTCGAGCGCGAGCCGGACGCCCTCGTCGCGGAACCGGCCGAGGACCTGGTCGACGACCTCGAGCTGGCTGATCGTCAACGTCTCGGTCAGCTCCAGGATGAGCCGGTCGGTCGGCAGGTCATGGGTGCGCAGCCGGGTCATCACCGAGCCCGGGAAGCGCGGGTCGAGCAGGCTGCGCGGTGCGACGTTGACCGCCACGGGCAGGTCGAAGCCGGCCTCCCGCCAGGAGACGCAGGCGAGCAAAGCCTGGTCGAGGACGGCCTCGGCGAACGCGGGCAACAGCCCACTGCGCTCGACCGTCTCCAGGAAGCGCAGCGGGTCGACGGTGCCGTGGTCGGGGTGGTGCCAGCGGGCCAGCGCCTCGGCGGCGAGGACCTCGCCGCTGGCCAGGTCGACGATCGGTTGGAAGTCGACGGTGAGCGTGCCGTCGGCGACCGCGCTGGACATGCTGCCGGTGATCGCGAAGCGGCCGATGTCGGCGGTGTCGCGGGCATGCGAGTAGGCGGCGATCCGCTGGCCGGAGCGCTTGGCCTGGTACATCGCGACGTCGGCGCGGCGCAGCAACTCGGCGATGCCGCCGGTGCTCGGCGCCGTGGCGATGCCGCCGCTGGCCTCGACGCTGATCCGCATGCCCTCGACCTCGATCGGTTCGTGCAGCACGGCGACCAGCCGCTCGGACCGATGTGTCGCGATCGCCGGCGCGGGAAGGCCGGTCAGCAACACCGCGAACTCGTCGCCACCGAGGCGGGAAACCAGGTCGGTCGGTCGCGCGGCCGCCTTGAGGCGGTCGGCCACCACCTTGAGCACCTCGTCGCCGGCGGCGTGGCCGAGCGTGTCGTTGACCTCTTTGAAGTGGTTGAGGTCGAGCAACAGCAACGCGAGTACGCCGTCGGCGTGCCCCTCGGCGATCAGCTGCTGGCCCTGGTCGATCAGTTGCCGGCGGTTGGCCAGGCCGGTCAACGCGTCGTGCGCGGCGTCGTGCGCGTGCACAATGGCGACGCGTTGGAGCTCGGTGTATGCCGTCGCGTTGTGTATCGCGGTGTTCAGCGCGGACGCGAACGTGCGGAGCTTGTAGTTTTCCATCTCGTTGAGCGTGACCGGGCCGCCGAAGCGGAGCCGGAACTCGCCGATCGGCCGTTTGGCCGCGCGATCTTCCAGCACCGTCGTGATGACAAACGCGTCGGATGGCCACTTGGCCTCGGCGTCGATCTTCCCGCCGGCGCCGCGGACCACTCGGGGCGGATCGGTGAACAACTCGACCTCGGCGCCGTCCGCCGAGAAGAGGTCCGGAGACCATTCGACCGCGACCTCCAGCACCCGACCCAGGTCGACGTCGTTGAGCGCCTCGGCTGAGCTGGCCAAACGCTGCCACGAAATGCGTTCGTCGCGTTTGCGGATCCGGCCCGAGTACCAGAGGTGAAGCGTCAGGATCAACAGCGGCGCGACGAGAACGAGTTGGGCGTCCTGGTTGACCGACAACAGCCAGACGACGAACACCGCCACCACCAGGCGGGCGGCGCCGAAGCCGATGCGGATGTCGAGATAGCGGAGGAAGTGCTGCCTCAGCGGTGTATGCGCGGCGAGTGCGATCACCGGGTTGGCGATTAATTCGTCGACAACGGTGAGTGCCAGGAACGCCAACACCAGGGCAATGGCGTGGAATACCGGAGGGCCGTCGCGGAAATCGGCGCCGTAGGCGTAAAGGACCCCAGCTCCTGCCGACGCCCAAACGGTGTCTTTCGCGGCGCCGAAGGCAACCTTGAGCGGGCTCACCCGGGCGAGGAGGCGGCCGATCACGACGCCTACCGCGGTGCACAACACCACCCAGGGCGGTGGAGCGATCGTCAGGCCGACGAGCACGACGATGTCGGTCCAGGACTGGCCCCACTTGTTGGACCGCAGGCGCACGTTCATCTTGGCGCGGTTGGACGCGATCACCGCCGCGATCATTCCGAGGATGACGAGGATCGACGCCGAGTGAGTCCGGTGCGTGGCGATCGCGATGACCGAAACGACGAAGGGGACCGACGCCACAAACACCACGAGACCGACTAGCAGCCGTAGCTGCCGATCGGTCGCGTTGTGGTGTGGATTTGATTTGCCGGTCAATCGGTCCTCATCCGAGCGCCACCCGAAAGTGACGTCAGCATACCGGACCGTGACTCGTCCGCTACCTGCCGTCAGTCCCACTCGTGAGTCTTGGGCATGACCGCTCCTCCTGTGCTGTGCCGGCTTGTTCCGGTGTTGGCACAACTGTAGGTTGAGATCGAACGGATTTGAACCGGGATATGTCAATATGAGCAGTATTCGCTAACTGGAAGCCGTTTTGTCACGATGCGTCCTGCTGCGAATGCGTAGCGCAATTGGATGCGGAGCGGTTTGTACGATTCGTTCGGGAGTGTTCGTGGAATCGAAACGTCAGCGGTCGGTCAGTGATTGCGTGCGGTCCGTGGCAATGAGCTGTCCCTCGTATTCTCGTTCCGAAAGCGGTAAGGGACTACCCCCAGTCGCGTGACTTATGTCAACGCTCCGCATCTGCATACTTCGACAAACCACCATAAGAGCGCAGCAATTGCCCGCACTCCCGCATCGAACTGCCACTCTCCGTAGCCGATCAGTCGACCGTCCATGCGCCATGTGGCGACCATCAATAACCGCGCGCCCCATTCCCCCGGCGCATTAGCGAACAGCGCGGTGGGCGGACAAAATTTGTGCGATATTACGAGTTTCATATAACTGAGCCGGAAAGCGTCCGTGGCGCACGGCGCCCGGCCTGGCACGGATAGGCTCAGACCGTGGCCGAGAGCAACCTGACGCACGTCGACGAGAGCGGAGCGGCCCGCATGGTCGACGTCTCCGCGAAAGACGTCTCCGCCCGGCGGGCCACCGCCGCCGGCCGGCTGCGCACCACCGCAGAGGTGATCGACCTGCTCCGCCGCGACGGCCTGCCCAAGGGCGACGCGCTCGCCGTGGCCCGGATCGCCGGCATCATGGGCGCCAAGAAGACGCCCGACATCGTGCCGCTCTGCCACCCCATCGCGCTGACCGGCGTGACCGTCGACTTCGAACTCGGCGAGAACACCGTCGAGATCACCGCCGTGACCCGCACGGCCGACCGCACCGGCGTCGACATGGAGGCGCTGACCGCGGTCGCCACCGCCGGCCTCGCGCTGGTCGACATGGTCAAGGCCGTCGACCCGGCGGCGTCCATCCACGACGTGCGGGTGTTGCGGAAGGAAGGCGGCAAGACCGGGCTGTGGACCAGGGAGGGCGAGCAGTGATCCGGGCCCGCGTCATCGTGGCGTCCAACCGGGCGGCCGCCGGCGTCTACGCCGACACCAGCGGGCCGATCCTGGCCGACGGCCTGCGCGAAATCGGCTGCGAGGTCGGCGAGCCGATCGTGGTCCCCGACGGCGAACCGGTGGCCCAGGCGCTGCGGATGTCGATCGCCGAGGGCATCGAGGTGGTGGTCACCAGCGGCGGCACCGGCATCACCCCGACCGACCAGACGCCCGAGGTGACCAAGGTGCTGCTCGACTACGAGGTGCCGGGCATCGCCGAGGCGATCCGGGCACACAGCCGCGACAAGGTCCCGGCCGCCGCGCTCTCCCGCGGGGTCGCCGGCGTCGCCGGCCGCACCCTGGTGATCAACCTGCCCGGCTCGAAGGGCGGCGCCCGCGACGGCCTGGCCGTGCTCGGCCCGATCCTGGTGCACGCGGTCGACCAGCTACGCGGCGGAGATCACCCCGCATCAGACGTCTAGGCCTGGGCCTGGCCCTGCCGGACCGGCCCCTTCTCCATGATCGGCGATAGGCTCGCAAGGTGACCGCCGAAACCGTCGCGACCACCGCACCGACCGCCTGGGACCGGGCCCGCACGCTGATGTGGGAGGCCGGTCGCGCGGCCCAACTCCCGCTGGTCGACGTGCCGGTCGACGAGGCCGACGGGCTGACGCTGGCGCGCGACCTGGTCACGCTGACCGCGCTGCCGGCCTTCCCGACGTCGAGTGTGGATGGCTACGCCGTCCGCGGTCCGGCGCCGTGGACGCTGGTCGGCACGGTGCTCGCCGGCAACTCCCCCGCACCGCTGCGCGACGAGGGCACCGCGGTCGAGATCGCCACCGGTGGGATGCTGCCGCCCGGAGCCGAGGCGGTGCTCCGCGTCGAAGAATCGACCCGCACCGCCGACGGCCGGGTCACCGGGCAGTTGCGCGAGACGGTCGAATGGCGCCGCACCGGAGAAGAGGCCGAACGCGGCGAGTTGCTCATCCCGGCCGGCACCCCGGTCGACCCGGGCGTGCTCGGGCTCGCGGCCTCCTGCGGCTACGACAAGCTCGCCGTGCACCCGCGACCGCGGGCTTCGCTGCGCATCTTCGGCGACGAACTGCTCACCCAGGGCCCGCCCGGCGACGGCCGCGTCCGCGACGCGCTCGGCCCGAACGTCCCGGCCCTGCTCCGCCGCTACGGCTGCGCGGTGGCTCCCGGCGCCGTGGTCGGCCCGGTCGAAGACACCCTCGACGCGCACGTCGCGGCGATCCGTTCGGCGCTGGCCGACAGTGACCTGGTCTGCACCACCGGCGGCACCATGCACGGCCCGGTCGACCACCTGCACCCCGCGCTGGCCGCGCTCGGTGCCTCCTATCTGGTCAACACGGTCGCCGTCCGCCCCGGCTTCCCGATGCTGGTCGCCCGAGTGACCGGCGACGACGGTCGGGCCCGCTTCATCGCCGGCCTGCCCGGCAACCCGCAGTCGGCGCTGGTCGCGCTCGCGTCCCTGGTCGAGCCGTTGCTGGCGGGCCTGCGCGGCCGGCCGTTGCCGCAACTGGCAACGGTCGTCCTGGCCGACCCGGTGCCGGGCCGCGGCGACTACACCCATCTGGCGCTGGTGCACGTCGATGCCGCGACCGGCACCGCGCGCCCGGTGCGCCACGTCGGTTCGGCGATGCTGCGCGGCCTGGCCAGCGCCCACGGCTTCGCGGCAATCGCGCCGGGAACCTCTGGCGAGGCAGGGGCGCGGGTACCGTTTGTACCGTTGCCGCTACTCCCGGGAGAACGACCGTGATCGTCAGCGTCACCTCGGAGCCACTCAACCTCGCTGCCCACGAGGCAGCCGTGGCCGACCCGCGCGCCGGCGCGGTCGTCTCGTTCCAGGGCGTGGTCCGCGATCACGACGGCGGCCGCTCTGTCCTGAGCCTCGACTACGAGGGCCACCCGTCAGCGATCGACGTCCTGCGCGAGGTCGCGGCGGAAATCGCCAAGGACCCCGAGGTGTACGCCGTCGCCGTCTCACACCGCGTCGGCCCGCTGAAGATCGGCGACGTGGCCCTGGTCGCCGCCGTCAGCACAGCCCACCGCGGCGCCGCGTTCGCCGCCTGCGGCCGCTTGGTCGACGAGGCCAAGGCCCGCCTGCCGATCTGGAAGCGCCAGGCCTTCGCCGACGGCACCGAAGAATGGGTCAACTGTCCCTAGATCGACCCTGACCACCGCGGGCCTGGCAGCGAAGCGAAGCGAGCGGTCCCCGGCGGGAGCGACGGTCGCGCCCCCGACGGGCCCGGGACATGCTGTTGAACGTGGGTTATCGCTGGTGGATCGCGCGTCGGTCGATGCGGATCGTCTCCGGGTAGAAGGCGGGTTCCGCGCCCGGGCGCCACGGCAGGGTGGCGACCAGAATGATCAGGGCGAGCGCCAGCGAGTTTTCCATCAGGGCGCCCCAGAGGCCGTCCTCGTAGTGCGAGTACTCCGGCAACTGGTGCTCGTAGGGCCAGATCGGGCTGATCAGGAACAGCAGGTAGACGCCGAGGGCGGCGCTCGCGTGCCGCAACCCGGTCAACGCCGGGAACCAGATCGGCGTGCGCAGCGGTGCCAGGCCACCCATGCCGGCGCTCGGTGTCAGGCCGCGGCGGGTCAGGCGACGGCCGCTCTCCAGGCCCCGGCTCGCGTCTCGGCGGCGCATCGCCGCGTCGGCCAGCACCAGGATCGCCGGGATGACGAAGACCAGGTGGTGGCTCCACGAGATCGGGCTGATCACGTTGGCGGTCAGGCCGACCAGGGTGAACGCGGTGAGTTCGTCGCCGTCGGCGTGGGCGCGGGCGGCCCGGGACAGGCCCAGGGCGAAGACCAGCAGCGCGAACGAGAGCCAGAGCAGCGTCGGCGCCTCGGGGGTGTCGTAGAGGCGGGCCAGCACGCCGGCCAGGGACTGGTTGGGGGTCATGTCGGCGGCACCGACGCGTTCGGTCTCCCAGATCACCCGCAGGAAGTAGGCCGACGAGTCACGGCCGGCCACCAGGAAGGTGCCCGCCGAGACGGCGATCGCCGTCGCCACCGCTGTGGTCGCGGCCCGCCACTGCTTGGTGACCAGCAGGTAGACCACGAACAGGGCCGGGGTCAGCTTGATCGACGCGGCCAGGCCGATGCCCACGCCGGCCCAGGAACCGCTGCGAATGAAGCGGACCAGGGCGCCGCCGGTCGGCGCGAAGCCCGCGCTGGCCCGGGCGCGCCAGCGCAGCGCCACCATGTCGGCCATGATCAGCAGGAACAGCAGCAGGTTGATCTGGCCGTAGCCCAGGGTCTCGCGCACCGGCTCGATGGCGGCCGCGACCGGCACCGTCAGGCCCACCGCGAACCAGCGTGACCAGCCATAACGCCGGGCGATCGGGCCGAGCAGCGCCCACATCACGACCGCGAGGGCGAGCAGGCTGGCCACCACGTTGATCCAGGCGGCGGCCGCGAACGGCACCCGCGACATCGGCAGCATCAACACGCCGGCGAAGGGTGGGTAGGTGAACCCGAGCCCCGTGTCCGGCGCAGCGTATGCGTAGAGATCGCGCCCGCTCGCCCACCAGACAGCCGCACCGTGGTAGATCTTCATGTCGAAGAAGTTGTACGGCCTGCCGAACGCACCGATGGCGTACCAGGCCGTGACGAACGCGGCACCGATGAGCGCGACGCGTACGACGTTTCGACGATAGATCCCACGGACAGGGCTGCTGGGCTGGACGAGGCGGTCCATCCGTCTTCCGACGGTCGCCGGCATGGCGTGGCCACCCCCGTACCCTTTGTAACGTGCCGTCCAGGTCCGTACCGAGCCTAGAGGGGCCCGTGTTTCGTCACCCGTGGCGTTATCCGACCGTGTCCGATCCCACACTAGTTCGCGACATTTCGTCCGCGTTAACGCAGGGCGACTGGTTCATGCGTTTCAGGTAGTTCCTGCCTGATTCAGCTCGGCAACTTGCGCCCGGCGGCGGCGGCCCGGTAGGCGATTTTCGCCTCGCGCCGGGCCGTCTTTGCTGCTCGGCGCAGCGACTGCCCGCTGCGCCCGAGCTGGTGCAGCCCGTGGTCGAGGTTGTGCCGGCCGTGTTCGAGCGCGTGCCGGCTGTGACCCGCGTAGTGGCTCGCCCGCCAGGCCAGGCCGGGCCGGCCCTGGGTGTCGCTCGCGGCGAGCAGCAGCCCGCCGAAGAGGCCCAGGTTCTTCATGAAATGCGTCTCCTGGTGACGCCGCTCCAGCGGGTCTTTCACCGTCCAGAAGGGATGCGCCGCCAGCGTGGTCGGCACCAGCGTGCCGGCGAGCACCATCGCCGCCGGCCGGGTGAGTCGCCCGGTCGCCAGCAGCAGGCCGGCCACGACCTGGGCCGCACCGTTGAGCCGGACCAGCGTCTCGGGGTCGGTCGGCAAGCTCGGGTTGGTCTTCTCGAACAGCGGGCCGACCTTCTCGGTCACCTTCTGCGCCCGCGGCACGAACGCCGTCGGTCGAGTGACCGAGCGGGCGCCGCTGACGACGAAGATCGTGCTGAGAAACAGGCGCGCGACCGTGCGTACGGGACTCATGGTTTAACTCTTACCCCGTCGCGGGCCGCCGTATCCCCCAAACGGTGCGACTCAGGGCTGCGTACGCAGATACCGTCCGAAGTGGGGGACCGTGAAGGCGACCGTGCCGCGCTCGCCGGAGTAGATGAGCCCCTTCTTGATCAGGGCGTCGCGGGCCGGCGACAGGCTGGCCGGGCGGCGGCCGAGCGACTGGGCCACGTCCGCCGTGGCTACGGCGATGTCCATATCGTCCGTCCCGTTCGCCGCCAGGCCCGCCATCGCCCGCATGTATTCGCGTTCGGCCGGTGTCGCGCGCTCGAACCGGGAACCGAAGAAGCCGACCGCGAGCTCGGCTTCGGCCTCGGGCGCGGCGACCCGCACGTCGCCGGCGGTGATGGGCGTACGCGGGGCGTGATCCCAGGTAGCCTTCCCGTAGGCCTGGACGAAATAGGGGTATCCACCCGACTTGTCGTAGAGCAGATCGAGCGCCTTCGGCTCGTATTCCACCTCTTCGCGCTCCGCCGGCGCACACAGCGCCTGGTCGGCCGCGATCCGGTCGAGCCGGTCGATGCGCTGGTAGCGGAAGAGTCGCTCCGAGTAGGACTTGGCCGCCGACAGCACCGCGGGCAGGTGCGGCAGACCGGCGCCGACCACGATCAGCGGCGCGCCGAGTTGCGAAAGCTCGTGGCAGGCGGCGCACAGCGCCGACACGTCGTCGGCCGGCACGTCCTGCATCTCGTCGATGAACAGCGCGATGCCGGTGCCGACGTCGGTGGCGACGGCTGCGGCGTCGGTGAACAGCTCGACCAGGTCGATCTCGATGTCACCGGAGTCGGCGCGCCCGGACTTCGGCGGCACGTCGATGCCGGGTTGCCAGCGGTCGCGCAACTTGGCGTTGGCCTGGTTGGCGCGCAGCGCGAAGGCCTTGAGCACGCCCAGGAAGTCGTCGATGCGGTCGGGCGCGCGATGCCGCGGTGCCAGCTCCCGCACCGCCATGTGCAGCGCGGCCGCGACGGGGCGGCGCAGCGACTGGTCGGGCCGGGCCTCGATCTTCCCGGTGCCCCAGAGCCGGCCGATCGCCTGTGAACGCAGCGCGTTGAGCAGCACCGTTTTGCCCACGCCACGCAACCCGGTCAACACCAGGCTGCGCTCCGGGCGGCCGCGGGCGACCCGCTCCAGCACCACGTCGAAGACGTCGAGCTCGCGGTCGCGCCCGGCCAGCTCCGGAGGCCGCTGGCCGGCGCCGGGTGCGTAGGGGTTGCGCACCGGATCCATGTCGATGACCGTATCGGTCGATCTAGGAAAGACCCTAGAAACGCTTAGATGTGGGTACGGCGTGTCGCGGTCTCGCCCTAACTAGGGCTATCTAGCGCTCTTGCTAGATAGCCCTAGTTTCGCCTATCGGAGCTTCAGGCAGAGTACGTAGTCGTTCAGGTCCAGCGGGCTGTCGAAGAAGTACCAGTCGGTGTAGCCCTCGACGTCTTTGCACTTCTTCTCGGCGTCGTCCTGGCCGGTCGTGGCCGCGTCGAACCGGGCCAGCACCTGGTAGGTCTTCGCCGCGCACTTGGCGATCTCGAGCTTGGGGTCGTCGGTGGAGCCGACGTTCTTCACGCACTGGCCCTTCTTGACGAACCGGGCGTCGGCCGACGACTCCGCGTCGGGCTTCGAGGTCGGCTCGGTGCTCGCGGTCGGCGCCGCCGGGCTGGGCGAGTTCTGCGCCTCGACGGCCTTATCGTCGTCGGGCCGCCCGACGAAGTAGACCGCCGCCGCGCCGCCGCCGCATACCAGCACGGCCAGGACGACGACCAGCACGAGTACGGGGCTGAAGCGCTTCTTGCGCGGCGGCTCCTCGGGCGGCGTCGACCAGGCCGGCTCCGTACCGTATTGCTGGAAGTTGGGGTCGTATTGCTGCGTCGGCTGACCGTAGCCGGGCTGACCGTAGCCGGGCTGGCCGTAGTCGGGCCCCGGTTGGCCGTAGCCCGGCGCGGGCTGGCCGTAGCCGCCGCCCTGGGTGTAGTCGCCAGGGTTGCCATAGCCCGGGCCGCCGCCGTAGCTGGGCGACCCCGGTCCCCCGGGCGGGCTGGACTGCGGCTGGCCACCCCACGGGTCCTGCCCACCCCACGGGTCCGACGGCTGCCCGTACGGGTCGTTGGGCGCTCGGCCGTGCCGGGGTTCCTGCGGCGGACCGGGGTACGGCCCACCGTTCGGCGGTCCGTAGTTCGACATGGACGTTCCTCCTGGCCAAGGGGAGATCTCATCGATGGCCACCGCGCGGGGGGTCGCGGTGCTCTGGTCACCGTAGCGTCTGACCCTGCGGGGCTCACCTCCCGGAACCGCGCCAACGTACCCCGCGCCCGGCCAATGGGTCAGATCAGGCGGAGTTGGCGGTCCTTCGGCCGGCGTTCCTCGGTCGTGCCGAGCCGTTCGAACAGGCCCGCGTCGATCGCGCCGAGGAACGGCGACGGGCCGGTGTCACGCTCACCGCCGAACCGGAACCGGCGCTGCGCGTGCGACACGTAGAGCCGGTCCTGTGCCCTGGTCAGCCCGACGAAGAACAGCCGGCGCTCCTCGGCCGTGTCGTCGTCGGTGCTGCTTCCGAAATGTCGCAGGGGGAGTAGGCCGTCTTCGCAGCCGACCAGGAACACGATCGGAAACTCGAGGCCCTTCGCCGCGTGCAGGGTGAGCAGGGTGACCGCCTCGGCCCGCGAGTCGAGCGCGTCGACCTCGGCACCGGTGGCGAGTTGGGCCAGGAACTGCTCGAGGTCGTCGCCGCAGCGCCGGGCCAGCGGGGTGAGCACCTCGACCGCCGACCACACGTCGGCCGGGCTCGGGGTGCTGCTGCTGTCGAGGGTGGGTGTCGCGAACCGTTCGGCGAGGAGTTGACCGGCACGGCGTACCCGGACGGGAAGGTGACCTTCGCCGGCGGGGCCGGCCAGCCGCAGCTCGCGGGCGATGGCCGCGACGCCGGCGCGGTCGCGCAGCCGGTTGTGCGAGCGCTTCTGCACGGGGATGCCGGCGCGGGCCAGTGCCTCGACGATCGGGGCGGCCTGCTGGTCGGTGCGGTAAAGCACGGCGACGTCGGAGAAGGAGATGCCGGCGGCGTTGCCGCTGATCCGTCCCGAGTCCAACGACCGGTGGGAAAGGCCACCGACCAGGTCGTCGACGGTACGGGCGACGAAGTCGGCTTCGTCGGTGACCGAGGTCGCGGCGTAACGGCCGACCAACGGCGCTTCGGGGTCGAGGCGGGCGGGCTCCAGCCGGCGACCCCGGACCAGCGTCGAGGGCGCGATGGCCTGCACCGCGGCGGCCAGGATCGGCGCCGACGAGCGGTAGTTGCGGGTCAACCGCACCAGCCGGGCGTCGATGAAGTCTTCGGCGAAGCGCATGAAGTAGCCGACGTCGGCGCCGCGGAACGAGTAGATCGACTGGTCCGGGTCGCCGATCGCACAGAGGTTGCCGTCCGGCGGGCAGAGCAGGCGGAGCAGCTCGTACTGCGTTTCGTCGACGTCCTGGTATTCGTCGACGAAGATCCACCGCCAGCGACCCTGGTAGCGGTCGACCAGGTCGGGGTCCTTGCGGAGCAGCTGCAGCGGCAGCGTGATCAGCTCGTCGAGGTCGACCAGGTCCTGGCCGCGGAGCAGCTTCACATAGCTCGCGTTGTCGTCGCCCGCTTCTTTGCGGGCGGTCTCCCGCTCGGTGTCGTCGGCGATCCGGAAGTCTTTCGGCAGCCCGGCGGCGGCCGCGTTGTCGCGCAGGATGGTCAGGCCGAGCGAGTGGAACGTGGCGACGGTGACGTCGGCGGCGACCGGGCCGAGCAGGGTGTCGAGGCGGGTACGCAGCTCCTCGGCGGCTCGGCGGGTGAACGTGATCGCGAGGCAGTGCTCGGCGAAGACGCCCAGTTCGGCGCAGAGGTAGGCGATCCGGTGGGTGAGCGTACGGGTCTTGCCGGTGCCCGGGCCGGCGACGATCAGCATCGGGCCGCCGGGCGCCGAGGCCGCGACCCGCTGCATCGCGTCGAGGCGGTCGAGCAGGCCGGTGCCGACCTCTTCCATGCCGGCGAGCATCGGCTCGAACGGTTCGTGTGGCGAGACCTGCGGCGGCGGCGGGATCGGGGGTGGGGTGGGCTCGACCCGCTTGACCGGGCCGCGCCGCGCGGAGCCCTCGCTCGGGCGGTCTGTTGGCTTTGTGGCTTTTCTTCTGGTCTGCTGGGGTACGTCGAACAGGGCGTCGGCTTGCGGGGAGCCGCTGGGCAACTCGTCGGGGCTGAAGACGCGGATGATGCCGTAGGCGCCGTCGTAGCCCGGGGTGCGGTGGACGTCGCCGGTGCGGAGGCGCCGGATCGCCTCTTCGAGGTGGTCGCCGCCGATCCGCTTGATGTCGTCGAGCGGGGTTTCGCGGAGGATGGTCAGCTCGGGACCGAGGGCGGCGACGAGGGTGTTGAGCTTGCCTTCGACGGTTTTCGAGCGGGGGCCGACGCCGGCGATCTCGCCGAGGATCTCGGCCAGGGCTAGTAGGTGCTGGACCGGCTTGGCCCCATTTCGGATTTGTCCGTCTTGTCGGTCGGCCAGATCCTCGACCCGGCTGAGGACGCCGACGGTCAGCGGTTTGTGGCATTCCGGGCAGAGGCCGCCGGCCGCCCTGGTCTGTGCCGGCGCCCAGTTGACGCCGCACAGGCGGTGGCCGTCGCCGTGGTATTTGCCCTCTTCGGGGAAGAACTCCAGCGTGCCGGCCAGGCCGTCGCCGGTGCGCAAGGCGTCGCGGATGGCGAAATAGTCGAGTTCGGTGGCCAGCACGGTCGCTTCGCGGGCCAGCGCCGGCGGCGAGTGGGCGTCCGAGTTGGACACCAGTTGATAGCGGTCGAGGCTCGACACCCGCCAGTTCATCGCGGGGTCGGAACTGAGCCCGGTCTCGACGGCGAAGATGTGGTCGGCCAGGTCGGCGTAGCAGTCGGCGATCGCGTCGAAGCCGGACTTGCTGCCCAGCGCCGAGAACCACGGCGTCCAGATGTGCGCCGGCACGAGATAGCCGTCCGGGCTGGCTTCGAGCGTGATCTCCAGCAGGTCGCGCGAGTCGAGGCCGAGGATCGGCCGGCCGTCGGAGGCGAGGTTGCCGATCCGCCCGAGCGCGGTGTTGAAGCGCGCGACCGCGTCGAGGTCGGGCAGGTAGATCAGGTGGTGCACCTTGCGGGTGCGATCGTCGCGTTTGTAGATCGTCGAGATCTCGACGGAGAGCGCGAACCGGACCTGCTCCTCGCTGCTGGCCAGCCGTGGCGGCAGCTGTCGGGTGATGGCCTGCTCGGCGTCGCGGTCGAGCCGGAAGAGCCCCGGTTCGGCGGGTTGAAGGTTGTCCTTCAGGTGGTCGAACCAGGCGGGGTGGGTGAAGTCGCCGGTGCCGAGCAGGGTGACGCCCTTGCGCCGGGCCCACAGCGCCAGGTTGGGCAGGGTGAGGTCGCGGCTGCAGGCGCGGGAGTACTTGGAATGGATGTGCAGATCCGCGACGAAGGGTACGGCGCTGTACGGGAGCACGCCGCATAGTGCCACGCCCCGATGAAGAATGCCGTGACCGTCCACCGTGGTGCGGCGTGTCGCACACCCGTTATGGGCTACGAAGCTCCACAAGAGTGACTTGCGGCGGTGCGCCGACCCGCACCGGCGGCCCCCAGAATCCGGCGCCGTTGGTGACGTAGAGCTGGGTGTCGCCGAACCGTGCGTAGCCCCGGACCACCGGTTGGTCGAGCTTGACGAGCAGGTTGAACGGCGCCATCTGGCCGCCGTGGGTGTGCCCCGACAGCTGCAGGTCGACACCCTGTTTCGCGGCGTCGTGCACCTGGACGGGTTGATGCGCGAGCAGGACGACCGGGATGGTGGCGTCGCGGTCCCGCAGCGCACCGGGAATGTCCGGCCCGCCGGTGCTGGTCCCTTCACCCGCGACGTCGTTGACACCGGCAAGGTCGAAGGCGCCGCCGGCCCTGCTGATGAGCTCGCGCTCGTTGCGCAACGTGCGGATCCCGAGCCGTTCCACCTCGGCCAACCATTCGTCGGCGCCGGAGTAGTACTCGTGGTTGCCGGTCACGAAGAACGACCCGTGGCGGGAGCGCATGTCGCGCAACGGTGCGGCGGCCGCGCCGATTTCCCGCACGCTGCCGTCGACCAGGTCCCCGACAACGGCAACGAGGTCGGCATTGGTCCGGTTGACGGCGGCGACGATGCGCTCGGTGTGCGCGCGCCCGGCGAGCGGACCGAGGTGGATGTCGGAGACGGTGGCGATCCGGAACCCGTCCATACTCCGCGGCAGCTTCGCCAGCGTGATCTGGACGCGGTCCAGTCGGGGTGCGCCCAATGCCGTCCGCGCACCGTAGGCGGTGATGCCGGTGGCGGTGAGCCCCGCGAAGATGGCGGCACCGCGGGCGAGCAGCAGCCGCCGCTCGATGCCGGGCGTCCAGGCTTGTGTTTCGTTCCGTGCCGCTGTGGCATCGGCCTGGCCGGGGGCGTCGCCGTTTGACTGGGCGACTTCGTGCTGAGCCAGCGTTCGACGCTGCGTGGTTCCGGTCGCTTCCGCCGGCCGGCCGCTGGCCTGGCGTTGTTCATCCTCGCTGGCAACCCGCTGTTGGTCGGTGGTCTCGACCGCCCGGCGTGCCGCTGTCGGTTGGCGGGTGGCGTCGTCGGCGGCCTGGTGTTGTTCATGCTCGCCGGTAACCCGCTGTTGGTCGGTGGTCTCGACCGCCCGGCGTGCCGCTGCCGGCTGGCCGGATGCCACAGGCGCGTTGTCCCCAACCGGCTGGTTCGACGTCGCGGGCCGGCGGCGGACCACGATGCGCGCGACCAGCATCGGGATCTCCAGCAGGACCAGCACCACCAGCAGGTAGAACATCAGCGCGATCCACAGGTAACCCGGCCAGGCCAGCACCGTCACGCCGACGCGGGTGCCGATCAGCGTCGCCGGAACCAACAGCCCGAGAACGACGGCGACGACCGTGCCGGCCCGACGCCACGGCCCGGGGCGCGTGGCGTCCCGCACGAGGCGTTTCCAGAGATAAAAGTGGATCAGACCGATAAGAGCGAGACCGACAACAGCCAGCAGGATGATGGTCACTTACCCACCCGCGAACGGCGGCAGGACGTCAACCTCGGCACCGGCCGGCAACGGCCGCTGACCGTCGCGCCAGGCAACCCCGTTCACCAGGAAACTCGCCACCTTCAGCACGGTCGCCAACCGCTCACCGTGTCGTTCGGCGAGCTCGGCGACGAAGTCATCGTGGGTCAACCCAGCGGCAACGCTGGTTTCCGCGACCCCGGCGGCCGCCCGCGCCCCGGCGAAGAACCGGACGGTGACGACCCCCGACGCCGACCCGTCGACGGGATTACCCATGCCGATCAGCCTATCGCCCGGCTGAATTCGATCCGTCCCACACCGTCGGCTGCGGGCGGCCCGTCAGCCGCCGATGCGGGCATCGGTCTGGCCGGCGGTCGCTTGGCCGGCGGTCACTTGGCCGGCGGTCGCTTGGCCGGCTGTCCCCTGACGGCCCGTCAGCCGCCGATGGCGGACATCGGCCTGGCCGGCTGCAGGAACGACGGATCGTCGATGCCGTGACCGGCCCGCTTGACCCATGTCGCGGCCTGCCACCGCTTGGCCAACTCTTCGTCGCTCGCGCCGCCGCGCATCGCGCCGCGGAGGTCGGATTCCTCCGTCGCGAACAGACAGTTGCGGATCTGCCCGTCCGCCGTGAGCCGGGTGCGGTCGCAGTCCCCGCAGAACGGCCGCGTGACGCTGGCGATCACGCCAACCCGCGCGGGCCCACCATCGCTCGCCGTATAGCCATCGACCACCCACGTCTCCGCCGGCGCACCACCGCGTTCGACCGGATCGGGCAACAGCCGGTAGCTGGACCGCAACGACGCCAGGATCTCGTCGGCCGTCACCATCGTGGCCCGGTCCCAACTGTGCTGCGCGTCGAGCGGCATCTGCTCGATGAACCGCAGCTCGTACCCGTGCGCCAACGCGAACCGGACCAACTCAGGCGCCTCGTCGTCGTTGACCCCGCGCATCAACACCGAGTTGATCTTCACCGGAACGAGCCCCGCGTCCGCCGCCGCGGTCAGTCCCGCGATCACCGAGGTGTGCCGATCCCGCCGCGTCAGCGCCTTGAACCGCTCCGGGTCGAGTGTGTCGAGCGAGACGTTGACCCGATCGAGCCCAGCGCCCTTCAGCGCCGACGCCATCCGCTCCAACCCGATGCCGTTGGTGGTGACCGACATTCGCGGCCGAGGCCGCAACCCGGCACAAGCCTCGACGATCGCGACCAGGCCGGGCCGGATCAGTGGCTCACCACCGGTGAACCGGACATCCGTGACACCGAGCCGCTCCACCGCGACACGCACCAACCGGACGATCTCGTTGTCGGTGAGCAACTCTTCCCGCGGCAGCCACGCAAGCCCCTCAGCAGGCATGCAGTAGGTGCAACGCAGGTTGCACCGGTCAGTCAGCGACACCCGCAGATCGGTTGCTACCCGTCCGAAGCGGTCGGACAACGCCCCATCCGTGGCCCGGACCTCGGTTATCGTCACCGTTCGACCGTATCGCGTAACGCTCGCGCGCGTGGATTCCCGCAAGGTCACCCCAACGCCACGATCGCGGATTAGCCGGGCGCAAACCTGAGGCCGCGCGGCGGCCACCGACCGGGAGCTGGCCCTAGGTCCGCAGCAGGGTGTCGACCGCCTGGCGGACCGCGGACCGGTAGGCCGAACCGAACAAAGCCGTGTGCACGAGCAGCAGGTGCAACTGATGCAACGGCACCCGTTGCCGCCAGCCGTCGGCGAGCGGCCAGGCCTCCCGGTAGGCGTCGACGATCCGCGCCAGCTCGGGCGCCCCGCCGAAGAGCGCGAGCTGCGCGAGGTCGGTCTCGCGGTGACCGCCGTGTGCGGCGGGGTCGATCAGCCACGCCCGGCCGTCGCTCGCCCAGTAGAGATTGCCCGGCCACAGGTCGCCGTGGATGCGCGACGGCGGCTCGGCTCCGCCGTACACCTCGATCCGGTCGATCAACCGCTCTGTCGCCTCGATGTCGGCGGCGGAGAGTGCCCCACCATCTGCCGATAGCCGCAAATACGGCTGTAGCCGTCGTTCCGCGAACCACTGCGGCCACGGCTGCGCCGAGGGCGTGTTGTCCTGCGTCAGCGCGCCGATGAAGCCGGGCCAGTCGGCGCCGAACGCCGGCGCACCAGCGCGATGCATGATCGCGAGCTGCCGACCGAAGCGCTCGGCGCCATCCCTGGTCGGTTGTCCCTCGTCGAGCCACTCCAGTGCCAGCAGCTCCGGCAGCGCCGTCAGCACCTCGGGCAGCGGCGGCCCGTCTGGTGTCCGCAGCCAATCGAGACCGGCCGCCTCCGTCGTGAAGAAACCCTCGGGCGCGGGTGACGGCGACTGCTCGGGCCAGGTCTTGACGAACAGCGACGCGCCGTCGTCGAGGGTCAGCCGGGACGCCGCCGCGATGCTGCCGCCCGCGACCGGCGTCTCGCGTATCCGCTGGTGCTTGAGAAATGTCGGCAGATGTTGCGGATGAGACCGGAGGTAGGCCAGGTCCATGACGACCAAGTCTGTACCCCTGTCGTGCGTCGGGTTCCGCCGGGTGGCTTCGGAGAGTAAGCATGAGGACATGACGGATGTCGTGGTCCGCCCTTATCGACCGGGAGACCACTCCGCCGGGCGGACCCTCTGGGTCGAGCTCGCGGAGCGGCGCAGCGGGCTCTATGGCACGTCGCCCGGCGCTGACCCCGGTGCCGGGTTCGAGGACTATCTGACCCGGCTCGACCTGTCCGGGATATGGGTGGCCGAACACCCCGGCGAGGGCGTGATCGGGCTGGTCGGCTTGGTCATGCACGGCACCACCGGCGAGGTGGAGCCGATCGTCGTCGCGGCCCGCCACCGTGGCTCGGGGGTGGGCGCCAAGCTGCTCAAGCATGTTTCCGCCGAGGCGAAGAAACGCTCGCTGGCGCGGCTCACGATCCGGCCGGAGTCGCGCAATGTCGAAGCTCTGAAGTCGCTTCATGCCGCTGGTTTCGACCTCCTCTCCGCTGTCGAGCTCAGCCTCGACCTCCACCCGACGCCGTCCACCGTGGACAACGTCGACATCGACCTGTTCGGGCTGCGTTTCCGAAGCTGAGTTTCGCGGCCGGCGGCGTTGCGCGGGGATCTTCACGCGACACCTGTGGATAACTTGTGCCACGACACGCCCGACCCGGAGTTATCCACAGGTTGCCCATCGTGCGGTGGCGATCACGTACCGGCATCGGCCACGCTTCCGCGCCATGACCGCTACCGAGGCGCCACCCATCACCTTGCGTTCCTGCGCCGACCTGATCGCGTCGGTGCCCTATCTGCTCGGGTTCCATCCGGCCGACAGCATCGTGGTCATCGCGATCGTCGGCGAACGAGTGCGCTTCGTAGCCCGCGGCGACCTGCCCGGCGCGGTTGCCGCCGATCACGTCGCGCAGAAGCTGGTGTCCCTGCTCCAACTCCACCACGCCGACACGGTCGCGATCGTCGGATACGGGCCGTCCGAAGCCGTGACGCCCGTGGCAGAGGCGTTGTGCACGGCGTTGCGATCGGCCGACATCCAGACCCTCGACGTGCTGCGCGTCGACGCTGGCCGCTACTGGTCATACGTCTGCTCGAACCCGACCTGCTGCCCACCCGAGGGCAAGCCCTACGACCCCGCGACCACCTGCGTGGACGCCGCCGCGGTGTTCGCCGGCTGCGTCGCGCTCCCTGACCGGGAGGCGGTCGCGGCGTCCATCGCCCCGGTCGACGGCGCCGCGCGGGTGGCGATGACCGAGGCCACGGCCCGTGCCGACACGCGCCTGACCGCCCTCGTCGAAGGCGCCCGGTCGGCCGCCGACAGCGGCTCGCCCCGCCTGCGGACCATGACACTTGGCGCGGCCGGAGCGGCCGTCCGCGCCAATGCCCGGGTCGCGAAGGCCCTGCGGGCGGCTGGCGACGAAGCAGTCGACGATGCGGTCGACCGCTACCGCGCCGGCCGGCGCCTGAGCGACGACGAGGTGGCGTGGCTCAGCGTCCTGCTGGTCCACCTGCCGGTGCGTGATCATGCGTGGGAGCACACCACCGACGACGACTGGCAGATCGACCTGTGGAGCGACGTCGTGCGCCGCGTCGACCCGCCACTCGCCGCGGCGCCGGCGAGCCTGCTCGGCTATGCGGCATGGCGCTCGGGCCGCGGCGCGCTGGCGGTCATCGCGATCGAGCGGGCGTTGGCGGTCGACCCCGACTACGCGCTGGCCCGGATGATCGATGAAGTCCTCGACCAGTGCCTGCCGCCGTCGATCATGGTGGAGGCCGAGGCCCAACCACATCGGGCATCGCCGCGGCGCGACCGTCGCACCAGCCGTCGTCGTTGGATCGGCCCGCACACGGGCCTCGATCAGGCGAGCTAGGCGGTGTGCCGTGGAATTTTCGTGGCTGGGCGTCGCGACCGCGTTCCTCCTGGTGGCGGCCGGGTGGCTCTCAGCGCACCGCCGGGCTTGCCGCTCGATCGGGTTGCGGCTGGGTGACCCGGTGAACACCCGAATACACGTTCATCGTCGCTCCGCGCAGGAATCCGACCAGCGTCATGCCCGCTTCCTGCGCCAGGTCGACGGCGAGCGAACTGGGCGCCGAGACGGCCGCGAGCACCGGAATGCCCGCCATCCAGGCTTTCTGTGTGAGCTCGAAGCTGGCCCGCCCGGAGACCAGCAAGATGTGGTCGCGCAGCGGCAGTCGGTGTTCCGCGACCGCCCGGCCGACGACCTTGTCGACGGCGTTGTGCCGCCCGACGTCCTCCCGCACCAACACCGGGTCGCCACCGACGGTGAAGAGGCCGGCGGCGTGCAACCCACCGGTGCGAGCGAACGTCTGCTGCGCGGCCCGGAGCCGGTCAGGCAGGCCGGCCAGCACCTCGGCGGAGACGGTCATCGGGTCGTCGGCGAGGTGCCAAGCCGATTTCGTACGGATCGCGTCGATGCTCGCCTTTCCGCAGACGCCACAGGAACTGGTCGTGTAGAAGGCGCGGGCCGGATCGGTGTCGGGCGCGGGCACCCCGTCGGCCAGCACGACGTCGACCACGTTGTAGGTGTTGGGAGTGTCCGTTCCGGCACAGAGCTGAGCGGTGACGATGTCTGCCGCGTCGCGGATGACCCCTTCGGTCAGCAGAAAGCCGATGGCGAGATCGATGTCGTCACCGGGGGTACGCATCGTGACGGCGAGCGGCCTCCGCGGCGCATTGCCATCGCCGCGGGTTCCCACGCGGATCTCGAGCGGCTCCTCACCGGAGACCGAGTCCATCCGCCGCACGGCAGTCGACGCCGAGAGGTCGATCCGGACGATCTCGCGCCGGTCGGTAACCCTTCCCACGCCCCCATCCTGCCCCGCCTACAGGCCCGCCGCCGAGAGACGACCGGCAAATCCGGAGCGTCGCCTCGCAGCGCGCGATTATTGGGTCTTGGGGCCCCGGAAGTAGCGGCACAAGCCGCGACGGGTGGGCGGATGGCCCGCTGGTTGAGCGGCGCGGGCCCGTGCGCCCGGAGCGGAGATCCGCTGGCAGGCTGATGGGAGAGCGCGATTGCTGCCGTGGTGCGATCGGGTCGCCGTAGGGTCGGGGGCGGAATTGTAGCCGAGGGGAGCGCTATGGCGGGGTTTGCGGCCGTTGTGCTGGCCGGCGGCGCGGGCCGGCGGATGGGCGGTCCCGACAAGCCGTCGGTGATGGTGGCCGGCCGGTCGATGCGCGACCGGGTGTTGGACGCGCTGGCGGGTGCCGACTCCCGGGTGGTCGTCGGTGGCAGCTGTGACGTGCCCGAGGGAGTGGGCTACACACGAGAGGAGCCGCCCGGTGGTGGGCCGGTCGCCGCCGTGGCCGCCGGACTGGCGCAGATCGATCGAGACTCGCGCGAGGTGGTCGTCGTGGCCGGCGACCTGCCGTTGTTGACCGCGCCCGCCGTCGCCGCTTTGCGCGAGCCACTGTCCACGGCAGACGGTGCGCTGTTCGTCGACCAGGATGGGCGGCGGCAGCTGTTGTGCGGGGCGTGGCGGGCCGACGCCTTGCGGCAGAGCGTCGCCGGCCTGTCCGCCGGGCGCGCCTGCGGGCTGAGCGGCGCCTCCATGCGGGCATTGGTCCAGTCGTTGGACGTGGTCGAGGTGTCGTGGGATCGCGCCGGGCCGCCGCCGTGGTTCGACTGTGATACCGAGGACGATCTCCGTAAGGTTCGAGAATGGCTGACAGCGGAAAAGGCGGAATGACCCTCGACCAATGGGTCAAGGCCGCATGCGCCGAGCTAGGCATCGCGCCGACGGACGCGTCGGTGTCGCTGGTACTCAACCTGGCCCGAGACGTCGCGCACAACACGGTCCGGCCGGCCGCACCGGTTACCGCCTACCTGCTCGGGCTCGCCGTCGGTCGCGGCGCCAACCCACATGAGGCCGCGGCGGCGCTGACCGCGCTCGCGATGGCCCAGGGCGACACCGCTGCAGGTCAGAACGACGAAACTGCCGGCGAGCGCTGAGCCGCCCCAGCGGGGGCGACGACACCGCAGCGGTGGCTGGCAGCGGTGCGATCTACAACCGCGGGTCGCGGGAGCGCTGAGTCCACCGGGCGGCGCTACCAACCCCGAAGCTGACGGTGCTGAGCCCAACCGGCGTGGGCGACCAACGCGGAAACTGGCGGTGGGCGCGGAGCCTGACCGGCGTGGGCGATCAACCCTGAAAGCTGGCGGTGGGCGCGGATCCTGACCGGCGTGGGCGACCAACCCCGAAGCTGGCGGTGCGCGCTGAGCCCGACCGGTGTGGGCGACCAACCCTGAGCTGGCGGTGGGCGCGGAGCCTCGCCAGGCGCCGACGAGCTATGCGGAGCTGGCCGCGAGGGCCGGCGCCTTCAGGCCCAGTCGCCGCGATTCTCTGCCGCAGCCTGTGTCGTTCGCCGGCTGCGACTTCCGTTCCGGCACCGGCAAACTTCGTCCCGGCCGCCGATCGCGTTAGCGTGGTGCCGAGGGTGGGCCTGAGCCCGCTAAACGTCCGCGGATTGTGCGGGCGTTGGATTGGATAGGCCGCAACCCGCGGCGGTTTGCCCGATCAAGCAGCGTGCGGGCCGGCGAGAGATGCCCGCGATGTGAGAGCCCGTGGACGCAGGTCGGGAGATCCGGTCAAGGGCCCGACGATCGGGGCATACCGAACCAGGTCTGATCTTGCCGCTGCGGCCGGAAGCGTCGAAAATCCGGCTGGAGAAGAGCAATGATCATGGGTCTGGCCTGAGGCTCGCGTGGGTCTCGGGTGGCTGGGTGAGCAGACCTGGCGTAAGCGCGGTGTAATGCCGTTATCCGACTCACACCGGCCTATCCGTGGGCACCGGTGCCGTGGGTAGGGTGTGGCTGACGGACGGAGGCGATCATGACGTCAGCGAGTGCGGGGGACGATGGGCTTACCGACGCCATCCTGCTCGACGAGGCCAGCACGGCTGATTTGAAGGGCAAGGTCACCGAGGCTTGGCGTGACTTCGCGCGGGCGCTGGCGAAGATGCTCCCCGAATTGCCGGCCGGCGCTCGGGTCGAGCTGACGCTGGATCCAACCGCCTCGGGGACGGGCACCGCCGTTTACTCCGTTGAGTTGCTGATCGTTGGCGACGGGCTGGTCAAGGCGCTTGCCGTCGGGAACGCCGGGTTGCCGCAGGGATACCGGCTCGATCGTGCCGCTGTCGCCGACCTCGTGGCACTTGGGTGGTCGCCGCCCGGGGTGTTGCCGGACTCGGGGGAGCAGTTCGGGCTGCACGCCTCGATCAACGACGCCTCGAAGATCGCGACGACCGTCTCGCGCACGTTGCGCGACGTCTACGGCGCACCGCACCCGGCGTTCCTCGTCTACCTCGTGCACGACTCCGAAGACGAGCCGATCGACGTCGAGGCGCTTGCCACCGCGCGGCCTGAGGTTGCCGGGAGCCTGGACCTCGACGAGGCGATAAAGACCGGCCAGGCGCTGGCGGCCCGCGGCGAGGTCGTCGTCGAAGACGACAGCATCGCGCTCGACGAGCGGGTCCGGACGGTCGTCGCCACCCTGATGAAGTCAGAGCCCGAGCAGCTGAAGGTCGACTCCGACGGCGACATCGGCATCCGGGCGGGTTCGGCGATGGTGTTCGTACGCGTTCGCGACAACCCGCCGCTCGTCGACGTCTTCTCGCCGGTGCTGACCGAGATCGAGCCGACCGAGCAGCTCTACGTCAAGCTCTCCGAGCTGACCAACCGCATGCCGATCGGCCGCCTCTACTGCACCAACGACACCGTCTGGGCCTCGATCCCGGTGTTCGGCCGCAACTTCCAGGCGACCCACCTGATGCTCGCGGTCCAGGTGATGACTGGGCTCGCCGACGAACTCGACGACCGCCTACACGGCGAGTTCGGCGGCAAACGCTTCTTCGGCGAAGGTGACAAGCCGATCAACCGCACCGCCCAGGAGCCCAAAACCGGGATGTACCTCTAGCCAGACCTCGCGACGAGACAGGCGGACCGCCCGGCAGCAGAGCAGGCCCCGGGCTATCGAGGGGCCCCTAAGCTTCCGCGAACGCAACGGTGGCGGCGGCGGACGGGGTTTCCGCGACGAGGCGAGCGCTGGCCGATCGCGGGCTACGGCGCTTGAGCAATGAACGTGAGCGCTAAGGGCCGGTCCCGGCCTACAGCGCTTCAGCAAGAGGCCAGCGCTGAGGGCCGATCGCGGCCTACGTTGCTTGAGCCATCGAGGCGAGCGCTGAGGGCCGATCGCGGCCTACGTTGCTTGAGCCATCGAGGCGAGCGCTGAGGGCCGATCGCGGCCTACGTTGCTTGAGCCATGGAGGTGAGCGCTGAGGGCCGATCGCGGCCTACGTTGCTTGAGCCATGGAGGTGAGCGCTGAGGGCCGATCGCGGCCTACAGCGCTTCGGCAAGAGGGCAGCGCCGAGGGCCGACCGCGGCCTACGGCCCTTCCGCCAGTCGACGCGAGCGCTGAGAGCCAATCGCCTGCGGCGTGCCGAGGACCGTGCCTCGCGCGCCGGCGGATGCCGGCCGATGCAACCTCGCCTACGAGAACGGGACCCACGCCACTTCCCGCATCGACGTCGCGTCAGTGGCACGCATTCCCGTGTCCGAGACAGTCCACAATGTTCCCGAGACCATCAACGAGCGCCGAATCGCGCCCTCCCAGCCCATCGTGTTGGGGTGCTGCAGCGTCCCTAGCTCGTCCAACCCTGACCCCGACAACCGCAACGCCAACGCGCCCGGTTGGGACCGCGTGGCGATCGGGACGACCAGCAACTTCGTCTCCGGCCGGTACAGGAACGCATGGGGGTCGGACTCCGCCTCCGACCAGCCGTCCTTCACACGATGCTGGGCGACCCGGCGCGGACTGGCCAGATCGGTCACGTCGAACACCGACACCTGGGTGCCGAGGACGCGGCCGTTCGCGTCCGCGTCCTGGCCCACCCCGATCACGTGGTCGGCGTCGATCGGGTGCAGGTACGACGAGTAACCGTTGATCTTCAGTTCGCCGGCCACCGAGGGCGCTGACGGGTTGCGCAGGTCGAGGGTGTAGAGCGGATCTGTCTGGCGGAAGGTGACCACGTACCCGACCGGGCCCGTGAAACGGACCGCGTAGATCCGCTCGTTCCGGCCCAGGCCGCCGACGTGCCCGACTTGGGACATGTCCGCGGCGCGCAGCACGTAGACCGAGGACGACGTTGACCGCGTTGCGGCAACCCGCAGGTGGCCGTCGAACTCCGACATCGCGTATTGGTTGAGCAACGAACCGGGCACCGAACCAGACGCGACGAAGCGCGGCGGGCCCGATCCGGTGATGTCGAAGCGGTAGATCTTCGTCGCCTGGTCCTGCGGCGCGAAGGACGGGTCACCCAATCCGGCGCGCCAACTCTCGTCGTTGGCCACGTACAGGCTCGTGCCGCTGCCGTAGACGAAGTCACCGTCGGCCACGATCGTCGTCGGGTCGCCGGTGCCCAGGGCCGCGCCGATGTCGAAGCTCAGCACCGTCAGCAGCGACGTGCCGGAGTACGTCTCCGGCCTGCGGACCGCGCCGCAGTCGATCTGGCCACTCCGCTTCTCGCCGCGGTCGTCCGACGTCCAGCGCGGCAACCAACCATCCAAAGTGGATCGGTCGATGATGGCTCGGTTGGCGGCCAGGCGTTGCTTGTCGGTCCCATTCTCGCGATAGGGGAACTCGATCCGTGGCCGGCTGCGCACCACGACCCGCGCGGTCGCGCCGACCTGGCGGGCGTCGACCAGTGAACCGTCGATCGTGAAGGATCCGACGACCGTCGGGCTCGAGCCGCCCAGGTCGACCGTGACGAGCCGGAGCGTACGGGCGTTGTCCGGCATTTGTTTGAAGGGAGCTACCAAGTTGAGCCGTGACATCAACACCAGCGCCCGGTCGCCGGACAGCAGGAGGTTGGCCTCGTCGTAGCCGTCGCCGCCGAGGTCGACGCGGCCCGTGACCCGGCGGCTCGCAGCGTCGACGACCCGCAGGACGCCCGACGTGACCGTCACGATCCGGCGGCCGTCGGTCTTGACCAGATCGGGCTCGTCGACGCCGACCTCCTGGGTGTTGGTGCCCGAGTAGCCGGCTCCGGCCGGCTCGGGCGCCGCCTTGGCCGCATCTTCGATCGCGAAGCCGGTCGCCGTCCGGCGGGCGATTCCGGCGGACACGATGGCCTCGGCGAAGCCCCACGGCGTGACGACCGCCTTCGCCGCGCGCTTCAGACCAGCCAGCACGTCGGCGCACGAGTCGAAACCCACCAGGCGGAACGCCGGCGGGGGGAGAGCCGCCACCGGTGCGGGCGCGGGCGCAGGCGCGGGGGCAGCCGTGCACCCCGAGACAAGCAACAGAGCGACAACGGCGTACGCGCCGCGGCGGGCGATCGTCATGCCGGGTTGGACGCGCCCGCGGCCGGCGGCGTTCCGCTAGCTCGGCGGCGGCACCACGTTCGGCGCGTCGACCAGCCGGCTCAGCACGATCATGCTCCGGGTCGAGGTGACGAACGGTTCGGCCCGCAACCGCTCCAGGGCCTGCTCCAGGTGGGCGATGTCGGCGGCCCGCAGATGGACGAGCGCGTCGGCCTCGCCGGAGACCGTGTAGGCGCCGACCACCTCCGGATGCCGCCGCGTCGCGACGGTGAGCTGCGCGGGCGTGGTGCGGCCGGTGCAGTAGAGCTCGACGAAGGCCTCCGTCGTCCACCCGACGGCCGCCGGGTCGACGACCGCCGTGAACCCGCGGATTACCCCGGCGGCACGCAACCGATCGACGCGCCTCTTGACCGCCGGAGCGGAGAGCGAAACCCGTTCACCGATCTCCGAGTACGAGGCTCGGGCGTCAGCGACGAGTGACGCAATGATTCGCTGGTCTACGTCGTCGATCTGCAACGTTTCGCCTCTCGCAAGCAAGAGATTCGGCTGTCTTGACCACGAAGAGTACCTGATCATGGTGATCGTGAAGGACGAGCGGATGTCACGGATGCGGACATATCTCATGTGCCCGCCGGAGCGGTTCGAGGTCGCGTATGCGATCAATCCCTGGATGGATACGAGCGCGCCGGTCGACGCCGAGCTGGCCCTGAAGCAGTGGCAACTGCTCCGCGAGACGCTCACCGGGCTCGGCCACACCGTGCACGTGCTGCCGGCCGAAGACGGGCTGCCCGACATGGTCTACGCCGCCAATGGTGGCTTCACCGTCGACGGGGTGGCCTTCGGCGCCCGCTTCCGCTACCCCCAGCGCGCCGCCGAGGCCGCCGCCCACCGCGCCTTCTACGACCAGCACGGCTGGCCTTACGTCGAGCCGACGGAGATCAACGAGGGCGAGGGCGACTTCGCCTACCTGCCCGACGCGTACGGCGGAATGATCCTTGCCGGTCATGGCTTCCGCACGGAGTCCGTGGCGCACAGCCACGCCCAGGAGGCGCTCGGCCGCCCGGTGATCTCACTGCAGCTTGTCGACCCGCGCTTCTACCACCTCGACGTGGCCCTGGCCGCCCTCGACGACAAGACGATCACCTACTACCCGGGGGCCTTCTCCGCTGGCTCCCAGCGGGTGCTGGCCCAACTCTTCCCGGACGCGCTGATCGCCGACGAAGCCGACGCGCTGGCCTTCGGACTGAATCTGGTCAGTGACGGCCGCAATGTCGTCTTCAACGCCGAAGCGACCGGCCTCGGCGGGAAGCTGGCCGCGGCCGGCTACACGCCCGTCCCGGTCGAGCTGAGCGAGCTGAAGAAGGGCGGCGGCAGCGTCAAGTGCTGCGTGGCCGAACTGCGGCTCAGCCCAGCGTCGCCAGCTCGCTGATCACGACGTTCGACAACACCGGGCCGTCGCGGCGCACCTCGCGCAGGTACCACTTCTGCTGCGGGGTGCGGGTCTGGTTGAACTGCCACTCACCGCGCGGGCTGTCGATCACGCCGATCTTGCCCATGGCCAGGTTGACCGCCTGCGGCGTCGGGTCGGGCCCGGCGATCCGGACGGCCTTGTCGATCGCCTGAGCGGCGTCGTAGGAGGCCACCGCGTACGTGGTCGGCGTCGCGTCGTAGGCACCGCGGTAGGCGGACGCGAACTCGCGGTTGGCCGCGTTGTTGAGGTCGGGCGAGTAGTTGAGCGCAGTGAAGATCTGGTTGGCCTCGGCGCCCTTGAGCTCGCTGAGGACCTCGCCCTCGGTGAGGAAGCCTGGCGCGTAGACGGCGCCCGTGAAACCGTCGGCGTGCAACTGGCGCAGGAACTCGACGCCGGCCTGTCCATTGTAGAAGCAGTAGATCGTCTTGGTGCCGCCCTTGCGCACCTGGTCAATCTTGGCCCGGAAGAAGTTCTTCGTCGGTTCGGCGACGTACTCCGTCCACACCGGACCGGCGGCGATCCGCGGGTCGGTGGTGCCGAACGTGCTGCGGAAACCCTCGACGGCATCGCGGCCGGCCTCGTAGTCGGGTGCGATGATGCCGACCTTGCCGTCGGTCTCCTGGGCGACCCAGCGGCCGAGCGCCTGGCCGGGCTCATTGTTCACATAGGACGTACGCCAGATGTAGACAACGCTCTGCAGGTCGGACGGCGACGCCGCCGAGCCGATCAGCGGGATCCGGGCCTGCTCGACGGTGTCGCGGATGCCGAGCATGACGGTCGAGTTGACGACGCCGGTCAACGCCAGCACACCCTGCTTGAGCAGCCCGTCGAGGGCGGCCTTGCCGGACTCGACCGTGTCGCCCTCGTCGGCCACCACGAGCTGAACCTGGTGACCGCCGAGCCGCTGGTCGTTCATCTCGAGGAAAAGGTTGAAGCCTCGGGCGATCTCGTCGCCGATGCTCTTGTAGCCCGCCGTCTGGGGGGCGATCAGACCGATTTTGATCGGCTTGTCGCTCACCAGCTGGTTGCCGGCGGCCGCCTCATCGGTTCCCTTGCCGCAACCCGCGACGAAGCCCGCGGCACCCAGCGCGGCGAACAACCGCAACGCCTGGCGACGATCCATCTGCGACACGGAACGACCCTCCCCGACCGGTGGGCTAGTTGCCCACACTCCCCCGGGTTCCTACCGTCTTAACGACGCTGCGTCAATGAAGATGATCACTGATGCAACGACCGCAACGCCTCCGTCACCTTGCGCCAGGCGGCCGACCTCGGATCGATGAGTTCGAAATGACCCACATTAGGAAGCTCGGAAAGGGCAATCTCGCTCCCGGCGGCCCGCCCGGCGGCCGCATACCGCCGACTCAGGGAGATCGGAACCTGCACATCCGCCGTCCCATGCACGATCACGGTGGGTGACCGCAGCGGCATCGTCGGCAGCGGTTCCGCCGCGGCGTAGGCCTCGGCCCGCGTGGTCGGGTCGCCGCCGAGCAGGGCGGCCACCGCACCGCCGTCGAGGTCCAGCCGATGCGCCTCGGCCAGATCCGCGACCGGAGCCAGCGCCAGCACCGCGGCGGGCACGGTGAGCGCCACGCGGGCGTGCGCGCCGGGCGGCACGTCGGTGGGCGTAGCGGGCGCGCCGGGGGCGGTGGGCGCCTCGCGGGCGTGCGCGCCGGGCGGCACGTCGGTGGGCGTGGTGGGCGCGCCGGGGGCGGTGGGCGCCTCGCGGGCGGGCGCGCCGGGCCGCACCTCGACGGACGCGGCAGCCGCGTGGGCGGCATACCAAAGGGCGAGATGACCACCGGCGGAGTGACCGATCAACACCGGCGCGCCGGCAGCCGGCGCGGGGCGCCCCAGCGCCGCCGCCACCGACGCGACGAGGGCCGGCAGGGCCGCCAACCCGGCCACGACGTCGTCGAAGGTCGTGGGCCAGCCACCGTCGGCCCCGGGCCCGGTCCGACGGTATTCGAGCTGGGCGACCGGATACCCCTCGGCCACCAGCGCGGCCGCGAGATGGCCGGTGTGCGACCGGTCGTATTCCGCCCGCCAGAACCCGCCGTGGATGACCACGACCAGCGGCGCGGAGCCGGTCAGCGGCAACCGGACATCGGCGACGTGGTCGGCGTGCGGGCCATAGGAGACCACGGCGTCCGGCGGCGGCGCGGGGAGAATCAGCACGTCGCGCGGGTCCGGTTCGCGTGCGGGCATGTGCGGAACGCTAGCTTGCCGGGTCCGGGGAGCACACCCGGCGGGCGTTGGGGAAAGATGGAGGTATGAGCGAGACCCCAGGAGCGCCGGACGCGCAGGCCGAAACCAACCGCCGGTCGGGCACCGTTGTGGTGGTCGGGCCGGACGGGCGGCCGGTCGGCACGGTCGACACCGACGGAGGCGGCGGCGAGGAAGACCCGGGCCGCCAGATCGAGCAGCCCGCCAAGGTCATGCGGATCGGCAGCATGATCAAGCAATTGCTCGAGGAAGTACGCGCGGCGCCGCTCGACGAGGCCAGCCGGGTCCGCCTGCGCGACATCCACCAGCGCTCGATCATCGAGCTGGAAGACGGCCTGGCGCCGGAACTGCGCGACGAGCTGGAGCGCCTCTCGTTGCCGTTCAGCGAGACGGCGACGCCGAGCGAGGGCGAGCTGCGCGTCGCGCAAGCTCAGCTGGTCGGCTGGCTGGAAGGGTTGTTCCACGGCATCCAGGCCGCCCTGGTGGCCCAGCAGATGGCGGCCCGCATGCAGCTCGAGCAGATGCGCGGCGGCCAGCGCGCGCTGCCGCCCGGCGCGGTCCCGGGCATCATCCCCGGCCTGCCCGGCGCCGGACCCAACCAAGGCCAACCCGGCACCGAAGGCCGCGGCACCGGCCAATACCTCTAAGCAGCGAGCAAGGCCCGCTTGGCGGCAGGCCCGCTTGGCGGCAGGCCCGCTTGGCGGCAGGCCCGCTTGGCGGTAGGACAGCCAGGGGCAGGCGGCCACGCGGCAGGGCGGAGGCCAGCACCACATCGCAGCGGCCAGCAAGGTCGCAGCAGCGGCCAATACCTCTGGGCCAGAAGGCCGCTAACGGCCGGAAGGCCGCTCGACGCGGCCAACGAGGCCGCTCGACGGCGGTCAACAATGCCGCTCGACGCGGCCAACGAGGCCGCTCGACGGCGGTCAACAATGCCGCTCGACGCGACCAACAATGCCGCTCGACGCGACCAACGAGGCCGCTCGACGGCGGCCAACAACGCCGCTCAGCGGCGGCCAACAACGCCGCTACGAGTCGAGCAACGACTCGATGTAGATCGCGACCCCGTCGTCTTCGTTGGAGGCGACCACCTCGTCGGCGACCTCCTTCGCCGCCGGGTGGGCGTTGCCTACGGCGACCGCCCGGCCGGCCCAGGCCAGCATCGGCACGTCGTTGGGCATGTCGCCGAACGCCGTGACCGCGGCAGCCGGCACGCCGAGTCGGTCGCAGTACCAGGCCAGGCCGGCGGCCTTGGTGACACCGGAGGCGGAGACCTCGACCAGGCCCGACAGCGACGAGTGGGTCGCCTCGGCGATGCCGTGCAGGGCCTTGCCGATTCGGGCGGTGAACTCGTCGGGATCGCGCTGGCCGGCCCGCACCAGCAGCTTGACCGCCGGCTCGGTGAGCAGTTCGGCGACCGCGTCGACGGCGCGCACGCCGCCGTGCGCGCTGTCCCATTGGATCGGGTACTCGATCTGGTGCCGCATCTCCCGGCCGTCGACGATCTCGACCGCCAGGGCCGCGTCGGGCACCTCGTCGGCCAGCCGCCGGGCGATCTCGGCGAGCACCTCGGGCGAGAGCGGGTCGGCCCGCAACACCTGGTCGCGCGAGGGGTCGTAGACCACCGCGCCGTTGGCGCAGACTGCCGGCAGGGGAGTGGCGAGCTGCTCGTAGACCAGCTTCAGCCAGCGGATCGGGCGACCGGTGACGAGCACGACCGGCAGGTCTGCCTCGGCGGCGCGGTCGAGCGCGGCCGCGGTGCGGGCGCTGATCGTCTTGTCGGCGCGGAGGAGGGTTCCGTCTAGGTCAGTGGCGATCAGCATCATCGCGAGAGTAGCCGGTCGAGGTAAACGGCCACCCCGTCGTCGTCGTTGCTGAGGGTGATCTCGTCGGCCGCGGCCCGCACCAGCGGGTGCGCGTTGGCCACCGCGACCCGGCCCCAGCCGGCCCAGCCGAACATCGGCAGGTCGTTGGGCATGTCGCCGAAGACCAGCACGTCGCCGGGGTCGACGCCGAGCGTCTCGGTGACCACCGCGAGGCCGGTCGCCTTGTCGACGCCGGGCGGGAGGATCTCGATGAAGCCGAGCCCGGCCTGGGTGACGGTGGCGACCGACGGGCGCACGATCCGGTGGGCCGCGGCCAGCAACTCGTCGACGTCGTGGCCGGGTGCCCGGGCGAACGCCTTGATCACGTCGCCGGCGAAGCAGTCGGCGCGGCTGCGCGCCTCGAAGCGGTCGGGATAGCGCCAGGCCGGGTCGGGATCGCCCCACAGCGGCTCCTCGTGCCCGTCGAGCGCCTCGACCATCACGCTGAGCGGGCCGACCGCGGCTTCAAGGTCGGCGACCACCGACGCGAGCACCTGGCCCGGCAGCCGGGCATCACGCAGCACGATCGGGTCGAGCGGGTCGGTCTGGTCGACGACCCGGCCGCCGTTGGCCATGACCAGGAAGTCGGCGTCGCGGATGTCGTTGCGGGTCAGTTCGGCCAGGCGCGGGCCACGCCCGGTGGCACCGACGACGGGTATGCCGGCGGCGCGCACCCGGTCGAGGATCTCATGGGTGAAGGCGGACACCGTGTCGTCGCTGCGCACGATCGTGCCGTCGAGGTCGGTGGCGACCAACTTGGGCAGGCCCGGCCGGGGCATGGCTCCTCCTCGCCCCGACCCGTGACGGCTGCCGGGAGGAAGCCGCGAGCGGCCGGGCAGCAACCGTACCTCGCATGGGGTTGCCCAGCCATGACGTTTGGGAGAAATCGGTGCAACCGGGCGGCTGCCACTCAGCGGCGGAAAGGCAGGTCAGGACCGCTTGATCGGCTCCAGCACGTCGCGACCGCCCAGGTAGGGCCGCAGCGCCTTGGGCACCACGACCGAGCCGTCGGCCTGCTGGTGGTTTTCCAGGATCGGCACGATCCAGCGGGTGGTGGCCAAGGTGCCGTTGAGGGTCGCGGCGGTCTGCGGCCGACCGGCCTCGTCGCGGTAGCGGATGTTGAGCCGCCGCGCCTGGTAGGTCGTGCAGTTGGAGGTCGAGGTGACCTCGAGGTAGCGCTGCTGCGACGGCAGCCAGGCCTCGCAGTCGAACTTGCGCGCCGCGCTGCTGCCCAGGTCGCCGGCCGCGGTGTCGATCACCCGGTAGGGCAGCTCGACCTTGGCCAGCATCTCCTCTTCCCAGGCCAGCAGCCGCAGGTGCTCGTCACGGGCCTGCTCGGGCCGGCAGTAGGAGAACATCTCGACCTTGTCGAACTGGTGCACCCGGATGATGCCCCGCGTGTCGCGCCCGTAGGAACCGGCCTCGCGGCGGAAGCAGCTCGACCAGCCCGCGTAGCGGACCGGCTCGCCCAGGTCGAGGATCTCGTCGGTGTGGTAGGCCGCGAGCGCCACCTCGCTGGTGCCGACCAGGTAGAGGTCGTCGGCCTCGAGCCGGTAGACCTCGCTGGCGTGCGCGCCGAGGAAGCCGGTGCCCTCCATCGCCTCCGGTTTGACCAGCGCCGGCACGATCGACGGGGTCAGGCCGTATTCGACCGCCTGGGCGATCGCCATCTGCAGCAGGCCGAGCTGGAGCAGGGCACCGACGCCGGTCAGGTAGTAGAACCGGCTGCCCGAGACCTTGGCACCGCGCTCGACGTCGATCGCGCCGAGCAGCTCGCCCAGCTCGAGGTGGTCGCGGGTGCTCGAAAGGGAGGGCTTGGTGCCGACCTCGCGCAGCACGACGTAGTCGTCTTCGCCGCCGGCGGGCGCGCCGTCTTCGATCACGTTGGAGATGCGCAGCTGCGCGTCGCGCAACGCCGCCTCGGCACCGGTCACCGCCGCCTCGGCCGCCTTGACGTCGGCCGACAGCTCCTTGGTGCGGCCCAGCAGGGCCTCTTTCTCGGCGCCGGTCGCGCGCGGCATCAGCTTGCCGAGCTGCTTCTGCTCGGCGCGCAACAACTCGAAGCGCTGCACCGCGGCCCGGCGCCCTTCGTCGGCCGCGATCAGGTCGTCGACGACAGACTCGGACTCACCCCGGGCCCGCTGGCTGGCGCGCACAACATCGGGATCGTCACGAAGCAGTCGAAGGTCAATCACGGTGAATCAGCCTACCGGGACCGGTTGCCGGCAAGCGCGCGGATATCAGCGCGGCCGGCCGTCGTCGCTCTCCGGGTGGAGGAACGGCCGGGCGGGCTCGACCGTGAGGTCGAGCGGCGCCGCCGCGGCGATCTCGGCGGCCGTCTCGTCGCGGCCCGGCCGCGGTGCCTGCCATGCCCAGTCGGGCGCGGCGGGCGCCGGTGAGTCGGGCCGCACCGGGCCGACCGGACCCTGGCCGACCAGGTAGAAGGTGAGCGCCGCGAGCACCAGCGTGGCGAACGCCGCGGTCAGCCCGGGGCTGCCGTCGACGTCGAGGTCGACGTCTTGGCCGAAGAAGTTGCGCTCCATCGAGTGACCGATCGTCATGGTGAGCGCAACCAGCACCGCGACCAGCCCGCCGATGAGGGTCAGGCCGCCGAGCCGGATCGCGGGACGCGCCGCCGGGGGGCCCAACAGCGCCAGCGTGCTGCCGACGGCGAGGACCAGCAAGCCGAAGAGGTA
This sequence comes from Asanoa sp. NPDC049573, assembly GCF_040676615.1. NCBI lineage: Bacteria > Bacillati > Actinomycetota > Actinomycetes > Micromonosporales > Micromonosporaceae > Asanoa > Asanoa sp. NPDC049573. Next base: position 173,204 of record NZ_JBFAPI010000011.1, read on the forward strand.
GGCGGTGCCCAACGAACCGACATCCATGATCATGAAGGTCATCGGGGTGCCGACGGAACTGCCGTCCGCGCCGACGTCGCCCATCGGCATGACGATCGAGTACCAGGGCGCGACCAGCGAGCCGAACCCGGCGACACCGGCCAGTGCGGCGACGACCGGTGCGACCCGGCGGTCGGCGGCGAGCCGGCGCAGCCGGTTGCCGAAGCGGCCGCTCATGGGCCGGTCGGGCACGGGCTCACCGTCGCCGAAGGCGACGACGGCTGGGCCGGACTGGTCTGCGGACATGCGTCTCAGGATGCCATGGCGCGAGCGGGTGTGGGGTGTCCCGTTGATCAGGCCCGGCGGCGCCGGTCCTTCATGATCTGCCGGACGACGTTGCGCCCGGGAATCCCGGTCACGCCTCCGCCGCCGTGCGTCGCGCTGCCCGCTTGATAAAGACCTTTGACGGGGGTACGCAGGTCCGCGTAACCGGCGGCCGGGCGGCAGTGGAACATCTGACCCGGCGTCAACTCGCCGTGGAAGATGTTGCCGCCGACCAGCCCGTACTCCTGCTCCATCCGGTGTGGACCGATGACCTGGCGCCCGATGACCGAATCGGTGAAACCCGGTGCCACTGCCTCCAGACGGGCGACCAACCGGTCGGCGTAGGCCTCGAGGTCGGCGGTGTGCGGCTCGGCGGCGTAGGTGTGCGGCACCCACTGGGTGAACGCGCTGACCACATGCTTGCCCTCGGGCGCCAGGGTGGGGTCGAACACCGACGGGATGCAGATGTCGGCGAACGGCAGGCTCGCCGGGCGGCCGGCGACTGCCTCCTGGAACGAGCCCTCGATCTCGTCGAGCGAGTCGGCCAGCACGATCGTGCCGCCGTGCACCTCCGGCGCGTACGAGGGATGGCTGGTGAAGGTCGGCAGCTTGTCGACGGCGAAGTTGACCTTGACCGTGCCCGAGCGGCTGCGCCACGCCTCGATGTCGGCGACGAAGTCGGCCGGCAGGTCGGCGCGGTCGAGCAACTCGAGGAAGGAGATCCGCGGATGGGCCGTGGTGATCACGGTCGGGGCGCGGAACTGGGTGCCGTCGGCGAGCGTGACGCCGACCGCCGTACCCTCGCGGGTGTCGATCCGGGCCACCGGCGACCCGGTGCGGATCTCCGCGCCGAACGCGCGCGCGCTCGACGCCATCGCCTGGGTGACGCCGCCCATGCCGCCCCGCGGGAAGCCCCAGCCGGCCTGCTGGCCACCGGTCTGGTCGAGGTGGTGGTGCAGGGTGACGAAACCGGTGCCGGCGCTGCGCGGCCCGGCCCAGGTGCCGATCACGCCGGAGACGCTCAGGATGCCGCGCAGCGCGTCGGACTCGAACCGGTCTTCGACCAGGTCGGCGATGCTCGCGGTGAACAGCCGGGTGAGGTCGACGGCGGCCCGCACGTCGACCCGGCGCAACTGGCCGGCGAGGCCGAGTTGGCCGGCCAGGTCGAGCGGCCGCTTCGACCCCAGCTTCGGCGGTATCTCGTGCAACAGCGGGCCGACCAACCGGCCGAGGTGGCCGAGCCAGGCGTCCCAGCGCTCGTAGGCGTCGGCGTCGCGGGCGGAGAACCGGCTGATCTCCCGGTGTCGCTCGGCCGGGTCGTCGGGCAGCCGCAGGTAGCGGCCGTCAGCGCGCGGCGCGAAGTAGGGTCCCTGCGGGTAGACGTGGTAGCCGTGTTCGGCCAGGCGCAGGTCGCGCACCATGTCGCCGGGCAGCAGGCTGACCACATAGGACAGGCTGGTGACCGTGAAATCGGGGCCGAACGGACGCTCGGAGACGGCCGCGCCGCCAACGGTCTCGCGGCGCTCGAGCACCAGCACCCGGCGGCCGGCGCGGGCCAGATAGGCGGCGGCCACCAGGCCGTTGTGGCCACCGCCGACGACGATGACGTCGTACGCCGTCATCAGCCCTGAACCACGTTGATGTTGAAAGCCAGGTTGCCGTCGAGCGCCCGCATGATCGACACCCACAGCGGCATGTACATCTCCATGCCCCGGGACTCTTTGATCCCGCCGAGGTCGAGCACGCTGCCTTTGGCCCAGCCGAACTGGCCGAGCAGCCCGATCACCACCTGTTTGGCGTCCGCGTCCTCGCCGGCGATGAAGATCGTGTGCTGCCCGGGCACCAGGCTCGGCTCGACCATCACGCTGCCGTTGACGGTGTTGAGGCTCTTGACCACCCGGGCGTCGGGGAACGCGCGCTGGAGTTGCTCGCCGACGCTGTCGGTGTTGCAGACGGTCAACCGCAACTCGCCGCTGGCGAAGTCGAGCGGGTTGCTGACGTCGAGCACCACCTTGCCGGCCAGCGCCGCGTTGCCGCCGGCCATCTCCAGCGCGCCGACCGCGTACTGCCCGGCGGTGGCGTTGATCACCAGGTCAGCGCCGGCGACCGCGTCGGCGAAGGTGCCGCAGGAGGCCGCGTGTGCTTCGGCCCACTCCACGGCGCGTGGATTGCCCGCTTCGCGGGCACCGAGGGTGACTTCATGGTCGAGGTTGCGCAACCGGGTGCCGAACGTCTGGCCGACCGTGCCGGTGCCGAGGATGCCGATCCGCATCCAGCAATCATGCCGGACGGTGGACTAGCGTCGAGGGCATGCCAATTCGCACTTCATCCGCCCGCTGGTCGGGCAACCTGACCGAAGGTTCCGGCACGATCCGCACCGGCAAGGGCGGCTTCGAGGGGAACTACAGCTTCAAGTCGCGCTTCGAAGAGGGCGAGGGCACCAACCCCGAGGAGCTGATCGGCGCCGCGCACGCCGGCTGCTTCTCGATGGCGTTCTCGAAGGGCCTCGCCGACGCCGGCCACACGCCCACCTCCGTCGAGACGACGGCGAAGGTGCACCTCGACAAGACCGACGCCGGGATGACCATCACCCGCATCGACCTGGAGTCGGTCGGTGACGTCCCGGGCATCGACGACGGCGAGTTCCAGAAGATCGCGCAGGGTGCCAAGGAGAACTGCCCGGTCTCGCGCCTGCTGTCCCCCGGCGCCGAGATCACCCTGACCGCCCGGCTCGCCTGAGTCGGTCTTCCGTCACGACCGGCACGGCACAATAGGAGCCGTGCCGGTCGAGATGAGTCGCGAGCGCTTCGAAGAGCTGGTCGCCGACGCCCTCGACCAGGTGCCGGAAGAGTTCCTCAAACTGATGAACAACGTGGTGATCCTGGTCGAAGACCGGTCGCCGCGGGGCACCCGGCTGCTCGGCCTCTACGAGGGGCACGCGCTGACCGATCGCGGCTGGAACTACGCGGGCGTGCTGCCGGACCGGATCACCATCTACCGCCTGCCGATCCTGTCGATCTGTCACACCGAAGAAGACGTGGTCGACGAGGTCGCGGTCACCGTCGTACACGAGATCGCCCATCATTTCGGGATCAGCGACGAGCGCCTGCATCAGCTGGGCTGGGGTTAGGTCAAGGTCGGTTTCGCGACACTGCGGGCTTGCCGTTTGCGCAGGATACCTACGCTCTTGGCAGTACACAGACCTTGTCGATGGAGGAACGCCCACATGCGTAGCGCCCTGTTTTCCGCGGAGAACCTGGAGAAGGAGTCCGAGCAGCCGGGCATGCGGCTGCAGAACTCCAAGATGCTCAAGATCGAGCTCAACGGTGAGTGCATGGCCCGCACCGGGTCGATGGTCGCCTACCAGGGCCAGGTGCAGTTCCAGGCGCTCGGCTCGGGCGGCATCGGCAAATTCCTCAAGCAGAAGCTGACCGGTGAGGGTGTCCCGCTGATGAAGGTCAGCGGCCGCGGTGACGTCTTCCTCGGCGACCGCGCCGCCGACATCCACCTGGTCGACCTCGACCACGGCGACCACCTGTCGATCAACGGCGCCAACGTGCTCGCGTTCGACTCGTCGCTGCAATACGACATCAAGATGGTCCAGGGCATGGGCATGCTGTCCTCGGCCGGCCTGTTCAACTGCGTCTTCTCCGGCCAGGGCCGGATCGCCATCACCACCAAGGGCACCCCGGTGGTGCTCTCCGTCGACCAGCCCACCTACGTCGACCCGCAGGCGGCGATCTGCTGGTCGGCCGGCCTGCAGACCGGCTACCACCGCGCCGACCAGCTCGGCATCGGCACGCTGCTCGGCCGGAGCACCGGCGAGGCGTTCACCATGAGCTTCGCCGGCCAGGGCTTCGTCGTCGTCCAGCCCTCCGAGGAGCCCCCGGGCGGCCTGGCTGGCGCGAGCGGCGGCCAGCAGCAGAGCGGCGGCGTGCTGGGCGGTCTGCTGGGCTAGCTGGTCGCGCCTCCGGCGCGACGGCTTCGCGCCCTTCTTGCTGCCGCGGTGTGGCTCCGGGCGCCGGCGACTTCGTCGCGGCGTCCTCACCACACCGCGGCAGCGGGCGCTTCGCGGGTCTTTGGTCGCTGTCCGCGGGGCGCCGAGTCCCACTCGGGGCCAAACCTTCAGCGGTCGCGCCGGTGCCACCGGTCGCGCGGTCGCACCGGTGGCGCGGGGCGCGCCTGATCCCCTGGTCGCCGGGCGGGGCTGGCGGCCTACTCTGTGCCTTATGCCTGGAACGCCGCCCACGAGATATGTCTTCCTCGGGCCCGAGGGGACGTTTGCCGAGCAGGCGTTGCGGATGATCCCGGCCGCCGAGCGGGGGCAGCGGACGCCGGCCCGCAGCGTGCCGGAGGCGCTCGACGCGGTCCGGTCCGGTGATGCCGACGCCGCGCTCGTGCCGCTGGAGAACTCGATCGGCGGCGGCGTGGGCGTCACGCTCGACGAGATGGTCGCCGGGTCGCCGTTGGTGATCACCCGCGAGGTGGTGCTGCCCGTCGAGTTCGTGCTCGGCGCCCGCGCCGGGGTGAGCCTGGCGAGCGTCCGCAGCATCGCCGCCCACCCGCAGGCGTCCACGCAGTGCCGCGGCTGGTTGCGCGACAACCTGCCCGACGCGGTCGTGGTCGACGTGCTGTCCAACGGCGCGGCCGCGCGCAGCGCGGCTACCGGCGAATACGACGCCGCGATCTGCGCGCCGATCGGCGCCGGCCAGCAGCGGCTGACCGTGCTGGCCGAGAAGATCGCCGACCACGGCGACGCGGTGACCCGGTTCGTGCTGGTCTCCCGCCCCGGCCCGCCGCCGCCGGCGACCGGCGACGACCGCACCTCGCTCGCGGTCTACATCGCCCACGACCGGGTCGGCGCGCTGCTCGCCGTGCTGATGGAACTGGCCGTGCGCGGCGTCAACCTGACCCGCATCGAGTCCCGGCCGACCGGCGAGGCCCTCGGCCGCTACGCGTTCTTCCTCGACTGCACCGGCCACGTCGCCGACGACCGGATGGGCGAGGCGCTGCGCGGGTTGCGCAGGGTCAGCGCCGAGGTGCGCTTTCTCGGCTCGTACCCCCGGCACCGCTGGACCGGCTCGGAGGGTGACGGTCCGGTGCCGGCGCCACCTGGTCAGTCCGATGTGGACTACGCCGACGCGGCCGCCTGGCTCGACCGGATCCGGCGCGGTTAGCGGCCCGGCGGCAACGCGTCGCAGGTGGCCGAGCGGATGCCGGCCGGCGCCGCGGCGCGCACCTCGATGCTGCACACGTCGGTGCCGGCGGTGACCAGCCGCAGCGACGTCGGGGCACCCTCGGTGACGGCCTGCAAGGGGCCGTTGCTCGTGTCCAACACGGTCCACTGCCAGGTGCCCGCGCACAGCGGGCCCACCGTCGTGCGCGCCGAATAGGACGAGGGCAGCAGGCCGCGCCGCTTCAGCAGCGCGACCACCTGCTCGGCGGACGGGCGCCCGGCGCAGGCGATGGCCGGGCTGTCCGGGAAGCCGGGCATCGTCGAAGGCGTGGTCACCGGCACCGTGGGCGGCGTCGGCGGCAGCGTCGGCGTCGGGCTGGCGGTGGCCGACGGGGTGGGCACCACGCTGCCTGGCGGGTTCAGCTCCGGTGGCGTGCCGCAACCAGCCGCGACCAGGGCGACGAACGCGGACGCGGCGAGGAGGAGGGGGCGGCGCACGGTACCTCTGGGTCTGGCATCGACGGGGATGATGACCGGATCATCGTATGCCCGGTCAGGTGGTGACCGGATGGCCGGCCTGGTCGAGCGTCGCCACGGCTTCCGCCAGCCGCACGCTAGGCACCAGGATGTAGTCGGTGTCGTAGGTCGAGAACGCCATGATCGTTACCCGGGCGGCTGCGAGCGGTGCCACCATCGAAGCGAGCACGCCGGTCAGCGCGAAGTCGAGCGGGCCGGCGACCCGCAGGCAGCGCCAGGGCGCCTCGGCGGTCGCGCCCTCGGGGACCCGGTCGGCCCGGCAGATCACCGACACCTCGTCGGCGGTCCAGGTCACCGAGACCACGCCGGCGCCGTCTCCGTTGCCGGGGCCGACCAGGTCGGCGGGCAGCGCCGAGCCGGCGGGCAGCCGGCAGACCGCGTAGTCCTCCGGCAAAAGATCAAGGGCAGGCATGACAGGAAGAGTACGACCCGCGAGGCGCTCGGAAGAACTTTTTCGCCGCCGGTAGTGCAGCGGCGATCCCGTTCGTCGTAGAGGTGGAAGTTGACGCGAAGCGGAAGGGAACTAGAGATGAAGTACCTGTTTCTGATCTGCACGGAGGCGCCGGGCAACGAGCCGGCCACTGAGTCCCTCGAAGCGGCGGGCGGCCCGATGGACGTGGACGACTGGGTGACGGAGATGGACGGCCGGGGTGCTCGGCTCTCCGGCAACCGGGTCCGGCCGGGCACCGACGCCACCACCGTGCGGGTGCGCAACGGCGACGTGGTGGTGCTCGACGGCCCGTACGCGGAGACCAAGGAGCAGATCGCCGGGTTCGACATCATCGAGGCGGAGAACCTCGACGAGGCGATCGAGATCGCGTCGAAGCACCCGATGGCCTGGGGCGGCATGGTCGACGTGCGGCCGTTCTGGGTCGAATGACCGGGATCGACGCAGAGGTCGCCGCCGTCTACCGCGCGGAGTGGGGCCGCGTGGTGGCGGCGGTGATCCGGCTGACCGGTGACTGGGACCTCGCCGAGGAGTGCGCCCAGGACGCGTTCACGAAGGCACTGGAGCGCTGGCGGCACGAGGGCGTGCCGCCGCGCCCCGGCGCCTGGCTGATGGTGACCGCGCGCAACCGGGCCCTCGACCGGGTCCGCCGGGCCGCCGTCGAGGCGACCAAGCTGCGGGAGGTGGTGCGGATGAGACAACCAGAGCCGTTGGCGCCGCAGGGCATCCCGGACGACCGGCTGGAACTGATCTTCACCTGCTGCCACCCCGCCCTCGACCAGGACGCCCAGGTCGCGCTCACCCTGCGGACCCTGGCCGGGTTGAGCACGGCGGAGATCGCCCGGGCCTTCCTGCTGCCGGAGAAGACGATGGCGCAGCGGCTGTTCCGCGCCAAGAACAAGATCCGAAACGCCGGCATCCCGTTCCGGGTGCCGCCCGACCACCTGCTGCCGGACCGGTTGGCGGCCGTGCTCGCGGTGGTCTACCTGCTGTTCAACGAGGGGTACGCGGCCTCCGCCGGCACCGACCTGGTGCGCGTCGACCTGACCGCCGAGGCGATCCGGCTGGCCGAGGTGTTGACCGCGCTGATGCCCGACGAGCCGGAGGCGCTCGGCCTGCTCGCGCTGCTGGTGCTGCACGACGCCCGGCGGGCCGCCCGCACCGACGCGGCCGGCGACCTGGTCTCGCTGGAAGACCAGGACCGGGCGCGCTGGGACCACGAGCGGATCCGGGTCGCCGACACCCTGCTGCGGCGGGCGCTGCGCCGGGGCCGGCCCGGCCCCTACCAGATCCAGGCCGCGATCGCGGCGGTGCACGCGACCGCGCCTACGGCGGCCGACACCGACTGGACCGAGATCGCCGGTCTGTACGCCGAACTGGCCAAGGTGGTTCCGTCACCGGTGGTCGAACTGAACCGCGCGGTCGCCGTGGCGATGGCCGACGGGCCGCAGGCGGGCCTGGCCCTGGTCGACCGGCTGGCGGCGACCGGCGCGCTGGCCGGCTACCACCTGTTGCCGGCCACCCGGGCCGACCTGCTGCGCCGGCTCGACCGGCCGGCCGAGGCCGTGCGGGCCTACGACGAGGCCCTGGCGCTGGTCACATCGGACACCGAACGCGCCTACCTGCGGCGCCGCAGGGCGGCACTGACGGACGACCGCTAGACCGGCGCGAAGAAGGTGAGCGAACCGGCTACCTTGCCGTCGAGCAGCAATGGTGTGGCGATCGCGTCGACCGTGTCGTTGGCGTTGTCGCGGTGCACCCGGAGCAGGCCGCGGGCCTGGCGCCCGGAGGTGACCGCGAGCAGCGGCGGGATCTTGTCGACCTCGGTCTCGGCGAGTTCGCTGCGCGCGGCGGTGAAGTCGACCAGGCGCAGACCGGCGTCGAGCAGCGGGCGACCCACCGCCGTGCGCTGGTCGGACAGGCCGAGCAGGGCGCAACACGAGGCGGACGCGGCGACGATGGTCATCGAGTCATCGATGACCAGGCAGGGCTCCTCAGCCGCGAACACCGTGTCGGCCCAGCGACCGAAGCTGGTCGGCGCGGGGTGTGGCGGCCACGTGTCGGACCACGTGGGTGACGACCAGGCAGCCCCCGCAGGTGGGCCCGTGGTCGGCTCCACGGCGTCTGACTCGCCAGGTGCCGAGAACTCAAGCTCAAGGTCGACGTGCGCCACCGCGCCTCCTGTGCATCGCCGGCAGTTGCCCCACCGTTACGCTAACCGGTGTTTCGCGTGCCGACGACCCTCCGGTCGGCCAGTGCTTCAGATGGTAGTAGCGGCGCGGTCAACGGCGAGTGGCGAGTTTAGTCGAGGCGGTCCGCCCGTCCTCGTACCACCGGTAGCCGCCGCTGTGCGCGACGTTGAGCCACGTGCTCGGCTGGCTGGCGACGTGGGACAGCTTTTCGGCGGTGGCCGAGCTGATCCGGTCGCCACCCGCGACGAGCAGGCGGTCGAGCTCTCGGTGGGTCGCGACGAGACAGTCCTTGGGCAGTCCGTAGACGCTGATGACGCCAGAACCGACGAACGTCAGCACCGGGGTCACCGGAATCGTGTGGCCGACGGCGCTGCTGAGTGCCTTGGCCGCGCGCTTGGCGTCACGGCGCGCCTCGGAGACATAGGGCGGGCGCTTCCCGCTGATCTGCACCACGTCGCCGGCGACCATCACCCGGGAGCGGCCGTGGTCGGCGATCGTGACGGCGAACAGGCCGCTCGGCCCGATCACCAGGAAACCGGCCTGGTCGTCGGCGCCGGTGAACAGCGCGTCGAACGAGTCGGTGCGGGGCCACTCCACCACGTGCCACGAGGGGCCGAGGTGTTCGATGCGGTTGAGAGCACGGGCGCCGGCCGCTTCGATGCGGCGGGCGTCGCGCTCGGCCCGCCGGCGGCGGGCCCAGTCCAACGGGCGGGGGCGGGCGGCTTCGAGCAGATCTGGCTGGGGGGCTTCTGCGCTCGGCAGGGCTCGTCTGGGGGTGAGAGGGACGGCTCCACGCGCAGGAAATACGGTCATCGCTGCCTCCGGCAAGGGCGAGCTTTGGCTGTCTAACTACCGTACGTGGTCACACCGGTACTCCCACAAGATGCAACGAGGGAATGAGTGGGGATGAATGCCGCATTCACGCTACGGCTCTTTTCCCGGATGGTGACAACCACGGCCTAGGCTCGGGCCTTGTGACGAACTATGTCGGAAGCGAAGTCGGCCGATTGGGCACCGTGCTCTTGCATCGGCCCGGTCGGGAACTGGCCCGGCTGACCCCTCGAAACAACGATTCGCTGCTCTTCGACGGGATCCCGTGGGTGGGCCGGGCCCAAGAGGAACACGATACCTTCGCCGCCGCCCTCCGCGCCCGTGGCGTCGAGGTCCTCTACATCTCCGAGTTGCTCGCCGAGACGCTGTCGGTCCCCGAGGCGCGGGCGGAGATCACCGCCAGCGTCGTCGACGACCCACGGCTCGGCGACACCCTGCGCCGCCGGGTGGCCGACCACCTCACCTACCTCGACCCGTCGGGGCTGGCCGGCGTGTTGATCGGCGGCCTGGCCCACGACGAGTTGCGCACCAGCGTCGACCGGCCGGGCGGGCTGGTCTACTCGCTGATGGCCAGCAACGATTTCGTCATCGACCCGCTGCCCAACCTGCTGTTCACCCGCGACTCGTCGGTCTGGGTCCGCGACCGGGCGGCGGTGACCAGCCTCGCGACGCCGGCCCGGCGCCGGGAGACGACGCTGACCAACGCGATCTACCGGTTCCACCCGCGGTTCGTCGGGACCCGGTTCGTCTACGACCCCGGTCTCGAGCCGGTCGAGGGCGGCGACGTGCTGCTGCTGGCCGACGGCGTGATCGCCATCGGGGTCGGCGAGCGTACGACGCCCGCCGGTGCCGAGCGGCTGGCCCGCCAGGTCTTCGCCGCCGAACTCGCGCACACGATCCTGGTCGTCCCGATCGCACAGGAGCGGGCGACCATGCACCTGGACACCATCGTGACGATGGTCGACGTGGACGCCGTCATCATGTATCCGAAATATGCGGATTCGCTCCAGGCCTACACCGTCATCGCCGGCCCCGACGGCGAGCCGCAGGTCGACGGGCCGGCGCCGTTCCTGCGCGCCGCGGCCGACGCGATGGACATCGACATGCTGAGGGTCATCGACACGGGCCTCGACCCGGTCACCGCCGAACGCGAGCAGTGGGACGACGGCAACAACACCCTGGCCCTCTCGCCGCGGCTCTGCGTGGCCTACGAGCGCAACGTGGAGACCAACGCCCAACTCGAACGGGCCGGCATCGAGGTGATCCGGATCCCCGGCTCCGAGTTGGGCTCGGGCCGGGGCGGACCGCGGTGCATGTCGTGCCCGATCCTGCGGGACGCGACCGGCTAGCGGAGCGTCAGCTGGCGGCCGACCAGGCCCTGGCGGGAGCGGCGGGCGGCGGAGTCGAGCGGCGCCGGGTCGGCGAGCGCGTCGGCGTAGCGCTTGGCGAACGCCGCCAGCGGTGCCTCCCACTCGGCCGCCTCCGGGTCGCGCGGGATGTCCCAGACCGGGACCAGCCGGCCGTGTGCCCGGAACATGCCGGCGAACTTGGTGCCCTCGCCGAGCAGCAGGTCGCCGCTGGCCGACAAGCGGGCCAGCGCGCCGAGCGCGGCGTCTTCCTCGTCGGGGAGCACCCAGCGGACGTGGCCGCGGTCGGGGACCCGGCACCAGTAGGCGGCCTTTGCCGCGGCGAGCCGCACGGTCGGGTAGATCGAGGCGTTCGCCCGTTCGAGTGACGCCTTGACGTTGGGGTCGTCGCCCGGGTCCCCGTCGAGCCAGAACTCGAAGCCGTCGTGCAGCGTGATGGCGAGCGGGCCGTCGACGATCAGATCCTGCAGGCGGGGGCCGTGGCCGGCGTGCGCCGGCACCGAGACCGGGCTGCCCGGGTTGGTCTGCAGCGCCCGGACCAGCGCCACGGCCAGGTCGCGGGAGACGTCGCCCGACTGCACGTGGCGCTGCAGGCCGACGAAGATCCGGCCGTCGGGCTTGGTCATCGCCGGCCAGGCCATCGGCAGCACGGTCGCGAGGGTGACCGGGCGGTCGCCGAACTCTTCGATCAGCTGCGGCACGAGCTTGAGCGGCGCGGAAGCGGCCGGCACCAGCTCACGCAGCGCGATCCACTCGACCTCGTCGGCGAAGCCCTCGAACGGCCGCGCTGAGAACATGTCGGGGCGCTTCTCGCGCTTGGGGGTTCCGTCGCTGTTGACGCGGCGCTTCTTGCTCATGGGGAGACAGCCTATTGCCACCGCCCGGTATCCGGCCCGTTGCGGGGTGGCGTTTCACGCCAGGGAGTGGGAGTGCTCGCCGAGCATGGCCCAGACGCTCTGGCCGTGGCGGTCGTGTTCGACGCCCCAGCGGTCGGCCAGCTTGCTGACGATCTGCAGTCCGCGGCCGTCGAGCGCGTCCGGGCCGGCGGGCCGGGACCGCGGCCGGACCTGACCGCCACCGCCGTCGGTGACCCGCACCTCGACCACCCCGCCGGAGCTGACGCTCCAGGCCACCCGGATCACCCCGCCGGGCAGTGCGCGGGCGTGCCGGACCGCGTTGCCGACGAGCTCGCCGGTGACGGCGACCACGTCGTCGAGCTGCGCCGAAGGCACCGTGCCGGCGAGTTCGGTGGTCAGGCGGTGCCGCGCGGCGCGGGCGCCGCGGGCGTGGTGCGGCACGACCACGTGCCAGGACCGTTGGGCCGCCGCCGTCGTCACTCCCGCCTCCCGAACCGTCGCTACGCACCGCCACGACGCTCAGCCACGAGGTAGCCGGACCTCCGCGACCGTGCCGCCGCCGTCCCTTGGCCGGAGCGACACCCATCCGTTCTGTCGCTCTATGACCCTTCGTACCAGGTAAAGCCCTAGTCCGGCCCCCGGATAGCGCCGCCGGTCACCCGATTCGGCCTGCCAGAAACGGTCGAACGCGCGCTCCACATGTTCGGGTCGTACCCCGATGCCCCGATCGGAAACGCGGAAGACGACCGTGCGCTCGTCACTGTGCGCGGTCAACTCGATGGGCGAGCCGTCGCCGCTGTATTTGTCGGCGTTGGTGACCAGCTCGGTCAGGATCGTGGTGATCGTGCTCCGGTCGCCGACCGCCTTGGGCAGGTCGACCGGCAGCCGCACGAGCAGCCGGCGGCGCAGCGCGGTGGGCAGGTCGCGTTCGGCCAGCCGGAGCGCCTCGACCAGGTCGAACGGCGCCGGCGGGGAGCTGGCCGCCGGACCGGCCTCGTCGGCCGAGGAGAGCAGCCGGTCGACCAGCCGGGCCAGCTCGCCGGCCCGCTGGCCGATCACGTCGGCGGCGTGCCGCCGCTCGTACTCCGGAAGCTCGTCCCAATGGCTGTTGAGGGTGTCGGCGTAACCCTTGATCACGGTGACCGGGGTGCGCAGTTCGTGGCTGGTCAGCGCGACGAACAGGTCGCGGTCGCCCTCGCGGCGGTGCTGGTCGCTGATGTCGCGGAAGGTGACCACGACCGAGTCGACGGTGCCGGTCAGCTCGCTCGCCGCGATCCTCAGCCACCGGCCGTCGGCGAGCCGGTGGTCGAGCGTCTGGTTGAGCACCGGGATCGGGAACGGCAGGGTCGCGTTGAGCACGTCGGCCTGGCTGAGGCCGGTGACCTGCTCGGCGGCCGGGTTCCAGAGCCGCACCTTGCGGTCGTAGTCGATGATCGCGAGGCCGTCGGTCAGGGCGGCGACCACCGGGCCGTCGCCGTGCACGGGCAGGCCGGCCTGGTGGCCGTACATGTGTGCGAGGTTGGTGCCGACGAACTCGATCAGCGTGTGGTGCTCGATGGTCGGCAGGTCGTCGACGCTGGGGTAGAACGCGTGCAGGCTGCCGATCACCATGCCGGCCAGCGACAGCCGGGTCGAGAGCATGGTGTGCAGGCCGCGGCCGGTCGCCTGGTGCGGGAACGTCCCCTCGATGCGGTCGAGGGTGAGCACCTGCGTACGCAGGCCGGTGAGCATCCGCATCGACGTCGGTGACTCGGTGTCGATCGGGCGGCCCAGGGACCAGTCGGCGGCACCGGTCGCGGCGATGATCCGGCCGCCGGACAGGCCGTACTCCGCGAAGGTCATGCCGACGGCGCCGAGGGCCGACTGGGCCAACTGGAGCAGGATGTCGAGCGTGGGCAGCCCGGCATCGCCGGCGTTGATCCGCTCGATCACCTCGGCGTGGCCGGCGATGAAGGTGGCGTAATCCGGGCGCGCGGGCATGGTCCCGAGTGTGCACAACCCGCCGCCCGGAGAAAAGGGGCGATTCAGCGACCGATGTGTTTGAGGACGAATGCCGGGCGGTCGGTGATGATGCCGTCGACGCCGAGATCGACCAGGAAGTCGATTTCGTCGGGCTCGTTCGCGGTCCAGACGTAGACCCGGTTGCCGGCCGCCTGCAGGGTGCGGACCAGCCGGGGGCGGGCCTTCACCAGGTGGAGCCCGGGCCCGGCGATCCGGGCGCCGAACGGCAGGCTGCCCCGGACCGCCGAAGGCAGCAGTTCCATCAGCAGGGCGGTGGGCAGGCCGGGTGCCAGTTCGCGCATCCGGCGGACGGCGAGCGCCGAGAACGACATCACCGTCACCGCCACCCGCTCGCTGTCGCGCGGTTGCTCCAGGCCGTGGCGCTTGAGCAGCGCGGCCAGGGCCCGCTCGACGTCGCCGCCGTGGTGGGTCGGGTGCTTGGTCTCGATCAGCACCTGCACCTCGCGCCCGGCGTCGCGGACGGCACCGAGGAGGCGGTCGAGCGTGAGCAGCCGGGCCCGGTCAGGATCGGCCGGCACGTCGGTCTCGCCCCGCGAGGCCCAGTTGCCGAACTCGAGCGCGTCGAGTTCGGCCAGCGTGTGCCGGCTCACCCGGCCCTTGCCGTTGCTGGTGCGGTCGAGCCGCCGGTCGTGCACGCAGACCAGGTGGCCGTCGCGGGTCAGCCGGACGTCGCACTCGACGCCGTCGGCACCCTCTTCGAGGGCTTTCAGGTAGGCCGGCAGCGTGTGCTCCGGCAACACCGCGGAGGAGCCGCGGTGCGCGAAGATCAATGGTGACTCGCCCACCCGCGGCTCAGATGACGCGGGCCGGTTGGCCGTCTTCGCTGACCATCGGCCGGCCGGCGGACTGCCAGGCTTCCATTCCGCCGTCGAGGTTGCGCACGTTGTCCCAACCCTGCTTGGCCAGATAGGTGACGACCTGGGACGAGCGCCCACCCATCCGGCAGACGACTACGACGTCGGCGTCGGTCGGCACCTCGGCCAGCCGAGCGGGTATTTCCATCATGGGCACGTGATGCGCCTCTGGAGCGTGCCCGGCCACCCACTCGTCGTCTTCGCGGACGTCGAGCAGGTAGGCATCGTCGGGCACCTCGTCGGCGCTCACCCACGGAACCGGTTGCGGTTTCCACACGCAGCTAAGACTAGATGCGCAGGACCCAGTTGGGGTTGGCGGCCGCCCATCCCGTGACGTCGCCCTCCCGGATCGCCTTGAACAGGCCGTCCGCTTCCGGGGTGGTGACGTTGTAGGAGGTGCCGTCGATCCGGGCGCCGACCGACGGGATCCGGATGCCGTTCACGTTTTCTGCCCGCATGTTGCGCAATGCCAGGACCAGGTCATTTATGGGTACGCCGTTCGTGTCGACGGTCATGGTCGAGCCGATCGCCCGCACGGTCTGGTCGAGCTTGAGTGGGTTGGCCAGCACGCTCGGCGCGGTCAACTTCTGCGCGATGCCCTTGAGGATCTGCTGCTGGTGGCGCTGCCGGTCGTAGTCGCCGCGGGGGAGTCCGTAGCGCTGCCGCGCGTAGTCGAGCGCCTCCGCTCCGGTCATCGAGTAGCAACCGACGGTGAAGACGTGGCCGGTGTGGATCGAGGTGATCTGCCGGTCGACGCAGACGTCGACGCCGCCGAGCAGGTCGACCACCTGTTTGAAGCCGTTGAAGTCGACGATCGCCGCGCCGTCGAAGCGCACGCCGGTGAGGTTGGTGACCGTGGCGGAGAGCAGTTTGGCGCCGTCGGCCAGGCCGTACTCGAAAGCGGCGTTGACCTTGTCCTGGCCACCCTTGTAACCAGTTGCCGGCCAGGGCGGGATGGTGACCCGGAGATCGCGCGGTATGGAGATCAGATAGGCCCGGTCGAGGCCGGCCGGGATGTTGACGATCACGATCGAGTCGGCCCGATGGCCCATCGAGGGGTTGGCGACCCGCGCGTCCGAGCCGATCAGCAGGTAGTTGAGCGGCCCTTTGAGGTGGGCGTCGCCGCTACGCGCGCCGGTGTCGAGCAGGTTGGCCTTGTGCAGCGCGTGGTCGAGGCGGGCGGTCAGGAACTTGACCCCGCCGAGGCTGACGCCGGCCAGCACGGCCAGCGCGATGCCGACCACGACGAAGATCTTGGCCCAGCGCGGCCGGGTCCGGCGTGGGGTGGCACCACCCGCACCGTCTGGTGCGGGCGGTCGCTTCCCCGGATTGCGCCCCGAGCTGGGAATGGCCCCTCCCGACTGCTCACCGCCACGATCTGAGGTCAGCTTAAGTCGGATATTTCGGGTCTGAGCCAGGTCGCGGTTAGTCCTGATCGGGGCTGGAGTTACTTCTGGTTCGCGGCCATCCAGTCGCCCATCTTGTCCTCGTTGATCGCCTTGTACATGGCGAGCGCCTTGGTCCTGTCGGACACCACCACCGACTCGCCGTTGATGGTCTGGGAGCCGCTGTAGGGGCTCGTGACGAACTTCAGGTTGTCGCCCCGCAGGCTGCGGAACTGGAGCGCCATGTCGACCAGCGAGAAGCCCTGGTCGACGGTGACCGCGTTGGTGACCGCCTTCAGGAAACTGTTGAGCTTGGCCGGGTTGGTGAGGGTGCCGGTGCTGGCCGCCTTGTCCATCAGCGCGCGCAGGAACTCCTGCTGGTGGCGCATCCGGGCGAAGTCACCGTCGGGGAACTGCTTGCGCTGGCGTACCCAGTCGAGGGCCTCTTCGCCGTTCATGTGGTTGAGGCCCTTCTGGAACGTGCGGAAGGGCTTGTGGATCGACTTGGTGGTCCGCTCGACGTTGAGGTCGACGCCACCGAGCGCGTCGGTGACCTCCTTGAAGCCGGCGAAGTCGATCGCCATCACGTGGTCCATGCGGACGTCGGTGAAGCACTCCACGGTGCGCACCGCCAGCGGCAGCCCGCCGAACGCGAACGAAGCGTTGACCTTGTGGCGCTCGGCATTGGAGCAGTCGGCCTTCGCCGACTTGGGCACCGGCACGTAGAGGTCGCGCGGTATGGAGACCAGGTAGGCCTGGTCTTGCGAAGCCGGTATGTGCATCACGATGATCGTGTCGGCCCGCCACTTGCCGGCCTTGTCGAGCTCGGCGTCGGGGTCGCGGGAGTCGGTGCCGACCATCAGGATGTTGAGCGCCCCGCTGGCGGTCTTCGCCGGCCGGCCGCCGGTGATCTCCGAGAACGGGTCGGTGCGGCCGATGTTGCCGTTGAGGGCCCGCACATAGATCCACGTGCCGCCGGCGCCGAGCAGGCCCAGCAACGCCAGAGCGGCGACCGCGACCAGGGCGATCCGGCCCCACCTGGGCTGCGGTCCCTTCCGGTAGGGCGCACCGGGCCGCCGCGGCCCGCGGGGGCCACCGGGACCGCCCGGACGGCCGGGGCGGGCTGTGCCCCTCGGTCGGCCGGGCTCGCCGCGGGCGCCCGGGACCTGGGCCCGGCCGCTGATGGGGGTGCCGGCCGGCGCGCCCGACACCGGGGCACCGGAGACCGGCGCGCTGGACGTGCGCCCAGGCACGGGAGCGCGCCCACGGGTGCCGCCGGAAGAGGACGTGGTCGCAGACATGTCACTCAGGGTACGAAGCAAACCTGGGCGCGACTCACTATCAACGCCGGTACGGCACGAAGTTGGTAGTGAAAATTTCTGGGTTGACCAGCGGATTCGCTAGATCGCTCGGCGACGGAAGTCGTCGATGGTGCGGCGCAGGCCGTCTTCGAACGGCGTCGTCGGCTCGAAGCCGAGCCGGGTGCGGGCCAGCGTCAGGTCGGGCCGGCGCATCTCCGGATCGTCGGCGGTGCGTGACGTGAACGTCACCGTCGATGAGCTGCCGGTCAGCCGGACGATGGTCTCGGCCAGGTCGCGCATCGACAACTCGTGCTCGGCGCCGCAGTTGATCGGGCCGGCCTCGGTCGAGTCGAGCAGCAGCAGGATGCCGCGGACCAGGTCGTCGACATAGCAGATGGACCGGGTCTGCTCACCGTTGCCGTGCACGGTGATCGGCTCGCCGCGCAGCGCCTGCGCGATAAACGTCGGGATCGCCCGGCCGTCGTCGGGGCGCATCCGCGGGCCGTAGGTGTTGAAGATGCGCACGATCGCGCTGTCGAGGCCGCGGTAGCGGTGGTAGGCCATCGTGGACGCCTCGGAGAAGCGCTTGGCCTCGTCGTAGACGCTGCGGATGCCGACCGGGTTGACGTTGCCCCAGTAGGTTTCCACCTGCGGGTGAACCAGCGGGTCGCCGTAGGCCTCGGAGGTGGAGGCCATCAGGAACCGGGCACCGTCGGTGACCGCGCGGTCGAGCAGGTGCAGCGTGGCGATCGAACCGACCCGGAGGATCTCGATCGGCAGCGTCGTGAAGTCTTTGGGGCTCGCCGGGGACGCCATGTGCAGGATGGCGTCGAACCGGCCGGCCATCGCCGGGTGGTGCGTCGGCAGCCCGTCGGCGACGTCGGCCTCGACCAGCGCGAACAGCGGATTGTCGATGAGATGGGTGACGTTTTCCTTCGACCCCGTGACGAAGTTGTCGACCGCGACCACCGCGCAACCCCGGGCGATAAGGGCATCGATGAGGTGGGACGGGACGAAACCGGCGCCTCCCGTCACGAGAACGCGATGACCGGCTCCGAAACGTTGGGCTACCACCATGTGCTCCACCCTACCGATCGGGCGGATCACCCACCGGCCCCGGGCTGCCCGAGAGAGCGCGAGGCCCCGGCGGTGTGCCGCCGCCGGGGCCCCGCGGGATCTCGAGTTAGTGTGCGCCCGAACCGGTCAGGGATCGGACCTCGAGTTCCGCGTACTTGGCGTCGTCGCGCTCCTTGGACAGGATCGTGCCGAGCCAGCCGCAGAAGAAGCCGAACGGGATCGAGATCAGACCCGGGTTGGACAGCGGGAACCACTGCCAGTCCGACTTCGAGAACATCGCGGTGGCGGACCCGGAGACGACCGGCGAGAAGAACACCAGCACCACGGCCGAGATCAGACCACCGTAGATCGCCCAGGTCGCACCGGACGTGTTGAACCGCTTCCAGAACAGGCTGTAGAGGATCGCCGGCAGGTTGCCGGACGCGGCGACCGCGAACGCCAGCGCGACCAGGAAGGCCACGTTGAGGTTCTGCGCGAAGATCGACAGCAGGATCGAGATCGCGCCGATCACCAGGGCGGAGATCCGGGCGACGTTGACCTCCTGCCGCTCGGACGCCTGGCCGTCCTTGACCACATTGGCGTAGAAGTCGTGCGCGAGGCTCGACGACGACGCCAGCGTGAGGCCGGCGACGACGGCCAGGATGGTCGCGAACGCCACCGCCGCGATGATCGCCAGCAGGGTCGCGCCGCCCGTCTCGCCGCCGAGGAACCGGCGACCCAGCTCCTGTGCGAGCTGTGGCGCCGCGGTGTTCCCGGCCTTGTCCTGTGCGACGATCGCCTTGCTGCCGACCAGCGCCGCGGCACCGAAGCCGAGGGCCAGCGTGAACAGGTAGAACACGCCGATGATGCCGATCGCCCAGAGCACGCTCTTGCGGGCCGCCCGGGCCGTCGGCACGGTGTAGAACCGGATCAGGATGTGCGGCAGGCCGGCGGTGCCGAGCACCAGGGCGATGCCGAGCGACAGCAGGTCCATCTTGTTGTAGAAGGTCTGCGTCGCGTTGCCGGCCACCTCGACGCCGTAGCGCAGCCCCGGTTCGAGGAACGCCTCGCCCTTGCCAGACGACGACGCCGCGTCACCGAGCAGCGACGACAGGTTGAAGTGGAAGACCGACAGCACCAGGATCGTCATCACCAGGGCGCCGGTCATCAGCAGGAACGCCTTGACGATCTGGACGTACGTGGTGCCCTTCATGCCGCCGACGGTCACGTAGATGATCATCAGCGCGCCGACCATCACGATGGTCGCGATCTTCGCGGCGCTGGCGTCCATGCCGAGGAACGTGGTGCCGGGCCTGATGCCGAGCAGCAACGCGACCAGCGCGCCGGCGCCCACCATCTGGGCCAGCAGGTAGAAGATCGACACGGTGATCGTGGAGACCGCGGCCGCGGTGCGGACCGGCTTCTGGCGCATCCGGAAGGCCAGCACGTCGGCCATCGTGTAGCGGCCCGAGTTGCGCAGCAGTTCGGCGACCAGCAGCAGCGCCACCAGCCAGGCCACCAGGAACCCGATCGAGTAGAGGAAGCCGTCGTAGCCGTTGAGCGCGATGATCCCGGCGATGCCCAGGAACGACGCGGCCGACATGTAGTCGCCGCCGATCGCCATGCCGTTCTGGAAGCCCGAGAACGAGCGGCCGCCGGCGTAGAAGTCGGTCGCCGTCTTGGTCTGCCGGCTGGCCCAGACCGTGATCGCCAGCGTGATGGCGACGAAGATCAGGAACAGGATGATCGTGAGCGTACGGGCGGTGCTTCCGCCGGTGGTGGCCTCAGCTGCGAGGTGCGTCTCCACTCGGCACCTCCCCCAACTCTTCCTTGATCCGGTCGGCCTGCGGATCGATGCTTCGGCTGGCATACCGCGAGTAGAGCCAGGCGATGAGGAACGTCGACACGAACTGGAGCAGTCCGAAGATCAGCGCCACGTTGATGTGGCTGCTGCCGAGCCGGATGCTCATGAAGTCACGCGCGTACGCGGAAAGGATCACGTACAGCGCGTACCAGACGAAGAAGGCCACGGTCATCGGGAACACGAAGCCGCGGACGGCCTTGCGTAGTCCGGCGAACTCCGGGGAACGCTGCACGGCTAGATAGCGGTCCTCCGGGGATTCCGTGGGGACGGCGGGGGTCGCCTCGGTACTCATGTGGTCACCACCCTTCGCAGGGGCGTTGTGGGCAGGGCTGAACAGGCGCACCGTAAGAACGGCGCGGCCGGCCCGGAACCCCCAACGCGGCCGGCGCAGCCACCTGCGCCGAACGGACAGGTGGCTGCGCCCAGTGACCCCGGTCACGCCGTTGAACGGCGCCTATCTCAGCAGGCCGAGGTGCCCGCACAGAGCCGGTCGGCGGCGACGCGGCCGAGTTCGCGCAGCGCACCGGTGGCGGTCCTCGTCGTCGCCGCGCTGGTAGCTCTCCTCCAGCAGCCTTCCCCGAAGGGATTGACACCGGCGCTTGGTGGTGCGGCGCAGTCACCCGTGCTGCGGGCCAGCGTCCGGGGACTACCGATCAGGTCTAGCGGCACGCGGTGGTAGCCGGCTGGCAGGTCGCTCTCCCGCAGCATCGTCTCCATAGGCTGCCTCGTCGTCTCCGGAGAGGACACCGTTGACCCCGGGTGCGGGTTGCGCCGTCAGTCGGCGAGATATCGGCCGCGGTAGTGGACCAGCGGCGGCACCTCGCCGACGATCTCGACCCGCTCGATGGTGGCCTCGACCAGCAGACCCCAGCCGAACTCGCGGGCGCCGTCGAGGCGGCAGCCGGCCCACGCGCCGGCGTCGGCGGGGACCGGGCCGAACGGCGTCTGCGTCCACTCGCCACCGCGGAAGAGGCCGCCGGGTGCCGGCATCAGCCCGGCGAACCGGTCGGCGAGTTGGCGGTGTGCGGGGCCGAGCGGGGCGACCGCGAACCGGCCGGCCGCCGACACCGCTTCCCACAGCTCGGACTCGTCGTCGAGGATCCCGATCAGCCGGCCCGGGTCGCCGTCGACGACCAGGGTGGACGAGACGGTGAAGCCCGCCGGCCCCGGTGCGGTCCAGAGCGTCACCGGCGACGCCAGGCGGCCGCGGAACCGCCGGATCGGCGACCGGGCCTGCTCCGGCGTGGCGAAAGGGTCGGTGCCGTGGATGTGCGCGCCGGGCTCGATCGGGTTCACCGCTCCATCATCGCCGTGGGGTGATCGTCTGGAGCAGTTCGGGCATTCGCCGGTCGAGCACGTCGCCGGCCACCACGCTGCCGAGCCGGGCCGCGCCGAGGCCGTAGAGCAGGCCGATCGGCAGGGCCAACCAGAGCCAGAGGTCGCCGGCCAGCAGCGTGCCGATCAACATCGGTGCCGCGACCACCACGGTGGCCAGGATCGCGAGCGTGCTCAGCAGGCCCCGGGCCATGCCCGCACCGGTGTTGAGGGCGAACGGGTTCGAGGTCTCCGGCAGCGCGTAGGCGCCGAGCACCGACAGCAGTGAGTTGATGGCCAGGCCGCAGCCGAGCGTCGCGAGCAGCGTGCCGAGGCCGAGCGGGATCCAGCCCGGCTCGCCGACGAGCACGCCGACCAGCACGGCGATCAGCACCACCAGCGGGAGTACGTAGATCGAGAAGGCACCGGCCCGGCCGGCGATCTGGACCCGGCCCGGCACGCCGGCGACCACGTCGGCCGCGTAGGCGGTGCCGTCGAAACCGAACTGGTTGGCCAGGGTGACCGCGCCGAGCGTGCCGACGAAGATCATCGACAGCGTGAAGCTGAGCGTCGACGCGTGCAGTTCGCTCGCCGGTTGCTCGGCCCAGATGACGCTGCCGAAGTTGACCATCGCCGAGACGAAGAGGGCCGCCACCGCGAAGGTGATCAGGTTGGCCCGGCGGCGGGCGTCGCGCCACCAGTAGCGCACCTCCCGGGCCAGGACCGCGCCCTGCGGATCGCGCCGGGCCCACCGCAGCACGCCGGGGAAGAGCTGGTCGACCGGCGCTCCGGCACGCACCTGCTTGGCCGCCGGCCCGGCGCTGGTGGTGCCGAGCATCGCCGACTCGAGCGTGCTGGCCCACCACCACATCAGCAGGGCGATGGCGGCAGCCGTGATCACGATTTTCAGCAGGGCCGCCAGGTAGTCGCCGGATGCGACCTCGAAGCCGGCCGTGTAGGGCGCGCCGAACGGCGTCCAGCCGGCGATCTCGGCCGCCGGCAGCAACCGGCGCCAGTCGGTGTCGGTGGTCGCCCGGTTGACGACGATCTGCAGTGGACCGATCAGGGCGGCCGCCACGGCCAGCAGCACCGCCGCCAGGTCGCGGGTCCGCCGGGACCGCAGCAGGGTGGCGAACGCGCTGGTCACGGCCCGGCTCACGGCAACGCAGAAAACCAGGCCGAGCAGCACGCCGAGCGCCTCGACGATCCCGGCGCCGACGCCGCCGAGGGCACCGGCCGACAGCGCCAGGCCGGCGGTCGCGATCAGCGTGGCCGCCGCCGGCACACCGATCAGGGCGGCGGTCAGCAACCCGGTCACCAGCGTGCGGCGCGACAGCGGCAGCAGCGCGAACCGCGACGGGTCGATCGACTCGTCGACGCCGAAGAACACCAGCGGCAGCAGGGTCCAGGCCACCGCGACCAGGGCACCGCCGCCGGCGGCCACCAGCAGCGCGGCGTCGGCCGAGCCGGTCAGCCCGGGCAGCGCGCCGAGCAGGAAGCCGGCCGCCGCGTAGCAGAGGCCGATCAACGCGCCGACCGCGAACAGCGCGACCCGCCACGGCCGGCCCCGGAAGCTGTTGCCGGTGATGCGGAGCTTGAGCCGGGCGAAGTGGCGCGCCGACACCGGCCGCGGCGCCCCGGAAACCGCCGTGGTCAGAGCCACGACAGCTCCTGGCCGGTCGCCGTGCGGCCGCCGACGACCTGGACGAACACCTCTTCGAGGGTGCGGTCGCCGCGCACCTCGTCGAGCGGGCCCACCTGCTTGATGACGCCGCCGGCGAGGATCGCGACGTGGCTGCACAGCCGCTCGACCACCTCCATCACGTGGCTGGAGAAGATCACTGTGCCGCCGCCGGCCACATAGCGCTGCAGGATGTCGCGGATCAACGCGCCGGCGACCGGGTCGACGGCCTCGAACGGCTCGTCGAGCACGAGCAACCGCGGCGCGTGCAGCAACGCGCAGGCCAGCCCGATCTTCTTCTTCATGCCGGCCGAGTAGTCGACGACGAGGGTGTTGCCGGCGTCCGCGAGCGCGAGCACGTCGAGCAGTTCCAGGGCGCGCTGGTCGACCACCGCCGGGTCCATCCCGCGCAACAGGCCCTGGTAGGCCAGCAGTTCGGCGCCGCTGAGCCGGTCGAACAGCCGGACGCCGTCGGGCAGCACCCCGAAGAGGCGCTTGGCCTGGATCGGGTCGGCCCAGACGTCGTGACCCAGCACCCACGCCCGCCCGTGGTCGGGGCGCAGCAGGCCGACCGCCATGGACAGGGTGGTCGTCTTGCCCGCGCCGTTAGGCCCGAGCAGGCCGTAGAAGGAGCCGGCCGGCACGTCGAGGTTCACGCCACCGACAGCGACCTTGCCGTCGAAGCTCTTCGCCAACCCGCGCAGCACCAGGGCGAACCGATCGTCCTTCACCGTCGTCGTCACCCCTTGACGGTATCGGCCCGGGTCACCGTCGTGTGGGGCTGGCCAGCACGCTTTCCGGCGCGTGCAGGCGGAGCATCACGGCACCGACGTCGGCCGGGACCCGCTTGCGGCTGGCCAGCGAGACGGCGACCATCACCGCGAACGCGAGCGGCACCGTCCACGCCGCGGGCTGGCTGACCAGCGCCGCCGGCCAGCCGGAGAGTGGGGGACCGAGGACGGTCAGCAGCACCGCGGAGCCGGCCGCACCACCGCCCGCGAGCACCCCGGCCGTGGCGCCGCGCGCGGTCAGGCCCCGCCACCAGATGCCCAGCACGAGCAGCGGGCAGAAGCTCGACGCCGCGACCGCGAACGCGAGGCCGACCACCTGCGAGACGTCGAGACTCTCGACGGTCAGCGAGAGGACGATCGGCGCCACGCCGGCGAAGATCGTGGCCAGCCGGAAGTCGCGGACCGAGCCGCGGCCGATGACGTCGGTGGAGAGCACGCCGGCGACGCTGGTCAGCAGCCCCGACGAGCTGGACAGGAACGCGGCGAACGCGCCGGCCACCACCAGCGCCGCGAGCAGTTGACCGGCCGGACCGCCGCCGAGGGCGGCACCGGGCAACAGCACGACGACGGCGTCGGTGCGCCCGGTCATCAGCAACTGCGGTGTGTAGACCCGGCCGAGCACGCCGTACAGCGTCGGCAGCAGATAGAAGAGCCCGACCAGACCGAGCACCACCAGCGTCGTACGCCGGGCGGCGTTGCCGTCGGGGTTGGTGTAGAAGCGCACCAGCACGTGCGGTAGGCCCATGGTGCCGAGGAACGTGGCCAGGATCAGCGAGTAGGTCTCGAACAGGCCCTGGTCGCTGTCGCCGGGCAGCAGCCAGTCGGGCCCGCGGGTGTCGTCGACGGTGGAGACCCGCGGCACCTGCTCGCCGGCGCCGAACTCGAGCCGCTCGCCGGGGCGTACCGCCATCGTGGACCCGTCGGCGAGGGTCAGGGTGGCGCGTTGCTCGACCACCACGGTGGTGGCGCTGTGGAAGAGCGGCCCGTCCGGCGCGGCGACCGCCGGGCGGCCGTCGGCCTGCCACTGCAACATCAGAAAGATCGCCGGGACCAGCAGCGCGGTCAGCTTCAGCCAGTACTGGAACGCCTGCACGAAGGTGATCGCCCGCATGCCGCCGAGCGCCACGTTGATGGTGACCACGGCGCCGACCAGCAGGGCGCCGAGCGCGTAGGGCTGGCCGGTGACCGTGGTCAGGGTCAGCCCGGCGCCCTGCAGTTGCGGCACCAGGTAGAGCCAGCCGATGAACACGACGAACGCGGTGGCCAGTTTGCGCAGCCGCCGCGAGCCGAGCCGCAGCTCGCAGAAGTCGGGCAGGGTGAACGCGCCCGAGCGGCGCAACGGCGCGGCGACGAAGAGCAGCAGGGCGAGGTAGCCGGCGGCGAAACCGACCGGATACCAGAGCACGTCGAAGCCGTACTTGAGGATCAGGCCGGCGACGCCCAGGAACGACGCGGCCGACAGGTATTCGCCGCCGATCGCGGCCGCGTTCCAGGTCGGGCTGACCATCCGGGAGGCGACCAGGAAGTCGGAGGTGGTGCGGGCCAGCTTGAGACCGTAGAAGCCGATGCCGACGGTCACCAGGGTGACCGCCACGATGGCGGGTACGACGTAGGGGTTGTCCACTCAGCGCTCCGGCCGGCGGACCACCGCCACGAAGTCCTGCTCGTTGCGGTCGGCGAGGCGCACGTAGGCCCAGCCGACGGCGAACAGGAACGGGTACGCGGCCGCGCCGAGCAGCACCCAGGGCAGGTCGATGCCGGCCACGCTGGCCGAGCTGACCTCGGGTGCGACGGCGAACAGCAGCGGCAGCCCGCCCAACCCGATGGCGACCACCAGCGCCATCCGCAGCGCGAGCGCGAGCTGTGCCCGCACCAGGCCGCGGACGAGCGCTTCGCCGACCTGGGTCTGCTCGGCCAGCTCGGTGCGGGTGCGGTCGTGGTCGTGCGCGCGCGGCTGCACGTCGGCCAGCACCACCCGGGTCCGCCGCCCTTCCGTCATGTCGGCAGTGTCCCCGATCACACCTACCGGCGGTAGACCTGGCAGAGCCCGGCCGGCTTGTCGGCCAGCAGCGTGCGGGCCTCGTGCCGCCCGACGTTGAACGACCGCCAGCCGTCCGGCGCCCGGCGGAGCCGCAGTTCGGCGAGCCAGAGCGCGCAGGCCCGGTCGCCGCCGGTGAGCCGATCGAGCGCCGGCACCGCGTCGGCCGACAGGGTGTTGAGATAGTGCAGGTCGATCCGGCCGGTGGCGGCGAACCGCTCGACGTTGCGGTCGGCGATGAACCGATCGGGGTTGACCACCGCCAGGGCGAGCAGGCCGACCGTCGCGATCGCCAGCACCGCCTGAGGCAGCCAGCCGCCGCGCAGCCGGACGCCGGCGACCAGCACCGCCACGAAGACCGCACCGAGCCCGACCTCCACCGCCATGACGAAGAGCCTTAGCCGGGTGTAGCCGTACGCCTGCTCGTAGACGTTCATCCGATGGGTGGCGCTGGCCACCACCACGAGCGTGAGCAGGGCCAGCGCGCCGAGCAGCAGCCGGATCGCGACCCGGTCAGCCTGGTTTTTTCTGGGCGCCCAGCGGCCGGCGATCGCCAACACCACGAGGGTCAGGCCGGTGACGGCGAGCAGCTGCCAGAAGCCGCCGCGGGCGTAGTTGGCGAATGTCGGGCCGCCGGGGTCGAGCACGTGCCGCGCGCCGCCGAACAGCACCGTGCCCTGCACCGCGACGAACGCGGCGAACAGCAGGTCGAGCAGGGCCACCGGGATCGCCCAGTCGGAGCGCCGGAACGTGAACCCGCCCGGCGCCTCGCCGCGGCCCAGCGTCGGTGGTCCGCTGAGGATGAAGGCGGCACCGGCCAGGACGGCGAACAGCACCGGGAAGAGCACCAGCGCCCGGGCGGCCGTGGCGCCGCCGACCGAGGGCAGCGCCCAGTCGAGCACCGCGGCGAACGTCTCGTCGGCGGAGGCGAACAGCGCGCCGAAGACGACCAGCAGGATCAGCGACACCGCCGCGACCCCGAACGCCCGGGCCGGGCTGCCCGGCGCCCGGTGCTTCACACCGGCGCGCACCCAGGGCAGCGCGCGCAGTGCGGCGGCCGGCGGCACGACGAACGACGCGATGACACCGCGGAGGGTACGCGGGTCGACCAGCGCGAGCGTCCCGGTCACGGCGGCGGTGAGCGCGCAGAGGACGAAGAGCCAGGGCGCGGCGCGGACGGTGCCGACGCCGAGCAGGGCGAGGGTCGCCGCTCCCCAAGCGACCTGCCGCCAGGAGACCCTCGTTCTCGTGACTGCCAGGGCAACGATGCTTGCGGTCGACCCGATCAGCCAGCCGATCCCGGCCCGGTCGACCGGGATGACGGTGGCGCCGATCGCCGCCGCCACCAGCACGGCCACCATCAGCGCGGCGCCGGGAACCCGATTCGGCCCAGGCCACGACCACGTCGACGACCGCGGCGGCACTGGAGACTTGCCGCCGCGGACCAACAGAACCGGAGGGGCGGTCTGCGCCGGCCCAGCGGCCGTGGCCTGTTCGGAGGGCACGGCCCGTTCGGTCTTGGTGGGCTCGGCCGGGTTGGCGGCCTTGGCCTGTTCGGAGGGCACGGCCCGTTCACCGGTGGTGGGCTCGTTCGGCTTGGCGGCCTTGGCCTGCCCGGCCTGCACGCCCCATTCGGCCTTGGCGGGCTCGCCCGACTGAGGGGCTTTGGCGAGTTCGGCCGGCACGCCCCGTTCGGCCGGCACGCCCCGTTCGGCCGGCACGCCCCGTTCGGCCGACTCGGCGTGTTCGGCCGGTTCGGCTTTGGTCGGCTCGGGGGGCTTAGGAGCGTTGGCTTCTTCGGTCATGGCCTGTTCCGTCGGCTCGGTCTGTTCGGTCTTGGTGGGGTCGGCCGGCCTGGCGGCGACGGCCTGTTCGGCCGGCCCAGCCTGTTCGGCTTCGCGGGGCTTGGCGTGTTCGGCCGGTTCGGCCGGATTGGTGGGGTCGGCGGGCGCGGTCATGGGGCCACCGCCGCCGGAAGCGGGTTCGCGGGAGTGCGGCGGGGCAGCGACACCCGGACCAGGCAGCCGACGCCGCTGGGTGGATCGACCACCCGGATGACGCCGCCGTGTAGTTGGACCACCCACTGTGCGATGGCCAGGCCCAGACCGGTGCCGCCGCCGACCGCGCGGTCGCCGCGGGTGAAGCGGTCGAACACCGACTCGCGTTGTGCCGGCGGGATGCCCGGGCCCTCGTCGCCGACCTCGAAGATCACCCGGTCGTCGTCGAGGCGCCCGACGATCGAGACGGTGCCGCCGGGCGGGCTGTGCCGGGTCGCGTTGTCGAGCAGGTTGGCCATCACCTGGTGCAGGCGGGCCGGGTCGGCGTGCACGGTGACCGGCGTCGCGGGCGGGGTCACCGCCAGCTTGATGTCGTGACCCGCGCCGGTCGCGGTCACCGCGGCCTCGCCGGCCACGTCGTCGAGGAAGTCGCCGACGTCGAGCAGCACCGGGTGCATGGGCTGCACACCGGCGTCGAGGCGGGACAGGTCGAGCAGCTCGGCGACCAGCCGACCGAGGCGCTCGGTCTGGTGCAGCGCGGTGCGCATCGTGGCGGGTTGCGGCTCGGCGACGCCGTCGACGATGTTTTCCAGCACACCCTGCAGAGCGGTGATGGGGGTACGCAATTCGTGCGAGACGTTCGCGATCAGCTCGCGCCGCTGTCGGTCGGCGGCGGCCAGGTCGGCGGCCATCTGGTTGAACGCGTCGGCCAGCTCGCCGACCTCGTCGCGGGAGGTGGCCCGGACCCGCTGGGTGTAGTCGCCGCGGCGCATCGCCCGGACGGCGGCGGTCATCTCGCGCAGCGGCGAGGTCATCCCGTGCGCCAGGATCTGCGAGGTGATCAGGCCGACCAGCAACGCCGTGGCCGAGGTGACGTAGGGGATCCACTGGGTGGCGTACCAGAAGTAGGCCAGCCCGGCCAGGGCCGAGGCGAACAGCAGCACGGCCAGCTTCAACTTGATCGACCGGACCGGGTCGAGCGGCCGAGGCAGGAGGTCGAGCCCGCGGGTCAGCAGCTCTTTCACGGTTTGACCTCCAGCGCGTAGCCGACACCGTGCACGGTGCGGATCAGATCGGCGCCCAGCTTGCGGCGCAGTGCCTTGACGTGACTGTCGACGGTGCGGGTGCCGGCACCGTCGCCCCAACCCCAGACGTCGGCGAGTAGCCGTTCGCGGGGCAGCACCGTGCGCGGCCGGCCGGCCAGGTGCACCAGCAGGTCGAACTCGGTGGGCGTGAGGTGCGCCTCGACACCGCCCCGGCTGACCCGGCGCTCGGCCTGGTTGATCTCCAGGTCGCCGAGCCGGATCGGGTGCGGGCCGGCCGACTGGACCCGCTCGACCCGGCGGAGCAGCGCGTGCACCCGGGCCGCGAGTTCGCGCATCGAGAACGGTTTGGTGAGGTAGTCGTCGGCGCCGACGGCGAGACCGACCAGCATGTCGTTCTCGTCGTCGCGGGCGGTCAGCATCAGCACCGACACCGGGCGGTCGGCCTGGATCCGCCGGCACACCTCGAGCCCGTCGAAGCCGGGCAGCATCACGTCGAGCACGACCAGGTCGGGTGGCTCGCGGCGGGCCGCCTCGACCGCGGCCGGGCCGTCGCCGGCCAGACTCACCGCGAAACCCTCGGCACGCAGCCGCACGGCGATCGAGTCGGCGATGGTGCGTTCGTCCTCCACCACCAGAATCCGGCGCTCTCTCATGCCGGCGACTGTAGTAAGCGGGCGTGGGGATCCCGGTCCGGCGATGTGAACAAGCTGTGGAGATGCGGAAGGCCCGCACCGGCGACGGTGCGGGCCTTCCGGTTGCTGCGGTCGCTCAGTCGACCAGCACGTCGACGGTCAGGCCGTCGGCCGGGACGGTCACCGAGTAGCGCACCGGCCCACCGGGGGTGGCCGGCGACAGCTTCGCCTTGTCGGAACTGCGGTTCTGGCCGTCGACGTCCAGGTCGTACGCGTAGCGGATCTCCTGGGCAGGCAACACGTGTAGCTCGTAGGTGTCGCCCTGGAAGTCGACGGTGCCCGTGTAGTCGCCGGTCGCCGTGTTGAGGACGTTGATCCGGCCCCACTCGCCGAGCGTGCCGCTCTCGACCACCACCTTGCCGGTGACCGGGACCCCGTGGGTCATGGCGAGGTCGGCCGTGGCCGTCGCGCCGCTGGTCACCTGGGTGCCGGTGGCGGTGTAGCGGCTGGCCGCGCCGCCGGTCCACGCGGTCGCGTAGCCGAAGGAGCCGAAGTTCAACGGCCAGCGGTAGGGCCCGAGGCCGTCGATCTGGTAGTTCCCGTTGGCATCGGTGGCGGCCTCGCCATTGCCACTTCCGGGGTTCGACGTGAACGGCGCGATCCTGGCCTCGAGCGGTGCACCGGTCGAGGCGTCGGTCACCCGGCCGCGGATCGACCCGGCGCGGTCGATCTTCACCTGCGGAGCGGACGCGGTGCGGCCCACGGTGGCCTTGATCGTCACGGCCTGGCGTTCGTCACCGCTGCCACCGTCGGCGGTCACCCACTGCCGCCCGTAGACCTTGTTGCGGGGCATGGCGAAGAGGCGGTAGTCGCCGGCCGCCAGCCGGTCCACCGTCGCCTTGCCGGTCGCGTCGCTGCACTGGTCGTCACCCCAGCCGTCCGGGATGTAGACCTGGCCCGGCTTGTAGGCGAACACGCAGACGTCGGCCAGTGCCTTGCCGGTGGCCTTGTCGATCACAGTGGTGGTGATCTTCGCGCCCGGCGCGAGCCGGACGGTCATGTCGATCGTCTTGTCGGCCAGGACGGTGACGGTGCTTTCCCGGCTGAGGTAGTTGCCGCTCGGCCAGATGCTGATGAGCTGCGGGCCCGCGACCTGGTCGGTCAGCAGCACCTGGCCGGTGCCGTCGCTGCAGACGTCGCCGGCGCAGAAGTCGCGGATCGTCGCGCCGGTGATGGCGTCGAGGGCGCGCACGCGGACGTTCCCGGTGGGCAACATGCTCTCCGTGACGCGGGTGTCGTTGCCCGCGGTGACGGTGACCCGGTCGGCTTCCTCGAAAACGGTCGTGCCGTCGAAAAACTGGACGCGGTTGCCGACGTAGAACTCGATCATGTAGTCGCCGACCAGCAGCTTGGGGATCGAGAACTCGCCGTTGGCGTTGGTCCTCGCCTCGGTGCTGTCGCCGTAGGCCTGGAACACGGACGCGCGGACGGAGGCCTCGGTGACCGGCGTGCCGTTGTCGTTGGTCAGCCGCCCGCTCACGCTTCCGGTCGCCAGCACGGTGTCGTCGGCGCGGACCTCCTGCCCGGCCGCCACCGTGAACCGGGTGGCGTTGTCGGAGGTGAGCTGGCCGGGGATGTATTGCTGCTGGTAGCTGTCTTCGATCGGCGAGAACGAGACGTAGTAGGTGCCGGGCGGCACCGCCGCGCGGTAGTCACCGTTGTCGTCGGTGCTGCCGTAGTAGGACGACAGGCCACCGTCCACCGGGGCGATGCTGACGTAGCTCCACGCGTAGGGCTCCCCGTTCGCCTGGCGGATCCGGCCGGTCAGGACACCGGTGGCGACCAACTGCTGGTTGATCGTGGTGGTCTGACCGCTGGTGACCCGGACCTCGTCGGCCTCGGAGATGTCGGTCTTGCCGTCGAAGTACTGGGTCGGAACGTCAATGCCCGACATCGACAGCACGTAGCTGTCGGTGTCGAGCCCGGTGATGCGGTAGGTGCCGTCGGCGGCGGTCGTGGTGTAACCGACGGCGTCACCCCACTCTTCGTAGTCCATGACCGCGACCCAGATGTCGGCCGCGGGTGCGCCGTCGCTGGTGGTGATCCGGCCGGCGACCACGCCGGTGCCGGCCGCCTGCGCGGGCGTCGCCCAGACGGCCACGGTCCCGGCCAGGACGGCCGCGGCAAGCGCGGCGGTGGCGCGAACTCGTCTCATGCTGCTCCTGCTCATGGGATGGCGATGGTCAGGTCGATGGTCGCGCCGCCGGCCGGGACGGTGACGGCATAGCGTGCCGGGCCGCCCGGGGTGGCAGGCGACAGGGCGACCTTGTCGGAGCGGTAGGTCGTGCCGTCGATGTCGACGTGGTAGCTGAACCGGATCTCCTGACCCGGCAGCACGTGCAACTCGTAGGCGTCGCCTACGAAGTCGACGGAGCCGGTCTGGTCACCTGTCGTGGTGTTGTACGCGGTGATCCGCGACCAACTCGGAGTGCGCCCGCCGGTCAGCACGTTGCCGTGCACGGTGACGCCCTTGGTGAGAGCGACGTCGACGGTGGCCACGGCGCCGGCGGTCACCTGGGTGCCGGTCGCGGTGAAGCGGCTGACCGCGCCGCCGGTCCAGGCCGCGGCGTAGTCGGGGCCGCCGGCGTAGCTCAGCGCCCAGCGGTAGGGGCCGAGGCCGTCGATCTGGTAATAGCCGTCGCCGTCGGTCGACTGGTCCTGACCGGTGAACGTGCCCACATCGGCTGACCGAAGCGGTGCGCCGGTCGCCGCGTCGGTCACCCGGCCGCGGATCGAACCGCCCCGGTCGATCTTCACCTGCGGCGCGATCGCGGTGCGGCCGGACGTGGCCTTGATCGTCACGGCCTGGCGTTCGTCGCCGCTGCCGCCGTTGGCGGTGACCCACTGCCGGCCATAGCCGGTGTTCCGCGGCATGGCGAAGACCCGGTAGTCGCCGGCCTCGAGCCTGCTGAGTGTCACCTTGCCGGCCGCGTCGCTGCACTGGTCGTCGCCGACACCTTGCGGGATGTAGACCTGGCCCGACTTGTAGGCGAACAGGCAAACGCCGGCCAGTCCCTTGCCCGTCGCCTTGTCGATCACGGAGGTGGTGATCTTCGCGCCCGGCAGCAGCCGGACCATGACGTCGATCGT
This sequence comes from Asanoa sp. NPDC049573, assembly GCF_040676615.1. Lineage (NCBI taxonomy): Bacteria > Bacillati > Actinomycetota > Actinomycetes > Micromonosporales > Micromonosporaceae > Asanoa > Asanoa sp. NPDC049573. The sequence goes on from NZ_JBFAPI010000011.1 coordinate 206,046, forward strand.
CTGGTTGGGCAGCACGTTGACGGTGCTGGCCCGGGTCACGTAGTTGGCCTCGGAGAAGACGCTGATCGGGTTGGGCCCGGCGAGCAGGTTGGTCAGCACCAGTTGGCCCGTGCCGTTGCTGCATCGCCCTCCCGCGCAGAAGTCGCGGATCGTGGCTCCGGTGATCGCGTCGAGAGCGCGCAGGCGAACGCTGCCGGTGGGCAGCAGGCTCGGCGTGACCCGGTTGTCCTTCCCGCCGATGACCGTGACCGGGTCGGCCTGGTCGAGGTCGGAGGCGCGGTCGAAGTATTCGATGCGGTCGCCGACCATGAACTCGATCGCATACTCGCCAGCCAGCAGCCGCGGCACGGAGAAATCGCCGTTGCTGTTGGTCGTCGCGGATTCGCCACCGCCGCTGCCGTTGAACGGCGTCGCGTAGAGGTGGATGCCGCCTGCCGCCGTGCCGTCGGAACGGGTGACCCGTCCACTCAGGCTGCCGGTCGTCAGTGCGGTGTCGTTGACCGTCGTCTCCTGGTCGGCGGTGACGACGAACCGCTGCGCGCCGTTCTCGGAGAGCTTCCCAGGAACGTACTGCTCCTGGTAAAGGTCGTCGTACGGCTGGAAGCTCACCACATAGGTGCCGGTGGGCACGGCGACCCGGAATACGCCGTCGAAGATGCCGCCCGATCCGACCTGGATCTGATCGTCGGCCCGGTAGATCCGCACGAGGCCGCTCTCGAGCGGCGCGCCGGTCGAATCGGTGAGCCGTCCGGTCAGAATGCCGGTCGCGAGCAGGTCTTCGTCGACGGTCGTGAGCTGCCCGGCGGTCACGGCGACCGGGTCGGCCTCGTAGATCTGGGTCTGGCCGTCGAAGTATTGCTCGGCGTAGTCGGCACCGTTGAAGCTGACGATGTAGTGACCGGCGGCCAGGCCGTCGAGCCGGTAGGACCCGTCGGCCGCGGTGGTGGTGAAGCCGCGGCCCTGGTAGCTGTCGGCGTCCAGGGCCTGAACCATGACCTCGCCGGCCGGCGCGCCGGTCGCCGCGGTGACGTGCCCGCCGATGGAACCCGTGACGGCGGCTTGGGCGGGCGATGCCCACACGGCCAAGCTGCCGACCAGAACGGCCGCCGCGACGGCGGCGGTGGTAGTTCGACTGGGTCTCATGTCGTTCCTCCCCGTTGGCTCAGTCCATAATGGAGTCCAACGAGGGTTTTTTATCCAGCTCCATCCCCGTTGGAATGCCGCCCGGCGAGGCGCGGCAACCAGCTGGCCGCGGAAGCGTGCGCGGCCGGCGATCGAAGGATAGAGGTGCTTCGCTCTCGCGTCGTCGGCCGTTCGACCGAGATGATCTAGCGTCGCGGGCGGACTGTCGCCCGGCGACGACCGGTCAGCGGCTCCAGTCCTGTTTGGCCGCTCGGACCAGTTTGTCCTTGAGCTCGCGGGTATGGCGGCGGGAGACCGGTAGCTCGGCGCCGTCGACGACCACCACGTAGCCGGAGTTGGCCAGCCGCAGTTCGGCGATGAGCCGCAGTTGCACGAGATAGGAGCGATGGATCCGGACGAAGCCCGCGTCGGCCCAGCGGTCGGCGAGGGTGGCCAGCGGCACCCGGACCAGGTGGGATCCGTCCGCGGTGTGCAGGCGGGCGTAGTCGCCCTGCGCCTCGACCCAGCGCACCGCGGAGCGGGGCAGCATCCTGGTCGTGCCGGCCAACTCGACCGGGATCGTCGGGTCTTCCTCGGCGCGGGCGCGGGCCAGTGCGGCCGGGTGGGTCGGCACCACCCGCGAGGAGACCACCCGCCGGATCGACTCGCTCAACCGCTCGGTCTGCACCGGCTTGCGAACGTAGTCGGCCACGCCGAGGTCGAACGCGTCGACCGCACCGTCGTCGTAGGCGGTGACGAAGACGATCGCCGGCGGCCGGGCGAACCGGCGCAACACCCGGGCCAACTCCATGCCGTCGAGGCCGGGCATCCGGATGTCGAGGAAGACCACGTCGATGTCGGTGTCGCGGAGCACCCGCAGCGCCTCGGTCGCGTCGGCCGCCGTGTGCAGCTTGGCCACCCGCGGGTCGGCGCGCAGCAGGTAGGCCAACTCGTCGAGGGCCGGCGGCTCGTCGTCGACGGCCAGCACGCGCAGGAAACCGCCGACGGTCAAGCCGCACCGCCCGCGGCGTGGACGCCCGGGTGGAACTTCGGCACCCGCATGCTCACCCTTGTTCCCGCCCCGATTCCCGTCTCCACCACCAGACCGAACTGGTCGCCGAACACCGACCGTAACCGCTCGTCGACATTGGACAGACCGACGTGGGCGCCGGCGTCGTCGACCCCGGCCACGCCCGCCTCGGCCACCCCGGCGACGAGCGCCGCGGGATCCATGCCGACGCCGTCGTCTTCGACGGTGATGTGGCATTCCGCACCGGCGTCACGGGCCTCGATGCTCACCATACCCAGGCCCGGCTTGCGCGACAGCCCGTGCCGCACCGCGTTCTCCACCAGCGGTTGCAGGCACAGGAAGGGCAGGCTGACCGGCAGCACCTCGGGCGCGATCTGCAGCCGCACCTGGAGTCGGTCGCCGAACCGGGCCCGCTCGATGGTCAGGTAGCGGTCGATCGAGCGCAGTTCCTCGGCGAGCGTGGTGAACTCGCCGTGCGCCCGGAACGAGTAGCGGGTGAACTCGGCGAACTCGAGGATCAGCTCGCGGGCCCGTTCCGGATCGGTCCGGACGAACGAGGCGATCGCGGTCAGCGCGTTGTAGATGAAGTGCGGGCTGATCTGCGCCCGCAGCGCCTTGACCTCGGCCCGGGCCAGCCGTTCGCGCGACGAGTCGAGCTCGGCCAGGGCGAGTTGCGCGGCCGCCCAGCGGGCCGTCTCCAGGGTCGCCTGCACCAGCCCGGGCGCCGGCTGGTCGTCGGCGACGGCGACCAGCGCGACCGGCGGCGCGGCCCGGATCGGCGCGACGACCACACCACGGATCTCGCAGTCGACCCGGTCGCAGGGCAGCTCGGCCTGGCGTAACACGGTCGACCGCCCGGTGGCGATGGCCTTCTTGGCCGCGGCCTGCAACTGATGCGAGTGATGCCCGCCGCGGCCGTCCAGCGCCAGCAACGTGCTGTCATCGGCCAACGCCAACCCGGATGCCCCCACCAACACCCGCAACAACCGGACGGCCTTGGCGGCACTCGCGGGCGTGAGCCCGTTCCGCAGCGGTTCGGCCGCCAACCCGGCGGTGTGCAGCACCTCGTAGGTGGCCCGCTGGGTGGCGGTCGCGATGCCGCGTCGCGCCCGCAACCGAACCACGGCGTACACGGCGCCGGCCAGCGCACTGACCAGGGCCAGCACCGCCGCCGCGGCCGAGAGGTCCGGACTCATGGGCGGAATCCTCGCCGCCCGGAACCGATTACGGAAGCCCTCCCAGGGAGGGCGAAACGAACCCGGGACCAGATCCTGGGTGTTAGTACGCTCCCTTGCGGGCGACCACGACGCCGATGGTGCGCCAGAGGATGCTCAGGTCGTAGGCGAGCGACCAGTTGTCGACGTAGTAGAGATCGAGCCGGACCGCTTCGTCCCAGGAGAGGTCGGAGCGGCCGGAGACCTGCCACAGGCCGGTGATGCCGGGGCGCACGAGCAGCCGGCGGCGCACGTCGCCGAGGAAGTCGCCGTCGTCGGCCGGCAGCGGGCGGGGGCCGACCAGCGACATCTCGCCCTTGAGCACGTTGACCAACTGGGGGAGCTCGTCGATCGAGCTGGCCCGCAGGAACCGGCCGAACGGGAAGACCCGCGGGTCTTCGCGGATCTTGAAGAGCATGCCGTCGGTCTCGTTCTGGTCGACCAGGGCGGCCAGCCGGTCTTCGGCGTCGACGTACATCGTGCGGAACTTCCACACCCGGAACGTGCGACCCTCGTGACCGACCCGGCCCTGCCGGAAGAAGACCGGGCCCTTGTCGGAGATCTTGATGCCGATCGCGACGACCAGCAGCACCGGCAGCAGCACGATCAGGCCGATCGCGGCGACCAGCCGGTCGAGGATGTTCTTGGCCAGCAGCGCCGGGCCGGACAGGGTCGGCTCTTCGACGTGCAGCAGCGGCAGGCCTTCGATGGGGCGGATGTGCACCCGGGGGCCGGCGATGTCGGTGAGCTGTGGCGCGACGACCAGGTCGACGCCGCTGCCTTCGAGCTGCCAGGCCAGCCGGCGCAGCTCGCCTGGCTCGGCGCTGGCTGAGCCGCAGACCGCGATCGTGTCGGCGCCGAGCTCGCGGACCAGGCCGAGCACGTCGCGGCCGGCGTAGACCGGGACCGGCGTCTCCAGGCCCCGCGCGGCGGCGTAGCCGTCGGTGATGTGGATGCCGACGGGCACCAGGCCGGCGGCGGGGTTGCGGGTGACGGCGGTGTAGACCTCGAGCGCCTCGGGGAGGGTGCCGATCAGGATCATCCGGTGCCCGGCGTGCCCGCCCCGCTTGCGCACGAGCTGGAGCGCCTGCCGGGCCAGGTAGCGGACGACGAGGACGATCAGCAACCCGCCCAGCAGGGCGCTGCCGACCGTCATACGTGACAAATCGGTCTTCGTGGCGAAGGCCAGGAACGAGACGCTGGCCGCGACCACGAGCCCGGCCCGGACCACGCGCTTGAACTCGTCGGTGCCGAGCCCCAGGAAGCGCCGGTCGTAGCCGCCGTTGGCCCACAGCGTGAACATCCAGCCGAGCGGCAGGAACAGGTAGGCGGTGAGGGTGAACAGCGTGGGGCGGTCCTGGAAGCCCACCCGGGAGTTTTCGAACTCGGTGACCGCGATGTAGCTCGCGAGTGACACGGCGCCGTAGTCGAGGGCGAGCAGGATCAGGATGTATGGGCGGTGCCAGCGCGAAACACGGCGCCGGGCCCGGGCCCAGGCCGAGCGCGGCACGCCGTTGGGCGGCGGGGGCGGCGGGACCTGGATCTCGAAGCTGTCGACGTGGCGCACGACGCCACCGCGGCCGTTGCTGGTCACCGGGCGTTCGAGGCTGGTCGTCACCTCACCTACGTCCTCCCGGCTAACGCGTGCCGCCCACTCGCCGTACGGGCTCGGGTCGCCCACCGCATCAGTCTCCCATGTCAACGGCTCTGAACCGTGGACAGAAGACGACATTACGCCCGGACCTGCCGGAGTGGTCGTCCCCGCGCCGTCGGTGCGGGACCGGGCCACTATACCGATAGTTGAGGGCGGTGGAAGAAGTCAGTTGTGCGTCGAAAAAGGTTCGTACGCAGGGCTTCCGGGCGCTCACTCAGCGCACCAGGCGGGACAGCCGTCGATCCGCCAGCGGCTTGCCGCCGGTCTGGCAGGTCGGGCAGTACTGCAGGCTCGTCGTCGCGAACGAGACCTCGCGCACGGTGTCACCGCAGACCGGGCAGGGCAGGCCGGTGCGGGCGTGCACCTTCATGCCGGAACGCTTCTCGCCCTTGAGTTCCGCGGCTTTCTGCCCCACCGACCGACTGACGGCGTCGTTGAGCACCGTCCGCATGGCTTCGTAGAGCGTGGCCAACTGCTCGTCGGAGAGCCGGTTGGTGATGGCGAACGGCGACATCTTCGCGGCGTGCAGGATCTCGTCGGAGTAGGCGTTGCCGATCCCGGAGAGCACTTTCTGGTCGGTCAGCACGCCCTTCACCTGGCCGCGCTGCCCCCGGATCAGGGCGGCGAAGGTGGGCTGGTCGAGGGCGAGCGCGTCGGGCCCGAGGGTGGCGACCCGCTCGACCTGGGCCGGATCGGTCACCAGGTAGGCGGAGAGGCGTTTCTGCGTGCCGGCCTCGGTCAGGTCGAAACCGGACCCGTCGTCGAGCCGCACCCGCAGCGCGATCGGGCCCTTGCCCGGCTTGAGCGGCGTGTTGCTCGGGAACGTCTCGCGGTAGTGCAGCCAGCCGGCCCGGGACAAGTGGACCAGCAGGTGCAGGCCACCCTCGAAGAAGACATCGAGGTATTTGCCGTGCCGGCCGGCGCCGATGATCTCCTTGCCGGCGACGGCGGACGGTGGCGGGTCGTAGGTCTTCAGCGCGCTGATGGCGGCCACTTCGAGCCGCTCGACCCGGCGACCGACGGCGCGGTCGCGCAGGTATGCGGCGAGTGCTTCCACCTCGGGCAGTTCGGGCACGTCGACAACGGTAGCCTGACGCCACCATGAAGGTCGTCGTCGCGCACAACCGATATCGCGAGGCCCAGCCCTCCGGCGAGAACGTCATCGTCGATCTGGAGATTGGCCAACTGGCCGCCGCCGGGGTCGAGGTGCTGCCGTTCCTGCGCAGTTCCGACGAGATCGCGGCCATGTCGCCGGCGGCCAAGGCGCTGCTGCCGATCTCACCGATCTACGCGCCGAAGGCCCAGCGCGACCTCGCCGACCTGATCCGGGCACACCGGCCGGACGTGCTGCACCTGCACAACCCGTACCCGTTGATCTCGCCCTGGATCGTCCGGACCGCGCACCGGTTCGGCCTGCCGGTGATCCAGACCGTGCACAACTACCGGCAGGTCTGCGCGTCCGGGCTCTATTTCCGCGACGGCGGCATCTGCCACGACTGCCGTGGCCGCGCGCTGCCGTTGCCGGCGGTGCGGCACCGTTGCTACCGGGGTTCGGCGGCACAGAGCGCGGTGATGGCGACCGCGCTGACCGTGCATCGGCCGACCTGGCGCTCGGTCGACGGCTACCTCGCGCTGACCGACGGCATCAAAGATCATTTGATCGGGTACGGGATACCGCCCGAGCGGATCACGGTCAAGCCGAACGCGATCACCGATCCGGGCCCACCGGCACCGCTCGGCAGCGGCTTCCTGTTCTTCTCCGGCCGGCTCTCCGAGGAGAAGGGCGTCCGGCTGCTGCTCGACGCCTGGCAGCGGCACCCCGACGGGGCACACGGCACGCTGCGCATCGCCGGCGACGGCGACCTGCGGCCGCTGGTCGAATCGGTCGCGGCGCAGCGCGGCGACGTCGAGTTCCTGGGCCGCCTCGACCGCCCCGGCGTCGACGCGGCGCTGGCCGCGACGGCCGTGGTGCTGGCCACCCCCACCTGGCACGACGTGCTGCCGACGGTGGTGATCGAGGCGCTGGCGGCCGGTCGGCCGGTGCTCGGCACCGCGCTCGGCGGTGTGCCCTACCTGGTCGGCGACGCCGGCTGGACGGTGCCGGCCGAGCCGGCGGCGCTGGCCGCCGCGCTGCCGGTGGCCCGGGCCCAGGCCGCGGCGAAGGCACCGCTGGCCCGGCTGCGTTACGAACGCACGTTCCACCCCGACGTGGTCACCGGGCAGTTGCTCGACGCCTACGACCGGGTCAGCTCCGCAGCGCGCTCCGCCCGGTGAAGGCGATGCTGGCGACCAGGAAGCAGCCGTTGACGACGGTGAACCCGACCACCAGCCAGATGGTCCACTGTGGAACGACGAGCAACACGAGGCCGGCCAGGAAGACGACCGCGCCGTAGTCGCGGACCAGCTTGACCAGCCGCACCGGCAGCGAGGTCGAGGTGACCATGCTGCCGGCGTTGGGCCCGGCCTGCATCACCGAGGTGACCAGGTTGACCATCCAGGTGCCGGCGAACAGGGCGACCAGCCACGAGGCCGTCGAGGGGCGCTGGTCGACCGCGACCGCGGACAGCGCGGTGACCAGCGAGATCTGCACGGCGATGTCACAGAGCACGTCGACGCGGGCGCCGGCCGGACTGGTGCGGTGGGCCACCCTGGCCAGTTGCCCGTCGGCGCAGTCCAGGGCGTAGGCCAGTTGCCAGCCGAGCAGCGCGACCACGCCGGCGATCCAGGTGGGCGCGGTAGTCGAGGCCAGCGCGACGACGGCGGCCGAGGTGGCCAGGCCGACCACCAGGTTGCCGGCGGTCAGCGCGGTCGGCGGGACACCGAACCGGTAGGCGGCCGCGGCGAACACGGCGCCGGCCCGCTGGCTCAGGCCCTCGCTGAACAGGCCGCCGCCGCGGTTGGTGCGGTAGAAGTCGCCGGCGCTCGGCGTCGCGCGCTCAGCCGACAAGGTCGCGGAGTGCATCGGCGTACCCCTCCAACCGGGTGTCGATCTCGGTGGGCGAAAGCGCGAGGTGCTCGAGGATCGTGTAGCGGTCCGGGCGGGTCGACGGCGCGTGCGCGACCGCCTGCGCGAACTGCTGGTCGGTCAGACCCAACTCGGCCGGGGTGACCGACAGGCCGTGCCGGCGCATGCAGGTGACCAGTTGGGCCAGTCGCTCCCGCTCGCCGCGCAGGTAGGTGCAGAACAGCGCACCGAGCCCGACCTGCTCGCCGTGCGAGGCCAGGTCGGGGAAGAGCGCGTCGATGGCGTGCGAGATCTCGTGGCAGCCGCCGCTGACCGGGCGGGTGGTGCCGTGCACGGCGCTGGCCAGCCCACCCATGATCAGCGCGTCGGCCAGCGTGGTGAGGAAGGCGTCGTCGGTGATCTTGCCCGGGTGGTTGAGCAGCGCCTCGGCGCTCGACCGGGACAGGGTCACCGCCAGGCCGTCGATCGGCTCGCCGCGCTCACGGTGGGCCAACTCCCAGTCGGCCACCGCGTTGAGGTCGGAGAGCGCGTCGCCGATGCCGGCCTGGATCTGCCGGTCCGGCCCGTTCTCCACGAAGTCGAGGTCGACGATCACGGCGATCGGGATGTGTACGCCGTAGGAGTTCTGCCGCCCGCCGTGGGTCAGCGACGCGGTCGGCGAGGCGATGCCGTCGTTGGCCAGGCTGGTCGCCACGGTCACCATCGGGATGCCGAACCGGGACGCCGCGTATTTGGTCGTGTCGATGGTCTTGCCGCCACCGATGCCGATCACCGCGTCGTAGGACCGGCCGCGCAGCCGCTCACCCAGGTCGAGCGCCGAGTCGAGGCTGCCGCCGGCGATGTGGAAGACGTCGGCGTTGCCGAGGCCGGGCCGCACCGCGTCGGCGATCCGGTCGCCCTGGCCGGGCCCGACCACCACCGCGACGTCGCCGCCGGCGGAGATCCGCCGGTCGGCCAGCAGGGCGCCGATCCCGGCGACGGCGCCCCGGCGCACCTCGATGGCCAGCGGCGTGGTCACCGTGCGGGCTAGTAGTGGCACGCGATCTCCCGGGCTCGGGCCAGGTCGGCGTGGTTGTCGACCTCGACCCAGGGGATGTCGCCGATGGTGGCCGCGCGGACCTCGCCGCCGCGGTCCGCGTACTCCTGGTAGCCGTCTTCGTAGTAGAGCCCGGGATCGCGGCGCCAGGTCGCCTCCAGCGCCTCGGCCAGGCCGGCGGCGGCCGACGCCTCGATCAGCGTGGCGCCGATGTATTCGCCGAACGCCGCGGCCGGGTCCATCAGCTTGGTGATCCGGGTGAGCTGGCCGGCGTCGTCGAAGGTGGTCTTCATCTCCTCGTCGGCGAGCGTCTTCACGTCGTCGACGGCGAGCAGCACGCCGGGGCCACGGTTGGCCAGCAGCGTCTGCTCGACCGAGACCGGGTGCACGGTGTCGCCGTTGACCAGCAGCGCCCCGCCGGCGAACTGGTCACGGGCCAGCCACAGCGAGTAGGCGTTGTTCCACTCCTCGGCCCGCTCGTTGTGGACCAGGTTGAGGGTGACCCCGTAGCGCGCCTCCAGGTCGGGCCGGCGCTTCTCGACCGTCTCGGCCGCGTAGCCCACCACCACCGCGATCTCGGTCAACCCGACGGCGGCCAGGTTGCGCAGCCCGATGTCGAGGATGGTGGTCTCGCCGTCCACCGGCACCAGGGCCTTGGGTAGCGAGTCGGTATAGGGGCGCAACCGGCGGCCAGCGCCGGCTGCGAGCACGAGGCCGATCATCCCGGCGCTGCCTCCACACGTGTAGCTAGGTGTACGGGAAGAGAACTCTTCCCGACAGGAGGATAGCGTCGAGTTGGCTTACAAGCCGATCTGGCGCAAAAGGGCGAAACCGCCTTCAACGATCTGGCGTACGAGACCGTCGTCGATGCCGTTGTTCTCGTCGAGCACGTCGACCTCGTCGCGAGTGATCCATTTCCACGCGGTGTGCTTGCCGGCCTCGAGCCGGGGCCGGGCGAGATCGCCATCGACCCGGATCAGGAAGTCGGTCTCCAGCCGCTCCAGCCCGTCTTCGCCGAAATAGCGGTGTTCGCCGATCGTGGCGAGCACGATCGAGACCTGCCAGCCGGTCTCTTCCTCGACCTCGCGGCGCAGCGCCTCGTCGAGGCTCTCGCCGGGCTCGAGATGACCGCCGACGATGTCCCAGGTGTCTGGGAAGAGCTTGCGGGTCGGCGACCGGCGCTGGATGAAGACCCGCCCGTCGTCGTCGACGACCACACCTGCCGCGCAGCGCAAGGGTTCGACCGACACGCACCGAATCTAGCCGACACCCCCTCAGGGCCGCTTGCTCGATTTACGCGCCGGGTCGGGCGGAGTGACCTGGTCCAGGTGGGCCAGCACCTTGTCGGAGATGGTGGCCAGCGCGGCCAGGTCGGCCGGGTCGAGCAGGTCGATGAAGTGCTCGCGGACCGACGCCACGTGCAGCTTGGCCGCCTCCTGGATGGTCGCCCAGCCCTGGTCGGTGAGCACCACGGTGGCACCGCGGCCGTCGCTGGCGCAGTCGTCTCGGGTGACCAGGCCCCGTTGCTGCATCCGGCTGACGTGGTGCGAGAGGCGGCTGACCGACCAGCGGATCGCGGCGGCCAACTCGCCCAGCCGCATCCGGTGGTCGGCGGCCGCGGAAACGGTGGAGAGCACGTCGTAGTCGGCGTCCGAGAGACCCGAGTCCGCGGCCAGATCGCGGGTGATCTGGAGGTCGAGCAGCGTGCGGAGCCGCCGGTAGCCGAGCCATGCCCGCATCTCGTCGTCGCTCAGCCACCTGGTCATCGGTCCAGCGTAACAGTCTGCTTGACATGTCAAACAGAAGCGGGCTAGCCTGCTTGACATGTCAAGCAGATTGCTGCGGCTGTTCGCCGGCCTGGTGCTCTTCGGGGTCAGCCTGGCGCTGATGGTCCGGGCCGACCTCGGCCTCGGCCCGTGGGACGTCTTCCACCAGGGCGTCGCACAACGGATCGGCCTCTCGATCGGGCTGGTCGTCAACCTCACCGCGATCGTGGTGCTGCTGCTCTGGATCCCGTTGCGGCAACGGCCCGGCATCGGCACGGTGGCCAACGTCGTGGTGGTCGGGCTGGTCACCGACGGCACCCTGTGGCTGCTGCCCGACCTCGACGCGCTCGCGCCGCGGATCGCGCTGTTGATCGCCGGCATCCTGGCCAACGCCGTCGCCACCGGCCTCTACGTCGGCGCCGGCCTCGGCCCCGGCCCCCGCGACGGGCTGATGACCGGGCTCGCCGCCCGTGGCCACTCGATCCGGCTCGTCCGCACCTTGATCGAACTCACCGTGCTGGTGATCGGCTGGCTGCTCGGCGGCTCGGTCGGCTTCGGCACGATCGCCTACGCGCTGGCCATCGGACCGCTGGTCGGGGTCTTCCTGCCCCGGCTGACCGTGGCGCCGCGCATCGCACCGAATGGAGAAACAGCATGACCCGGATCCTGTTCGGACTGGACGTTCCCGCCGACGTCGACCCGGTCGCCGGCGCGCACACCGCCGAGGCCGCCGGCTTCGACTTCGTGTCGGCCTCCGACCACCCGTGCGGCACGGAGCCGACCTACGAGAACTGGACGATGCTGACCTGGATGCTCGCCAACACCACCCGGCTGCGGGTGCTGCCCCGGGTGCTCGGCGTGCCCTACCGCCGGCCGGCGATGGTGGCCAAGATGGCCGAGACGCTCGACCGGCTCTCCGGCGGGCGGCTGCTCGGGCTGGGCCTGGGCGGCGGCTCGGCCGACCACGAGTTCCGCGCGTTCGGCATCGGCGTGCCGTCGCCCCGCGACAAGGTCGACGGCCTGGCCGAGGCCATCCAGGTGATCCGCGGACTGTGGACGGAGCCGTCGTTGACCTTCGCCGGGCGGATCCACCACACCGACGACGCGACCATCACGCCGCGGCCGGAGCGGCCGATCCCGATCTGGGTCGGCACCTTCGGGCCGCGCGCGCTGGCGGTCACCGGCCGGCTCGCCGACGGGTGGATCCCGTCGCTCAGCCACGCGCCGGTCGAGACGATCCCGGCGTTGCGCGACCGCATCGCCCGGGCGGCCTCGGATGCCGGGAGGGATCTTTCGGAGATCACCTGTGGTTATCACCTCGACGTGCCGCCCGGCGGTGCCGACGAGGTGACCGAGACACTCCTGGGCTACGTGCGGCTGGGCTTCACCGCGTTCAACTTCCGGGTCAGCGGGGCCGACCGGGACCAGCGGGTCGGGTGGCTCGCGGCCGAGGTCATGCCGGGCGTACGACAGGCGGCCTGAGCACGCAAGTCTTGTAGTTCTGTCCCGGCAGGACCACTATGTCCGTACCGTGACCTTCAAGGGGGATGTGTCATGCAGGTTCGCGATGCCATGTCCAAACAGGTTCTCGTGGTCGGCCCCGAACACACGCTCCGGCAGGCCGCCAGCATGATGGCCACGCGCCGGGTCGGGTCCGCCATCGTCATCGATCCCGACGCGCAGGGGATCGGCATCATGACCGAACGCGACGTGCTATACGCGATCGGCGGCAACCTCGACCCCGACACCGAGACCGTGGGCGCGCACATCACCTGGGACGTGGTCTACGCCGGTCCTGAGTGGACACTTGAGGAGGCGGCACTCGCGATGTCCCGCGGCGGCTTCCGCCACCTGGTGGTGCTCGAGGGCACCGAGGTGGTCGGCGTGGTCTCGGTCCGCGACATCATGCGCGTCTGGGCCGCCGCCCGCGAGCGCGTCTAACCACGCACCCAGGGCTCCCTGGCGCCGCCCCGCGTCGCTCTGGCGCACGTCGAGCGCGCCTCGCGCCTGGCTGGGCGTCGCCCTGGGCCGCCCCGCACCAAGGGCGTGGGCTCTGTGTCCGCGACGCGTTGCACGGTCCCCGCGCGCGTCCCGCCCCGTCGGGCGTCGCTCTGCGCCCACGCGCGTGGGTCCGGCCCGCGTCGCTCTGCGCCCACGCGCGTTGGTCCGGCCCGCGTGGCTCTGCGTCCACGCGCGTTGGTCCGGCCCTTGTCGCTCCGCGCCCACGCGGTTGGTCCGGCCCGCGTGGCGTGGCGCCCATTGCGTGTCGTTTGTGTCCGTGCGGGTGCGGGGCCCTGCGTGGTGTGGCGCCCGTTGGGCGTCGCTCTGCGCCGGCCGCGCTGTGACCCCCGCGTCGCGTCGCGCCCCCGTGGGCGTCGCGCTGTGTCCGCGCGTGGCCAGCGCCCCGTCGGGTGGTCCTGCACGCCCGGGCTCGTTGCATGGCGCCGCGTCGCCTCGCGCCCGTTGGGCGTCGTTCAGCGCCCGCGCGTGGCCCGCGCCCCGTCGGGTGGTCCTGCGCGCCCGGGCTCGTTGCATGGCGCCGCGTCGCCTCGCGCCCGTTGGGCGTCGTTCAGCGCCCGCGTGCGTTGCGCCGCCGAGCCCCGGCCCGGGCCCTGGTTTGGAGATCTAGGTAAAAAATTGCTGCGGGTCGGCGCATTTCCTTTCCTAGATCTCCAGTGGACCAGGCCGTTCACGGCGTGTCGCCTGCGGCGCGCCGAGGCGGGGCCGCGGCCGGGGCGTGGTCAGGTTGTGCATGATCGTTGGGGCCCTCCACCTGGGCGCCGTTACTGCGAAACGGACCTTGGCGCGGCAGACTGGGGAGCATGACGGGGCGCGCGGTCCACGGCTCGACGACCGAGATGATCCAGGCGGTCGCCGCCGGGCGGCCGGTGCGCACCGAGCGGGCCGAAGATCCGAGTGGCGATCCGGACTCGGCCGGCGAGGTGCTGCTGATCGGTGACGAGCGGTTCCACGTGGAACGGATCGGCCGGCCGCTGGACTGGGTGTCGCGCGCCCTGGGCGACGGTGCCGACGGGCGGCCGCCCTGGACGGTGCTGCTGTGGCAGAACGGGTTGCTCGACCGGCTGCCCCGCACCGTCGACCACACGATCGCCGGCATCGCCTGGGACCCGGCCACGGAGATCGCCGACCTGCTCGTCCTCGACGAGCCGACCTCCGTACCCTTTGATATTGATCTTGAAATGCACCATCGGGTGCTGGACCACATGGCCGCGCTGCACGCCCGCTTCTGGCACTTCACCGACCCGGTCGGGCTGGCGCCGCCGGGCGCCCGCTACACCGCGCTGACCCCCGCGACCGGCATCCGGGAAGCCAACTCCGGCGCCGACGCGCTGGTGGTCGGCTGGGCCGCGCTCGCCGCCGACCAGCCCGAGGCACACGAGATCGCGCTGGGGCTCGCGGTCGAGCCGGCACCGCTGCTGGCGGCCTTCGACGGGCTGCCGACCACCCTGGTCAATGGCGACTGGCGGTTCGGCAACGCCCGGCCGACCGCCGACGGACGCACGATCCTGCGCGGCTGGGGCTGGGCCGGCGCCGCCGGCAGCTGTGTCGACCTGGCCGGCTATCTCGCGCTCAACGCCGGCCGGCTGCCCGAGTCGAAGAACGCCACGATCGAGGCGTTCCGCGCCGCGCTGGAGCGCCGGAAGATCAAGACGGCCGACTGGTGGGACCGGCAGCTCGAGCTCGCGCTGCTCGGCGCCTTCGTGCAGTTGGGCTGGTCGAAGACCACCGACCAGCCGGAGCTGGCCTGGTGGATCGATCGGGTAGTACCCACTGCCCGAACGTTGCCAGGCTGATCTGGCATCTACGCTGGATACCCATGACCGCCGCGCAACTCATCTCGTTCGCCCGTGGGGCACCCTCGCTGGACATCGTCGACGTCGAGGGCCTGAAGGCCGCCGCCGTCCGCGCCTTCGACGCCGACCCGGGTGGTGTCACCGCATACGGCACGTCGGTGGGCTACCTGCCGCTGCGCAAGTGGATCGCCGACAAGCACGGGGTGGCGCCGGAGCAGGTGCTGGTCACCAACGGATCGCTGCAGGCGGACGCGTTCCTCTTCGACCACCTGGTCGGCGCCGGCGACGCGGTCGTCGTGGAGCGGCCGACCTACGACCGCACCCTGCTCAACCTGCGTGACAAGGGTGGCCAGGTGCATGCCGTGACCACCCAGACGGACGGCATCGACACCGACGAGCTGCGCAAGCTGCTCGAGTCCGGGGTGCGGCCGAAGCTCGCGCACATCATCCCGAACTATCAGAACCCGGCCGGTGTCACGCTTTCCCTGGAGAAGCGGCGCGCGCTGCTCGACCTGGCCGCCGAATACGGCTTCACGATCTTCGAAGACGACCCCTACGCCGACATCCGGTTCCGCGGCGAGGCGCTGCCGTCGATGCTCTCGATGGACGACCGCGGCGTGGTGGTCCACGCGTCCAGCTTCACCAAGACGGTGTGCCCGGGTGTGCGGGTCGGCTACCTGGTCGGCCCGGCGGCGCTGATCGCCGAGATCGCCAAGAAGGCCACAAACCTCTACATCTCGCCCGGCATGGTCGCCCAGGCGATCGTCTACCAGTTCTGCGTGTCGGGCGACATCGACCGCTCGATCGCGACGGTCCGCGAGGCGCTGGGCGAGCGGGTCCGGGTGCTGGCCGAGTCGCTGCGCGAGCACATCCCGGGCGTCTCGTTCACCGAGCCCGACGGCGGCTATTTCCTCTGGGTCGAGTTGCCCGACACCGTCGACGTCGACAAGCTTCTGCCGGCGGCCGCGCAGCGCGGCGTGGCCGTGGTCAAGGGCAGCGACTTCCTGCTCGACGGCGGCAAGCACGCGTTGCGGCTGGCCTACTCGGCCGTGACCGTCGACCAGATCGACGAAGGGGTGCGCCGCCTCGCCGCGGCCATCGCCGATATCCAGGGCTAACAGCGGTCAGCAAGGGCACTCTGTCGGATTCCCGACAGAGTGCCCCATCCGTGTGATGAGGGGCTGACCAGGCGCCGGGTGACGGTGAACAATGCGAGCCACCGGTCGGTCCGGCCCAAACCGGCCCCCTCAGCACTACCCCGCCCCCGATGGCGCCGGGTGGGCCGTTCGCACCCCACCCCCCGACGCGGCCGGTCCACCCGGCGCCCCCCCGGGCGGGGCCGCGATCATGACGAGATCCTGACGCGTCCCGGCCACCTTCCAGGCGTAGCCTGCAGTCGGCCCCGATCCGGGTTGTGGTTGCGGAGGGAGGTGTGTCGATGTCAAATGACGCCGACAAGACCAGTCAAGTTCGTTCGCGAACAAGGTCCTGGAGTGATCCGGTCCGGGCGATGACCCGCATCCTCGCGCCGGCTGAGCCCAAACCCTCGCCGCCCCCCGGTTTCACCGGCCGCGACAAGATCGTCGACTGCGCCCTCTACGTCGACGGCGTGCGCCAGCCCGGCGAGTGGACGCCCGAAGACGCGCTGCAGGCCGCTCGCGACGAGACCAACGCCTTCGTCTGGATCGGCCTGCACGAGCCCAGCCTGACCACGATGGCCGGCATCGCCGAGACGTTCGAGCTGCACGAACTGGCCGTGGAAGACGCGGTCAGCGTCGAGCAGCGGCCCAAGCTCGAACAGTTCGGCGAGATCAACTCACTGGTCCTGCGCACCGCGCGCTACGTGCGGCACAGCGGCGAGCTCACCGAGAACACCGAGGTCGTCGAGACCGGGCAGGTGATGCTCTTCATCGGGCCCGAGTTCGTGATCTCCGTGCGCCACGGCGACGCCTGCAAGCTGTCGCCGGTGCGGGCCGGGCTGGAGCAGCGCAAGGAGTTGCTCTCGCAGGGCCCGTGGTCGGTCGCCTACGCGATCGCCGACCACGTGGTCGACCTCTACCTCGAGGTCAGCGACCAGGTCGAGACCGACCTCGACGACCTGGAGACCCAGGTCTTCGCCCGCCAGGTGCACGGTCGGATCCAGCGGATCTACCAGATGAAGCGCGAGCTGGTCGAGTTCAAGCGGGCCGTCGTCCCGCTGCTGCGGCCGATCATGCAGCTCACCGAGTCGACCAACCGGCACGTGCCCAAGGAGATCCGGCGCTTCTTCCGCGACGTGCAGGACCACTTGATCCGGGTGGCCGAGCAGGTCAACGGCTATGACGACCTGCTCAACTCGATCCTGCAGGCCCGGCTGGCCCAGGTCTCGGTCGAGCAGAACAACGACATGCGCAAGATCGCATCCTGGGCCGCCATCTTCGCCGTGGAGACCTTCATCGCCGGCATCTACGGCATGAACTTCCACAACATGCCAGAACTTCAGTGGCGGTACGGCTACCCCGCCGCGCTGGCCGCGATGCTGGCCGCCGCGATCGTCCTCTACCGGTGGTTCCGCCGCTCCGGCTGGCTCTGACCGCGCCGTCGCGAAAGCCAACGGGAGGGCCACCCGTCGCCGGGTGGCCCTCCCGTCTGCCGTTTGCTCAGGCGTGTCCGTTGGGCGAGCGCATGTGGTCGCTGCTGGCCGTCGGGTCGGTCGTGGTCGGCCGGGGCGTCTGACTCGACGTCGACGAGAGCTTCTCCCGTGCCGAGTTGGCGGCGCCCTTGGCGGTCGACGCCGCCGTCTTCACCGACGTGCGGGCCGCGTCGGCCACGTCACCGATCCGGCCGTGGCTGTGGCCCCGGCCACCACCGGACCCGCCGGAGCGGGCCGCGTCCAGCGAACGGCTCGGGTCGTATTCGTCCCACTGCTGCTGGCGACGCCGGCGCATGACCGCGGCGGCGCCGAAGGCGGCGCCCGCGACCAGGACCGCGGCGATGATCGGCCAGCGGCGGCCGGACGACGGCCGTTCCGTCATCTTCTGCGCCCGCTTCTCGATCAGCCGCTGCGCCCGGCCGCCGTTGTTGCCTTTCGACCTGCGTGCGGCCTTCTTCGCGTTCTCGCTCGCGGCCGACGCCAGCGGCCGCACCGACGACCGGGTCGTTTCCCAGCCGCTGCCCGCGACATCGCGGACCCGGGTTGCCGGCGGAACCACGAATTCGCGTGCCGCGTCGACCCGCGGCCGGACCGCGGTGGTCACGCCGCCGGCCGCGTGGCCGGCGGCCGCCTTCAAGTGCTCGAGGCTGTCGCCGAGCTCGGATCGGACCAACTCGGCATGAGTTCTCCGCCGGATACCAAACACCAGACCCCCACCTTCCTGGGCGTAGTTCCTCCTGCATCCTCCACCTTTGGACGTGTCCGCATTGCCGGAACGGGCACATGGGAGGATCGAACTGAAACTCACCGACGATGGAGGAGTACCCGTGGCTGAGACCCTTTACGCCACCCTGCATACCAACCGCGGCCCGATCCGGCTGGAGCTCTTCCCGAACCACGCGCCCAAGACGGTGCGCAACTTCGTGGAACTCTCCGAGGGCACCCGCGACTACGTGGACCCGCGCACCGGGCAGAAGGGCAACGGTCCCTACTACGACGGAACCATCTCGCACCGGGTGATTTCCGGCTTCATGGTCCAGATGGGCGACCCGACCGGCACCGGCCGCGGCGGCCCGGGTTACGAGTTCGGCGACGAGTTCCACCCGGAGCTGCGCTTCGACCGTCCCTACCTGCTGGCCATGGCCAACGCCGGCCCCGGCACCAACGGCTCGCAGTTCTTCATCACGGTCGGCCCGACGCCGCACCTCAACAACCGCCACACCATCTTCGGCCAGGTGGCTGACGAGGAGTCGGCCAAGGTCGTCGACGCGATCGCGAACACCCCGACCAACCACAGCGACCGTCCGCTCGAAGACGTCGTGATCGAGCGCGTGGAGATCCAGCGGGTCAACAGCTGATCGACGGAGCCAGGTACCTTTCTTGGCATGAGTGAATCGCCCCCGACGGCGGCGCCGGTCTGCTATCGCCACCCGTCGCGGGAGACCTGGGTGCGCTGCACACGCTGCAACCGCCCGATATGCCCAGACTGCATGCGAGAAGCCTCGGTCGGGCACCAATGCCCGGAGTGCGTCTCGGAAGGACGCCGGACCCAGCGGTCGGCGCGCACCGCCTTCGGCGGCGGCGTGGCCGGCCGCTCCGGGTACGTGACCAAGACCATCGTCGGCCTCAACGTGCTGGTCGCCTTGATCGGCCTGGCCTTCGCGGGCACGGGTTCACTCGTTGGCGGCGGCGGCCTGTTCACCTCGGCCAGCAAGCTGCAGGCGTTCGGCGGAGTCGTCGGGCCACCCGTAACGCTGCTCACCGACGGCCGGGTCGCGCTCGGTGCGTTCCCGGGCTCGGGCGATGTGTTCGGCGGCATCTACGACGGCAACTACTACCGCCTGCTGACCGCGATGTTCATCCACTACGGGATCCTGCATCTCGCGGTGAACATGTGGGCGCTCTGGATGCTTGGTCGCAATCTCGAGACGGTCCTCGGCCCGTGGCGGTTCCTCGCCCTCTACCTGATCGCCGGCATCGGCGGCAACGTCGCCTCGCTGCTGATCAGCCCCAACGACCTCGGCGCCGGCGCGTCCACCGCGATCTTCGGCTTGTTCGCGGCGTTCTTCGTCATCGTCCGCAAGCTCGGCGGCGATACCCGTCAGATTCTCCTGGTGCTCGTGATCAACCTGGTGATCACGTTCACCGTCAGCGGCATCTCCTGGGAGGGCCACGTCGGCGGCCTGGTGACCGGCGGCCTGGTGGGCGCGATCCTCGCCTACGCGCCCAGGGAGCGGCGCACTCTTATCCAGGCGGTGGGTTGCGGCATCGTGTTGGTCGCGCTGATCGGGCTGACGGTGGCCAAGGTCGCCAGCGTCACCGCCTAGCCACCTGATCCAGCGCCGCCGCGACCTCTTCCGGCGGCGCGCCCAGGTCGTGCTTGCTGAACAGGTGCACCGCGTCGCCGGTGTCGATCTCCAGTGTCTCGGTGCGGATGCCGGCGTGCGGGCGGCGCTCGACCGCGATCCTCTCGACCGCTGGCCAGGGGATGTGCCGCCGTGCGGCGAACCCGGTGACGACCACGAGCCCGGTCTCGTCAGCGGCCAGGCGCTCCCGCGCGATCAGGTCCCGGGCGCCCCAGAGGGCCAGCCCGGCCGCGGCCACCACGGCCACGGCCAGCGTGACCGCATCGGTGGCGAACAGCAGGCCGATCAGGAGCAGCAGCGCCGCGCCGCCGAGCTTGACGACCGGTAACGAGGCCGGCACTCGCCAGTGAGAGGTCACGGGGACAAGCATTCCAGCCCGCGCCACCGACGTAGGATTCGGTCAGGGCTCACGTTACCGGGGAGTAATCATGCGGGACGCGGTCATCGTCGGTGCGGTCAGAACTCCGGTCGGGCGTCGCAACGGCGGCCTGTCCGGCGTACACCCGGTTGATCTCTCTGGGCATGCCCTGCGTGCCCTGGCCGAGGGCCTCGCGCTCGATCCGGCCGAGGTCGACGACGTGGTCTGGGGTTGCGTCTCGCAGGTCGGCGACCAGTCGTGGAACATCGCGCGGGCCGCGGTGCTCGCCGCCGGCTGGCCCGAGGCGGTCCCCGGCACCACCCTCGACCGGCAGTGCGGCTCCAGCCAGCAGGCCGTGCACTTCGCCGCCGCTGCGGTCATCGCCGGCCAGGCCGACCTGGTGGTCGCCGGCGGCG
Organism: Asanoa sp. NPDC049573; assembly: GCF_040676615.1. Lineage (NCBI taxonomy): Bacteria > Bacillati > Actinomycetota > Actinomycetes > Micromonosporales > Micromonosporaceae > Asanoa > Asanoa sp. NPDC049573. Next base: position 226,420 of record NZ_JBFAPI010000011.1, read on the forward strand.
TCGAGTCGATGAGCCGGGTGCCGATGGGTTCGAGCATCGGCGACGGCAACGCGTTCGGTGACCAGGTGCGTGCCCGCTACCGCGACCACGACGGGTTCGCGGCCGACGACCCGGTGCCGTTCAGCCAGGGCGTCGGCGCGGAGATGATGGCCCAGCGCTGGGGCTTCGACCGGCGCCGGCTCGACGAGTACGCGCTGGCCAGCCACCAGAAAGCGGCCGCCGCGCAAGACGCCGGCCTGTTCGACGCCGAGATCGCGCCGGTGGCGACCGCCGACGGCGGCAAGGTCACCCGCGACGAGGGCATCCGCCGCGACACCACGCTGGAAAAGCTGGGCGAGCTCAAGACGCCGTTCCGCGCCGACGGCGTGGTGACCGCCGGTTCCGCGTCGCAGATCTCCGACGGCGCGGCCGCCCTGGCCGTGACCACCAGCGAGTGGGCGGCCCGACACGGCCTGCGCCCGCTGGCCCGGATCCACACCGCCGTCGTCGCGGCCGACGACCCGGTCGTCATGCTGACCGCGCCGATCCCGGCCACCGCGAAGGCGTTGCGGCGCGCGGGCCTGGGCATCGAAGAGATCGGCGTGTACGAGGTCAACGAGGCGTTCGCGCCCGTGCCGCTGGCCTGGCTGGCCGAAACCGAGGCCGACCCGGCCCGACTCAACCCGCGTGGTGGCGCGATCGCACTCGGTCACCCGCTCGGCGGTTCCGGCGCCCGGATCATGACGACGATGCTGCACCACCTGCGCGACAACGGGATCCGCTACGGACTGCAGACGATGTGCGAGGGCGGCGGCATGGCCAACGCGACCATCATCGAGGCGCTTTAGTCCCTCTTGGGGTAAAGATCCTAATGGAGGTTTAAGGAAGTCGCGACCGAGCAGGCCGCGACTCTCCAGCGAGGCGCGTCGTTGTGTGTGGCATGGACGTCTTCTCCCGTACGTTCCTGCCAGCCGCCGCGGAAGCCGGTGTGGCCCTCCCCACCGTCAGCAGGCACCTGCCGGTTTTCCGGCGCTGTGTCGCCGCCGACGACACCGCCGCGCTGGTGGCCCGGTGCACCCGCGCCGACCGCCCCGCGCAGGGCGAATACCTACTGCTCTTGACCTATCGCCGCCTGGTTGTGACCCACGAGTCGCGGATGCTGCACCGCCTCCGGCTGCATCTGAACACCGAGCTGGGCCACCTGGGCAACGTGACGTGGAACCCCGATCCGCGGCTCTCCGCGGTTGAGCTGGCGGCGACCGCCGTCGATGGGGTGCGGGAGCGATTCTGGATCCGGGTCGGCCACGCGAAGCAGGTGTGGCACCTGGACGCGCTGCTCAGCCACGTCTTCCGCCCGCGCACCGTCCGCGTGGGAGCCGGGACGGCGGCCGGGGTCAATTCCCCGGCCGCCGCCACCAGCGCCGCGCTCCGGCGTGACACGGGCGCCTGGGAGTCGCTGGGACGGTCGCGCCGCGACCTCGCGGTGGCCTTCTAACAAAGCCCTTACATAACGGCGTACGCCGGTCGGCCATGATGGGGCCGTGAGTGACCGGCCATCAGGGCTCGTGCTCGTCGTGGAAGACGAGCGGGCGATCGCGGACCTCGTCCGGCTCTATCTGAGCCGGGACGGGTTCGGCGTGCACGTCGAACACGACGGGGACGCCGGCCTGGCGGCCGCCCGCCGGGTCCGGCCGGTCGCCTGCGTGCTCGACATCGCGCTGCCCGGCATGTCGGGCACCGAGGTCTGCCGCCGGCTCCGCGAGGCCGGCGACTGGACCCCGGTCATCTTCCTGACCGCCCGCGACGACGAGGTCGACCGGATCGTCGGGCTCGAACTCGGCGCCGACGACTACCTCACCAAGCCGTTCTCGCCCCGCGAGTTGGTCGCCCGGCTGCGCGCGGTGCTGCGCCGGGCCGAGGGCGGCGTCGCTGCCGCCGCCGACCGTCCGCGCACGGTCGGCCCGCTGACGCTTGATCCAGCGCGCCGGGGCGTGACCGTCGCCGGGACGCCCGTGCTGCTCACCTCCACCGAGTTCGACCTGCTGGCGCACCTGGTCGGCCGCCCGGGCCGGGTGTTCACCCGTGAGGAGTTGCTGGCGGCGGTCTGGGGATACGCGTCCCATTCGGGCACCCGGACGGTCGACGTGCACATCGCCCAGGTGCGCGGAAAGTTGGGCGCGGCCGGCGCGCTGATCCGCACCCACCGCGGCGTCGGGTACGCGATCGATGGCTGACCTGACCGTTCCCCTGCAGGTGATCCGCGAGCGCACCGGTCGCCGGGTGGCGCGCACCCTGACCTCCCGCGCGGTCCTGGTCGGCTGCGCGGTCGCGCTGGTCTCGGTGCTGGTCACCGCGCTGGTGGCGATCCCACTGGCGGCCCGCGCGGTCGAGGAGCGCACCCGCGAGTCGCTGGCCACCGAGGCCACCGTGGTGGCCGCCGCGCTGCGCGCGACACCGCGGCCGGCCGGCGACCAAAAACTGCTCGACGCGCTGCGCAAGCGCGACATCTCGCTGTTCGTGCTGCGCCGCGGCGTGCCCGACCAGCCCGGCCTGCCGCCGTCGGTGTTGCGCGAGGCCGCGGCCGGCGAGTCGTTCTCGGGCCGCGGTGTCGTCGCCGGCGTACCGTCCCTCGTGGAGGCCCGCGCGCTCAACAGCAACGGCAACGCGGTGGTGCTGACCCATCCGCGGGCCACCGGCGTCTGGCGCGACGTCGGCCAGAACCTGTGGCTGGCGCTGCTCGCCGGGCTGGCCGCGGGCGTGCTGGCCGGCGCGCTCCTGGGCCGGCGGCTGGCCCGCCCGATCCGCAATGCCGCGACCGCCGCGGTCCGGTTGCGCGGCGGCGACCGCCAGGTGCGGGTGCCGGTCGAGCAGCCGCAGGAGGCGGCCGACCTGGCGCACGCCCTCAACGGCCTGGCCCAGGCGCTGTCGACCAGCGAGGGCCGGCAACGCGACTTCCTGCTCTCGGTGTCGCACGAGTTGCGTACCCCGTTGACCGCCATCCGCGGTTACGCGGAAGCGCTGGCCGACGGCGTGATCGACGGCGACGGCGCGGCGGCCGCCGGCCGCACGGTGCTCGACGAGGCGTCCCGGCTCGACCGCCTGGTCACCGACCTGCTCGCGCTGGCCCGCCTGGACGCGGTCGACTTCCCGCTGACCCCGTTGCCGGTCGACCTGTCGGCGATCGTCACCGAGACGGCACAGACCTGGCGCCCACGCTGCGCCGCCGCCGGGGTCCCGCTCGGCGTCGAGTTGCCCGGCCATCCGGTGGCGGCGTTCACCGACCCCGGTCGCACCCGCCAGATCCTCGACGGCCTGCTCGAGAACGCCCTGCGAATCGTCCCGGCCGGTGCGCCGATCGTGCTGTCGGCCCGCCCGGACCCGGGCGGCGGCGCGATCCTCGAGGTCCGCGACGGCGGCCCCGGTTTCACCGACGACGACCTGCGGGTGGTCTTCGAACGCGGCGCCCTGCGGCAGCGCTACGACGGCATCCGCAAGGGCGGCAGCGGCCTGGGCCTGTCCCTGGTGCACGGCCTGGTCCGCCGCCTGGGCGGCAGGATCGAGGCCGGCCACGCCCCGGAGGGTGGCGCCCGCTTCACCATCGCTCTGCCCCAGCAGCCTTACCAACCTCTTACCTAGGCCTGACCCCGCCCACGCGAACGTCGCCGATCGTGGTCGCAAGTGTTCGAGGAGAGGGAGAACCATGAGGCGTTGGCTTGCGGGAATTGGGCTGGTCGCGGTTGTCGGGCTTGGCTTGACCGGGTGCGGGCTCGCCGGCGGCAGCGGACAGGTGGCCGACCAGGCGTTCGACGTCGTGGCCGGGATGGGTGCCGAGGGCGAGGCGCTGGCCGCCATGGGGTTCGACCCGGACGACATCACGCCGGCTGAGCTGGCGGAACTGCAGGCACAGGCGCCGTCGCCCGGGGCTTCGCCGTCGCCGGCGGCCAAGGGGAAGGGCAACGGCAACGGGCACGGCGATCGGGGCAAGCGGGTCAAGGCGCGCGTCATGCTGCGGAAGAACACGCTGCACGGCGAGGCGGTCGTGCGGGCCAAGGACGGCACGACGCAGACCGTGCTGGTGCAGCGCGGGCAGGTGACGGCCGTCGACGGGGACTCGATCACCGTCAAGAGCACGGACGGGTTCAGCCTCACCTGGAGTTTCGCCGACGACCTGCGGGTCGTCGAGCGGCGCAGCACGATCCAGCCGAAGGAACTCGCCGTCGGTGCGCAGGTCGGGGTGGCCGGCACCAAGACCGGCGACGGCGGCAGCGCCCGGCTCGTCGTCATACCGCGGGAGAAGTAGCGCCGTGGGGGCCCCGGGCCGCCGGGGCCCCCACGACAGTCAGTAGACCCGGTCGCCGATGAAGTCGTCGTGGCCGTAGCCGACCGGGTTCGGGAAGGTGCGGGACTCGAAGCTCCACTGCTGCCGGGTGCTCGAACCACAGGTGGCCAACCGCAGGCGCGGCGTACCCAGCAACGGGTTGTCGAAGGCCAGGCAGAGCGCGGTGTTGCCGGCCGCCTTGAGCTGGTTGCCGGCGAAGACCCACTTCTGGTTGGCGCCGCCGGTGCAGTTGTAGATGTTGACCGTCGTGTTGGCGGTCAACGAGCCGCCGGACACGTCGAGGCAACGGTCGTGCGACAGCTCGCTGTGCAGCGACTGCCGGGCCGGGTCGTACCAGAAGCCCTGGTTTCGCCCGCCGTGGCAGGTGTAGGACTGCTGCACCGTGCCGTTGCGCGAGTCGTAGCCCTTGCCGTCGACGCACTTGCCGGTGCCCGCGTTGCGCAACTGCTTGAACTCGAGCAGGCCGTCGACCAGCGTGCCGTGGCCCGTGCTGGCCGGGTCGACACAGGTCGCCTGGGGCAGCCCGGAGGTGTAGAACGCGGTCATGCACTCGGCGAACATGCCGTGGCCGCGAGCGTTGGGGTGGAACGACTGGCGCGCGGCGTTCTCGTTCCAGATCCCGACCTCGATGAACAGGCCGCGGACGCTGGTGTTGTCGGTGCACACCTCGTGGCCGTGGAAGAGGCGGCTGGCGTCGAGATAGCGGGTGCCGGTGTCGGCCGCCGCCTGGCGCAGGCCGCGTTCGAACAGCGGCACCGCCTTGTTGCGGGCGAACGCGTGGTCGGCGAGGTAGAGCAGGCAGCCGCCGGCGTACCAGCCGGGGAACTCGGGATTGTCCTCGACATCCGGGCTGGCCGGGCTGGGATAGGACTGCAGCACGAGCTCGTAGTCCGTGGCGAGGTAACCGGCGCCGGTCATCGTGGCCCGGATCGCCCGCAGCGCGTCTTCGACCGCGTTGCGTGACCCGTCGACCCTGGTCGTCCAACCGTCGGTGTAGGTCGGCCAGCAGGCACCCTGGAAGAACACCCGCTTGACGGCGCAGTCGGTGGCGACCGGGCCGAACTGGATCGTGCCGTCGCCGTTGGCGCCGACCACCACCCAGATCAGCTTGATCCGGGTGTTGCGGGCCTTGATGGCCAGGTTGTCGCCCTGGTTGAGCTCGTTCCACTGGGCCGGACCGCCGGCGATCAGGTTCCACGGTGTGGCACCCGAACAGGCGATGTTGAACTGGGTGTCGGAGGCGATGCCGGTGCGGAACACCGCCTGGTCGTAGGACCGGTCGCACCAGTTGCCGTCCTGGTGCGTGCCGGGAACGTAGTTGCCGACGCCCTCGCCGGAGATCTCGCTGTCACCCATGGTGACCAGCGCGGTCTTGCGCTCTTCGAGGGGACGGATGCCGGGACTGCCGTAGAGCGCGCTGGCCTCGGCGGCGCGGATCGCCTCGAGGTCGGCCGGCAGCGGCTGGACGGTGGGACGGTCGGCCGCGGCCGCGGGAGCACCGGCGGCGGCGAGGGACGGGAGGACGAGGCCCGCGGCGAGCGCCGCTGCGGCGAGGATGCGCATCGACCCACTCCTTCCAATCAATCGGAATGTATCGATTGAGTTACTGGAGAGTAGCCTGATGAACGCGCATATGTGAATAGTCCTCAGATGGTCGGTCCGACCTCGGGCGGGTGACCGGACCGGCGGTGAAACACGATCTTCCCGGTTAGCCGGTACGCTGGTGCGGATTTGTCGCCTGCCCAGGAGAAGTTCCCGTGAAGCTCTCGATCCTCATGCCGGTCTACAACGAGGAAGAACGCATCGCGGAGGCGCTCAAGCAGGCGCTCGCGGTGGAATATCCGTGCGAGATCGAACTCGTCGTGGTCAACGACGGCAGCCGCGACGGCACCGGCGCGATCCTCGACGCCGCCGACGACGCGCGCCTGCGGGTCATCACCCACCCGCGCAACGCGGGCAAGGGCGCGGCCATCAAGACGGCCGTCGACAACGCCGAGGGCGACTACATGGTCATCCTCGACGCCGACCTCGAATACGACCCGATGGACATCCCGAAGCTGCTCGACCCGGTGCTCGACGGCCGGGCCAAGGTGGTCTACGGCAACCGCACCTTCGGCAGCCACAGCGCCTACAGCTTCTGGTACGTGATGGGCAACAAGGCCGTCACCACCGCTGCCAACGTGCTCTTCAACTCCTACATCGGCGATCTGGAGACCTGCTTCAAGCTGCTCCCGGTCTCGCTCTACCGGTCGCTCGACGTCAAGTCGAAGGGCTTCGGCATGGAGGCCGAGGTGACCGGCAAGCTGCTGCGCCGCAAGATCCGCCCCTACGAGGTGCCGATCAGCTACCGGGCACGCGGCCGCGAAGAGGGCAAGAAGATCACTTGGAAAGACGGCGTCGAAGCACTGTGGATCCTCACTCGCGAGCGCGGCCGCAAGCGCTGAGCACCGAGACGCTCACTATCGGTGAGCTGTCCGCGCGGTCGGGCGTCGCGCCGTCCGCCCTGCGTTACTACGAACGGCTCGGGCTGATCCGGGCCGGTCGCACCAGCGGCAACCAGCGCCGCTACGACCGCGCTGAGCTGCGCCGGGTCGCCTTCATCCGGATCGCGCAACAGGTCGGCGTCGCGCTCGACGAGATCGCCGACGCGCTGGCCGAACTCCCCGACAACCGCACGCCGACCCGGGCCGACTGGGGCCGGCTCTCGGCGCTCTGGCGGACCCGACTCGAAGAGCGCATCGCGCTGCTCGAAGAACTGCGCGACGACCTGGCCGAGTGCATCGGCTGCGGCTGCCTGTCGATGCAGCGCTGCCAGCTCTACAACGCCGACGACCGGCTGTCGGCCGAGGGCAGTGGCCCGCGGCTGCTGCTGCGGCGCGCGGGGCGGCGCGTCACCCGGGATTGACCAGCAGCACCTTGCCGGTGTGCAGGTTCTCCTCGACGACCCGGTGTGCCTCGGCTGCGCGCGGCATCGGGATCCGCCGGTCGATCACCGGCCTGATCCGGCCTGCTTCGACCAACGGCCACACGGTCGTGCGTACACCCTTGATGATTTCGGTCTTCTCCGCCGCCGGCCGGGCCCGCAATGTCGTCGCGGAGATCGCTCCCCGCTTGGCCATCAGCTTGCCCAGGTCGAGCTCGGCGCGGCGGCCGCCCTGGGTGCCGATGATGGCCAGCCGGCCGTTGGGCGCCAGCGCGGCGATGTTGCGGTCCAGATAGGACGCTCCGATGATGTCGAGGATGACGTCGGCACCGCCCAGCTTCTGGGTCACCTCTACGAAGTCCTCAGTGGAATAGTCGATGACGTGGTCGGCGCCGAGGGCCAGCAACGCCTCATGCTTCACGGCGCGTGCTGTGGTGATCAATCGCACGCCGAGCGCCTTGCCGAGTTGGATGGCGAACGTGCCGATGCCGCTCGATCCACCATGGACCAGCAGCGTCTCGCCCGCGCGCAGGCCCGCGCCACGCACCACATTGGACCAGACGGTGCAGGCGACCTCGGGCAGCCCGGCCGCGTCTTCGACCGTGACGCCGGCCGGCACCGGCAGCAGGTGCTCGACGGGCACGGCCACCCGCTGCGCGTAGCCGCCGCCGGAGAGCAGCGCGCAGACGGGCTCGCCGCCCGCCAGACCCGCGCACTCCAGCCCTGGGTAGGGCGACGCGCCGGCCGGCGGGTTGTAATGGCCCTGCCGTTGCAGCAGGTCGGCCCGGTTGACCGCGGAGGCGACGACGTTGACCAGCACCTCGCCCGGCCCGGGCACGGGATCCGGCACCTCGGTCCAGGTGAGCACATCGGGGCCGCCGGGTTCGGGGATCGTTATCGCGCGCATGCCCTTTCTTACCCCGTCGCCGGGCGCATGGCAGACTTGACCCCGCGTCCAGGAGGGTTCGCCTAGTGGCCGATGGCGCTGGTCTTGAAAACCGGTAAGAGGGCAACCTCTTCGTGGGTTCGAATCCCACACCCTCCGCTTCAGGCCTACCGCGGTCTGCGGCCCACCGCGAACACCGATTGTCCGAAGGGTGGGCGCACTCGCTGCTCGACCGCCCGCGTCGCGGGCAGCACCAGCTTGTCGTAGAACTTGACCATCGCGCCTTCCTTCGGCGTCAGGCGGAAGACGCTGGTGGCCATGTAGTAGCCGATCAGCCCGAGCGCGTTGGTGTAGTTGATCCGCTCGACCCGCAGGTCCGCCCGGTTCATCACCCGGGCAAGCGATTTGATGGTGTAGCGGCGGACGTGACCGGTCGCGATGTCGACCGGGCTCATCGCGAACGGGAACGCCGGCACGATGATGATCACGGCGCCGCCCGGTCGGACCATCCGGCCCATGCTCTGCAGCGCGCGCCGGTCGTCTTCGATGTGCTCGAGCACGTTGTACGAGACGGCCGCGGTGTACGCACCCTCCTGCTGGCTGGGCAGCAGCATCTGGCGTACCTCGATGTCGGGATGGCCGGCCAGCCGCTCCTTGAGCGCGATCAGCCGGTCCGGGTCGGCCTCGGTGGCCGTGAAGCGCTGGGTGTAGGGCGCCCACTCGAGCGCGTAGTCGCCCAACCCACTGCCGATCTCGATCGGGTTGCTGCCCAGATAGGGCAGGGCCAGTTCGGCGAACCAATGTCGATGGTTGACCGCGGTCGCCAAGCCTTCGAGCACCTCGGACTGCACGTGCTGGTTCCCGGTGATCTCGGCCATCTGCCGCCTCCCCCCGGTAGGGACAGTTGCCTCGATGGAACGTGAGAGAGCTTCCCTATTAGTTACGGTATGAAAACCTAGGTCGGATGTGCCAGGGATCCGGTGATTTGCCGGTCTTCTGTGGATCCCCTTGACGGGCGCTGGAGGAGCCGATGCCGGTGGGAGGGTCTCGGGTTACGGGAGTGACCACTGCGACGCTGGCGCCCGCCGCCACGCGCCGGCTGCTGTGGCAGCGCGGCCGGGTTCGCGACCTGGCCGCCGTCGGGAGCTATGTCCTGGCGGCGTTCTGGGTGACCTACCGCATCTGGCTGCACCCGACCTGGGGCCTCGCGGCCAACCGGGCCGACCAGGCCTTCTTCGAGTGGATGCTGGGGCACGGCGCGCTCGTGGCCACCGGGCAGGCGTCCCCCTTCGTCTCCGGGCAGATGAACGCGCCACTGGGCATCAACCTGATGGCCAACACGTCGGTGCTCGGCATCTCGATCCCGCTCACCCCGGTCACGCTGCTCTTCGGGCCGCACGCGGCCTTCAACGTCTTCCTCACCGGCGGCCTGATCCTGACCGCGGTGTGCTGGTATCTGGTGCTCTCCCGCTATCTGCTGCGGCGCCGGCTCGCGGCCTGGATCGGCGCCGGCTTCTGCGCGTTCGCGCCCGGGATGATCTCGCAGGCCAACGGCCACCCCAACCTGGTCACGCAGTTCCTGGTGCCGGTGCTGATCTGGCGCACGCTCGAGCTACGCCGCCCGCGTTTCGTGGTCAACGGCGTGCTGCTCGGCCTGGTGGTGGTCTGGCAGGCGTTCATCAACCTGGAGATCCTGTTCATGACGGCCGTCGGCCTGGTGATCTTCCTGATCGTGGCGGCGGCCGTCCGCTGGCGGGAGACGCGGGCCACCTGGCGGCCGTTCCTGGCCGGCGGGCTTGTCGCGGTCGGCGTGGCACTCGCGGCGCTCTGGTATCCGATCGCGGTGCTGCTGCACGGCCCGCAGTCCTACAGCGGCCTCCCGCTGGAGGTGCGCGAGTACGGTGCCGACCTCGCGGCCTACGTCGGCCTGTCCCGCGAGTCGCTGCTGGGCAACATGGACACCGCCCGCGGCCTGGCGCAGAACGCCGCCGAGGAGAACTCGTTCTTCGGCTGGCCGCTGCTCGCCCTGACGCTCGGTGTGGTGGTGGCGTTGCGGCGCAGCGCGGCCGCGCTCGGCCTGTTCGCCGTCGGACTGGTGTTCGCGTACCTGTCCCTCGGCCCGGTGGTCCGGCTGCACGGCGCACGGACGGCGATCCCGTCGATGTGGGCGTCGCTGCACGAGGTGCCGGTGCTCAGCTCGGCGGTGCCGACCCGCTGGGCGCTGGCGGTCACCCCGGTCGTCGGCCTGTTGCTGGCGATGGGCGTCGCGGCGGCACAGCGACTCGCGCAGACCATCACCTCACCGGCGCGGGCCCGCACCTTCCGGGCCGTGGCCGCCGCCGCGCTGCTGGTCGCGCTGGTGCCGATCGCGCCGACCGCGCTGCCGGCGACCAAGCTGACCAATACGCCCGGCTTCGTCGCCGACGGCACGTGGAGCCGCTACACCGAGGGCGGGCGGAGCATCGTGTTCGTACCCGTGCCGAATTCGGGTGTGAACGACCCGATCCGCTGGTCCGCCGCCACGCTGACCCGGATGCCGCTGGCCGGCGGCTACTTCCTGGCGCCGGTCGGCCCCGACCGGACCGCCAGCTTCACCTCGGAGTTCCGGGCCACCAACTACTTCCTGCGCTACGTCAGCGCCAGCAAGAAGGTGCCGCCCTTGTCGGCGGCGAGCCGGGCCAACGCGCGCGGCGATCTGGCCTACTGGAAGGCCGGCGCGGTCGTGGTGCCGCAACGGCGCGACACCGAGCTGTGGAAGAAAGCACTGACCGCGTTGTACGGCGCACCGCCCGAGCGGGTCGGCGACGTCTGGCTGTGGGACGTCTCGAAGCTGCCCGCGTGATGGAACTTCGCGAGATGAGGGCGTACGTCGCGGTCGTCGAGGAGGGCGGGCTGTCCGCGGCCGCCCGCCGGTTGCACGTGAGCCAACCCGCCCTGTCGCAGCAGATGAGCGCCCTCGAACGCGAACTCGGCGTCGACCTGCTCACCCGCAGCAGCACCGGGGTACGACCGACCGAGGCGGGCCGGACCCTCCTGTCCGAGGCGCGCGCGGTGCTGGCGCGCTACGACCGGGCGATGTCAGCCGTCGACCGGCACACCGCGCCCGGAGGCAGCCTGCTGCGCCTCGGCGTCCCGCTCGAACTTCCTGGCGACCTGCTCTCCCGATCGGTGGCGGCTCTGGCGGCACCGTTCCCGGAGACCCGGGTCCGGCCGCGACATCTGTCCACCGCCGACCAGTTCGTCGCCCTGGACCGCGGTGAGCTCGATGTCGGCCTGGTGCGCGAACATCCGGTCGGCGGCGGCCTGGACGCTTCGCTGGTGGTGGCCGAACCGCTCGGGGTGCTTGTCACCGCCGATTTCGCCGCACTGGTCGGCGGACCAGCCGGTGCGCGGTTGCAGGACCTGGTCGGGCTGCACTGGGTCGGCTTCCCTCGGTCGGCCAGCCCGGCCTGGTATGACGAGGTCACCGCGATCCTGCGGAGCCACGGACTCGACCTCGGCCCCGCGGCACCCGCGGGGCAGGAGCTGATCCCGGACGTGAAGTTCACCGCGGTGACGTCGGGTCGCGCGTTCGCCCTGGCCCCGCCGGACTGGGCCCAGCCCGTGCCCGCGTCGATCAGGTGGTTGCCGTTGGTCGGTCGGCCGCTGGTCCGGCGCACCTGGGCGGTGTGGCCGGCCAGTTCCCGCCGACGCGACCTCGGCGCCCTGGTCGCGGCGCTGGAGGCTTATGGCGGCCATAACGACAACGAAGAGCCGGCTGGGAAAGTCTGAGCGGGTGCCGGCATTGAACCCATCGACCGGCCGGGATGTCCCGGCCGCATAGAGATGGGTGAGTCAATGACTTTCGAATTGACGGGCCGGTCGGCGTTGGTCACCGGCGGCACCAGCGGCATCGGGCGGGCCACCGCGCTGGCGCTGGCCAACCTCGGAGCGCACGTCCTCGTAGCGGGCCGCGACCCGCGCCGGGGCGACGAGGTGGTGCGGGCTATCCGGGAGAAGGGCGGAAAAGCCGACTTCCTGGCCACCGACCTGCGTGACGAGGACGCCGCCCGGTCGCTCGCAGCCCGGGCCCGCGAGCTCGCCGGCCGGGTAGACGTGCTGGTCAACAACGCCGGCATCTACCCCTTCATGGCAACCGACGAGACCAGCGAGATCGACTTCGACGCCGTGTACGCCCTCAACGTCAAGGCGCCCTACTTCCTGGTCGCCGAGCTGGCGCCGGACATGGCCGCGCGCGGCGACGGCGTCATCGTCAACGTGACGACGATGGTCGCCGAGTTCGGCATGTCAGGCATGGCGCTCTACGGCTCGAGCAAGGCGGCCGTGGTGCTGCTGACCAAGGCGTGGGCAGCCGAGTACGGGCCGCGCGGCGTGCGGGTCAACGCGGTCAGCCCCGGCCCGGTCCAGACGGCCGGGACCGCCGCCATGGGCGACGACCTGGACGTGCTGGCGTCGGCCGCGCCGGCCGGCCGGCCCGGCTCGGCGGACGAGGTGGCCGAGGCCATCGCCTTCCTGGCGACCGACCGCTCCAGTTTCGTGCACGGCGCGCTGCTGCCCGTCGACGGCGGCCGGATCGCGGTCTGAGCCGGCGCCGTCAGGCCGGACGCGCGGCCTCGTCCAGTCCCCATTTGTCGTCGCGATCTTCCCGTGGCACAGTCTCTGTGAGATGTCGTTCAAACTTTAAGGACTTGTGTGATGGGTACGTCGATCGTCGTCGGGGGAACCGGCGGACTGGGCCGGGCCGTGGCCGCACACCTCGTTGCCCGGGGCGACACGGTGGTGGTCACCAGCCGGGACAAGGCACGCGCCGAGGCCGCGGCCGCCGCGCTCGGCCCGGCGGCCCGCGGGCTGGCCGTGGACCTGTCCGACCCGGTGACGATCGCGGCCGGGTTGGCCGAGATCACCGAGGTCGACCACCTGGTGATCACGGCCACCAGCCAGGTGCCGAACGTGCTGGCGGAGTTCGACGTGGCGGCCGCGGTGACGGCGCACACGATCAAGCTGGTCGGCTACGCCGAGGTGGTGCGCTGCCTGCGCGACCGCTTCCGCCCCGGCGCCTCGGTGGTGCTGTTCGGCGGCGTGGCCAAGGAGCGTCCGTACCCGGGCTCGACGGTCGTCACCACCCACAACGCGGGCCTGTCGGGCCTGGTGAAGACGCTGGCCGTGCAGATCGCGCCGCACCGGATCAACCTGATCCACCCCGGCATCGTCGGCGACAGCCCGAAGTGGGCCGGCGTGCCCGACCACCCGCACGTGGCCCGCACCCCGATAGGCCGCCTGGTCACAGTGGCCGAGGTTGTCGACGCCACCGACTTCCTGTTGCGCAACGGCGGCATCAACGCCCAGGAACTCTTCATCGAGGGCGGCGTCCTCGCCAACTGACCGGCACTCGCCGGCCAGGCGCTGCTTCAGGACGGCTTGATGACGCAGCCGGAGCAGAGCTTGGGCTGCGGCAGGGTGAACGCGAGGCAGCACGTCTTGCGCTGCACGTTGAGCCGGCCGCCCGGGCCCTCGACGAGTTCGATCAGGTCGTCGAGTTGGAGCGCCTCGAGGAGCGTGTCGATGTTGTCGGCGGTCGAGCCGGGCAGCCAGTCGGCGGCGCGGAGCAGCCCGTAGGCGATCCCGGAGGCCACCGAGCCCATCAGGGTCCGCGCGCCCAGGCGGACCTCGGTGTGGATCGCGTCCAGCAGCGGGTTGACGTGCTCGTCGAGCAGCGAGGTGCGGAACGCCGACAGCAGGGCGGCCTCGTCGGGCACCACGACGACCTCCGGCAGGCCGGAGAGGGCCAGCGGGTCGGAGGGCAGCACGGCGACGTCGATCGAGCGGCGGTAGCCGAGCGTCAGCAGCGGTCGGTGGTCTTCGAAGTGGACCAGCACGTCGGACGCGCGCAGCAGCGGCACCCGCCGGGACGAGGCCCAGCCCAGCACCGCGGGCAGCACCAGCCAGTAACTGTAGGACTTCCAGGCCAGCGCGGCGGCGGCGTGCGGCGAGCCGCCGCGCCACCGGAGGGCGGCGGCGTCGAGCAGGTCGGGCAGGTGCGTGCCGTCGGTGAGGGTCGTCGCGGGCAGCCAGCCGGCCGGGTCGTGCACCAGCAGGCCGCGGGTCAGGCCCGGGAGGTCGTCGGTGCCGAACATCGACCGCAGCGTCGCGCTGATCGGGTCGAAGGGCGCGCCGGCCATCGCGCGGAAGTCGATGGTCGCGGTCACCTCGACCCCGCCACCAAACGCGTCCGTGCGGTCACCGAATCTCCACCCATCCTGCGCGATTACCTCAGAGTCGCCAGCTGAAACAACCTAGCGTGCTAAGGCTAGCCTAACCAGAGATTCACGGGATGGTGGGGTGAACAACTCGTCTGTGCGGAGCAGTAACACTTCGCGCCGTGTCGACTAAGTCGCGCTCAGCGACGGTTGTCAAGGCATTTGTCGGTAAGGCGCCACTTATGGCTGACTCCTTATCCGGCCGAAGCAGACTGGATTTCCGGGCTTCTAGGGGAGTCCCGGCCCCAAAAGGGACGCGTGATGCCGAGCCCACCGCCGACTTCACCAATCTCGCCGATCGAACGCGCCGCCGATTCGTTCGCGGCGGAGCTGTCTCGCTGGCGGGTCGAACGCGGCCTGACGAAGAAGCAACTCGCCACCCAGATGGGTTTCGACCCGTCCTACGTCAGCCACGTCGAGGGCCGCCGGCACCGACCGACCGAAGATTTCGCCCGGCGCGCCGAGGCCGTCCTGAGCGCCGGTGGCGCGATCTGGCTGCGCTTCCAGGAGTACGACGACCTGCGCCACTCGCGGGCCGGTGCGCAACCGCAGCGCGACCCGCCCGTCCCCGAGCAGTGGATGCCGCCGGGCACCGGGCTGATCGTCGAGCAGGAGGTCGCCACGCTGGCCTTCGTCGGCGACGACTATCGCTGCGTGATCCGTCGATCGCTCTACAACGCCGGGACGGAGCCGGTCACCCGCTATCTGGTGCGGGTCGCGGTCGACCGCTACCCGGAAGATCCGGAGCGGTCCAACCGGCACCACCGCGACCACCCGCTGACCTTCGCCGAACTCGACCTGCAGGCCTGGTGCGACGACCCGCCGGCGCGCGAGCCGATGGAGTGGCGCAAGAAGCACGATCGCGACGCGTTCAAAGAGGTCTGGCTGCTGTTCGAGAACGCGAACGGGCGGTTCCCGCTCTACCCGGGCGAGCGGGTGACGATCGAATACGCCTACACCGTCGGCCAGGAGAAGTGGGGCCGCTGGTTCCAGCGCGCCGTGCGGCTGCCCACCCGCCGGCTGACCGTGCGCCTCGACTTCCCGACCGACCTCGACGCGCAGGTCTGGGGCGTGGCGACGTCGCTGTCGTCGGAGGAGGCGCCGCTGCGCACGCCGGTCACCCGGCGGCCCGAGGGCGACCGCACCTGGTTCGAGTGGAGCACCGACTCGCCGACGCTCAACGCGCGCTACCGGCTGGAGTGGCGGTTCCGGGCGGCCGTTCCCCGCGTGGATGTCGCCCCGGACCTGTCGGTCTCCAACGGGCGGCGGGCGTCGGTGCCCGTATCCCTGCTGCATCCGGATCCGGCCGTGGCGCCGGAACTGGCCCGCCCGGCGCAACCCGCCGCGGTGGTCGTGCCGGCGCAGCGGCATGCGCCGCGCACGCCGAGCGAGCGGATGCGGTCCGTCGGCGTCGTGCAGCGGGGCAGTGCGCTGCTGGCGCATCCGGCGGTGCCGTTACGCCTGCCGGTCGACGCGGCGGCCGGCCGTGACGTCGTCGACCGGCTGTTCGAGGCGCTCGAGCGCATCGAGGAGATGCACATCTTCAGCAAGGGCGTCGGGCTCGCGGCGCCGCAGGTCGGGCTCGCGGTGGCGATCGCCGTGGTGCGCCCGCCCGACCCGGCCGCCGAGCCGCTGGTGCTGGTCAACCCGCGGGTCGTCGACTCGTCGCCCAGCGTCGACGAGCGCTACGAGGGCTGCCTGTCGTTTTTCGACGTGCGTGGGCTGGTGCCGCGGTCGCTGCGGATCCAGGTCGAGCACGCCGACTGGAGCGGGCTGAAGCGGCTGACCACGTTCGAGCGCGGTCTGGCCCGGCTCGTGGCCCACGAGATCGACCATCTCGAGGGCCGCCTCTACGACGAGCGGATGCCGCCCGGGGCCGCGCTGGTGCCGATCACCGAATATCGGGAGACCGGGCGGCCCTGGAACTATTAGATGTCGCCGAAGGTGTCGTATTTGATGCGGACCGCGGGGACCTTGAGCTCGGC
Source organism: Asanoa sp. NPDC049573 (assembly GCF_040676615.1). Taxonomy (NCBI): domain Bacteria; kingdom Bacillati; phylum Actinomycetota; class Actinomycetes; order Micromonosporales; family Micromonosporaceae; genus Asanoa; species Asanoa sp. NPDC049573. The sequence goes on from NZ_JBFAPI010000011.1 coordinate 242,789, forward strand.
CAGGGTGCGCATGGTGTTCTTGACCATCGACGACGAGCCCGAGACGAAGAAGTCGTGGTCGGCCCAGGGGCCGTAGCGGGCGACCACCTCGCCGATGTTGCCCTGCTCGCCGACGAAGCTGCTGTCGTCACTGCACGCCGGCACCACCGACAGCCACGGGTAGCGGGCCGCCAGCTTGTTGAGCTCGGCCAGGTCGTAGAGGTCTTCGCGGTCTTTCGCGCCGAAGAACACGTGCACCCAGCGGGTGCGGTTGTAGCGGGTCAGCTCCTCGATCAACGCCTTGATCGGGGCCAGCCCGGTGCCGCCGGCCACGCAGACGATGTCGCGGGTCGACTTGCGGTCGAGGGTCATCGTGCCCATCGGCGCCGCCACCCGGAGCAGGTCGCCGACCTGAACCCGGCGGACCAGCGCGCTCGACACCCAGCCGGCACCCAGCGCGCGCACGTGGAACTCGATCGTGCCTTCCTTGTTGGGGGCATTGGCGATGGAGTACGTGCGCCAGAGCCGCGGCTGGTAGCGCGGCGCCTCGACGCTGACGTATTGGCCGGCCCGGTATTCCAGCGGGTATTGCAGCGGCCGGCAGGTCATCACCGCGATGTCGCGGGCCCGCCGCTCGTGGCTGAGCACCTCGGCGTGCCAGTAGGCCGGGTTGGTGTCGGCCTCCGCTCCGGCGATCATCTTCTTCGCGATCACCGCGTAGGCGTCGCCCCAGGCCTGGTCGTATTCGATGCTCCAGGCCTCGCCGGCGAAGGTGCGCAGCGCCTCCAGCAGGGCGCCGCCGACCACGTCGTAGTGCTCTGGTTCCACGTGGAACTTGCGGTGGTCGCGGCCGAGTTGACGCAGATATTCCTCGAACCGGTCCGGGTCGTCGAGGGTCTGCACCGCCGACACGATGGCGCCCAGCAGCCGCGCCCGCTGCACGTCCATCGTCACCGGAAATAGGTTTCGCAGATGCGGGTTGGACAAGAAAATGCGCGCGTAGAAGTATCCGGCGACCTTGTCCTGCTGTTCCTCGACGAGGGTCCAGCTTTCCTTCAGTAGCCGTGAAAGGTTCCCCATTGACGCCCTTTTCGTTTGTCTGACGCGCCCTGGCCTCCACCCGGCCCGCCGCACTTCTGGTTGATCAGGGTGTGTGTGGTCGCACTGTGCACGTCTGACCAGCGTGAGCACTCAGCGTCGAGGTCCATCGCACAGAATGTGCGACGAACGCGATCCGGGCCTGTCTATGGATCTATCGCTGTGGAACGCTGAACGGCGTGTGGTAAGGCACTGTGCGTTCCGGCTGGTCATTTTCGGTTCTGGAGTTCGCATGGAGCACACCGTCATCCCTGCCCCAACGGGTTCGTTCGTGCGCCGCCGGCTCTCACCCGGACGGCCCTCGACCGTGCCGGTCGGGCGGCCCGCAACGGTGGACCCGCCACGGCTCGACGACCGGATGGTCGATTTCATCGGCCGGCAGGAGATGGTCTTCGTGACCGTGGCCGGCGGTCCACGGACCTCCCGGTCGGGGCCGGCCGGTTTTGTGCGCGTCCCGTCGCGGCGCCTGATCTCGTGGCCGGAGTTCGGCCCCGGACACCGTCCACTGACCCCCGGCCCGGTGCGGCTGCTGTTTCTTGATCTCGTCCAGGAGCGGACCGGCCTGCATGTGACCGGGCGGGCGTCGCTCGTGCCGTTCGGCCCGTTGCAGGTCTGCGGGTCTCTTCCCGTGGCCGTCGCGGGGCCGCCGCCCGAATTCTGGGTCCGAGTGCGGGTCGACCAGGCGTGGTTCGCCGACCAGGGTCCGGTCGCTTAGCGCCCCTGAGACCCGCGGCCCAGCTTTATCCGGCACAGTAGGTCGCGTGGTGGTCGATCTCGAGCAGTCGCCGGCCCGTGTCGGGGGCTCCTCCCGGCTGCGTGCCGAGATTTTGATCGTCCTCGGGCTCTCGCTCGGGCAGTCGGCCGTCTACTCGGTCGTCACCATCGTGGCCCGGCTCACCGCGTCGGCTCCGCTGTCGCAGCAGACCGCCACGTTGAACCAGTCGCAGTCGGCGCGGCCCTATCTCGATCTGACGTACCAGCTGCTGGGGATCTTCTTCGCTCTGGTCCCGGTCGCGTTGGCGCTCTATCTGCTGCGCTCGCCGCGGCCCTTGCTTGGGCTCGACACCGGGCGGCCTTGGTTCGATCTTGGCTGGGGTGTCTTGCTGGCCTTGGTGATCGGCCTGCCCGGGCTGGGGTTGGTCTTCGTCGCAGCTCAGCTCGGGATCAACGCCAACCTGGTGCCGGCCGCGTTGCCGCACCTATGGTGGGCCGTCCCGGTGCTGATCCTCTCAGCGGCACAGAACGCCGTGCTGGAAGAGATCGTGGTGGTCGGGTATCTGGTCACCCGGTTGCGCGATCTTGGCTGGAAGCTGGTCTGGGTCGTGGCGGCGTCCGCCGTCCTGCGCGGGTCCTACCACCTCTACCAGGGCTTCGGCGCGTTCCTCGGCAACGCGGTGATGGGGGTGGTGTTCGCCCTGTTCTTCATCCGGACCCGTCGCGTGCTGCCACTGGTGGTGGCGCACACGCTGCTGGACGTCGTGGCGTTCGTCGGCTATTCGCTGCTGCCCGCTTCCTGGTTCAGCTGGCTCTGAACCGCTGAATCGCCCGCGCGGCGACCCGCTCAGTGTTGAGGGTCGCGGTTGCCGCGCCGCCCGCCGCCGCCAGCCCCGGCCACCACCGCCCCAGGATCTTCAGAGCCGCCCAGGTGGCGGTCTTACCGGCCGCGGTGATCGGGGCCCGGCTGGCGCTGTGGCCCGGGACCCCGTCAATGGCGGCCTGGGCCGATTCATGATCCTGGTGTACGCCGGTCAGGACCAGGATGTCGGTCGCGGTGGCCCGTTTGCCGTAGGCGGCGGCGATGTGCGCGATGAGTTCGGCGTTGACCCAGCCGGTGCCGGCCATGTCAGCGGCCGACGACCAGCCGTTGGCGAGACTGGCCGCGACGCCGGCGACGGTGGCTTGCCTGCCGAAGCGGCGCTGCGCGAGTCGGGCCAGGCCGTCCGGGGTGGCGGTGGGGTAGGTGGCCCGGACCTGCTGGGCCCAGGCCTCGGCCCGCGGTGTGAAGCGCCTCACTGCCGCCGCCGCGGCAGTCTCGGGGATCCGCCAGAGCGACCCGGGGCCGGGTTTGGCCGGCGCGGTGTCCGTGCCGTTGGGTTTCGTTCTCTCGACAGGCCTCAGTTCGGTCGCCGCCGGCTGATCTGTGGCTTGCGACACCCGTTCCTCCGTGGGTCCGTGATCTGGGGTGAGGTCGGTTGTCGCCTTCTTCGTCGTTGGCTTCCTAGCGGCCGCCTTCTTGGGGGCGGCCTTCTTCGCGGCCTTCGCCGGGGCCGGTTCCGGCGTCGCTGCGGGCGCGGCGGTGACCGCCTTGCGGCCCGCGGGGATCTTGGGTGCGGTTTCGGCGGGCGCGGGGTCCTTCACGACGTCGGCTGGCTCGTCGGGGGTGCGGGCGGCAGGGGTGCGCTTGGCTGGGGCTGCCTTCTTCGGGGCTGGCTTCTTGGCCGCGGGCTGGGACTTGGGCCGGCGTTGGGCCTTGGCCGGGGGTTCGCCCGTGGCTGCGGGTTCGGCCTCGGTCGGAGCTTGGGTCTGGACCGGCGGTTGGGCCTGGACCGGGGGTTCGGCCTTGACCGAGGCTTGGGTCTTGGCTGGGGGTTCGGCCTTGACCGAGGCTTGGGTCTTGGCTGGGGGTTGGGCCTTGGCCGGGGCCTGGTGTTGGACTGGCGTTTGGGCCTTGACCGGGAGTTCGGCCTTGGCCGGGGCCTGGGCTTGCACCGGGGGTTCGGCCTTGACCGACGCCTGGGCCTCGGCCGGGGCTTGGGCCTCGGCTGGGGCTTGGGCCTTGACAGGGGCTTGATCCCGGACCGGCGTTTGGGCTTGTGCCGGGGGACCGGCTTTGACCGAGGCCCGGGCCTTAGCTGGGTCTTGGGTCTTGGCCGGGGCCTGGTCCTGGACCGGCGGTTCGGCGCGTGCCGCTTCGGTGCCGGCGAGTTCGCTGGCTGCTCTCTTCCGCGGCCGGGGGGCCTTGGCCGGGGTGCTTTCTTCAACCCGCGGCGCGCTGCCCCTCCTCTTATCCCCTCCGCCAGCTTCGCCGCCGTCCGGCACAGCACGGCCGGTCGCGCCCGAGCCCGCCCTTGGCCGTACCGTCTCGGCCGGCTCCTCAGGCGGAGCCTGGAAGAGCATCGGCGGCGGCACGCGCCCCGCCCGACTGGATTCGTCGCCCGCCCGCGGCTGCGGCGCCCGCCGCTCCTCAGGCTCAGGCGGTGCGGCGAACGCGGCCTTGGCAGGCCGCGGACGCCGACTCTCGGCCGGCTCCGCCGGCTCCGTGGCCCCGGTTCCCATGGTTTGGCAGCGTAGTCCCGCGACCGCGCCCGCACAGGTCGCAGAGCCGCAAGTCCCCTAGATCGGCTGCAGGAGGTCGCTTTGCCCGGGCAACCTACAGACCTGTATCCTCGATCGGCGGTGGTCTAGCGGCCACCGGGGAGACTTCGCCTAGTCTGGTCTATGGCGCCGCACTGCTAATGCGGTTGGGGTTAACCGCCCCTCCCGGGTTCGAATCCCGGAGTCTCCGCGCCAAGGTCGGTGTGTAGACTGGCCAGGCACCTGCGCCCGTAGCTCAACGGATAGAGCATCTGACTACGGATCAGAAGGTTAGGGGTTCGAGTCCCTTCGGGCGCGCAGCAGCAGGTCAGAGGCCATCTCAGGCATTCGAGATGGCCTCTTTTCGTTGGCCGTACAGCAGCGAAGTACAGCATTGAGTTTCACGTTGGGCCGAGGCTTTCGCCGAGCTGTTTGTCACCCGGCTATACACCTCCATCGTGATCGAGAAGTCCGCATGCCGAAGGATCTGCATGGCGACACTGGGGTGCACGTCGAGGTCGACGAGCAGGTGGCGCAGGTCCCGCGGGCATCGTGCACGGTGATTCGCCGAACGTCCGCGTGCCGGCAGCGGACCTCTTAAGCCAGATCCGTGCCCGATGGAGAGGCCAATACCGGGTAGCGAGCGGCACTCGGACGACGCGTCACGCGAGGCGCCCTCGATGTGGGCGTTAGCGCCGGGTTAACCCGGCCTTATCCCACCGCACGCGAGGCTGGGCCCCTGCTCACGCCGGGGACGGATCGGCCCGGGTCTACACGGGAGGATCACGTATGCGAATTCGTACCCTCGGAGCGCCGGCTCTGGCCGTCGCCCTGCTGACGGCCGCACCCCCGAGCGCCGCCTCGGTGGGGCGCGCCAACTTCGGCCCGCCGGTCGACGTGGCGACGGGCGCTGTCCCGGGCGCCATGGCCACCAGCGACCTCGACGGCGATGCGCGGTCCGACCTGGCGGTCGCGCATACGGACGCGGACCGGGTGTCGATGCTCAGCCAGGGGGCGACCGGCTTCCTGACCGGGACCGTGGTGGCCCTCGGCGGCGCGGCCCGCTCGGTCGCGCTCGCCGACGTTAACGGTGACGGCCGGCGGGACCTGGTCGCCACGATCGTCGACATCGAGCTCGATCAGGTGGTGGTCGCTCTCGGTCGAGGCGACGGCCGGCTCCGGAAGCCCCGGGTGATCGACCTGGGCCCGAACAGCATCCCCCGAAACCTGGTCCCGGCCGACCTCAACGGTGACCGGGACGTCGACCCGGCGCTGACCCTCGCCGGGCGAGAAGAGGTCCAGGTGCTGCGCAATGACGGACGGGGCCGGTTCACACCAGGGGCGACTCTAGCGGCCGAGCCGACTGCCAACGACGTGCTGGCGGGACCGACCTCAACGGGGACGGCCACACCGACCTCGTGGCGACCGGCGGCGGCTATGGCCGGGTGGTGACCTGGTTGAACGCGGCCGACGGCAACTTCGCGCCCGGGTGTGGCACGAACTACCGACTCCCCGCGGCCCGGCCGTGCTCGCAGACTTCAACGCCGACGGTCGGGTCGACGCCCTCGTACCGGGATCCGAGTGAGGCGACGCCCTTTACCTGACGGGCAACGGCGACGGCACCTTCACCGAGGAGCGCACGCTCGCTTTCGGCCAAGGTGAGCGGACCGCCGCCGCCGGCGACTTCGATGGCGACGGTCGCGCGGCGTCGATCTGGATGACGCGGTCGAGGTCGTCGACGTCGATGCCCAACTCGAGTGTGCTGGCCGAGACGATGATGCAGTCACGCGCCTCGGCGAACGCCTCTTCCGAGCGCCTTCTTTCGTCGGCGGACAGCGAGGCATGTGACAAGAACGTGGTGATCCCGCGCTCCCGCAGGAGACTGCCTAGCTGTTCTACGGCCTGCCGGGATTCGCAGAAGACCAGCCGTTTCTCACCAGCGTGCGGCCCTGCGAGCACAGCGGCGGCGTTCTGCAGGGAGCCGACGAAGGCGAGCTCAATCTCGCCCGGTGGAGTTGCCGCTGCCGCCGCGACTGGCACGTCGGGAGCGATGATCAGGCTTGGTCTGACGCCAGCCCGGAGCCCTGCAGCCAGTCAGCAGACGATCCGGATTGCCGACGGTTGCCGAGAGCCCGATCCGCTGAACGGGATGACCTATCAGGTGGGTCAGGCGTTCCAGGACTGCGAGAAGGTGCCAGCCGCGGTCATCGCCGGCGAAGGCGTGCACCTCGTCGACGACCACGCTCCGTACTCCGGCGAAGAACGCCCGATGGTCAACGATGCGGCTGACCAGCGAAGTACTGCGCTTTACGCCGCGTCAGCTTGGGTGGGGAGTCCTCAGGCAGGCGGCCGTCACGGGCCCAGCGTTGATCGTCGCCGCGAAGGATACCGGAGTAGTACTTGAGCTCGATGAGGTGGAGTTGCCCGCGGCCGAGGAGAAGTAGGTCTACCTCATGCATCGCCCGCGCGAATCGCGGAACTCGAAGTTCGACCAGGCCCGGAACGGGGTCTCGCCTTGCATGATCGCACGGACTAGAGTCAATCCCTCGGCTTCCTGCGGGAACTGGGAGGGCGAAACCTCGACCCACCGGTCCTGCCCAGCCTCTGCCACCGTTCACCCTCCGCACCGCGCCTGGTTCGTCCCTGAACCTGTCGTTCCGGTGGCAGCAGCATATCTGGTCTGGTCAGTAGTGAACGTTCGTAATCTCTTTTCAGCTAACTCGCCGTTTGACGAGGGAATGTACTTTGCGGTGCTCGTATCGTCTGACTGGTCTGAGTTGGTTCAGTCGGACGGCTGAGTGGCTTACGTGTGCCAGAGGGTCCGGCGCCTGGTATTTCCTCATTACCAAACGACTACCTTTGACCTGATCCGATTTCGACTCCGATTGGCACTGGATTGTTGGGCGAGCCGAAGAGCTGCACACCGATCGACGGCTCTAAGGGCAAGGGTACGCAGCGACGCTTGACCGACAGCGTCTTGTTCAGCCCCGGGATTGCAGTGCACGCACACGGTCGCCCCGGCCGCGGCAACTAAGATCAGGCCTTTGTTCAGCAACGCCTTGGTGGTCGAGATTTACGCCCAACCAGGCTCAATAGTGATCTCGGCGTCGCCCGCCATTGAGCCCGTCGGTCACGACCGACCCCCAGCGAGCGGGCAGGAAATGCGCATCTCGCGGGCGATCTTATCGATCCATCATGCGTATCGAATGGACTGAACGTATGGTTCCGAGCAGAAGAGCGCCCGCGTAGCTTGAGCCGCGTGAGGGACTGGCGACGTGACCTCGGTGAAGTGATCAGCCTCAACATGAGGCGCGGTCTAGCGGACGCTGCGAGCCGTTTCCGGCAGATCGTCGAGCAGTGCCCCCCGGCCGAGCTGTATGCCTTGGACGCCGAGGTCGCGGCCGCGCTGGACAGCTTTCCGCCCGACCGCCGGCCGCAGATGAAGGCGTTCCTCGCGATCCGCCGGGTAGCCCGCCCGACGCCTCGGCCCGCCGCAGCTCCCGTGAGTGCCCCGCGCGAGGTCGTGGCCGAGACCCGAACACCTGGACGTGGCCTTGGCGAGGAGGAGTTCAACCGACGGGCGGATGAGATCTCCGCGCTGCTGACCAATGTGCACCCGGGCGAGGCGGAGACAGCGTTCCGACTGCTCATCGCTGACCTTTCCGACGATCAGGTGCTCGCCCGCGAGGACGCATTGCTCGATCTCGCCGACCTATTCCTGCCCAAGCGCCGCCGCGGACTGCTCGCCCTGCTCGACGACCTGCTCGACACGGTTGACGCGCCGACGCCGGCCCTTACGCCCAGGCCGGTAACCGTTCCTGCGCCAGCAGGGGCCCAGCCGGAGAACGCAATGACCCGCCGCCCGCCGGCGGTGCCAGCGCCGCGGTCCACCCCCGTGGCCCGCGACTACAACTTCCGCCAGTTCGCCGGCGCCCTTGACAAGCTCAGCCGGTTGCACATCTTCCAGTGGGCCACGTTCTATCGAGACGTGATCTCCGAGTACTTCGAAGCGTTCCTGCAGACCGATGACGAGACTCGGGTGCTGGCCACCGCGAAGTCCGCGCTACTGAACCACTCCAGTGAGATCTTTACAAAGGGCTACAACCACATCACGACCACCCAGAGCCTGCAGGCCACCAATCCGGTCCAGAAGTCGCTGACCGGCCTGCAGCGCTTCCTTGACCTGCCGTTGGAGTTCTATTCTGCACGCCTCGCTGACGCGCATCGGGACCAGTCCACGAAGTCGTTGCGTCGGCTCGCCTCGGCGATGTTGTCGGGCATCCTGATGGGATACGGCGAGGCCCAACTCGACTTGACCGGCGACAAGATCCTGCCGAGGTCCCCGCGGGCGTGGGCGCACGTGCTGCCTTTTCTGACCGTGGCGGACCTCCGCGAGCTGATCACCGAACTCGAGCCCGGGATGTTTACCGACTTGGTCGGCGACACCGTGATGCCGCTGGCCGACGCCCTGGACAAGCTGGTCGACGAGGACCCGGAGAACGCGCCGCTGCCTGCGCTCTCGCAGTGCATGGCGAAGCCATACCGGCTCGACGTCTCGCTCCAGCTGCCGCCGAACGTCAGCGACTCCCGTTCGATCGACGTGCAGTGCTACCTGTCGCCGGACGTGACTCGCGCGCTCATCGAGGATGCATCCGCGCGCGCGGTCAGCGTGGTGATCACCCGGCTGCGGTCGGACCTGCGCGGGGCGATCATGGCGGTGGACCGGCTCGCCGAGATCGTGGTGGCGGCCGAGAGCGGGAAGGCCGAGGACCAGGTCAAGTCGACGCTCGAGCGGATCATGTACTCGCGCGCTGCGGACTCTAAACAGGACCGGCCGATCACCTGGAACTCCGCGCGCAGCTTCCCGCTCGAGAGCCCGTTCCTTGCGACGACGTACAACCACGTCTACCGCGGAAGCGTCCGTGCGTTAATGCAGTCATTCGAGCGGCGCAACGGCGTGCGTCTATGGTGCAGTGTTCGCCGCAGCGGCAAAACCACTGCGTGCGCCTCGGATCTGGGCTCGACCACCGGGCAGACCGTTGTGATCACGCAGACGTGCGATGACACCGGCCAACTGTCTGGCGGCGACACCGGCCAGGCACCCGGCGGCGACACCGGCCACCTGTCGGGCGGCGACACCGGCCAGCCATCGGGTGGCGGCATCTTCTACAGCCGGGTAGTGGAGGCGCTGGGCCAGGGCCATCAACTGCCCAACGACTTCGTCAGCCAGGCGGTCATCGCGTGCCAGCCCGGCGCGCCTGGCAACGTCGCAAGGTACGTGCTGGTGCTCGACGAGTACGAGACTCTGTTCGGGACCCTTTCCAGCTACCTCGACGAACGTCCGGCCCTGCGCTATCTGGTCGTGCAGCCGCTGCTTAACCAACTCGTCCGGTTCACCCGCGACAACCTGCTGGTGTTCATGGGCCAGCAGCCGAATGCGCACTACATCCTGCTCGACCAGAACCAGCTCAGCCCGGTCGTGGAGCAGGACTCGTTTCCGCTGTTCACACACGATGTCGGCCGGCCGCTAACCGGTGAGTTCTACGAGCTCGTCCGCAAGGTCATGCGGGACGCCGAGTTCGAGCCGGAATTCGTGACGATGGTGTATGGGGAGACCGGCGGTCACCCATTTCTTACCGTGAAACTGCTGGTGGCCTTCATGGACTGGCTTATCCAGGGCAAGTACAAGGTCTCCGACCTCAACCCGGTCCGGGCGGATCTGTTCGCCGTGTTTGCTAAGGAGAACCTGACGCTAGGCCAAATTCTGCGCAGCGAGCACTATGACTTCTTCCAGGGCGCGGCCGAGGACCACCTGTCCGCCCGTGGACGCCGCAAGAACCCGTGGCTGCACGACGTTTACACGGTGTTACGCCGCATCGGGCTGGACTCGTCGGCCACGATGTCGTGCTCCGAGGCCGATTACGAGGCGCTGGCTGCCCGCTGCGGCATTCGCTCGCCGCTCCGGCTGCTGGCCACCGCCCGCGCCGCGAATTTCCTGGCGTTCGATGGCGGAACGGTCCGCCCCCGCATCCCACTGCTCGCCCGGGTTGCGGGTGCTGTGACCCCGGATCAGGTCGGCTGATGAGCGACACGAGACACGTCGTGGTCGAGGTCGCCGCGACCGTACGCCGGCTATTCCTCGACGGGTCGGGACCGATGGCGGCCTACTGGCTCGCGGTAGACGGGAGCCGTTCGCGGAACGACTTCGCGCGGGAGTTGGCCGCCGAGCTCGCCGGCCTGCCGATCATCCCGCTGGTGATCCGCAACGAGAAGTTCGACGACCCGAACGCGATCACTGTTGGGCTAGTGCACCTCCTCGATCACAACCGGGAAGCTTGCGAGGATGTGCTGGGCGAGCGGACCCACCAGCGGTTCGCGGTGATCCTGCTGGCTCGCCGCGAGCTGGGCATTTCGCAATCGTCGTCGCCAGTCCCGCTGCCCCACTGGGTGCCCACGCTCGGCGGGACCCTGATCTACTGCCATATCCGTGATCTCTCCCGGCGTGTCGAGGTGGCCCTCAACGCCCGAGAGCTGGACCTGGCCGAACTCAGCCGGCGGCTGTTCGCGGTGGAGGAAGCGCTGATCCGCCGTCTCACGCGGGTGCAGGCCGAGCAGCCCGAGCGGTCCGGCGATCTGTACGCCGTGCTCGGCGGTCCCCGCGACCCAGGCTGGATCGCGGTGCTCGCCCAGGCAAAGGAGGCCGCACTTGCCGTGCGTGACCCGGAAGGCTATCGCCCCAAGATCCGCAATGGCCGCGCGATGGTCGGGCGGCTTTGGGCGGTGCTCGCCCAGCGTCCGGGGACGCTGCTCGGCTGCGCTCGCAGCCTGGCCCATGCCCTTGCGATCAGCGACGTGAACGACCTGCCGCCCTGGCGGCTGAGCCTGCTGAGCGTGCTGAACGGGTCCGCCAAGACGGCTGATTCACCCGACACCCTGTTTGCGCTGAACGCCGTCACCGCGATCGCCGGAGCCTGCGAATACCTCACCTGCGCCGCGCACACCGACGGCCATTCCCGCTATCCGGATGTGCTCTTGCGCTTCCTTGTCGACGAGATGTGCCGAAGTCTCAACGACGTGGAGCGGGTAATCAACGGTCTCGATCAGACCTGGGCGCCTATCCTGCTTACTACCGAGGGGACCACTCATGGCGGCGTATGACGGAGGCGTGCTGCTGGTCGACTGGGAGAACCTGGCCGGGGCGCTCATCGGGCGGGGGAAAGTCGCCGACCGGCGCGTCGTTGACGATCTCTGGGAGTACGCGTACCGGCAGTTCGGCGGCCAACTCCAGGCGCACATGGCCGCGGCGAAGTTCGACCCGAGCATCGTCAAGGCGATGCGCGAGCACATGATCGAGCGGAACGATGTGCAGAGCACCAAGGAGCAGGCAGACATCCAACTCACCGTGCTCGCGATGGACTATCTGCACCAAGGGTGCCGCCGCTTCATCCTGGTGACTGGCGACCAGGACTTCCTACCGCTGATCCTACGGATGCACCGGGACGGCAGCGAGCTGATGGTGGTCTACGGCGACCCGAGCCGGCTCGGTGTCGAGCTGCAACGGACCCTTGACGATCCGCAGCCAGGGCTGGGCTCAGGCGACATCGGCGCGATCACCGAGTTGCGCCAACCGCGCCGCGACACCGGTAGCCGGTCGCTGCTCGGTCTGCTCGAGCTGCAAAGGCTGGGGATCATTCTGGGCGGCCCGGACCGGGCTGGCCGGATCAGTAAGTTGGCCCGCTGGGGAGTGCTCGAGAACGAGGACGAGAACACCTACTGGGCGTTCGTCGACGGGATGTGCGAGAAGATCGTACGCACTGACGCGGCGAAGAAAACGGCCACCGGTTGGGGTCCGCAAAATGCCACACGGACGTACATCGACCTCGGCATGGACCGGTACGCCGAGGTGCGGGCAATCGACTACGCGATCCGTGTGCTCGCCGCCCGGCCACGCGGGCTGCCACTGGCCGGTCTGCGCTCTGGGCCGTTCTCGGCCGATGACGGCTCGCTGCTGACCCGGACCATCGACGCGCTAGCCAGCGTCGAGCTGGTCCGGCGGGGTGCCGATAGCGCGTACGCCGTCACCGAACCGGACCTCGTGGCTGGCTACCTGGAGCCGTTGTGGCGGGTCTATGCGGCAGTCAGCGCAGAGAGCTATCGGCGTCAGGTGCGGACGTTGCCGTACGGGCAGGTCGAGTCGTTGCTCGGTCGAGGCGGGATCGGCCAGGGCCCAGATCGACGGGCAGCTGGAAGGATCGCCGCAACGGTCCGGTATGCGAGCGCGGCCGGCGTCATCGACGCAGTCGCGGTAAACGAAAGGCGGCATGCGATGGCCACCAATTCCGCGTTCTGTCGACCGTTCGAGCACGCCTACCACGAGTTCTATCGGGCATTCGCGGATCGGCTCGGAGCGCCCATTCCAGAGCAAGAGATTCTGGGTTTCATGGAGGAGCGCGATCGGGACAAGTCAGAGCCGGTGTTCGGATTCGACAAACGTGACCGACACCGGGTGATTCGAATTCTCGTGCAATCACATCTCGCCGCCCAACGCGACGGTTTCGTGACCCTCACCCGATCACGCTGGGGCGAGGCTGGGGCGTCTCTACGCAGGTGACAAACAAGCTCGCGGCAGCGGCAGTGGACATCGGAGGGTCGTGCTGGTAGCGTTGACAACAGGGGAGCAGTGGATGGCAGCGGTGAGTAAAGGTAGCCGTCGGTCCGATCTGACTCGATACCCGGCCCCAACCTTAGGGTTGGGGCTTTCTTTTTCCTTTGGAGAGTGGCCGTGGCCTATAGCGCCATCGTCCAGCGACTGCTGATCTCCTGTCCCGGCGACATTCCCCGGGGCGACCTGACCGTGGTGCATCAGGCGATCAACCGGTGGAACGGGATCTACGGCGAGCAGTTTGGCGCGGTCGTGCTGCCGATCTCGTGGGGCGAGCACGCCGCCACCGAGTTCGGCCGGCCCCCGCAAGACGTGATTAACGAGCAGCTGGTCGACCGGTGTGACTGCTGCGTCGCGCTGTTCGGCAACCGGATGGGCACGCCGACCGCAGTGGCCGAGTCCGGCACGGCGGAGGAGATTGAGCGGCTCAGCAACGGCCTGAAGTACGTGGGGGTGCTGCGCTCCCGTCGCCCGATCGACCCCGGCACGATTGATCTCGCCGAGGCGGTGCGGCTGGAGGCGTACCTGAAGGGCATCCAGCGCACGTCGCTGGTGCTCGAGTACGCCGACGACGCCCAGCTCGCTCGGCACGTCGACACGATGCTGTCGGTAGTGGTCTCTCGCGACCAGGCCCTGGCGACCAATCTGTTGGCGAAGCCGCGGGTGGCCGAGGTGTGGCCGCGGCTCGTCCGGGAGAGCAACCAGTGGCTGATCGTGCTGCGCAACACCGGCGACGCGGCGGCTGGCGAGGTGACGGTCGCGGTCGACACCAAGCAATGGGAGATCATGGCTGACCACCGAATGCCGCCGAGGGTGGAGTCGCTCGCGCCCGGCGGCGAAGTCCGGTTTCTGGTGATCGCCGGGCTCAGCTCCCCCCGTACTGCGTTGTGCACGATTAGTTGGAAGGACGACCGTGGCTTACAGACGAACTCGGCGTCGCTGCGTCTAGTTTAGAGGCAACGCCGTTCGGTGCCGGGCCGCCGCTGCACGGTGATTCGCCGACCGTCCGCGCGCCGGTAGCGGACCTCTCAAGCCAGGTCCGTGCCCGTGGCGTGCGGCGAAGGGCACTCGACGGACGACGCGTCACGCGAGAGGCCCCTGGGCGGGACTCCGTCCGAGCCGGGCCCCTCTCGTTGGGGGCGTTAGCGCAGGGTTAACCCGGTCTTATCCCACCGCACGCGAGGCTAGGCCCCTGCCCAGGCCGGGGACGGACCAGCCCGGGTCTACACGGGAGATCACGTATGCGAATTCGTACCCTCGGAGTGCCGGCTCTGGCTGTCGCCCTGCTGGCCGTCACCCCGACCGCCGCCTCCGCCGGGCCCGCCAACTTCGGCCCGCCGGTCGACGCGCAGCCGCCTCGAAAAGTCCGACCAGCGTGCCGAGCGCGCCGGAGATCAGGTGCAGCTCGTCCTGATGATGACCAGGTCTAGCGGCCGCAGCCGGATCACCAGCTGGCTGGTGACCGTGCCCAGCCCGTTTTTCTAGTTGTGCCGGGCGCCGCAGGCGATCTTGGCGTCGAGGTCGTGGTGCCGCTAGCCGTGCTGCGGGCAACGTTCCCGCACCAACACGAACAGCAGGCCGGCGAGGGCCGCCACGGAAGCTGGGCGAGCACGCCGACGGTGGCGATCCAGACCTGCGTTACATGCGTCCGTCTTGCGATCGCCTGGCTGGGAGGTCAGCCGACAAACGCTGGAAGGGTTGACCCATCACGGCATGGCCTTGCCCCCGCAGTCGGCCAGGCGACTCGCGGGCTGCCGCTGTTCAAGCGAGTCACATGGCTTTATGGCGGGACGGTCGGATTGATGCCGGCCGTAGGTGCGATCCGCCACCGCGGTTGGAGTACCACCGAAACCGTGGGGCTGCTTGCCCTCCCTCCGCCGCCCCGCCAAGTACCGCGTGCTACGTGTGGGTCGGCCTGCTTGTCGCCTACTGCTTGTGTTGGTCCGAAGTGGGCATCGCGGCATGGCCCGATACGTCGTCCGAGCGAGCGGAGATCAGCACGGCGGCGTCAATCGTGGGTCCTAGGTGCTGGCTGCGCCTGGCGCTCTCGCGTTGGCTCTCGTCGTCGCCGGCCTGGTTCGCGTTTCCCGCAAGGATCGGATGCGCCGTCGGGTCGCTCCGTACGTTGCGGAGGTGCACCGACAAGCCTGGTACTGCGGCCGGTGTGGCGGCGCATTCTTTCTCGCGGGGACAGTTCCGGACTACCTGCCGACGGGCCTGCTCGTCCCAGCCGCTCAGTTCCGCGATGTGGTCTGGTTGCACGGCTACCGCTGCTGGCAAGCCGAACGTCTCAACGCCGGCGCCTGAACACGGCGGGTAGCGCCCTCAGCACCCTTGGCGTAATCTGGCCGAGCTTTCGCATACGGTCGCACACGCGGGGAATCGGATGATTCGTGTTGACGTGCTCGGGCCCGGTCGTTGCATCTTGGCCGGATAGCGGCGCCGATCGATGGCGGTGCTGGAGGTCGTTGACGTCGTCCGGCGGTTTGGTGGCAAGCACGCGGTGACCGCCCTGCAAGGCTTCAGCATGACGGTCGAGGCGGGCGAGATCGTCGGCCTCCTCGGCGTCAACGGCGCAGGCAAGACCACCCTCGTCAAGATCGTCGCTACCCTCTTGCAGCCGACCTCGGGCACCGCGCGGGTGTGTGGATATGACGTCACCGTCCGTGGCCGCGACGCCCGAACACACCTCGGCGTTGTCTTCGGGGGTGACCGCGGGCTCTATGGCCGGCTGTCCGCCGTGGACAACCTGATCTTCTTCGGTGGCCTCGCCGGCATCCGGCGGGGTCTTCGCCGGCGGGCCATGGAGGCCCTGGAGCACGTGGGCCTCGCAGATCGGGCCGGCACCCGGGTCGAGACCCTGTCCCGCGGGATGCGGCAACGGCTGCACCTCGCCGCTGGGCTGTTGCATCAGCCACGGTTGCTGCTCCTCGACGAACCCACCACCGGGCTCGACGTGGTCGAAGCGCAACGGATGCGCGACCACGTCGCCGGGTTGGCTCGCACCGGTGTTGCGGTGCTGCTGACCTCGCACTACCCGGTCGACGTGGATCAGTTGGCCAATCGCGTGGTCGTGTTGCAGGACGGGATCAACCGCAACGACCTGCCGATCGCCCGGTTTCGGGAGTTGGCCGGCTTCGTCGCCGAGGTGCGAATCACCGGCACCGGGCCACAGCCGCGCGGCGGGGACGGGCAGGAGATTGTCGCCACAGCCGACGGCTGGACGATGACCTGCCGGCTGCACCGCTGGGACGCCGCCACTCTCGCCATGCTGACGGAGATCACCAAGGGGTACGCGGTGACCGACCTTCAGGTCACCCCGGTCGGGCTGGAGGGGGTGCTGCACTCGCTCCTCGGGGGCCGCGGATGAGGGCCGGTGACGCCCTGTGGGCCGGCTGGCGCGGCGTGGTCCTCCAGGTGCACGAGGCCCGCCGTTCCTCGAACCTGCTCGTCCATGGCATCGTCCAGCCACTCGTGGTGATCAGCCTCGGCCTCTACGCGCGCGGCAACGCCGACCCGGCCTACGTCGGCCAAGTCATCGCCGGCGCCACCGCCCTATCACTGTGGACAGTCGTGCTGTGGAACTCGGGAACGCTCTTGCTTCGTGACCGCATGGCCGGCGCGCTCGCCACGATCATGGTGCGGCCCTACCCCCTGGTCGCCGTCCTGCTCGGCCGCACGCTGCTGGTCGCCCTCACCACGATCGTGTCCAACATCCTGGTCGTTCTGCTCATCGTCAACGTCCGCAGCGGACCACCGCCAGCCCTGCCGGGATCCGTGACCATGCTGGCCCTCGCTGCGCTCGCCGCCGGATCAGCCGCTTGCCTGGGCGTTCTGCTCAGCGCCGTCGTCGTCGCCTCGAGGGGCGCCGCCATGGTGATCGACACCTTTATCTACGTGATCTTCGTGCTGGGCGGGCTGTTGATACCGGTCAACCTGCTACCGGCCTGGGCGCGGTGGCCGGCCGAACTGGTCAGCCTCCATCACGTCGCCGTGATGGTCGTTGACCGGCGAATCGAGATCACACCGCTGCTGGCCGTGCTTGCGCTGTCCGCCGCCTACCTCGGCGCCGGGATGGTATTGATGGGTGCGGCGATGCGGCGTGCGCGCAGGGAGGGCACCCTTGACCTCGTCTGACCGGGGCGATCTGCCGTTCCCGCTGCGGATCCCGCTCCTGGCGACCCGCGACCTCGTCATCAACCGCAGCGGGTGGGTCGCCGCCTGGAGCATGCCGATCCGAGCGATCTTCCAGGCCGCGTTCGTCATCCTGGCCGGCACGTTCTACGCCGGCAACGCCGGCCGCGACTACGCCTTCGTCGGGGCGGTCGCCTTCGCCGCCTCGCCCTGGGCCCTCGGCGCCGTCTCTGACGCCATGCTCGAAGACCGCAACCAGGGCACCATCTACCGCCTACGACTAGGCCGGCTGCCGATGCTTGCGCTGGTCGCCTTGCGCACCCCGCCTTACCTTGCGCAAGGCCTGATCGCGATGGTGCTCGGCGCCCTCGTTGCCGGGCCGATACTTGTTGGGGGAAATCTTGCGCAAGACGTTGTCCAGGTGTTGCCAATCCTGGCAACCGGGTTGCTCAGCATGCTCTGCATGGGCCTGGCCATCGGCTCGACGGGCGGCAGCCCACGCACCGACATCCTGTTGTCCAACCTGGCCCAGTACCTGATCCTGCTGGCCGCCGGCGTGATCCTGCCGCCGGGCAGATTGCCGCTGCTCGACGCGATCGGCCAGGTGCTCCCGCTGCGGCATGCATTGGCGGCGGCACACAGCTGGCTCGCCGGCCGGCCGGATTGGTCGCAGCTCGGCCTGGAACTCCTGGTCGCGGCCGTCTGGCTTGCCGCCGCCGAAGGCTGCCTGACCGTACAGGCGCTGCTGGCCCGTCGATACGGCCTCGACGACCTCAGCTGACGGGACAGCCGGAAAACGGCGAACGCGCTAACATGCATCGATCTGATCATCATGACATTACGGGGTGGCCATGATGCGCGTCGGTGTCAACGGGTGCGGGCGGATCGGGCGTTCATTCTGGCGGGCGGCCCTCGACCGGCCCGACATCGAGCTGGTCGCCGTCAACGACATCGGGTTGAGCCCGCAAAACCTGGCCCACATGCTCAACTTCGACAGCGTACGCGGCCGGGCGCGCGACAAAGCCGTCGCCGACTCCGACAGCGTGACCCTCGACGGCCAGCGCGTCGCCGTGACCAGCCACCCCACACCGGAGCAGATTCCCTGGGGTCGGCTCGGCGTCGACGTCGTGGTTGACGCCACCGGCCGGTTCTTCCGCGCCGCCCAGCTCCGAGGGCACCTGGCTGCGGGCGCGCGGAAGGTGATCGTCTCCGCCGCCGCGCCCGACCCCGACGCGACGATCGTCATCGGTGTCAACGAACACGACTACGACCCGGCCGTCCATCACGTCGTCTCGCCCGCCTGCTGCACCGGCAACGCCGTTGCCCCTGTGTTGGCAACGTTGCGCGACGCCTTCGGGCTTCAGGGCGTCTTCATCAACACCGTCCACGCCTACGACGGCACCCACAGCGTCCTGCACGACGCGCCCTACCGCGACCGCCGGATGGGCCGGGCTGCCGCGGTCAACATCATCCCAGTCCGGATCAAGGACACGACCCGGTCGCTCGGCTACGTGTTCACCGATCTGGCCGGGCACATCGAGGGTCTCGCGATGCGGGTACCTGCCGGGATCGGCTGCGCCGTCGAGATCGTCGCCGAGTTGACCGGCCGGGCCAGCGCGGAGCAGGTCAACGCCGCGCTCGCCGCCGCGGCCAACGGACAGCTCAAGGGCCGGCTCGGCTACACCGACGAACCGCTGGTCTCTTCCGACTTCATCGGCACCACCGAGGTGTCCATCGTGGACTCGCAGCTCACCAGCGTGCTCGGGCGCAACGCCAAGCTGGTTGTCTGGCATGACAACGAGATCGGGTACGCCCGGGTCCTCGCCGACACCGTCGAGCTGCTCGGCTGAGCACTCCGTGTTGACCGTCGGAGTTGCCGCCCGCAACGAGGAGGCAACGATCGAGCACTCGTTGCGCTCGATCGATGACGCGTTGACCGAGTTGCCGGGCGATGTCACCGTCGAGGTGATCGTCGCGGTCAACGGCTCCACCGACCAGACCCGGCAGATCGCCGACGACCACGCGACCGGCCGCACCCACTATCGGGTCATCGAAACAGACGCGGGCCTGGTGGAGGCGCAGCGAGCCATCGCCCGTGCTGCCGACACCGCCGACTACCTGATCTTCGTAGACGCCGACTGCCTACTCGACCGGCACTGCCTGCGCGTCCTGGCGGAGGTGATGGAAGACCGCACGGTGCAAGCGACCTGGGCGACGCGGGCGCTGGTCGGCCCAACTCGGCCCGGCTTCTGGCGCGGGCTGCTCAACTTCGGCGACTACCACCCCGACGTGATCCTGCGCGGCCATTACCTGGTGGGCCAAGCGTTCGCCATCCGCCGCTACGACGTGCCCTACGGCTCACCGCACCGCGAGCCGCAGCCGGCGAAGGTCGTCACCCATCTCCAACTCGACCGCGGTCCACTGACCGACGACTCATACCTCTCCCGGTCGCTGATCGCCGGCTTCGGCCGCGAGGCCATCCGGCCCGCTGCGGGTGCGATCGTCTACTCGCACCCCATGCGTAGCCTGCGCGACCTCTACCGGGCGCAACGCCGCAAGGCCTACGAGGTCGAGCGGCTCAACATGCTCTTCCCCGAGTTGCGCACGATCCGCGGCAAGCACTTCGGCCGACGGATCGACGCCGCGGCGTACGCCCGGCTCAGTCGAATCGCGCGTCTGCAGTGCCGCCTCTACCTGCCGCTCTATGCCAACCTGTGGCGATTGGCGCAATGGCAACTCGCCGCCAGCCTGCGGCTGCTGCGCTGGGGAGTGCCGCTGCGGCCCTGCGACATCTGGCCGGTGGTGGAGGGCACCAAGAAGCCGTTCCCGGCGACATGACCTTTTCGATCGTCATTCCGGTGTACGGCCAGCGCCGGGCCCTGGCGCACACGCTGGCGTCACTCGTCACGCAGACCGCGCCGGCCACTGAGGTGATCGTCGTCGACGACGGCTCGCCGGAGCCGGCCGCGCCGCTGGTCGCCGAGTTCGCCGACCGGCTGACCGTGGAGTGCGTGCGGCACGACGCCAATCGCGGCCGGGCCGCGGCCCGCAACATCGGCGCCGCCCGGGCGACGGGCGAGCACCTGGTGTTCCTCGACGCCGACTCGGTGGCGCACCCGCGCCTGCTGGAAACGCACCGGGAGCGACACGGCGACCCTCCGCGGGTCGTTCTCGGGCGAAGGATCAAGACCGACTGGCGTACGACGGCCCGGTTCGCCGACCCGGCGACGCTGCCGACCGAGGTGCCGCCCCATCAGGACGACGGCCGCTACGCGCTCGAGGTGGACCGGCCATGGGCCGTCGACCGCTCGCCGTGGGTATTCCTGCACTCGCACAACTTCTCCCTGCCGCGGGCGGTCTTTGCCGAGGTCGGTGGCTTCGACGAGGCGTTCGACCGGTGGGGCTGGGAGGACACCGAGCTGGGCTACCGCCTGTTCCGGCACTGGCGACGCGAGCCGGGTCGATTCGTCTGGGCGCCGGATGCGGTCTGTTATCAGGTGCCCCATTATTCGGACCTCACGGCCAACTGGCGGGATGCCAAGGCGGGTTTGGCCTACCTGCAGCGCAAACACGAGCACTGGGAAGTGGAGCGGCTCGGCTTCCGCCTGCGTGACGCGGTGCTCGACATGCCGGCCTACACCGCATTTCTCGACCGGCCAGACAACGGCTTGCGGGCGCCGGCGCTCGAACGCCTTCTGCCGACCGGTGGGCGGAGGCTGTGGGCGGGTCCGGGTGCGAACCGGTTGGCCCGGTCGCCGGCAGCGACGCTCGATGTGCGTGCACCGCGCTCGGGTACCAACAAGCAGTTGCTCGGTCTGGCGACACCGTGGGACGACGGTGCGTTCGACGAGGTCGTGCACTGGGAGACCTGGCGGATGCTGACCATGTCGGATTTGGGCCAGGTGATCCGTGAAAGCCTGCGGTTGGCGGCGGTACTCATTCTGGCCGGCGTGCACGACGCTGACCTGGCGGCGGCGCGGTCGCCGGATGTGCTGAGCGCTCTGGAGACAGCGCCGTTGACCGTGCGGCAACTCGCCAGCACCACCGACATCTGGGCGATCGAGGTGCGAGCCCGCGAATGACGCCGAAATTCAGCCGCCGACGAGCGCCGCGACAGTCGCCCCAACTGGGGTAACAGCGCCGACCGGGGCTGGACTGTCACGGCCGGCCCCGGGTTTGCGCATTACCCGTGAAAACGGTGTCGCCGGAAGGTGTTGAGCTTGGGTTGCCGGGCGGTGGGGTGGTTAGGTTGCCGGCCATGCGACACGTCTGGACCATGATTGGTGCGGTGGTCATCGCCCCGCTGGCCTGGGTTCTGCTGGCTTTCGGGCAGAGCCGATCCTTGCAAGCGTTTGCCAACCAGGACAGTAGCGGCGGGTTCGCCAGGAGTGACTTTATCGGGCCGGCCATTTGTCTGGCCGCGGCCGGGCTGCTGTTCGGGCTCATCGCGACGCTGCGGTTCTCGCCGCTGGGCGCGGTGCTCGCCGGGGTCGTGTACGCGGGTGGTTACCTGTGCCTGCTCGTCCGGCCCGACGCCGTGTTGGACCTGCTCCCGCACAGCATCACCTTGGCCGGGCACCACGCCGACCTGACTACGCCGTTGCGGACGGGGGTCACGCTGCTGCTCGGCGCGTTGATGCTGGTCGCCGTGGCCAGCGTCGGCCGGTGGCGGCGATGGCCCGCCCCGGTGAGCGATGCCGCGGACCAGACCACCGACGCCCCGATTGGAATGTTCGACGAACGTCCCGTCGGCGTTGACGGTCTCGATCTCGCACCGGTCCCGTTCGGCGCGGAGGAGAGTCGCCGCGATTCGGTCTGGCCCGGGGAGACCAGCGGCTCGGCACCGTCAGCCTGGGCGACCAGAGCATCTCGCTGAGGCTCGGCCGGCACCGGTGGCCGAAAGCCAGGCTCGGCTAGCAGCACCGCCGATGTGGACCACGGGCACGGCTTGCGGGGTCGCGTGCGGACAGGGCCGCGGCGGCTGGGGACCGGCCACGCAGCGGCCGGCGACCGGTCCCAGGGTCAGGACTCGACGAGGTTGGCCAGCGGGCCGGTCGGCAGCGCGATCCAGCCCTCGCTAGCCGCAGCGGCCGCCTGCGTCGGTGACGGCCGGGTGGCCCGTCCCGTCGCCGCGGCCCGGGCGGCCAGTGCCGCCACGACCGCGTCGAGCGCGTCGTGGCTGCGCCGGCACAGCGGCTCGAAGGAGCCCAGCGACAGCCAGGGTGCCGCCGCGAGCAGGGCAGACACCAGGTTCCCGGCCAGGCCGGCCCGCTTGTAACCACGATGGGTCAGGCCCCAGAGGAACAGCGACGCCGCTGGATAGACCTCGACGACCTGGCCGTCGCCGGTGCGGGGGATGGGGTTGCCGTCGGGGGAGAGCAGCGCGAGCAAGCCCGCCGCGCGGAAGGCCGCGTGGCCTATCCGGTCCGCGGAGACGCTCATCGGGATCAGGCCCGTCGACGAGCGGACCACCTCGTCGGTCATCCGGTACGCGAGCCTGCGCCGCCACGAGGCGCCGGCGCCGGGGTCGGGTGGCGCGACCAGCCCGCTCTGGTGTGCCGACACGAACGACACGAAGGCGGACGGCCAGCCGAGTGGCGAGTCGATGCCGGCCTTGTCCGATGACCGGATAGCGGCCACGATCTCCGCGTCGGAGACACCGACCGAGACGGACGACACCACGGCACGGCCCGGCGACCAGTCAACGACCGCCAACCCGGAGCGCTCGTCGGCCGCCGCCAGGTCGACCCCGACCGTGATCACGACAGGGCCGACAGGATCACGTCGCGGTGGCAGTGTGCCTGGTCGGCCTCGAAGCAGAGCAGCGCCACCCGCTCGGTGCGGGCCAGGGCGGCAACGGTCGCCAGCGCGGACGACGGCATCGAAGACGCGTAGGTGGCGCGGGCGGCGGCCCGCGCGGCCGGAGAGCCGTGAAACCCCGGCCGGTTCGACGGCGGATTCCCGAGCGCCGGTAGGTGCGTGTAGCCGATGCCCGCGGCAGCCAACGCCGCGGACAACGCCTTCTTGTTGAAGTCGCGCTTCCGCGATCGGGCCGCGAAGCGCACGTCGACGACGTGGGAAACGCCCAGCGACGACAGGCGCTCCAGGAACTCAGGGAGGGTCAGGCCCTCGTACCCGATCCCGATCGCGTCCATGGGAAACAACCATGCCACGGCCGGCCCCCGCAGCTCCGGGACGAGCTGCGGGGGCGGCCACCTACCCCCAGCGAAACGACCACCACTTCGAAGACACGTACAACCGTGCCAGAGCGGCATGATCGGCCATATCGGGAGCAGGGATACGCAAGCGGGGCGGACCGGCTTAACCACCCAGAGTGAAAAGGCCGAAATCCGACAGAAACCGCAGGCGTGGCGGTGGAGAACGGCGCCAATGAGGGAAAGAGGCGCGGCATGAGGATTGGCATCGTTGGTTCAGGCAAGGTCGGCGGCACGCTCACCCACCGGTTCCGGGAGCTCGGGCACGACGTCACGGTCGCGAACCGCCGCGGCCCCGACTCGCTGCGACCGCTCGCGGACCAGACCGGCGCGACCGCTGGGACCATCACCCAAGTGGCCGACAAGTCCGACGTGATCGTGCTCGCCATCCCGACGCGCGCGGTGCCAGACCTGCCGGGGCAGGCGTTCAACGGGAAGATCCTGATCGACGCCAACAACTACTTCCCGGAGCGCGACGGCGAGATCGAGCCGATCGTCGACCGCGCGGTCTCGTCGAGCCGTTGGGTGGCCGACCACTTCCCGGGTGCGCGCGTGGTCAAGGCGTTCAACAACATCATGGCCGGGCACCTCGGGCGCAACGGCAAACCCGAGGGCGAGCAGGGCCGGATCGCGCTGCCGGTCGCCGGCGACGACATCGAGGCCAAGGAGGTCGTCGACGAGCTGGTCGACGAACTCGGCTTCGACCCGGTCGACGCCGGCAACCTCGACAGCAGTTGGCGCCAGCAACCCGGCACCCCGGTCTACCTCACTGATCTGGACAAGACGGAACTGCGGCGCAAGCTCAGGGCTTGAGCCCCATCGCGCCATACCCGGCCAGCCTGATGGACTGATCGGTGTCGGGGTCCGGCTGCCAGTGCGTCATGTCGACGACGCCGGGAGGGATCAGTTCCAACCCGGCGAACAGAGCGGTCACTTCCGCCCGGGTACGCATTGTCATCGGCGTCGCCGTGCGCCGGTAGAGCTGCCGATGCGCCGCCGCCTCCCGCGGTTGCGCGTCGGCGGTGGCATGGGTGACCGCGATGAGGCTCCCGGGCGCCAGCGCATCGCGGTAGGTGGCCACGATGCCGGCGGGATCATCAGCATCGGGTACGAAGTGCAGGACCGCCACGAGCAGCAACCCGATCGGCTGCGTCACGTCGAGGCCGACGCCCGACGACGCCGCGGCCGCCAGCACCGCACGGGGCTCACGCAGGTCGGCCTGCACGACGCTGACCAACGGGTTGTCTTGAAGCAACGCCCGGCTGTGCACCACCGCGACCGGGTCGATGTCGACGCAGACCACCCGGCAGGACGGGTCGAGTTGCTGCGCGGTGTTGGACACGCTGCCGGCCGTCGGCAGACCCGCGCCGAGGTCCAGGAACTGTCGTACACCACAACGCACCATGAACGCGACCGCGCGCCGCAGGAAGGCCCGGTTGGCGCGCATGATCGCCGGGAGCTCCGGCCAGTCGGCGATCGCCTGCTTGGCCAGGGCCCGGTCGGCGGCGAAGTTGTGCGCGCCGCCCAGGTAGAAGTCGTAGATTCTGGCCGCGTTCGGCTTGTCTCTGTCGATCCCGGCGGGTGCCCAGGACGATTGCGCTGCTGGCACGACCAACTCCCTCGAAGCCGACCAATCGGGAAGATCACTTCAGCCTAGCGCCGGCTGGGGCAAATGTCCGCCCACGCGCGATCTCGCAGCCCGTACGCCATCGGCCGTTGGCTTTGTGGTCGCAACCCTGTCAACGCGAGCCACTAGGCAGGTCAGGTCAGCTACCCAGGGAGTATTCGCATGCCCGTTCCACCCACGACCGGCCGGCTCGTCCGGACGGCCATGGTCGCCGCCCTGGTCGCCGGTCCGGCCCTGATTGGGCAGGCCGCCCAGGCAGCGCCGGCCACCAAGGCAGCGCCGGCCGTGACCACAGCGCCCGCCGTCAAGGCAGCGCCGGCCGTGAGAGACGCCGGCTTCACCCGGGTCGCGACCGTGCCGGTCTACCTCAACAGCTCCGCGGACCAGGAGACGGTTGCCGAGATCAGCGCCGTCAGCACCGACGGCAAGACGGTCATCTCGACCGACAGCCCGGGCGAGCGCCTCGGCTTCATGGACATCTCCGACCCGGCCCACCCGAAGCCGACCGGCACGCTCGACCTGCCGGGCGAGCCGACCTCGGTGGCCGTTTACAAGAACTTCGCGCTCGCGGTGGTCAACACCAGCGAGGACTTCGTCAACACCTCCGGCGTGCTCCAGGTCATCGACCTCGACACCCGCGCGGTGGTGCGCACGCTCCCGCTCGGCGGCCAGCCCGACTCGATCGCGGTCGCTCCCAGCGGCAAGTACGCGGTGATCGCCATCGAGAACGAGCGCGACGAAGACGTCGACGACGGCGAGATCCCGCAGGAGCCGGCCGGTTTCGTGCAGGTCGTCGACCTCAAGAAGTGGGCGCTGACCCGGATCGAGATGACCGGCCTGGCCGAGGTCGCGCCTGGGGACCCGGAGCCGGAGTACGTCTCGATCAACGGCAAGGACGAGGCCGTGGTCACCCTCCAGGAGAACAACCACATCGCCATCGTCGACCTGGCGAAGAAGAAGGTCGTCAAGGACTTCAGCGCCGGCGAGGTCGAACTGTCCGGTGTGGACACCGCCGACGACGGCACCATCGCGCAGGACGACTCGATCACCGTGCGCCGCGAGCCCGACGGCGTCACCTGGATCGACGACAAGACCTTCGCGACGGCCAACGAGGGTGACTACGTCGGCGGTTCGCGTGGCTTCACCGTGTGGAAGCGCGACGGTTCGGTGCTCTACGACGCGGGCAACTCCTTCGACCGGCTGGCGGCCGCGCACGGCCTCTACCCGGACAGCCGCTCCGACGCCAAGGGCACCGAGCCGGAGGGCGTCGCCTTCGGCACGTTCAACGGCAAGCCGGTGCTGTTCGTCAACTCGGAGCGGGGCAACTTCGTCGCCGCGTACGACATCAGCAAGCCGAAGGCGCCCGCGTTCCTGCAGATCATGCCGACCACCAACGGCCCCGAAGGGGTCACCACGGTGCCGTCGCGCAACCTGCTCGTGGTCTCCAGCGAGGAAGACCTGCCCGACGACGGCATCCGCGCGTCGGTGACGATCTTCCAATACGGCAAGGGCAAGAGCGCATTCCCGACCATCCGTTCGGCGTACGAGCCTGGTCAGCGCGAGGCTCCGATCTCCTGGGGCGCCCTGTCCGGCCTGAGCCCGGTGCCCGGCCAGCCGGACCAACTCGTGTCGATCACCGACAACGTCTACACCCCGACCCGCCTGTTGACGATCGACACCGCGCGGCAGCCGGCCCTGGTGACGAGCGAACTGACCATCACCAAGGACGGCAAGCCGATCGGGTACGACGCCGAGGGCGTCACCGCCCGCGCCACCTCCGGCTACTGGATCGCGATCGAGGGCGACGGCACCGCCGTCAAGCCCAACCTGATCGTCCGGCTCGACGCCAAGGGCGCCGTGCAGGAAGAGATCCCGCTGCCGGCCGACGTGGCCGCCACCGTGACCAGCAACGGTTTCGAGGGTGTCGCGGTGACCGGCGTCGGCGACGGCGAACAGGTCTGGGTCGCGGTGCAGCGCGAACTCAAGGGCGACCCGAAGGGCATCGTCCGGATCGGCCGCTACTCGGTCGCCGACAAGACCTGGGCGTGGCTCGGCTACCAGCTCGACGCGGCACCTGCGGGCGCCTGGATCGGGTTGTCCGAGTTGGTTGCCGTTGACAATGACACGTTCGCGGTGATCGAGCGCGACAACCAGCGCGGCCTCAAGGCGACGGTCAAGAAGGTCTACACCTTCGACGTGCCGGCCACCATCGGCACCGGCATGCCGACCGTGTCGAAGAACCTCGCGGTCGACCTGTTGCCGTTGCTGCAAGCTGACAACGGCTGGGTGCAGGACAAGGTCGAGGGCCTCGGCATCGCCGGCAACGGCCAGGTCTTCGCGGTCACCGACAACGACGGCGTCGACGACGCCACCGGCGAGACGGTCTTCATGCGCCTGGGTTCCGCGAAGAACCTGTTCAAGCCGGGCACGACCGGCGGCGCCGGCGGCGGCCTGCCGTTGACCGGCCCTCCGGCCCGGCTGATCGCCGGCACCGGCGCGGCCGTGGTCGTGGCCGGCGTGGTGGTCTTCATGCGCGGCCGCCGCGCGAAGCTCCGCTTCGCCGCTTAGTTCGTCAACAGAAGGGGCCCGCGCCGTCGTCCTGCGCGGGCCCCTTCGCTATGTAGCCACTCGGCCAGTCCCGCCGGGCATCGATGATCAACTAAGCTGCGGCCGGCGGCCTGGCAGTGGCGTCGCCGGCGAGTGCGGCGGTGGACGTGTCCGTCTCCGGCACCGCCGTGTGTGACGAGGCGGCCGGCCAGTGGGTCATCGCTTGGACGTTCACGAACAACACGACGATCGACCAGACGTTCAAGACATCGTCGCGTCTCGGCCAAGGAGCCGAACACGACCCTTACGGGCCTCGCGGTCGGTGACGCCCTCCCGGCCGGGCCTGGGACGACCCTGACCGCGACCTCGGCAGTCGTCGGCTACCAGCCGAGAGCTCTTGGGTTCACGAATTCTGAAGCTCGATAGGCGGGAACTGACGTGTCCACACTCAGTATGGCCATCGTCGAGCGCTCGGGTTCGCGAACTGGCGCGACGAACCTGGAGGGATTTCTCGTCCGTTCGCTGCGGGTCTGGTGCCTAGCCGAGTCACGGTGTCTTGTGCGCGATTGCCAGCCGGGTCCGGTATTGCTTGGTGATTTCTCCGTTGTAGACGTCGTCGATCAGGTGGCTGATGCACGCGAACAGGCCGGTGCGTGCCTGCGGTGCCATGGCGCGATGCCCGGAGTAGGTCATGAGCAGGTTCAGGTACTCGCGGGTGGTGTAGGTCTGTTGCCACTCGTAGCGCCGGAATTCGACTGGCCCGAATCGGGCCGACCGCTCGAACTCTGCTGCCTCCTCGGCGGTCTCGTCATCGCTAGTCAGACGCATGCCAGGCGGTGTCGTGGGGTCGAAGCGTTCGTAGCATCGTTGTGCGTCGGCGAAGAAGGCGTTCGTCCCCCCGGCGATGTTGTGGGTCGAGACGATGCCGAGGGCTCCGCCGGGACGCAGCAAGTCAGCTGCCTTGATCATGCGCATGTCGGGATCGAGCCAGTGGAACGCGGTCGCGGCGAGCACCGCGTCAAAGGTTCCGTCCGAGGGCTGCCAATCCTCGAACGCCGCCGCGACGACGCTGACGTTCGGGAACTGTGCGAGGTTGCGTCGGGCGATGACGGCCATGTCTGGGCTGATGTCCATCGCGACGACGGTGTATCCGAGTTGTGCCAGGGGCAGGGTCGCTTGACCGGTGCCGCATCCGATCTCCAGCACCCGAGCATGTGGACCGAGCCCGGCGAGCGTGGCGAGGTCGGTGAACAGCTGGGGTGGATAGGTGGGACGGCACCGGTCGTAGAGTTCAGCGTCCTGGCCGAACGTGGTGCGCAGCATTTCTCGGTTGGTGTCCGTCATATTGGCTGGTTATCCCTTCAAATCGCGCGGGCTGGGCTGATCGAGCGGCCGGGCAGAAGCGGGCGCACCCGGCGTCCAGACGTGCTCTGGTGGCCTCTGCGGGACGAGCTTGAGTCCGTCGAACACCGCCCTGCGGTTAACGGGTCCGGAAGAGTGCCGCAACGGCCGGGCCGTCGCTAGCCCGATGGGACAGGTTCTTGTTGGGCGCGGGGTCCGGGGCCACGAGCGGCATTTTCCCAGCGACGGTGCGCCGTTGGCGACGGATTTCCCTGGTCACCGATCAGCGTTGATCATTACCGCTGAGGTCCGGGTGGTGATGACGCTGGTGTAGCGAGTGCCGGCTTGGATGCTGAGGCCGGACAGGTCGGCCAGGCGGCGGACGTCGCCGCCGGTGGCGTGGGCCTCGTCAAGGATGCGGTCTTCGCGGATGGCGGCGATTGACAGGTCGGAACCGATGGTGCGCCAGATCCAGCGTTTGCTGCATTCCTCGGTGCGGCGGCCGGTGTGCTTAGTGAGGAACAGGGTGCGGGTTGGCGGTGCCGGTCCAGCGTTGCTGCCTCATGTCGAGGTAGGCGCGCAGCCGCTCGCGCACGGGGTCGGCCAGGATGATGGCCCTCCCCTCGGTGTGCAGACGCCCGTCGCGGATGTCGGTCGGTTGCAGGGCCGAAGGCAACGCCTTGCTCTGCACCCCTGCGGGAAGCACCCCTGGCGCGGAGGCGCTTCCCACAGGGGTGCAGAGCAAAGCCTCGCGGAAGCCGGCCGGTCAGGTCAGCTTCACCAGCGACTCCGCGATCAGCCAGATGCCGAAGATGAGGAACAGGGCGGCCGCGCCCCACTTGATTGCCTTCTCCGGCAGGCGCTTGCCGAGCAGTCGGCCGACCAGGATGGCCAGCGCGTCGGCCGCGACCATGCCGACCGTCGAGCCGACCCAGACACCGAACCAGCCGTGCTGCGTGGCCAGCGTGATGGTCGCCAGCATGGTCTTGTCGCCCAGTTCCGCCAGGAAGAACGCGCCGCCGACGGCCAATATCGCGGACCGCTGCGAGCGTTGGGCCTTGGACTTCTCCGCCTCGGTGAGCGAATCACCGCGCAGGGTCCAGGCCGCGAAGGCCAGGAACGCGACGCCGGCGGCGAGGCTGATCCAGTCGGTGGGCAGGGTCGCGCCCAGGCCGTACCCGACCGCTACCGAGACCAGGTGCACGACCGCGGTGGCCGCGGTGATGCCGATCAAGACGGTCAGGGCGCGGTAGCGGGTGGCGAAGGTCATCGCCATCAGCTGGGACTTGTCGCCTAGTTCGGCGACGAAGATGACGCCGAAACTGAGCGCGAGCGCGGCAAGAAAGCCGCCCATGTGAACCCTCCCCGGGTGTGGTCACCGGGTCAGAAAAGGCGAGACTTCGACCCGGCGTTGATCATTGCCGTAGCCGAAGGTCTCGCTCACCTCACGGAATGAACCCTGAGGTCGGATGGCCGGGCGCGGACGCCAGTGTGTCGACCACCACGTTGGGAGCTACTCCCCTTCGCAGACACCCACGTTACTGGGTGAGCACCCAGATCGGAAGATGATCGAGGTGTGTGCTGCCGCTCACCCGCCAGCCGGCGCGCTCGTACATCGCCACATTGGCCTCGTTGGTGGTCTCCAGGAAGGCCGGCAACCCGGCCGCCGCGGCCGCCGCCAGGCCCGGCTTCATCACCGAGCGGCCGAGCTTGCGGCCGGCGTGCGACGGGTGGGTGGCCAGCACGCCGAGGTACCAGAACGGGCTCCGGGGAAACAGGCCCTGCACCGCCCGGTGGTAGTCGTCGAGCCGGGCCAGCGCCTCGTCGGAGACGGCCAGCTTCTCCTCGTCGTCGGACCAGCCGCCGGGTGCGTCCCACATCGCCACCGAGCGGCCGCCGTCGATCACCCAGGTGGTGCCGGGCGTCACCCGCTGGTCGAAGAGCGCGCCCGCGAACACCGCTGCCTCGGCGTCGCGGGTCACCGGGTCCTGGAAGAAGAACCGGAACGCGGGGTCGCGGTCGAACGCGGCGACGACGGTCTCGACCACCTGCTGGCGGTCGGCCGCCGTCGCCCGTTCCACGTCTGTCATGCGAGCAAACCTAGCGTCGCGGTGGTGCTCCCGCGAGCGCGATTCCCCCGGCCGGGGCGGCCGCGGTGTCGAGATCGACGGCCGCCTGGGCGAACTGCGCGTCGTGCAGTCGCCGGTAGGCGCCGTTGGCCGCGAGCAACTGCTCGTGGGTGCCCTGCTCGACGATCCGACCCTTCTCCATCACCAGGATGAGGTGGGCGTCGCGGATCGTGGACAGCCGGTGCGCGATCACGAAACTGGTGCGGTCGGAGCGCAGCGCCGCCATCGCCCGTTGCAGCAACGCCTCGGTGCGGGTGTCGACGGAACTGGTCGCCTCGTCGAGGATCAACAGCGACGGGTTGGCCAGGAACGCCCGCGCGATCGTGATGAGCTGCCGCTCACCGGCGCTGACGTTGCTGCCCTCCTCGTCGATCACCGTGTCGTAGCCGTCCGGCAGGCTGCGCACGAACCGGTCGACGAACGTCGCCTCGGCCGCCGCGTGGATGTCGGCCTCCGACGCGTCCGGGTTCCCGTACGCGATGTTGTCCCGGATCGTGCCCCCGAACAGCCAGGTGTCCTGGAGCACCATGCCGATCTCGCCGCGCAGGGTCTCTCGCTTCATGGTCGTGATGTCGATCCCGTCGAGCGTGATCCGCCCGCCGTCGAGCTCGTAGAAGCGCATGATCAGGTTGACCAGCGTGGTCTTGCCGGCCCCCGTCGGCCCGACAATCGCCACCGTGTGCCCGGGCTCGGCGACCAGCGACAGGTCGTCGATCAGCGGAGTGTCGGGCGTGTAGCGGAACGAGACGTGCTCGAACTCGACCCGACCGTGCGGCTGCCGCACCTCGACGGCGGGCGACGGGTCGGGCAGCTGCTCGTCGGCGTCGAGCAGGTCGAAGACCCGCTCGGCCGAAGCGACACCGGACTGCAGCAGGTTGGCCATCGACGCGAGCTGGGTCAGCGGCTGGGTGAACTGGCGCGAGTACTGGATGAACGCCTGCACGTCGCCCAGCGTCATCGTGCCGGAGGCCACCCGCAGGCCACCGATCACCGCGATCACCACGTAGCTCAGGTTTCCGACGAAGAACATCGCCGGCATGATGATCCCGGAGATGAACTGCGCGCCGAACGCCGCCTTGAACAGCTCGTCGTTCTTGGTCTCGAAGTCGGCCTCGACCTCCTTGCGCCGGCCGAAGACCTTGACCAGCTCGTGGCCGGTGAACGCCTCCTCGATGTGCCCGTTGAGCCGGCCGGTGTGCGTCCACTGTGCGATGAACTTCTTCTGCGACCGCTTGCCGATCTGCGTGGTGATCAGGAACGACAGTGGCACAGCGACGAGCGCGACGGCAGCGAGCAAGGGCGAGATCCAGACCATCAGCGTGAGTACGCCGACCACGGTGAGCAACGAGGTCAACAACTGACTCAGCGTCTGTTGCAGGCTCTGCGCGACATTGTCGATGTCGTTGGTAACCCGGCTGAGCAGCTCGCCTCGCGGCTGCTTGTCGAAGTAGGGCAGCGGCAGCCGGTTGAGCTTGTCTTCGACATCGGCGCGCAGCTTGAGCACCGCGCTCTGCACCACTCCGTTGAGCACCCAGCCCTGGGCCCAGGCCAGCAGGCTGGACAGCACGTAGATGCCGAGCACGACCAGCAGGATCTGGCCGAGCTGGCCGAAGTCGATGCCCACGCCCGGGATCGGCTTGGTCTTGAGCAGCAACTCGGCGAAGTTCTCCTGCCCGCCGGCCCGGGCCGCGGCGGCGGCCTGGTCGAGCGTGGCGCCTTCGGGCAGTTTGCGGCCGAGCACGCCGCGGAAGATGACGTCGGTCGCGTGCCCGAGGATCTTCGGCCCGATGACCGCGAGCGCCACGCTGCTGATCGCCAGAAGGACGACCAGCGACAGCTGGCCACTGTAGGGGCTCAGCCGGCGCAGCAGCCGCTTCGCCGACGGGACGAAGGTCATCGACTTCTCGACCGGCATGCCGGCGCTCATCCACGGCGGGCCCCCGCCTGGACGACGGGCACCGGCTGCGGGCAGCCGGGCGGGGACCACCCGGGCGCCGTCGGAGGCGGGCGGGGTGGCCTGGCTCGGAGCCGGGTTGTTTCCGTTCTGCGGCGCGGTCATGCGGCGGCTCCCACCGTGAGCTGCGACTCGACGATCTCGGCGTACGTCGGGCTGGTTTCCAGAAGTTCGGCGTGCCGCCCGCGGCCCACGACGGCGCCGTCTTCGAGCACGATGATCTCGTCGGCATCGATGATCGTGGAGACCCGTTGCGCCACCACGACCACGGCCGCGTCGGCCGTCACCGGGCGCAACGCCGCCCGCAGCCGGGCGTCGGTGCCGAGGTCGAGCGCCGAGAACGAGTCGTCGAACAGGTAGATCTCGGGCTTGCGGACCAGCGCCCGGGCGATGGCCAGCCGTTGCCGCTGGCCGCCGGAGACGTTGGTGCCGCCCTGCGCGATCGGGGCGTCGAGCCCCTCTGGCATCTCCGCGACGAAGTCTTTGGCCTGCGCGACTTCGAGTGCGGCCCAGAGTTCCTCGTCGGACGCGTCCGGGTTGCCGTAGCGCAGGTTGCTCGCGATCGTGCCGGTGAACAGGTAGGGCCGTTGCGGCACCAGTCCGATCTTGCTCCACAGCAGGTCTTCGTCGAGATCCCGCACGTCGACACCGTCGACGAGCACGGTGCCCGAGGTCGCGTCGAACAGCCGCGGCGCCATCGAGATCAGCGTCGTCTTGCCGGCGCCCGTACTCCCGATGATCGCCGTGGTCTTGCCCGCCTCGGCGTGCAGGTCGATGTCGCGCAACACCGGCGCGGCGGCCCCGGGGTATTGGAACGTGACGCCACGGAACTCCAGGCTGGCGTGCTCGCTGACGCTGGTCACCGGGTTGGCCGACGGCACGACGGTGGAGTCGGTGTCGAGCACCTCGGTGATCCGTTCCGCGGCGACCGCCGCGCGCGGCACCATGATCAGCATGAAGGTGGCCATCATGACCGACATCAGGATCAGCACGAGGTAGTTGAGGAACGCGGTCAACGCGCCGATCTCGATCTGACCCGAGTCGACCCGGCTGGCGCCGAACCAGAGCACCCCGACGCTGGACACGTTGAGCACGAGCATGACGGTCGGGAAGATCATCGCCATCAGCCGGCCGGCCCGCAGCGCGGTCGCGGTCAGTTGCTCGTTGGCGTCGCCGAACCGCTCGGTCTCGAAGGGCTCGCGGACGAACGCGCGGACCACGCGTACGCCGGTGATCTGCTCGCGGAGCACCCGGTTGACCACGTCGATGCGGGTCTGCATCTTGCGGAAGGTGGGCACCATCCGGCGGATGATCAGGCCGATCGCGATCGCCAGCACCGGGACGCAGACCAGCATCAGCCAGGACAGCCCGATGTCTTCGCGCAGCGCGAGGATCACGCCGCCGACCGCGGTGATCGGGGCGGTGACCAGCAGCGTGCAGGTCAGCACGACGAGCATCTGCACCTGTTGGGTGTCGTTGGTGCTGCGGGTGATCAGCGACGGCGCGCCGAAGTGGTTGACCTCGCGGGCGGAGAACTTGCCGACCCGGTGGAAGATCGCCCCGCGGACGTCGCGGCCGAAGCTCATCGCGGTGCGGGCACCGAAGTAGACGGCGACGATCGAACAGCCCATCTGCACCACGGTCACGGCCAGCATCCAGCCACCCACGCGCAGGATGTAGCCGGTGTCACCGGCCGCGATGCCCTTGTCGATGATGTCGGCGTTGAGGCTCGGCAGGTAGAGCGACGCCATCGTCCCGACGAACTGGAACGCGACGACCAGGAGCAATGGTTTCGAGTACGGACGCAGGTAGGTCCGTAAGAGTTTGATCAGCAACTTTCCCCCGGGTTGCTCGCGCGGTCACCGGTCTCCGGACGGCACAGCACGCCGTCGAGAAGCACCGAGACGACCTCTTCTGTGGTGAGTGGGTGGTTGTCGGTGATGATCCGATGGGTGCCCGCGAAAGTAATCAACCGCAGCATTCGCGCGACCTCGGGCGCCGGCAACCGAAATTTGTCCTGGTCGGGTTCGACGAGCCGTTCCATCGCCTCGAGCATCGGCTGGTGGCTCGGCCGCTCTTCGGGCTTGTGGTGCTGCGGGCCGTCCATCCGCAGCGCCGACATCACCGCGAAGGCGGTCTCCAGTCGCTTGCGCAGAATCTCGACCGCCTGCGACATCCGCTCGCGAATCGGCAGGTCGAGGTCGATCCCGTTGAGGGCGGCGACCGTCGGCAGCGGGTCGAGGACGGTCGCGATGGCCTCGCGGACCAGCGTCTCCTTATCAGGGAAGACGCGAAAGATCGTGCCCTCGGCGACACCGGCGGCCTCGGCGATCTGCTTCGTGGTGACCTTGGTGCCGTGTTGCACGACGAGCGGGAGCGTCGCCTCCACCAGGGCGGCGCGGCGCTCTTCGGGCGGGAGGGGCCGGGCCCGACCACCGGTGGTGGCGCTGGACGTCATCACGAGGGAAGGCTAACTGAGTGAGCGACTCACTCACAAGCGAATGAGGAAGAAGTTCGCCGCCAGCGAACGCGACGGCGGATCAGGCCGTCGCGGCGTCGGCCCGGGTCTGGGCGGCCGGGCGGGTGAACAACTCGTCGATCCCGGTGATCTTCAAGATCGCCGCCAGAAAGGGTGGGACCGACTGCAGCACGACCGGAGTGCCCGTGTCGTCACCGCGCCGCCAGGCGTGCACCAGTGCGGCCAGGCCGGAGCTGTCGATGAAGGTCAGGCCTTCGACGTCGACGGTCAGCCGAGCCGGCGCGCGGTCGAGCGCGGTGGCCAGCGCGATGCGCAACACGTCAGCACACGGGAAGTCGAGGTCGCCGCGCACGGTGATGAGGAGACCACCCACGGTGTCTTCGACCTCGACCGTGAGCGGTGTCGGCTGACTCACCCTGGCCACCTCCGCGTGCCGTTACGACGGATCTACATTAGGCCAGTCGTGCCAGGTCCGCGCGGTGTAAGGCCGTTCGGGTGAGGACCAGTGATCGCGTCCCATGCCGTATGACAAGTAAGCGCGTAGGGTGGGATTTCCAGGCCGATGATCAGGGAGTTGTCGACGCACGTGAATACCGCCGACGTCGCCGGAGGAGGCTCGGTCGGTCGTCCGGTCCAGGCGCCGGCGCCGCTCGGCGCGCCGGCGATCCGGCCCTCCGTCGTCGCGGATCCCGAGCCGGCACCGTTGCTCGACCACTTCCGCGAAGGCGTCGTGGTCACCGACCCGGCCGGCGTGATCCGCGAGTTCAGCGAACCGGCCCTGCGGCTGATGCCCGGCCTCGCGGTCGGCCGCACGCTCGCCGGATGTGGCGCGCCCGCGCTGAACACCGGCGACCTGACCATCGGGGAGCGGCGGGTGGGCACCCCCCCGGGCGACCCCACCCGCGCCGGGGTGTCGAAAAAACCCAGGTAAG